>JAJACG010000009.1 GCA_022601635.1 Chlamydiales bacterium | reverse complement strand
TTCTTCTCCAGCTGTTCGAAGGCAAGTGTTTCACTCTTGCCCGACTCCATCTCTTTTAATTCAAATTGATTGGATTCTAATTCATTCTCTCCAATCACAGCGACATAGCAAAAACCTTTGCGGTTTGCGTAGCGCATTGCAGGCTTTAGCTTCTTGCCGGAAAAATCCATCTCCACAGCAAAACCCTTTTTGCGCAGCTGAGACATCTTCTTATAGCAGAAGCGTGAAGCCGCCTCACCAAGTGGGATGAAGAAGAGCTGAGCACGTGAGCGCATTGGTAGCGCTACTTTCTGTCCAATACAGGTTTGGATGACTCGCTCGATGCCGCAGCCAAAGCCAAAGGCGGGCTGATCAGCGCCACCAATCTGCTTGAGTAGACCATCATAGCGTCCACCACCACCGATACTATTTTGCGCACCAAGTTCTCCCGCCACCACCTCAAAAACAGTGTTGCTGTAGTAATCTAACCCGCGCACAAGCCGTGGATTGACCTCAAATGGCATGGTCAAAAGTGAGAGAACAGAATCAAAATGCTCCTTCGCCTCACCCTCCAAAAAGTCCAAAATAGAGGGAGCCTCTTCCAAAATTTTGCGGTCACACTCAGCCTTAGAGTCCAAGATTCGGAGCGGATTGCTCTCAAAACGGCGTTGACTATCCTCAGAAAGCTCAGAAAGATGTGGTTTTAAAAAGGCTTTGAGCGCTGTACGGAATTTCTTGCGCGTTTCTAAATCACCAATCGAGTTGATATGCAATTTAAGATCTGTCAGCCCAAGCGCATGATAGAAAGAAAAGAGCAGTTCGATCACTTCAACATCGACAAAAGATGAGCTAGAACCAACCACTTCCACACCAAACTGATGATGCTGTCTGTAGCGCCCCGCCTGCTGCCGCTCATAGCGGAACATCGGTGCAATGTAGAACAGCTTCTGCAAGCCTTCAAGATGCTTCTCACAAATGGCGCGCATAACAGGAGCAGTTCCCTCTGGGCGCAGCGTCATTGAGCGGCCCCCTTGATCTTTGAAACTGTACATCTCCTTGGTCACAATATCAGTTGTGCTGCCAATACTGCGGGTGAAGAGATCGGTTGATTCAAAAAGGGGAGTGCGGATTTCGTTGTACCCAAAGTGCTTGGTGGTTTCGCGGAAGGTGGATTCTACCCAGTTCCAGAGGTGAGATTGCCGCCACAACTCCTCATCTTCAGGGAGAATGTCAAATACACCTTTAGGGATTCGATATGTCATCCGACCATGTTAGCGAACTGTAGAATTTAGATCTATATCGATGGAGCGATCTTCAATTGGCTTAAGTTCGCTCAGTTTTTGCGCAATGTAGGTGAACTGTCGACCAATTGAAACTTGATTGATCAAAAGGCCTACACTCAACCCCAAAGTAAAGAGAGTTACAAGCAATATATAAGAAATTTTTTTAGATGTTTTGCTCTTCTGAGGGAGTGTCGGTAGAGCGGGTTTTTCCCTCTTAGGATCGGAAAGAGCGCCCACATCTTCTAAAAACTGGTCAATCTCTTGCTCTGTCAAAGGCATATTATACTTAGAGATAAATCATCTTGCTAAAAAAACAAAAGTGATTTTTTATCGTCTTTCTGATATACTACTCATCGGCCTAAATTTTGAGGAGACGTGCCTTTGAACATCTCACTAAATTTTTTGAAACCTGCAGAGCACGCAGAAGAAATACAAGACCAAGCGGTTGTTCGTAAGAAGTACCGCTACTGGCGTATTCGTATTTTTTATACGATGTTCATCGGCTATGTCTTCTACTACTTCACGCGGAAAAGTTTTACTTTCGCGATGCCAGCTCTGATGGCTGACCTTGGGTATAGTAAGGCGCAGCTCGGTATTTTGGGTAGTATGCTCTATATTACCTATGGGTTGAGTAAATTTTTTAGTGGTGTGATGTCGGATCAATCCAATCCGCGCTTTTTTATGGCGATTGGTTTGATCATTACGGGAGCGGTCAATATCTGCTTTGGACTCTCCTCCTCCTTGATGCTATTTGCGATCTTTTGGGGGTTAAATGGCTGGTTCCAGGGGTGGGGATGGCCGCCCTGTGCTCGTCTTTTGACTCACTGGTATTCGCAGTCTGAGAGGGGCAAGTGGTGGAGTTTTTGGAGCACTTCGCACAATGTGGGTGGCTTCTTGATCCCGATTGTGATCGGTTTTTGCGCTCAATATTGGGGTTGGCGTGTCGCTATGTTTGTGCCGGGTGTTCTCTGTATTCTGGTCGGTTTCTTGCTAATCAACCGTTTACGCGATACACCACAGTCGCTTGGTCTTCCCCCGATTGAGAAGTTCCGTAAGGACTACCAGGGCAAGAAGCAAGAAGAGGGCAAAGAGAAGGAGTTGACCACTCGGCAGATTCTTTTTGAGCATGTATTGAACAACAAGTGGCTCTGGATGTTGGCGATCGCCAGCTTCTTTGTCTATGTTGTGCGGATGGCGATCAGTGATTGGAGTGCGCTCTATTTGATTGAGACAAAGGGCTACTCGATGATCAAGGCTAATGGCTGCGTCTCCCTCTTTGATGTTGGAGGTCTAGCTGGCATGCTGGTTGCCGGCTGGCTTTCAGACAAGGTGCATCAAGGCAGACGCGGTCCGATGAATGTGCTCTTTTCTCTTGGTATGTTGGCATCGGTTATAGCACTTTGGATGCTACCCAACGCAACTGTATGGATTGATTCAGCACTTCTTTTTTCAACAGGTTTCTTTTTATTTGGTCCTCAAATGTTGATTGGTTTGGCAGCAGCGGAGCTTTCGCACAAGAAAGCTGCTGGAACAGCGAGTGGTTTTGCAGGTTGGTTTGCCTACTTTGGGGCGGCCTCTGCCGGCTATCCTTTGGGTGCTGTTGCGCAAGGCTTTGGATGGAGCGGCTTTTTCACCATCTTGGCAGCGTGTGGCGCTTTGACAACGCTTCTCTTTTTACCGATGTGGAATGCAAGAGCGGGCGGTAAGCAAGCAGATGACGAAGCTGTTGCTTCTACTGCGTAGTCACGCTATACTGACGCCATGTGGATTCCGCTTCATCTTCACTCCCAATATTCAATCTTAGATGCAGCCTGTCCTGTCAAGGGCATAGCAAAGAAGGCAAAAGCAGCTGGCATGGAGGCGTGCGCTTTAACGGACCATGGCAACATGCATGGCGCTGTCGACTTTTACAAGGCGTGCATCTCTGAGGGTGTGAAACCAATTTTGGGTTGCGAGGTCTATGTGGCGCCTGGCAGCAGGTTAGAGAAAAAGCGCGCTGCCCCAGGTATTCGAAATGCCTATCATTTGGTTCTTTTGGCCAAAAATGATGAGGGGTATCACAACCTTTGCAAACTCACATCGATTGGCTATTTAGAGGGGTTTTACTACTTTCCACGTATTGACAAGGAGCTGCTGAAGCAGCATAGCGGCGGCTTGATCTGTCTCTCTGCCTGTCTCTCCTCTCAAGTTGCAGCTGCTGCCTTGAAGGGTGAGGAGGCGCTTGAGGAAGAGATCAATTGGCACCATGATCTTTTTGGTGAAGACTACTACCTAGAGCTGCAAAGACATAAAATGGATCAGCCCACTTTTGATGAGAGTTGGTTGCAGCATGATTACGAAGATTTCATCCAGAAGCAGGAGAGGGTCAATGAGCAGCTGATTGCGATGTCAAAGAAAAAGGGCATCCCGCTTGTAGCGACAAATGACACGCACTACTTGGAGCCAGAAGATTGGCAGGCGCATGAGATTTTGCTCAATATTCAGACGGGGGAGCCTGTTGAGATTTGGGAAAGAGATAGTCAGGGCAATCCGACGATGCGCGTGCCCAACCCTAAAAGGCGCGTCTATGCGAGTCGCGAGCTTTACTTCAAAACATCTGAGCAGATGGCCAAGATCTTTGCCGATGTTCCTGAGGCGATTTCTAATACGGTTGAGGTTGCGAAGAAATGTGAGGTGGAGCTCGACTTCAAAACGAAGCACTATCCTGTCTATGTACCGCCTGATCTTCGTGACAAAGAGTGTGCAGATGAAGAGAGGGCGAAGGCCTCTGCTGACTTTTTGCTGAAGCTGTGTGAGGAGGGAATAGAGAAGCGCTATAACGAGGAGCGGCTGGAAAAGGCGGGTGGCTTGGAAGCGGTCAAGAGCCGTTTGGAGCATGAGTTTGGACTGATCTCGCGCATGGGAATGTGTGATTATCTTTTGATCGTGTGGGATTTCATCAACTGGGCGAAGAGTCAGGGGATTCCAGTGGGGCCAGGAAGGGGGTCGGGTGCTGGTTCGATTGTTCTCTATTTGATCGGTATTACCGATATTGAGCCGCTGCGCTTTGGTCTTTTCTTTGAGCGCTTCATCAATCCTGAACGGATCTCCTATCCTGATATTGATGTTGATATCTGCATGTGGGGTCGCAGCGATGTAATTGACTACACGGTGCGCACCTATGGCAGTGACAATGTGGCGCAGATCATCACCTTTGGTACGATGAAGGCGAAGATGGCGATCAAAGATGTGGGACGCGTTTTGAGTGTGCCGCTTGCCAAGGTGAATCAGATTGCAAAATTTGTGCCTGATGATCTGGGGATGACGATTGATCGCGCTCTTGAGATTGATGTTGATCTCTACAACATCTATGACAAGGATCCCGATGCAAAGCGAGTGATTGATTTGGCGCGCCGTCTTGAGGGGTCGATTCGAAATACGGGTATTCATGCGGCTGGTCTGATTGTTTGTGGGCAGCCGCTGACCGATCACATTCCTGTCTGTTTGGCAAAAGATTCGCAGCTGGCGGCGACGCAATACTCGATGAAGCCGGTGGAAGCGGTTGGCATGCTGAAGATCGACTTCTTGGGTCTCAAGACGTTGACCAGCATCAAGATTTGCTGTGAGGCGATTGAGAAGAAGACGGGCAAGAAGATTGATCCTGTCAATCTGCCTTTGGAGGATCCCAAAACGTTTCAGCTTCTCAAAGAGGGGAGAACGTTGGGTGTCTTCCAGATGGAATCGGGTGGTATGCAGGAGTTGGCGAAGCAGCTGGGGCCGGATCGTTTTGAGGAGATCATGGCGATTGGTGCGCTTTACAGACCTGGCCCGATGGATATGATTCCATCATTTATTGCGCGCAAGCATGGCAAGGAGCCAATTGATTCTGATCATCCGTTGATGGAGCCAATTTTGGCAGAGACCTATGGTATTATGGTCTATCAGGAGCAGGTGATGCAGATTGCACAAAAACTTGCTGGCTACAGCTTGGGTGAGGGTGATGTGCTTCGCAAAGCGATGGGTAAGAAGGATGCGGATCAGATGGCTAAAGAGCGAGAGAAGTTTCGCACTGGCTGTATTGACAATGGCATTGAGGAGTCGGTGGCAACGGCAATCTTTGATAAGATGGAGAAATTTGCTGCCTATGGTTTTAACAAATCGCACGCAGCGGCGTATGGCTTCATCACCTATGTGACGGCCTATTTGAAGGCCAACTATCCAAGTGAATGGATGGCGGCACTGATGACTTGCGACCGCGATGATATTTCGAAGGTGGCTAAGTTCATTCGAGAAGGGAAGTCGATGCAGATTGAGATCTTGCCACCTGATGTGAATGAGGCTGGCAAGGAGTTTGTGGCGACCAAGAGCGGTATTCGCTTTGCAATGTCGGGCATTAAGGGTGTTGGTGAGGGTGTTGTGGAGGCGATTATTGAGGAGCGGGAAAAAGGTGGCCCCTTCAAGAATTTCTACAACTTCTTTGAGCGTATTGATCTGAAGCGTGTTGGGAAAAAGCCGATTGAGTGCCTGGTTGATGCGGGTTCGTTTGATTTTACAGGTTGGTCGCGTGATGCGATGCGTCAGAGTGTTGAGCAGATGTATGATGTGGCAGCTAAGGAACAGAAGGAGAAGGCATCAGGTGTGATGACGCTCTTCAATCTGATTGGTGAGGGAACTGAGAAGCGTTTTGAGAAGGAGCCGAAGGTAGCGACAGCGACGCCGAAGGGGCAGATTTTGATTAAGGAAAAGGAGCTTTTGGGCTTTTTCTTGACTGGTCATCCTATGGAGAATTACGCCAAGGTTCTGCAGCGGCTCTCCTGTATTCCGCTTGGTCGAGTAGAAGAGTTGGAGCACAACGCGATTTTCCGAGCGGCATTTATAGTGGATTCTGTGCAGGTGAGGATCTCGCAGAAGAAGCAGCAGAAGTTTGCAATATTGCGTATTGGGGATGGGATGGTTTCATATGAGCTGCCTGTCTGGCCCGATCTGTATGAGCAGAAGAGTGATCTTTTAGATGAAAACCGTCTGCTTTATGCGGTATTACAGGTTGATCGACGAGAAGAGTCGCTGCGCATTCAATGTCGCTGGTTGGATGATTTGACGCAGGTGAATGAGCAGATGATGGAGGCGTGTGATCAGGCGTTTGATGCGGCGAAGTTGCGTGTGCAACGCAGTGAAATGATGCAGAAAAAGAAGGTGGAGCAAGAGGTGGCAAAAGCAGTAGAAACGGTAACGCTTAAGATGGATGCGACAAAGGCGCGCTTGAGTTACATTTTGAAAATCAAGAAGCTATTGAAAGCTCATGAAGGCAAGCAGCCGGTGAAGCTTGCGTTTTATGTTGGTGAGAATCGTGAAGCGACCTTGGATCTCAACGGTCTTCAAGTCGATTTTAGCAAGAAGCTAGAGTCAGCCCTCAAGCCTCTCGGTGTCGAGCGCGGCTAATCGAGCTCTCTTTCTAAAGTAGAGTAGTGCGCTGAGTGCGATTGCTGCAGCAAGAAGCAGTACCCACTTAGATGAGAGGATCAAGAGGGCGCCTCCAAATAGGCAGATGATCGCATCCCCCAAAACGCGTAGAGACTGTTGAACTCCCATCACCGCTCCCTGTTCCTGCTCTGAAGCTGCATTGGAAATACGTACAGTCAGAAGCGTCACAGTCACACCGATCGCTGCTCCAGCAAGTGCAAAAAGAGAGAAGATCATCCAGCCCACATTAAGATAGGCAACCTGAATCATGACAATCACGAAGGTTGCCATGGAGAGAAGGAGGACAGGTCCCTTTTTTAGGCGCGACCCTAAGTAGCCATTACCGATGATGAGTCCAAGGCAGATAGGCGAGGAGTAGAGAGCCAATCCAGTTGGAGTTAGCGCCCACTTTAGGGTGAGATGGACTGGTGCAAATTCGTAGAAGATATCAACGGCGAGTGTAAAGAGGGTGATTGTAGTCAGCATCCAGCGTAGCTGTTTATTGGCAAAAAGTTCCTTTATTCGCCCAAAGGGGTTGAGGTCGCGTGGCGCAGCTTCTGTTTCGATCCGACTCAAAAAATAGAATGCCATAAAAGTAAGTAGGAAAAAGAGGGCTGAGATCACGAAGAAGGGTAGCGGGAGAGCGTAGTTGCTCAAAAATGCACCCAAAAAGGGCCCAACCAAAAAAGATGAAGAGGAGGCAACATTTACCATGCCCAGACTTCGTGCCTTTGGGATGCTCTTGAGATCAATAGCCATCGCCCTGGCAATAGCGATATTTCCCTCCATAAGGCCTGCAATAAAGCGACTGAAAACCAGTAAATAGAGACTACCCCAGATCAAAGAGAGCGCCGTTGCCAATGTGGCAACAGAACAGACTAATAGAGAAAGAGCAAGAAGCTTTCTCCGACCATATTGATCTGAGAGTGATCCCAACAGGGGAGAACCGATGAATTGGCCAAGGGGATAGGCAGCAAGTGCAATTCCAAGCCAAACTGAGCGCATCGCTTGCGAGGTTGAAGGCTCTAAAAAAGAGTAAGCATCACTCAAAAAGAGGGGAGGGAAGATTAAATAGGGCATAGAGATCCCTATAAAACCAAAAAAGACAATGGTAAGAATAAGCAGAAATTGACGCTTTTCCTGATACATAGCCAGACAAATATAGCGACTATCGACTAAAAAAACAACTACTGAGTGTCAAAGGCTTCTCCATTGAGAGCATTCCAATAGGTAGTCCGGACAGAGCCATCAGGATTCTGAATAGCGATCTGATAGACCGGGAGGAAAACCTGCTGCATTTTGCGAATAGCAAAATTGCTTCCAAAGGCAATCTCAGTCAATTTTTTAATCTGACTGACGCTGTAACGCTTCTTCATTTTCACTGCCGATTTTGTCGGTTGTGTCACGAGAGGCTCAGCTAAATTGGTGATCGGAATCGACTCAATCTGAGGATTTTGTAAGTGGATGCGGAACTTGTTTCCCGATGAGACAATCAGCTTTTTATCGCGGCAGCTGGCGACCCATTTGTCGACAACTTCAGGCTCTACCTTGAATTTCTTATAGAGCTGCTCACGATCTATCGCACTGCCCATTTCCAAGATAGCGCGCAAGACCTTAAAATCATTTTTGCTAGCGTGGACAAGTAGGCAATCTTCAAAACCGTGGCTGGTCTCCCAGCTGCCAGTATCGATCACCATCTCTCCATCATAGAGGCCCCAGAGCAGCATGCCCTCTTCGGTGAAGATGTGATCACGAGAGAATTTCATGTCCATCATTAGGTAGGGATAGAAGGCGAGCTTAGGTTCTAAATAGCTATATCCTTTACCTTTTAGGAGTTCGTTTTTGTGGCGGCGCATGATATCATCAGCGCTGAAGCGGATTTCGAGTGTGTGAAAGTTACGCGAGTGGACCTTTTCCTCAACCAGATCTTGCAGCATAGGGAAGCGGTCCCAAACAAACCATCCTCCAACAGCTGTCGCCCCTAAAAATATGATTGAAAATAGAAACTTAAACATAATCCCCAGTATACATACTATTTTCTTCTAGACAATGGGGATGATCAAAGCTATATTCTTCCGCATGAAATATACCCTTTTACTGTTTACACTTTGCTCAACACTTTTTGCCGCCTACACTCAAATTGATGGCGTTTGGTATAAGCAGGAATATGCCCCCCAGATGAGTGCTTCCGAACATTTTGATACTGCGAAGCAGCAGATGAAAGCAGAGCAGTATGATGAGGCGCTGCGTCAATATCTAGTTGTTTTACAGAACTATCCGCAGACAGTCTTTTTCACAGACGCTCTTTTTCAAGCTGGCGTCTGCTACATGCACATTGGTCATTTGGACATCGCCGATGAGTATTTTGCTGCCTACTTGAATCAGAAGGGTACGCTCAAACATTTTGAGCAGGTCTTTGAACATAAATTTGCGATTGCGGAGAAGTTCCGAGCAGGTAAGAGACGTCATCCCTACGGCATCGCAGCGATGCCAAGGTTCGCTTCAGGAAAGGGCTACGCTTTGGAGCTCTACGATGAAATTGCAGCTACTTTGCCAGCAAGGGAGATTGCAGCAAAGGCGCTCTATAGCAAGGGGCTCTTTTTGCGCAAAATGTATGAACGCAAAGAGGCGATTGAGGTTTTTCAAACAATCACACGTAGATTCCCCAAGCATCGTTTGGCAGCGGAATCTTTTATGAGAATTTCTGAGGTCTACCTGGATAATGTGCAGTATGAGGCGCAAGACCCCGATCTTTTGGCATTAGCGCAGCTCAACCTTCAAAACTTTGAAAACGCCTTCCCATCTGAGGGGCGTATCAGCGTTGTTGAAGAGAATTTGCATCAGATGCGAGAGCGCTATGCGCGCGCTCTTTTTGATACGGCGCGCTTCTACGAGAAGAAGAAGAAAAAGCGAGCTGCTGAGATTTACTACCGCGATATGATTGCCCGCTACCCTTCAACTGAAACAGCAGAGCAGGGGCGGCAGAAGCTGGCTGAGCTATGAAGAAAACTCTTTTTGCACTGCTTCTTTTGACAAGCTGCGGCTACCATTTTGGCACGAGCCAAGAGGATCGAGAGGTGACTATTCCCTATGTGAAGGGCGATGATAGTGGACTGCTTACTGCAGCACTGGTGCGTCAGGTCAACCATGAGAGCGATCTACACTACAAAAGCCGATGTGCGGACTATGAGATGCGCGTCTGTCTCAGCTCTCCACGCGATGAGAACGTAGGCTTTTGGTATGCTCCAAAAAAGAAAACGCCTGGCGCTTTTACAAATATCATTGTGCCTATGGAGGCCAAGCTTACTTTGACTGCCAAAGTGGAGATCTACAACTGCCAAACCAATACGCGCGTCTTTGGGCCCTGCAAAGTGACCAGCTTTTTGGAGTATGATTTTAACTCCGATCTGACCAACATTAATGATCACACCTTCTCTCTTGGTCAGCTCGAGATGCACAACATTGCCAAAGGCTATGCGATGCGTTCCGCTTTTGATCTGCTTGCTGAAAAAATTGTCGACACGGTTGCGCACGCCTGGTAGATTTGGGCTATGCAATTTCAAGTAAATGATGATCAGTTTGACGAGATCTTGGCTTTTGTGCGTGGCGAGGCGAAGAGACTGCAAGTACCGGCAAAGATGGTTCATCGCATGGAGCTCGCTTGTGAAGAGGCGATTGTCAATATCATCCACTACGCCCACCCCAACCACTCAGAGAGCTTTTCAGTAGAGTGTTCATTGAGTGATGCCAGCCATTTTGAGGTTGTGATTCGGGATGAGGGGCCGCCTTTTAACCCTCTGGAAGTGAACATTGATATCCAAAAAAATGTCGATGTAAGTCGCCGCAAAATTGGCGGTCTTGGGATTCATTTGATCCGTAAATTGATCGATGAAGCTGTCTACCAAAGAGAGGGCAAGAGTAATATTCTACGACTGATTCTAAGGTTGGAAGTGCCCCAAGCTCTATAAGTTGTGGATCTCTTTTTCGTTTTCATCAATTTGGTCGAGGAATTTTTCTAAGATACGCAAAACCAAACTGGAGTGATTGTAGACTCCACTTGTCGCAAAAACCATCTCGAGACGGTTTTTCTCCTCTTCATTCAGAGCAATCAAAGTGTAGGTTGTGGCAATGTCATCAACAAGCTGTGGCACAATCCAAACGACAAAGTGGTCGTTGAAAAGAGTCAATTTCTCATGCGACTCTACCACATAGAAACTGTGTGATAGATGCGCATCCTCTTCCTCTGGAATCTCTTCCGAATGTAAAAGATCAAGCTCCTGCATCAACTGCAAGTCCACATTGACAATCCCATCAGGAGCGAACTCCTTCAAATTGCCCATGAACTTCTCAAACGCTTCTTCTATCTCTTGCGGGCTATCCACTTTTTCCTACCTCCGTAGTCTATTTTACTGCTTCAAATTGCCATCTGTCAAATGAAATGGTATGATATTGCCCATGCTGTTGATTCTCCTCCTGCTTTTTTCAACATTAGTTGCTCAACCTCTGGATCTTAAACCATCCGGAAAGCGTGTCTATTTAATGAATGCGGAGTCTGGAGCCCTTCTTTTTGAGAAAAATGGAGATGAAAGAGCGCATCCTGCAAGCACAACTAAAATAGCTACAGCTCTTTACGTATTAAAGCTTGCTGGACATGACCTCAATCGCACCTTTGTCACGCAGCGAGAGGCAATTCGCAGTATCACCCCGACAGCCAAGGTGCAGTCCAAGTATCGCAGTCCATCGCACTGGTTGGAGACTGATGGGACTCATATCGGGTTAAAGAGGGGGGAGGAGATGCCTCTTTTTGATCTGATGCATGCCATCTTGCTCGCTTCGGCAAATGATGCTTGTAATGTAGTTGCTATAGCTCTTGGGGGTACGGTTCCCACATTTATGGAAAATTTGAACCTCTATTTGAGGCAAATTGGCTGCAGCAACACCACATTCAATAATCCACACGGTTTGACCCATCCAGATCATCTAACGACTGCGCATGATTTAGCGATCATGGCGAAAGAGGCGCTCAAAGAGCCCTTTTTTTGTGAGGTGATGGGCAAATCTAAATATACCTGTCCGGAGACAAATCTTGAGTATCAGCGTTACTTTTTACAGACCAACCACCTACTGAGAAATGGGAGCTATTTCTATCCTCAGGCATTTGGGATGAAGACGGGGACTACACAGGCAGCTGGGAAGAATTTGGTTGCAGTCGCAAAGGATAGTGACCGTACAGTTATCGGTGTCTTTATGGGCTATAGCAGCGCGGGGGATCTTTATACTGATGCCCATACGGCGTTTGATGCCGCTTTTTCTGAGCAGAAGATGCGCAGAACGCTGCTTCCATCTGGCTGTCAGGAGTTTGTCAAAAGTATTCCTGGCACAAGGAAAAAATTGCGCAGCTACCTGCCTGAGCCATTGAGCTATGACTACTTCCCCTCTGAAGATGAGGGCTGTCGTCTGCTGGTTCACTGGAAGTTGCCAACGCTCCCCATAGTTTCAGGAGAGGAGGTGGGCAGCTTGGAGATAGTGAACATGAAGGGGCATTCCTTGAAACGGGTGCCTCTTTTTGCATTTAATGAATTGAAGCCAACAGTGTGGTACCGTCTCTTTGCACAAAAGCGCATCTTTTTGGTCTTGCTCCTCTTCCCTTTGGCGTTACTACTTTTTTTGAGAAAGCGTTGATCTTATCTTTAAAATAGTGGTACTCTTTTTGTATGGCATCAGCAGTTATTGCATCTATATTTCAAGAACCCCTACTAGAAGAGCGACTTGGGCGTGATCCTCTATTGCAGCTATTTCAAAAGACGATCTTACCGGAAGGTGAGTGTCGGGTTTTGCATGGCATCATCTTTTCAGAAAAAGATAATCAACAGCAGTATTCGGAGCTTCTAGAATATGCAGGATCGATTTTTAAGTTGAGACGTCGGCCAACTGAGGATGAGGGAATTAATGAGCCAGCCTTCTTGGCTGAGCGCCAGTTTGAAGTGACTCGCCTGCCTGCGCCCTTTATTCCAGGTGAGAGTCGTTTGATTGATAGTGAACTTATGCGCTACCACGCTATTGCTCCGACAGAAAGGCGATCTGCAAAAGTTTGGAAGGCGCACTCAGCGAAAGATTGCTATCGCGGTGCCCCCTTCTTCTTACAGAAGCAGGCAAATGAAATGTGGCTGGCAACATTGATGCCCTGTTTTATGGAGCCAAGGGAGAGTCGGGTAATGAGCCATTTTGCTATGACCTTTTGCCATAGACTTTTCCAAGTAGAAGGGAGAAGGTGGGAGTCAAAAAAGCCAGGCTATAGTAGCTGCTATTTTCGCGTCGATCCATGCGAGGATCCTATGGCTCACCAGCCAGTCTATTGGGAGCTTTCATGTTCCGTTCTCACAGAACTTTATGGAAGAGAACCTGAGAAAATAGATCCTACTCTCTATACGGTCACCTGTTTAAAGAAGAAAAACTAGCCCTTTTGCTCAAAGGTGGCTGCAAAAAGGGCGTCGGGGCCACCATAGGCCAAGCCGCTATTGAAGGGCTTCCCTACAAGCTGCAGATTGTGTTTTTTCATGAAGTATTCCATCTGCTGCTCATTTTCCTGTTTCAAAAGAGAGCAGGTGGCATAGATTATTTTGCCACCAGGCTTTAGAAAATTCAGAGCGGTGGCAAAAATGGCGCGCTGCTTTTCAACTAGCTCCTCCACCATCTCTTTCTTGAACTTCCATTTCTGGTCGGGGTTTCGCCGATATGTGCCTGTTCCAGAACAGGGAGCATCTACCAAAATCCAATCCATGCGCTTCGGGAGCCTATTTGTTTCGATGGTCATCTGCGCATTTTGTACACCGGCACGCTTCAATCGTTTCTTCGCATTTTCCAAAATTATGGGGCGAATATCATGCAAATAGATCTGGCCACGCCCCTTGGTCTTATAGGCAAAAGCCAATGTTTTGCCTCCAGCTCCGGCGCAAAAATCGAGAATGTGGTCGCCTGGTTTGGCATCAACAAGATCGCCCACCATCTGGCTTGCCTCATCTTGGATTTCAAACATGCCCTCTCTAAACTCGGGAGTGGCAACAAGCGGCTGTCTCTTTCTTAAAATAATTGTGTGATGATGCTGCCCTTCAACAGGATTCCATGCTTCCCATCTTTGCATCAGCTCCTCTCGAGAAATCTTGGTAGGGTTGACGCGCACCGCAATGGGCGCCTCGCAGTTGCTCGCCTGGCTAATCCGAATCGTCTCTTTCTCCCCATATTCGGCACGGAGCATATCAACAAAATCCTTTGGAAAAGAGAGTCGTACATGAAGAGGGATCGTATTCACATTGAGGTAGCTGGCTGGCTGCAGATTTTTGTAGAGGTTGTAGCGCTTTTCCCATGTAGGGTGGCCCTCAGCTAGATGGTCCAAAAGAGACTTCCACTTGACCATATCATAGACTGCAGAGGCGATAAAACGGCGATCTTTTGACCCAATCGCTTTATTGGAGCGAAAATAGTGACTTAAAAAGAGGTCTAAGGGAAGATGTTGATTATCAAACCTTCGTAATAGTTGAAACAGGTGGTATTCTGGAAAAGGCAGCGCCATATGGGCAAGAGGATAGCATAACCCCTTCCTTCAAGTCAAGTATCTCTTTGATTCTCTGCTCTTTTGTTATCGTTGGATTTGCCCAACCAGATTGGAGTTTGATCTGCTGCTTGCTCACTTCAAGTATTGGTTATGCTCTTTTTTGGAAGGGCAATCGCTATTGGAAGGGTCAAAGGCAACAATTTCTTTCATCTTGGATCTGGTTTGCCGGCGTCCAAGCGTGCCATATGAATTGGTATGTCTCGACAGCCTTTATTGGGCCCATTTTATGGTTAGGCTATGTGGTTTTGATCTCTGTGAAGGGTGCGCAGTTTGGCTTACTCACACTCTTTGTTGCCAGATCACGTAGAATTTTCGCTCTAGCAGGCAGCTGGGTTTTGATGGAATGGCTCTGTCTTCTCTTTGTCTTCTCTGGCTACGCTTTTGATCCTGTAGGATTAGCACTTACCTCCACTGTCTGGGGGCTTCAATGCGCTTCCCTATGTGGAGCGCTTGGGTTATCATTTTGGGTGATTGCCACAAATTTGCTTGTTCTTCGTGGAAAGAAATGGCCCTCAATTTTTGCTATTGCGCTTCCCTTTCTATATGGGGGAGGCCATCTGCTCTACCACGGTTCGCAAGATGAGAAGAGCATCACAGCTCTTTTGGTTCAGTCAGCAGTATCGCCTGATGAGTATTATGGTCTTGCAGGAGGTGGAGTGGGAATGGGGCCAGCCAATCAGCTGCGCCATATGCTTGAATTGCTTGCCCCTTATCAGGGTGAAGCAGTCGATTTGATCGTATTTCCTGAGGCTGCGATTTCAGGAGATAGCCAAAAGCTCTACTTTGAGCGCGCTTTTGCTGACCACATTTTGAATTTCTATCTCACAGAAGCTAAATTACCGCAGTCGCAGGAGCCATTTATTTCTAACAGCTATTTCACAAAAACTATAGCTAACACCTTTAATGCGGATGTTTTGATCGGGCTTAACTGGGGGCGGTATAATGCTGCCTGTCTCTTTCAAAGTGGCAAGGATCAGGTGCAGGCCTATGCGAAGCAGCAACTTGTTCCTTTTGGAGAGTATATGCCGATGCGAGGGCTGCTGAATCTGCCCCTATTGCGACAGATTGCTATGAAGGCCTACTCGGTTGGTAATCTCGATTACATTTCTGATTTTGAACCTGGTAGGGAGGCTACGGTGTTAGGTGGACGCTATGGAATGAGTGTCTGCTATGAGGAGCTCAACGGCGCATTGATGATAAAGAGCAGGCGAAATGGAGCGACTATGCATGTCAATATCAGCAATGATGGCTGGTTTCCCAATAGTCGGCTGCCTATTTTCCACTACTACCACGCCAGGCTACGCAGTGTGGAGCAGGGAGTACCACAGCTGCGAGTAGGTAATACAGGTGTCACATGTGCGCTCGATTGCTGCGGACGCGAGATTGCTAAGTTGCCTTATGAAACATCCAAAGTAGCTGCGCCTTCTGCAGTTTTGAAGGTTGATGTCCCGACCAAACACTACCGCACGCTCTACAGTTTGACTGGAAATTGGTTAATTGTAGCATTTGCACTCCTCGCCTTGCCAAAAAAGCAAATCTTCACTAGAGTTTCACGACTATGGAAAAGAGATCTCAAAGAACTTTGAAGCGCCCCGTCAGCTATTCGGGCATCGGGATTCACAAAGGTAAAAAGGTCTCCATGCGCTTTGTTCCCGCTCCCGCAAATTCTGGTATTTGCTTCAAACGGACTGATCTTCCCGGTCACCCCACAATTCCTGCCAATCTCGAGTATGTACAGCAGACAGATCGCAGCACAACCATCGGTATTGGTGACTGCCAAGTGCACACTGTGGAGCATGTTTTAGCCCCACTACACGCCTGCGGTATCGACAATTTGGTTATCGAAGTCTCTGATATGGAGCCACCTGTTGGTGATGGCAGCTCTTTGCCATTTTTAGCAATGATCAAAGAGGCTGGCATTGAAGAGCTAGATGAGTTGGTGCAGATTTTGCCCCTAGAAACAGCGATTCATTTGACAAAGGGCAGAACGCACATTGTGGCGCTCCCTTGCGATACATTTAAGATCAGCTACACGCTGCACTATCCTCAAGTTCCCATCATCAAATGCCAGTATCACACGCTTGATGTTAATGCGCAAAGTTTTGAGAAGGAGTTGGCACCTTGTCGCACTTTTGCTCTCTATGAGGAGATCTCCTTCTTGATGGAGCGGGGACTTATTCGTGGTGGCAGCTTAGAAAATGCTGTTGTAATCAAAGATGATGTTGTGATCAGCAAAGAGGGATTACGCTTTGCTGATGAAATGGTTAGGCACAAGATACTCGATGTTGTGGGTGACTTGATGCTGGTCGGCTTCCCCTTTACAGCGCATATTGTGGCCATTTGCAGTGGCCATGAGACCAATGTGCAGATGGGACGCCTTTTGATGGATGCAATATGTGAGAAGGTAGGATGAAGGAAATATATGGAAGCAAAGAGATTATGAAGATGCTGCCGCATCGCTATCCCTTTTTGCTTGTCGATAAGATTTTAGAGATCGACCATGAGAAGCCGTCGATCTTAGGGCTTAAAAATGTGACGGCCAATGAGCCCTGTTTTACAGGACACTTCCCTGACAGGCCCATTCTTCCTGGTGTGTTGATGCTTGAAGCTTTGGCACAAACGGGCGGCATTTTGGTTTATGAAAAGGGCTTTACTGACAAGATAGCGCTCTTTTTGACGATCAATAAGGTGAAATTCCGTAATGCGGTCTATCCAGGGGATACTTTGCACCTATATTGCGAAGGTAAGGTCTTCAGTGCAAAGGGGGGACGCGTGATGGCACGCGCATCTGTTGGATCAAAGGTTGCAGCAGAAGCAGAAATCGGCTACGCTTTGGTCAACAGAAAGGAATTTTTTGAGAATGGATAAAGGCAAAATTCACCCGCAAGCTTTTGTTGAAGAAGGGGCTACAATCGGAAAAAATGTGACAATTGAGCCCTTTGCGGTTGTGCGTAAGAATGTGGTTTTAGGAGATAATGTGACGATTAAGTCGCATGCCTATGTCGATGGTTTTACGACAATTGGGGATGGGACAACGATTTGGCCGCAGGCGGTAGTTGGCACAAGAACGCAGGATCTAAAATTTCGTGGTGAGAAGACTTTCGTGCGCATTGGGAAGAACTGCCATATTCGCGAATGTGCGACGATCAACAGTTCGACGCATGAGGGCAGCTCAGTTGTGGTTGGTGATAGCTGTTTGATCATGGCCTACTGCCATGTGGCGCACCACTGCGAGGTTGGCAACAATGTTGTGATGAGCAACAACTCGCTTTTGGCCGGTCATGTGATTGTTGAGGACAATGTGACGATTGGTGGGATGACGCCGATCCAT
The DNA here is from genome assembly GCA_022601635.1 of Chlamydiales bacterium. Lineage (GTDB taxonomy): Bacteria > Chlamydiota > Chlamydiia > Chlamydiales > JAAKFR01 > JACKPM01. Next base: position 53,397 of record JAJACG010000009.1, on the reverse strand, counting down.
CAATATGTGCGCATTGGCAAGCATGCGATGGTGGGCGGTATGAGTCGTGTGACGCATGACGTCCCTCCTTACACCATCGGCGGGGGAATTCCCTACATTATGGGTGGAATTAACCGCATTGGTCTTCGCCGTCGCGGTTTTTCATTTGAGACAAGGCGGGCACTTTTTCAAGCCTATCGCCTACTCTATCGTTCGAAGATGGCACTGCGTGAGGCTTTGGACAAGATTGATGCAGAGGTTGATAAGTGTCCAGAGATCGAGCATTTCATCGAGTTTTGTCGTCAGACAAAGCGCGGTTTGATTGGAACACGTGGCATTCATGAGGGCATTTCTAATAAGCCAAAGGGCAAGTCGAAGGATTTTGCCGATGATGCGCCTCAAGATCTTCTGGTTGAAGTGGAATGATGAAGATCATCTTTTTTGGAACGCCAGAGATTGCAAAGCGCATCTTGGAGCAGCTGGTTGCAGCTGGCCAGGATGTGATTGCTGTTGTAACCAATCCAGACAAAGCGGTGGGACGCAGTTCGAAGAAAGTCTCTTCGCCGGTCAAACGCTTTGCTGAGGAGTCCAATATTCCTGTCTACCAGCCACTAAAAGCCTCCTCTTTGGAGTTTTCAAATTTTTTGAAGACGCTTGGTGCTGATATCTTTCTGGTGGCTGCCTATTCCGAGATTTTAAAGGAAAATGTGCTATCGATCCCACCAAAGGGCTGTGTCAATGTTCATGCCTCACTTTTGCCCCTATATAGAGGAGCAGCGCCCATTCAAAGAGCGATTATGGCAGGGGAAAAGGAGACAGGGGTCACGATTATGGCGATGAACCCTCAGCTTGATGCTGGCGATATGCTCAAAGTGAAGAAGATTGCGATTGGGGAGGATATGACCTCGGGAGAGCTTTTTGAGCAGATGGCCAAAATTGGCGGCCAGGCTCTTGTCGAAACTCTACCAGAAATTGAAGATGGGACGATTAAGCCGATTCCTCAAGATTCCCATGAGCCAACCTACGCTCGGAAGCTGAAGAGTGAAGATGGTGAGCTTGATTTTGAAAAAAGCGCCAAAGAGGTTTATAACCAATTTCGCGGTGTAACACCCAAGCCTGGAGCCTTTTGCATGGTTGAGGTGAATGGTAAGCGAAAAAAAATGTTGGTCAAGAAGGCGCGTCGTACGGCGCAACATGGACAGCGGCCAGGAGAGGTTCTTTCTAAAACAGAACTTATAGTAGCCTGCCAAGAGGAAAGTCTAAATTTGATTGAGGTGCAGCTTGAGGGGAAGCGCGCACTAAATGCGCATGACTTTTTGAAAGGCACGCCAGCGAACTGTCTAAAATTTTAAATATTAACTCCTTATTTCTTTACATTAGATTTAATTTCTGCTATCCTTTGGGCGAAAATAACCACGGAGATCTAATTTAATGGCGTGTACTCTAGGAAATGCGGGGGCAATTTACAAAGGCTGCGGAACAGTATACAACTCTGTTGAGAGTGCAGCAAAGAGCTCAAATGGTCGTGACAAGGTAGTTAAGGCAATTTATGCCTACTCAAATCTAGCCTTCCAGCTTTCGAGGGGGATTAATGGAGATAACCACGAGACGACGGTCAATGCTCATAAAGTGGCTGATGCTGCCAAGTCAGCGCGTACAGTCTTTGGGTTGATGAATGTGTTTGGTGGAGTGATCACCAAGGTGCGCTCAGCTGCCATGACAGCCTTCGAACTGTTAACAAGTAGTGATGAGGTGCATCTCAGTAAGGATAATAAGCCAATTGTCGATCGGCCAAAGTCAGCTAAGTATCAGCTCAATACGGTGGCAGCTGGTAATACAACTCATAGAGTACTCGGCTTCTTTCAAAGCGCTGCTTGCGCTGTTGCCGGTACTATGTATGGAGTTTCATTTGGTGTCTGCCGTGTGATTAGCTTCGCTGGTAAGATGGGTGCGAAACTAGATGCTACCGCCAAGAAGGTGGCCAGCTTCTTTCCCTACTTTATGTGTGTCAACCATGTGGCTGTTGTTGTGGAGCATGGCTGTGCTCTGAAGCGTCGCAGCGAGCGTTATCAGACGCTAATTGCTGGGGATTATAAAGACAACGCAGCTAATATTAGTACTCTGACTCAAGAGCATTATAAGGAGAGTGCTGACAATGTACTCAATCTTGGTGAGAAGGCTCTAGAGCTTGCTATGGATTCACAAAAACTTTTGAAGACGCCGATTCCACCAGTCGCAATGGCAGTTATGAGTGCAGTTGTGGCAACTGGCAGCTTGGCTAGGGTCTTATTCATTGGCGGATATAAAGTGCCAGCGATGCAATAATTGCAAAAAACTATATTTCTGCTTGAGCGAAAAGGGGGAGGTTTGTTAACCTCCCTCTTTCGTTTCCAAAGAGAGAGTGCAAATCGCTTTTCCAGAGGAAGTGCCTAAAACATAGGTAATCAATGATTACTTCTTAGGGCTCGCTGGCTTGTCTTGGGAAACAGTGCGTTATGCAGAGGGTAATATGACAAAAAAATTGAAATTGATGGGAACTAAGCGTGGAATGACGCAGCGTTTTGATGACAAGGGAAATGTCATTACATGCACAGTTATTCATGCGGAGCCTAACATCGTCTGCCAGATTAAGCGTAAGGAGTCTGATGGCTACAATGCGCTGCAGCTTGGCTATGAGAAATTGGTGACAAAAGATCCAAGAACGATTCAAAAACGTGTTTCAAACCAGCTATTGGGTCATTTTAAAAAGGCGAGCGTTGAACCGCGTCGCTTTCTTTCTGAGGCGCGCATCGAGAATGTTGACGAGTTTGAAGTTGGTCAGGAACTTAGTCTAAATCTATTTAGTGAAGTGGGCTTCATCGATGTGGTTGGTGCCAGCAAAGGTAAGGGGTTTCAGGGTGTGATCAAGCGTCACAACTTCCGTGGTGGTCCTGCTAAGCATGGTTCGCACTTCCATAGACATGCTGGTTCTACAGGTATGCGCTCAACTCCAGGTCGCTGCCTTCCGGGCACGAAGAAGGCGGGTCGCATGGGTAATGAGCGTGTGACAATTCAAAATTTACGTGTTGTGGCTGTTGATGAGGAGCGCAACTTGTTGATCGTAGCGGGAGCGATTCCAGGAGCAAGAGGCTCTCTTGTTCATATCGCACCAGCTCTTAAGAAAGAGAAGGTGAAAAAGTGACAGCTCTGAAGAAGTACAATTTAAAAGGCGAAGAGCTCGGTGAAATCAAAGTTGATAAGACTTTGATGGAGGCGGAAGCTCACGGCCAAATGGTCAAGGACTACATTGTTGCAATGCGCAAGAATTGCCGCCAATGGTCAGCGAATACTAAGGGTCGTAGTGAAGTTAATCACTCGAATAAGAAGCCGCACAAGCAGAAGGGAACAGGTAATGCGCGTCAAGGTACGCTAGCTGCTCCTCAGTGCCGTGGTGGTGGTGTGGTTTTTGGTCCAAAACCAAAATTTGATCAACATGTGCGCATCAATCAAAAAGAGCGCAGAGCTGCAATCAATGCTCTGCTAGCGCAGCGCATCAAGGACAACGATGTGCTTGTTGTAGATGACAAGGAGTTTGAACTAAAGAAGCCAAGCACCAAGAGTGTAGCCAGTTTCTTGAAGAAGCACTCTGTTCGTCCCTCTAAGCTGCTCTTTGTTGGTGCAGGTGAGATGATGGCTAAGAGTATTCGCAATCTAAAGGGTTCGAGTGCAATCTTGCCGATGAATGTAAACGGTTATGATCTTCTGGTTGCACACAAGGTGGTGCTTTCAGAGTCAGCCCTAAAAGAGCTAATGAAGGTGTCAGCATGAGTGATCCTTACAAAGTTGTAAAAGCACGCTATATTACAGAGAAGGCAACGATGTTGGAGCAGCTGCAAAATGCTGAGAACAATCCAAGTCTAGCGAGATGCAAATCTCCTAAGTATGTCTTCGTAGTAGACAAAGCTGCTAATAAAGAGCAGATCCGTCTTGCTGTAGAGGAGATCTACAAAGAGAAATCTGTAAAAGTTGCTGCTGTCAACACGATTGTGATGAAGGCAAAAGCTACTAAGCGTGGAAGAAGACGTGGTCGTCCAGGAAAGAAAGCTTCCTTTAAGAAGGCGATTGTGACAATGGAACCGGGTGACACCCTGGATAATGTGTAGAGGTTTGTAGAGATGCCAAGAAAGTTTAAACCAACGACTCCAGGAATGCGCCAGCTAGTTCTTCCTAGCAAGGATGAGCTGACCCGCGTGAATGAAGTTAAAAAGACAAAGGCGCGCAGCGAAGTTAAGCCTCACAAGGGACTACTTCTGTCAAAAAGACGCACCAATGGCCGTAACAACAATGGCCATATCACCTGCCGCCATAAAGGTGGTGGACACAAGCGTCACTACAGAATGGTCGACTTCAAACGTCAGAAGGAAGAGGTTCCAGGCAACGTACAGTCAATTGAGTATGATCCTAACAGATCAGCTCACATTGCACTGATCTTCTATGCTGATGGCGAGAAGAGCTACATCTTGGCACCAAAGGGCTTGAAGCGCGGTGATCAGGTGATGGCAGGACCCAAAAGCCCATTTAAGGTTGGCTGCTGTATGAAGCTAAAGTCGATGCCTCTCGGTTCTGTGATTCACAACATCGAGATGCGACCTGGTTGCGGCGGAACACTTGTTCGCTCAGCAGGATCTTCAGCACAGCTGATGGCGAGAGCCAATGGCTACGCAACTTTGAAGATGCCATCTGGTGAATTCCGCATGATCAAAGATGAGTGCAAAGCAACATTTGGAGCTCTCTCCAACGCTGAGCACAACCTGCGTGTTGATGCAAAGGCTGGACGTAGCAGATGGAAAGGGATCCGCCCAACTGTCCGTGGAACAGCGATGAACCCGGTCGATCACCCACATGGTGGTGGTGAGGGTAGACACAACGGCTATATCCCGCAAACTCCTTGGGCTAAGCAGACAAAGGGTATGCGTACGCGCAAGAAGAGTAAAACGAAGAAGTGGATCGTAAAAGACCGCAGGAAGAAGTAATTTATGGGTAGATCACTAAAGAAAGGGCCCTTTGTGGACCATCATCTAGCGACTAAGGTCGAGAAGATGAACAAAGAAGGAAAGAAGACACCAATTAAGACTTGGTCGCGCCGTTCAACGGTAGTGCCAGACATGATTGGTCATACTTTCGAAGTTCACAATGGCAAGAAATTTATGACAGTCTTTGTGACTGAGACAATGGTGGGCCACAAGCTTGGCGAATTTGCACCAACACGTCTCTTCAAGAGTCACCCAGTGAAAAAGGCTGTATCAGCAGGAAAGGGTAAATAATGAAAAGGTCGAAGGCAGTCACGAAATTTGTGCGCATTCCTCCAAGAAAGGCGAGGCTTGCGGCTAACTTGATCCGCGGCCTTTCTGTGGAAGAGGCTGATGAGCAACTCATGTTTTGCAACCTAAAGTCGGGAAGACTTTTGCGTAAAACCTTGGCGAGTGCAGTAGCCAATGCAGAGACAGTACATGACGCAAGACGTGATGTCTTGCAAGTGGTAGAGGTGCGTGTTGATGAAGGCCCTCATATGAAGAGAGCGAAATCAAGATCTCGTGGGAGTCGATCACCCATTTTGAAACGAACAAGTCACCTGACTGTAGTGGTCGGTGAAAAAGGTGAGGAGTAAACTAGATGGGTCAGAAAGTATGCCCGATTGGACTAAGAACAAGCATCACCAAAGATTGGAGATCACTCTGGTTTGGTAACAAGCAAGAGTTTGCAAATCTCCTAGTTGAAGATCATAAGATCCGCCAATTCCTGAAGAAAAAGAGCACATGCAACGGCGCAGCAAAATTTGTAATTCGCCGCATGAGCGATAAGATCGAAGTGACCATTCATACAGCAAGACCTGGTCTTGTAATTGGTAAGAAGGGTGTAGAGATCGAGCTTCTAAAGAAAGAGCTAAAGAAGTTGGTCGGAAAAGAGGTTTGGGTTGAGGTTGAAGAGATCAAAAGACCCGACCTAGATGCTAAGTTAGTTGCTGAAGGCATCGCAAGACAGCTAGAGAGACGTATCGCTTTTAGAAGAGCGATGAAAAAAGGGCTACAAGCATCTATGGACGCTGGCGCTCTAGGAATTAAGATTCAAGTCTCTGGTAGACTCGGCGGAGCTGAGATTGCTAGAACTGAGTGGTATAAAGAGGGACGTATCCCACTACACACACTAAGAGCAGATATCGATTATGCAACAGCGAGAGCTGAAACGACATATGGATCTATCGGTGTGAAAGTGTGGATCAACCATGGAGAGCGTCAAGCTCCCGTAGCAGAGAAAGGTAAGAGGTAAGACTATGTCATTCATGCCGAAGCGCACAAAGCATCGCAAGCAACAGAAAGGGCAGCATACAGGCCTGAGTAAGGGTGGTAACTTCGTCGAGTTTGGCGAGTTTGGAATCCAAACATTGGATCGTGGTCGTATCACAGCTCAGCAGATGGAAGCTTGCCGTGTAGCGATCAACCGTTACTTCCGTAGGAAGGGTAAGGTGTGGATTCGTATTTTCCCGGATAAGCCGGTGAGTAAGAAGCCTGCTGAAACTAGAATGGGTAAAGGTAAGGGCGCACCAGACCACTGGGTTTGTGTTGTCAGGCCAGGACGAGTCCTCTTTGAGGTAGGAAATGTGAGCAAAGTCGATGCGCAAAACGCTCTAAGAAGAGCAGCGGCAAAGCTAGGCTTACGTACAAGGTTCGTAGAACGTTTGGAGAGAGTATAATGCTGAAAGCTAAAGATTTGAGAGATGAAAGCATAGATGAGCTCGAAGCTAAGCAGACAGCTCTTCGAGCAGAGATCTTCGAGCTGCGTAGTGAGCGCCTCGATGGTAAAACGCAGAAAACACACCTGATCGGGCAAAAGCGTAGAGATATTGCCCGTATCAAGACAGTACTTGTGGAGAAGGCAAAATGAAGCAAAGAGGAAGTCGCAGAACCAAGAAAGGTACAGTAGTCTCCTGCAAGATGGATAAGACTGCGATTGTGAGCGTTGAGCAAAGTTTCCGCCATCCGCTCTACAAAAAAGTACTGATGAGAAAGAAGAAATACTATGCACATGACGAAAATGCGCAGGAACTTCAAGTGGGCCAAGAGGTCACAATTGTTGAGTCTCGCCCAATGTCAAAGCTAAAGAGATGGCGCGTAGTAAGAGGAGAGAGTTAAACAATGTTGCAACAAGAATCACAGCTCAAAGTTGCTGACAATACTGGGGCTAAGAAGGTCAAGTGCTTCAAGATTTTAGGTGGCACAAGAAGACGCTATGCAGAAGCTGGCGATCTGATCATCTGCTCTGTTAGAGAATCTGATCCAGAAGCTCAGGTAAAGAAGGGTGAAATTGTTAAGGCCGTTGTTGTCCGTACAAGACGCTACATTAAGCGTAAGGATGGCTCTTGGCTACGTTTTGATACCAATAGCTGTGTGATCGTTGATGATAAAGGCAATCCGAAAGGAACGCGGATCTTTGGACCTGTAGCGCGCGAAGTGCGTGATCGAGGCTATATCAAGATCAGCTCGCTTGCACCGGAGGTAATCTAATTATGGTTAAGTCAAGAATTAATGTAGGCGACGAAGTGGTCGTCATCGCAGGTAACGACAAAGGCCGTAGTGGTAAGGTTGTGCGCAAGACAAAAGAGCGCATTGTTGTTGAAGGCGTCAATGTTCGCAAGAAGCACATGAAGCGCACACAAGAGAACCAGCAAGGTCAAATTTTAGACATCGAGTGCCCTATTCACATCTCTAATGTGATGGCGTTTGCCGATGGCAAGGGGCGTAAGCTTCGTGCTCACACAAAGGATGGTAAGAAAGAGATTTACTACCTCGATGCAAAAAAGAAAGTTCCTTTTAGGGCTAAAGTGAAGGGTAAGAAGTAACTACCATGGGAAAGTTAAAAGAAAAGTATCAATCTGAAGTCAAAAAGAAGCTGCAGGAGAAGTTCAAGTATAAGAACGTCATGCAACTCCCAAAGATGGTCAAAGTGGTCATCAATATGGGTCTTGCAGAAGCTTCTAAGGATAAGAATGTCTTACAAGCTGTCATTAATGAGCTAACATTGCTCTCTGGCCAGAAGCCTAAGCTGAATAAAGCGCGCAAGTCTGTCGCTGCATTTAAGCTACGTGAAGGTCAAGTTATTGGGGCTAAAGTGACTCTTCGCGGACAAAGAATGTTTGACTTTATGGAGAGATTCTTTAATATTGTTACCCCAAGGATTCGAGACTTTCGCGGTTTCGAAGATAAGTGTGACGGTAGGGGCTGCTACTCTGTCGGGATCGATGACCAGCAGGTATTTCCAGAGATTAATCTGGATCTAGTGAAAAAGACCCAGGGAATGCAGTTTACATTTGTAACTACGGCTGAGACAGATGATGAGTGTCGCGAACTGCTTCGCTCTCTAGGGATGCCGTTTAAGAGAACAGCAGAGGCAGCATAAGTATGAATGATCCAATTGCAGACCTACTCACAAGATTGAGAAATGCAAGTAAAGCAAGGCATCGTTTTGTCGACATGCCGCATAGTAAAATGAAAGAATCAGTGGTTAAACTTCTAAAAGAGAAGGGCTATGTAGCTCATTATCTCGTAAAAGAGTTAAAAGGTAAGAGCACAATTCGCATCTTTTTGAAGTATGACCAGGAGCGCACCCCGATAATCAGCGGGCTTAGACGCGTATCAAAGCCAAGTCTTAGACGTTATGTGTCTCACAAGGAGATCCCCTATGTTCTAGGAGGCATTGGTACAGTAGTGATGTCAACATCAAGAGGAATGATGGATGACAAGAAAGCTCGTCATGAGAAAGTTGGCGGCGAAGTTGTAGCCTACGTTTGGTAAAGGAGAGGATAGATGTCACGTAAAGCAAAAGTTCCAATTAAGCTTCCTCAAGGTACAGAGGTTAAGATTGAGAACGGACTAGTTACAGTTAAGGGGCCTAAGGGACAGCTATCTCAACAGCTCACGCATGGTGTTGTTGCCGCAGTAGAGGGTGACAATTTATCAGTGAGTTTGAGCGAGAAGTCTGAAAAGCAGTTTCAAGGACTTTACTGGTCTTTGCTCTCAAACATGGTTCACGGTGTGAATAAAGGTTTTGAGAAATCGCTTGAGATGATTGGTGTTGGTTTTAGAGCGGCCGTTAAAGGCACTCTTTTAGATTTGCAGCTTGGATTTTCGCACCCAGTAGAGCTTCCAATTCCCGAAGGAATTGAGGTAAAAGTTGATAAAAATGTGAATATTCATCTCACAGGAATCAATAAGCAGCAAATTGGACAATTTGCAGCAGACATTAGAGCGAAGAGACCTCCTGAGCCTTATAAGGGTAAAGGTGTTCGTTACAAAGATGAGTATGTCCGTAGGAAAGCGGGTAAGGCAGGTAAGAAATAATGGAAAATAGTAAGAAGCACAGCACTCTTGTACGAAGAAAGCGTACGTTTAGAGTACGGAAGAAGCTCCGTGGCACAAGTGAAAGACCGCGCATTTCTGTTATTAAGACTAACAAGCATGTTCATGTGCAGCTTATCGATGATGAGAAGCAGCTTACACTGGCTCACGCATCTACGCTAAGTTCGAATAGTAAAAAGAGCTGCGCTAATAGCAAAGAGCTAGGATCTTCTATCGCGAAAGCTTGTGAGAAGCTGAAGATCAAGAAAGCGGTTTTAGATAGAGGACGTTTTAAATACCACGGCGTTGTAGCTGCAGTTGCAGATGGCGCAAGAGAAGGTGGAGTAGAGGTATAATTAGATGGCAAATAGAAATGCACCACAGAAAAACGATGACGGTCTAGAGGAAAAGGTTCTCTTTGTTAACCGCTGCTCCAAGGTCGTAAAGGGTGGACGCAAGTTCAGCTTTTCTGCACTGATCTTGGTTGGTGATCGCAAAGGCAAAGTTGGATTTGGCTTTGCTAAAGCAAACGAGTTGACCGATGCGATTCGCAAAGGTGGAGAGTCTGCTCGTAAGAACATGATCTCTTTCGAAGTCGATGGAGATACAATTCCGCATGAAGTCTTTGTGGACTATGATGGAGCGCAGCTACTTATGAAGCCGGCACCAGATGGTAAGGGTGTAGTTGCTGGATCAAGAGTACGTTCAATACTTGAATATGCTGGTCTACGTAACGTAGTAGCAAAGAGTATGGGTTCTAACAACCCAATTAATCAGGTCAAAGCGACTTTTAAAGCGCTTTCAAGCCTACGAAACAAGAAGCAGATGATGGAACTAAGAGGGATGTCATGAGCATAAAACTTGAATCACTTGAAAATCTATCCCGCCCCAAAAAAAGACGTAAGCTACTAGGACGTGGCCCAGGTTGCAGAAGGGGCAAAACATGCGGACGTGGCCAGAAAGGAATGGGTGCTAGGTCTGGTTACAAAACACGCCAAGGATACATTGGTGGTGGTGCAAGACTGCACATGAGATTGCCAACACGCGGCTTCTCAAATGCACGCTTTACTTGCAAGTTCGACATCATTAATCTAGAGCAGATCGAAGAGCTCTACAAGGATGGCGAAACAGTAAGTTCAGAGACTTTGCATGAGAAGGGCTACTTCAAGAAGCCATCTAAAAATGGTGTTAAAGTATTGGGCAAAGGAAACTTGACAAAGAAGGTTAAGTTCGAGATTAGCAGCATCACTGAGGGTGCACGCGAAAAGGTAAAGGATCACGAAATCAATTTAGTATCGCGGTAACCGATGTTTGAGACAGCCAAGCGAATAGGCAGCATCCCTGAACTGAGAGGTAAAATCTTATTTACGATTTTGATGCTGATCGTATGTAGAATTGGTGTTTTCATCCCAGTACCTGGTATTAATGGTGATCAAGCTTTAGCTTACTTTCAGCAAGCCACCGGTGGAGGACAAAACCTCTTTCAGCTAGTAGACATATTCTCAGGTGGAGCTTTTGCGCAAATGACAGTCATTGCGCTTGGAGTTGTCCCCTACATCTCTGCTTCGATTATTATGCAGCTCTTGATGGCAATTCTTCCAGGCTTACAGAGAGAGGTTCGTGAGAACCCAGCTGTTGGAAGGCGTAAAATCAATAAGAATACTCGCCTATTGACAGTGCTGCTTGCCTTTATTCAATCAACTTTCTTTGCAAGATTTGCTCTTGGAATGAATCTACAAAATCCAGGGATCATTCTCCCTGAGATGTTGAAATTCAATCTATTTGGAATGCCGATTCTATTCTTTATGATGACAGTTGTAACGATGACAACAGGCACTATCTTCTTAATGTGGATTGGAGAGCAGATTACAGAACGGGGTATTGGCAACGGCGTTAGCTTGATTATTACAATCGGTATTATTTCGACCTTACCAAGTACGATTGGTGCAGTGATTAAACAGCTTAATTTGAGTTCTCAGGAGCCCGGACAGCTTACTTTTTCATCATTGTTAGTTCTATTCACTGTCTTTGTGCTGGTGATTATTGCAACGATTATGATCCTACAAGGAGTGCGTAAGATCCCTGTTCAATATGCAAGGCGCATGGTTGGAAGAAGAGAGGCGCAAGGTGGTAACTCGTTTGTTCCACTAAAGATCAACTACGCTGGAGTAATACCAGTCATTTTTGCTAGCTCGCTCTTGATGTTTCCAGCAACAATTGCTCAGTTTATTGGGCAAAACTCCTTCTTGGGTTCCTTTGCTGCAGCGCTATCACCAGGGAGCTGGGTACATTTAACCATCTATGTGACGCTTATCCTCTTTTTCACCTACTTTTGGACTGCAACTCAGTTTCACCCTGAGCAGATAGCATCTGATATGAAGAAGAATGGCGCCTTTATTCCCGGTATCCGCCAAGGAAAACCGACTCAAGATTATCTTGAGAAAACCATGAATCGTATCACCTTAATTGGTGCTATCTTTTTGGCAATCATTGCGATTTTACCAAACATGATAGGTAAGTTTTTACATGTGGATCCTGCCATTAGTTACTTTTTTGGAGGAACTGCACTTTTAATTTTAGTGGGTGTTGTGCTTGATACAATGAAGCAGATTGACTCACATTTGATGATGAAGCGCTACGAAGGCTTCATGAAGCGTGGAAAAGTGAAAGGCAGAGCTTGATCATATAGCCAAGAGCTGTTATCATCTTCCATCATTATATTTAACGAGAGAAGAAATAGATATGCCCAGAGTTATTGGAGTCGACATTCCAGGAAAAAAAAGATTGATTATCAGTCTAACCTACATATTCGGTGTAGGACCAAGTGTCGCAAAGGAAATTGTTGAGAAGCTAAGCTTAGATCCAGATATGAGAGCGCACGCGCTTAAAGAAGAGGATATCAGCCGCATCAACTCACTTCTACAATCTAACTACACTGTAGAGGGTGATCTTAGACGAGAAGTACAGGGCAATATCAAGCGCCTGATCAGTGTGCACACATACAGAGGGATGAGACATCGTCAAGGCCTACCTGTGCGTGGACAGCGTACTGGTACGAATGCCCGTACGCGTAAGGGTAAAAAGAAGACCGTAGCGGGTAAGAAGAAATAATTTGAAAGGGAGACACTTTCTTGGCAAAGCAGCAAGCACAAGTAAAGAAGGGTACTAAGACAAAGACCAAAAAGCGTCAGCAGCGCAATGTACCGATTGGCATCGTCCATGTGAATGCCACATTCAATAACACAAATGTGACAATCACAGACCCAGTTGGCAACGTGATTTCATGGGCCACGGCTGGTAAGGTTGGACAGACTGGATCTAGAAAGTCATCAGCATTTGCTGCAACAATGGCAGCTCAAGATGCTGCTAAGCAGGCGCAAGCAATGGGCATGAAAGAGGTCGAAGTTAACCTAAAGGGACCAGGAGCAGGAAGAGAGTCAGCTGTGCGCGGAGTGATCAGCACAGGGCTTTCAGTAACAGTTATTCGAGACAAGACACCGGTTCCGCACAATGGTTGCCGACCAAGAAAGCGCCGAAGAGTTTAAGGAGGATCAGCAGATGCCAGCACTACTATATGATAAATTTGAGATGCCTGAGGCGATCAAAAACGAAGGTGAAGAGTCTAGCGACACTTATGCCCGTTTTGTAGCTGAACCTTTTGAGCGCGGCTTTGGCCACACAGTTGGAAATGCACTACGCAGATTGATGCTAACCGCGATTGAAGCTCCAGCTGTTATTTCCTTCTTTATGGAAGGGGTACAGCATGAATACATGGCTGTTGAGGGAATTAAGGAAGATGTTACAAACATCATTCTAAACCTTAAGGGCGCTCTACTTAGACGCCTATCTTTCGAAGATACACCAAATGTACGTGATCAGCGTGTACTTACTAAGATGCTTGAGGTATCAGAGGCAGATCTTGGAAAAGAGGGATACAAAGTTATCACTCTTGGAGATCTTATTGAGAGCTCTGAATACGAGATTGTTAATCCTGAGCTTGAGATCTTTACTGTAACTAAGCCGATGACTCGTCGAGTTGAGCTAAAGGTTGCAGTTGGAAGAGGCTATGTGCCTTCTGAGCGCCATTCAATCAACAGCAAGATTGTTGATGAGATTGTACTGGATTCAGCATTCTCTCCTGTACGTCTAGTCAACTACTTTGTAGAGGCAACACGTGTAGGTCAAGATACTGACTTTGATCGTTTGATCTTGGAAGTTACTACAGATGGTAGAGTCAAGCCTGAAGAGGCGCTCTCATTTGCTTCTAAGATTTTGGTGAAGCATTTGGGCGTATTTGAGAATATTGAAGAGCATGATATCCGCTTTGAAGAGGTAGAGAAGAGCTCTGACTCAGATCTTGATGATTTGATGCAAAAGTTAGTACTTGGCATCAATGAGATTGAGCTATCAGTTAGAAGCACAAACTGCCTAAATGGAGCAAGCATTGAGACAATCGGTGAGTTGGTTGTAATGCCAGAGCCGAAATTGCTACAGTTTAGAAACTTTGGTAAGAAGTCGCTCACTGAAATCAAGAATAAGTTGACAGAGATGGGGCTTAACCTCGGAATGGATCTTACTCGCTTTGGCATAACACAGGACAATGTCAAGGAGAAGATCCAGGACTATTTGGAAGAGCATCCTAAGGGAGGAAATCCGGCAGTATGAGACATCGCAAGCACACATTTAAGTTAGGACGCACCAGCTCACATAGACGTTGCATGGTTGCTAATATGTTAAAAGATCTCATCTACCGTGAGCGTATTGTAACATCTGTGCCTAAGGCTAAGGAGTTACGTCGTCATGCGGACCGTATGATCACACTAGCTAAGAAGAAGACATTGGCTAGCAAGCGTGAGGCAATGGGTCGTTTGATGGTACGTTTCAACAAGTTGAACAGCAAAGAGCAGCGTGCTGCAAAAGAGGGTGATACTTCTAGTTACAACACTGATCGAAAGGTCATGGGTAAGTTAGATGAGCTTGCTGATCGTTTTGCGAGCAGACCTGGTGGCTACACACGTATTATCCATAAGGGCAAGCGTGTTGGCGACAACGCAGATCTTTGCGTCATCGAATATCTATCTGAGTGATATATAGAGAGTCGGCCTTAGGCCGGCTTTTTTACGATACCGACTATGACAGGAGCGAGACATGACAGTGAAGGTGGCGATCAATGGCTTTGGCCGTATAGGCAGGCTTTTTCTTAGAAAGGCAATCAAAAACAAAAACATTGAGGTCGTTGCAGTCAATGATGTCGTACCTCCAGAAAATCTAGCATATCTTTTCAAGTATGATTCAACACATGGCCGTTTTGATGGTGCTGTTGATCATAATAAGAGTGCTTTGAGCATAGAAGGTCAGGAGATTGCTGTCTTATCTGAGCGTGATCCATCTAAGTTACCGTGGAAGAGTTTAGCTGTTGATTATGTTGTAGAGGCTACGGGGCTTTTTACAAAGATAGAGGATGCTTCTTTGCATTTAGTGGCTGGTGCTAAGAGAGTGATTATTTCTGCTCCAGCGAAGGGTGATGTGCCGACATTTGTGATGGGGGTTAATCATGATCAGTATGACCCACTGAAGCATCAGGTGATTTCAAATGCATCTTGTACGACCAACTGTTTAGCGCCGATCACGAAGGTACTTTTGGACAGCTTTGGGATTGATGAGGGGTTAATGACAACGGTTCATGCATTGACGGCGGCTCAGCCCTCTGTGGATGGCCCTTCGAAGAAGGATTTACGTGGAGGCCGCGCCTCTTCGCAAAATATTATTCCGGCCTCGACGGGAGCGGCGAAGGCAGTAGCTCTCTGCTTGCCTGAAGTTCAGGGGAAATTGACTGGCATGGCCTTTCGCATTCCTGTTGCGGATGTATCTGTTGTAGATTTGACAGTGCGTCTTTCTAGGAAGACAAGTTATGAGGAGATTTGTGCTAAGATGCAGGAGGCATCTTTGGGGGCAATGAAGGGAATCTTGCATTATTGCGACGAGCCGGTAGTCTCCTCAGATTTCATTAGCTCGCCCTACTCTTCGATTTTTGATGCAGGGGCGGGTATTGCTCTAAATGAGCAGTTTTACAAATTAGTGGCTTGGTATGATAATGAGATGGGCTATTCAACAAGGATAGCTGATTTAATTGAGTTCATGGCGAGCCGGGAAAAGCGGGAGAATAATAGTGCAGTTCACACGTGAACCAATTATTGAGACAATCATTACGCCAAAGGATGGCTATCGACTAGTAGTGAGGCCATCGCATGGAAGTGGTGAAGAGTTTTTTGTCGACATGGTAGAGGTGATTTCTTTTAATGCGTTGAGTTTTTATCGTTCACTAGACAAGCCGAAGAGTTTTGTTGTGCCTACTTCGCAATATGATGTTGTTGAGGTTAGAGAGGCGCGCATGGCGATTAAGAGCGCTTCTGTTGAGAAGGTGAAGATTGCGGGCGGTAAGAAGGATGATGATGAGCCTTCTGAGAAGAAGTCTCGCAAGCGCACACGCAAGAAGAAGGAAGAGTCGAAAGAGGAGAAGCCTAAGAAAGAGACTCCTAAAAAAGAGACCAGAAAAAAAGAGGGTACGAAAGAGGAAGCTAAAAAAGAGGAAAAAGAGCCTGTGAAGCGCAGCTTGATTCCACCTCCTCCAACTCTAATTTCTGAGACTATGGCGAAGCCAGCAAAAGCAGATGAGCCAGAAAAACCAGCTGATGAATGATGGTAAGTATACATACGGCTTTACGGATGCTGGTATGTTTACGCTGCTCGATAAAAAAGGGGAGCCACTTTACCCAAAGGGGCTCCCACTTCTTGACAGGGTGCTTAGCCACCTCATTTACATCACGATCTGGGCTTTAGCGATACTGATTACTGCTCTATTTTGTCCTATTCAAGTCCTACGTATTACAAATCCACTTTTGATGACACTATTGATCATCAATCTATTCTTTTTGGGCTGCCGTTTTACATCTCTCTGTATGATCTCGCCCCTAAAGCCGCTGATTTTTCCACCTCTATGGATGCGCATCACGCGCGATATTGCAAAAGGGGCGGGAATAGAGGCATTGCAAAAGCATGGGCTAGAAGAACATGAAGGGCTTCTTGCTAACTTGAAGCTGGCATCATCTTTTCGCGATAGTATTGCGTTGTCTGAGCCATCTCCTGATCAGAAATAATTTTAGGTGCCTTTGACATATTATTGACAGCAGCTGTCAATCCCTGCATTTCGATCATCTCCGGATCAAAGGGGACGATTTGAAGGTGTGCGTGTCGAACAGATTGGCCGACAGCGGGCCCCCCCTGTTCAAGAGTGACGATTTGCCAAGAGCTATTCTCTTCTCCTAAGATCTGACGCAGTCTCTGTTCAATATTGTACATTGCGGTGACCTCCCCCGGATTTAGATAGCAGATATTGGGGCAGTGGCGCTCAGGAATCAGTAAAAAGCGATCGTTGCCCTGAATATTATAGAGAAGCCGAACCCCTTCACTAGAAACAATGGTTTGCTTTGCCAAAACTTCAGGCTTGCAGAAGGGGCAAGGGCCCATCTCTTTTTCTACGATATCAGATGGCTGATCAACCGCTGTAAGGGTTGGCTTTACACCAGGTTCCTCACTTCCTAATATCTGTCGTAGTCCCCATCTTGCCATTGTCACTGCATCATCGAGGTGGGAGATCTCTAGTTTCCAGGAACCTTTGGTATCTTCCATCTGGGGTAGATTGGGAGCAAGGGTGAGTGCGCCTTGCCAAGATTGGCGATCTCTTGCAACTTGGGTGGATCTAACAGAGGGCTTGATATCATCTGTGATCCCCTCAGGGCAGAAGATATGCTTGTTGACGCTCAGCTTGTCCATGGCGTTGAGAGCTTTTCCAGCAGATCTTTGCGGCAAGATTTCGGTAAGCAGCTCACCATCTCTTTTTGTCCAATAGATAACAAAATCAAGCTGAGGTTTTATCGATTTCACCTTCTGAGCCAGGGTCATAATTTCCAGATGAGCCTCTTTAGAAAGGTCAGCAAAAGTTTTCACACCTGTTCTGAGGACAAGATGGCCAACTGTTCTTGGTTTTTCTGGGGTGTAGACGGTTACATGTTCGCCCGTCCACAAAATTGCGTGGTAGTAGGGGCTTGGTTGTGCTGCTGCCATTTTATCTCCTAAGGGAGACACTGAATAACTCGCTCATTGAATCTTCCGCTAATCTTCGCGCCGCTGCATCATTCTCGCCTTCACTAACCCTCAAGGGGTTAGCTTCAGGCTCCGAATTTCCCAGCGTCTCAAATCTTGGCAGAATCTCCAATAACCGAGTTAATCAGTGTCTCCTAAGGGAGCCACTAAACAACTCCCTTCCCAGATCTTCCGTCAATCTTTCTATCGAGGCATCGTTCTCGCCTTGACTAACCCGCAAGGGGTTAGACGTTCGGCTCCGAACCTCCCCTCGATAGAAATCTTGCCAAAATCTCTGGCAAGGTACTTATTCAATGTCTCCTAAGGAAGCCACTGATTAACTCCCGTCCGGCATCTTTTGCCGAATCGAAAATTCTGGCAAAATCTGCCAAACGGTAGATGTTCAGTATCTCCTAAGTTTGGCAGAAAGTATACACAAAGCGCACTTTTATCTTCACAAAAAGTTCATATCAAATTTATAAGTGGTACATGTTTATATTTTTCCTACTACTCTCTCTTCCGCTTTTCTCCGCAAATGATGTTTCGCTCTATTCCAACAATGAGACTTACATGAGGCGGACGGATGCCGATTTTCGCACAGCGCTTCCTTTCAATGTGAATCCGATTACAGGTGAGTATTGCGAAGTGCAGACCGACCTGGTTGTTTCGGGTGTACAGCCAATTTCATATAGGCGCTTCTATGGCCATTTTTGTGATGGTGATTTAGCAAATGGCCACTGGAGCGTGAATCCTGAATCGCTTGTACTATTTAGTCTCTGTTCTTCAGAGATTGAACCCTTCGTAGGCCATGGAACTGCTGATGGTGGCTTTTACCGCTTCGAGCATTGGAAGAAAAACGATCGGATAGAACTCCTAGATGCAAAGAGTTATGTGCATAGAGAGATCAGTGGGGGAAGGCATCCTGCCAACACTGTTGTGGAGTGGGACAGGAGTAGTCCAGAGCCCTATTTCATCTTTTCTGGCGAGATCAAAAGAGGTGATGGCACTAAAATTAGCTATGAGAGTGAGTATAAAGCGTGGCCTGCAATTGAAGTGGATCCAATTGCACGTGCGATGCAGACGAGACTGCCGCCGCCATTTATGGCCAAGGTAAAAAGGGAGAGATTGCCTAATGGAAATTACCTTTTCTACCAATACTTGGACTATGCGCATAACCATACATCTGATCCAGCCTATTATGTTCTTTCACACATTGTAGCGGTTGATAGTTCGATGCGAGTTAAGCTTGGTGAAATCAGCATCAAATATCCCAAAAGAATGGGACCAAAGAACAATCACATTTCGAAGCAGGTTGTGATTTCTGGCAGCGATGGAAGAATAGCTAGCTATGAGCTGGAATTGCGCACAGTGATTGAGAAGAATAGCAAGAGAAAGCATCCCTATATCTTTGATCTTCTACTCTCTTCTGTTGAACGTCCAGATGGTGCAGATCAGAGCTATCAATATGGCTGGAAGAACAAAAAGGGCTTAAAGCCGCAGAAAAAGCTAGCTCATTACAAGAAGTATGCTCTTTTGGAGCGCTCTGTGACGGAAGATGGCATGCCTATTCGCATTGAATATGGAGCGGGGCGTCGTGTTGAAAGAATCTATGGTCCTGGTGATATGATTGTAGCGAGCTATGTTTATGGGCATGGCTATACAGTTGTGACAGATGGAGCTGGCAATCATACGATCTACCGTTATGACAAGAACAAGCGCGTCTATGAGGTCGAAACAGCTGATGCCATTCACAAGAGTAAGTGGAGTGAGCTTGGAGATCTTCTTTCTAAGAGTATTTGTGACAAAGGTGGGTGTGAGCTTTCAAAGACAACCTATAAATATGATGTGCATCACAACCGTATTGAAGAGAGCTTTGCTGGGACAACGATTTTTCGCGAGTTTGATGATAACAACCGCATCATTGAGAGGCGTGAGGGAGCAAAGCGCACTATCTATGAGTATGAGGATAACCGTGACCTCATTACCTATGAGGCGCTGTTTGATGGAGCAAAGGAGTTGAGTTGGACCAAAAACAGATATGATTATGCGGCTTGTTTGATTCGTACGGAGCATTTTGACGGGAAACATAGACGCATCAAAAAGATTCAGCCGCGGCGCACACTCCCAAATTACGGTTTACCTGAGGTTGTTGAGGAGTTTGATGAAGAGGAAAGTCTGATCCAGAAAAGAGTCTACTTGTACACACCAGCCGGCAAAATTTCCAGTGAACGGCACTATGATGCCCATGGCTCTTTATGCTACACCATATCGAATGAGTATGATGAGAAGGAAAACCTGATTCTTACTATTGATGCTGAGGGTAATGAGACGCGTTACAGCTATGATGATCGAGGCAATCAAATTGAGAAGGTGCTGGGTAATCAGCAAATTATCACAATTTATGATGCTGCGAATAGGCCGATTGAGGTGCATGATGGAGATTTAGTGACCTATAAAAGCTATAATCCTGCTGGTCAGTTGATTAGTATGACGAAGCCAAGTGGTTATAAGGAGTTGTATAGCTATGACGCTTCGGGGCGTCTATTTCGGACTGACTACGCTGATGGTACGTTTGAGAGTTTAGAATATGATCCATTGGGCAATGTAGTGAAGCGTCGTGATCGCAATGGGTTTGTTACTTCTACAGAGTATAATGAGCGTTCATTACCAGTTGAGGTAAAGCATCCAGATGGTGGATGTGAAAGCTTTGTATATGATGAGTATGGTCGTTTGATTTCCTCAACGGATCGTCATGGTATGGAGACAACTTACAGTTACAATATTTGTGACCAGCTGATTTCCAAGAGTCAGGGTGATCGGCGCTATCATGCTGTTTATGAGGGTCCTCTCTTGATTGAGGAGGAGGAGTTTAGTGGTATAAAGAGCAGTTATGTTTATAACATCTTGGGGCAGAAAGTTGAGGAAACTAAGGGGGGGAGGCGCGCCTTTTTCTACTATGATGCGCGTGGTCGTCTTTCGCACAGGGTTGCTGGGGACTCTGTCTATGTTTTTGAGTATGACAATTTAGATCGAGTCGTGAGAAAGAAGAGGGTGGCGCATGATCGAGCTTGGAATGAGGTGAGCTATCGATTTGATGAGTGTGGGCGTTTGATATGGGAGGAGAGTTCGAGGGGGATTTTTGAGCGTTTTTACAATGGTCAGGGGCAGTTGATTATGGAGGTGGACCAGTTGGGTCAGTGCACTGAGAGTAGCTATCGCAATGGCTTGCTTGTGGCAAAGAGGCTTCCCTCTGGTGTGACGACGCATATGGAGTATGACAGCTGCGATAGAGTCTCTTTGATTTATAAGACCGATCCATCTGGGCGCAAATGTTCCATGACAAAGAAGGCGTATGATGGAAGGGGTAACTGTGTGAGGCGTGAGGATTCGATCTATGTGAATGGTAGATCTCGCGGCGCTGTCTGTCATGAGTATGGCTATGGTCCAGGCGATCGAGTGGAGTGGTTGCTTGAGGCTGGCAGGCGTAGAACATCTAGGTCATATGACAAAATGGGCCGTTTACAAAGAGTGGAGTTACCCTCAGGGGATCTTCACCACTATGAATATGATGAATTTGGTCGGGTATCACGTTACCGCGGCGCTGATTTTGACTATAACTACAGCTATGATGCTGCGGACAATATGACTCTGGTGGAGGATCGCTGCTTGGGTATGAAGACGAAGCGCAGCTTTAATGTGCATGGTGAGATGGTTGAGGAGTGTTTGGGCAATGGTGCCTGTTTTAGATCGTCATATAATAGTGATGGTCAGCGCACAAAGTTAATTTTACCGGACAAGAGTGAGGTTACCTATACTTATATGGGGGCTTATTTGAAGTCGGTAACGCGCAATGGTCAGAAGCATATATATGAGCGTGCTGAGGATGGATTGATAACGGGCTGTCATCTGATGCATGGTTTTGGCCGTTTAGAGATTGAGCGCGATGCATTGGGCAGGCCGCTCCATATTTCGGCCCCTTCGCTAGATTTGAGATATAGTTATGATGCAAGTGGCAACGTACTTTCTGAGAATAGTCGTCGGTATCGGTATGATAGCTTGGATCAGTTGATTGAGGAGGATAAAAAGCATTACTGTCATGATTCATTATCGAACAGGTTGAGTGCGGATTATGAGGTGGATGAGTTGGGGCAGCTCTCTTCTTATGAGTATGATGCAAATGGGAACATGCTGCTTCACGGATTTGTTTATGATTCGCAGAATAGATTAGTGGGGGTTCCCTCTGCGCAGTATGGCTATGACAATTTTCATCGTCGTTTGTGGAAGAATGTGAAGGGGGCTAAGAGTTATTTCTTGTGGGATGGTCAGAATGAGATTGGTCGGTTTACACCGAAGAAACATGACTACTGCATTCATAATGAGCTTGTGATAAATGAATTGCGCATTTTGGGTGAGGGATTGGGTGCTGAGATTGGGGCAGCGGTGCTGATAGAGAGGGGGGACAAGGTATTTGTTCCGCTGCATGATCATCGCGGCTCTGTGCGTACTCTTCTTAACTCCAAAAAGAGACAAAGTTTTGATTATGATGCATTTGGTGTAGGGGATACAGATGGATCTTGGCGTTTTTGTTCCAAGAGGAGTGATCCTGAGACGGGTTTGATCTATTTTGGGAGGCGTTATTATATTCCGGAGTTGGGTCGTTGGTTGACGCCTGATCCTGAGGGGTATCATGATGGCCCGAACAGATATGGTTATGTGCATGGAAATCCGCATCATATTGATCTGTATGGTTTAGCGGACCAGAGCTTATTGAGTCGCATGTGGGGTTATACGCCGGCTGGGTATATGACTAAGCAGTTGATGTCGAGGGTGCCTGAGAGTTGGGTGAATCCACAAGTGGGAGGAGTGACTGATTTGAGGAGTATGGGTTATCCAGTGAAAGAGATGCCACCGGGTCGTAGTTTTCTCTATCATAATGGGATGAGGAATAGTGATGCTGTTCGCACTCAGAATGCATTGCATTTATCGCGTTTAAGTGGTGGTTACAATGTGCATATGATTGAGAACAAGTCGAGTGGGCTGCGTGATTTTGCACGGGTAGTATTGGAGAGGGTTGGGGGTCGTGAGTTTAGTCAGGTGGGAGTTGCGAAGGGGGCGATGGAGGGTTTGCTGAGCAGTGCGGGATCGACGTTGATGTATATTCCACATAGTGAGGGTGCGATGCAGGGCAAGGCGGCCTTGCAGAGATTGCCTGATGATTTACGCAATCGTATTACAACAGCGGCTTTTGCACCTGCGACGCCAATTACGAGAAATTTGTGTCATAGTGCAACAAATTATGTGGCCAAACCGCATCGCGATCCGATACCTTGGATAGGAGGAGCGGGTCTTTGGGAGAATAGGGGTTCGGTAACGGTGTTGGATTCCCATCCATCGGTGCGAGGTTTTGACCACTCGATTACGAGCCCCACTTTTGAAAAGCGACTTGAAGATGATATGTTTGACTACTTGAGCAGAGGCATAAAATGAGATTCATTATCGGAATACTGATACTTTTTTGTATGGCATCGTGTCAGCAAAAAGAAAAGCCTGATAATCCCTATACTCGATTAGATCAGATAGTTGATCTCCTTGTAAAAAAAGAGCGAGACAATGATCTGTTTGCGGTTGGCACAGGAGGTGGTGCTTCGGAAGAAGAAATATACCTGGTAACAGTCTCATTTGATACCTATGATGTACTAACCGTCGACACCGCAAGAGCAAAGATAGTCAAGCTAGTCGAAAGCTTGACTGATATCATACGATCAAATCAAGCATTTCTAGAGTGCTTTACAGATCCGCATGCTCTAGTCGATAGATATCGCCTATCGATATTCGGACCTGATCCCTGTGATAAGAATCAAGATTACATTACAGGGGTCTCACTCTCACATGGAAGGATTCGGTATTCAAGGTTGGATCTATCTAAAGAAGTGCAACCAGCTGAAAATGTACATTTTGAGACGTATGAGGAAGCAGTAGAGATTCTACGGGGCTCTCGTAAGGAGGCTACGCCGCCTTGTGGCACACAGTGCCACCGCTCGCAATGCGAGCTCGAGAGCCCTGTAACACTTCATTCAGCGCTTGAAGATGCTATGTTTGACTATTTGAACAATGGAGTGAATTGAGATTCACTATGTTGATAGGAGGAGCGGGTCTTTGGGAGAATAGGGGTTCGGTAACGGTGTTGGATTCCCATCCATCGGTGCGAGGTTTTGATCACTCGATTACGAGCCCTACGTACCAGAGTGAATTGATTACAAGTATGTATAACTATAGGATCGATGGTTTAAAATGATAGCAAGAGCAACACTATTATTTCTGATTTTACTAGCAGGATGTGCAAAGCACCAACCTAAGACTTGTTCTGATCATTTAGACGATATCCTTTCTCAATTTACCGATGAACAACAAGCTGAGCACTTCTCGGTGGTGGTTACTGGCGGAGGAGCCGGAAAAGATAATATTCGAGTGCTTAAGGCTTCCTTTGAAACCTATGAAGTCTTGACTGTAGAAAAGGGAAGAGAGCAAATTATTCGCATGTCAGATCAGCTCGTTGAAATGATTAATACCAACCCAGTCTATAGAAATTGCTTTGCTTCAAGTGAACCAATTGAAATGAGGTTCGATCTTGCCATTCATGGCTCTGATCCGAAGCACAAAGGTCAAGATTTTATCACTGCCGTTTCACTCTATCACGGAACAGTTCGCTACTTTTTGATAGATCTATCAAATTCTGACGATGGAGATGGAGTAGTGCATGAAGAGACGTATGAGGAAGCAGTAGAGATTCTACAGGGCTCTCGTAAGGCGGCACAGCCGCCTTGTGGCACACAGTGCCACTGATTGCAAAGCAATCACGAGAGCCACCAATTCCCACTTGTTAATTAATCTAAAATCTACTAGTATGTTCTGCCTATGTTTAGATCCAAGAATGACTTACTTTCCGGACTCACCGTAGCGCTTGCCCTCGTCCCTGAAGCTGTTGCCTTCGCATTCATTGCAGGCGTCTCTCCACTCGTCGGACTCTACGCCGCATTCTTCGTATGTCTCATCACAGGCATATTCGGCGGAAGACCAGGGATGATCTCCGGCGCAACAGGCGCTCTCGCCGTCGTCATGGTCTCCCTCGTCGCCACACACGGCGTCGAATACCTCTTCGCTGCCGTCATACTCATGGGCATCATCCAAATCCTTGCAGGACTACTAAAACTCGGAAAATTCGCAAGAGTCGTTCCATACCCCGTCATGCTCGGATTCGTAAATGGACTCGCCATCGTTATCTTCCTAGCTCAAATGGCACACTTCAAAGTCGACGGACAGTGGATGCATGGCACTGAGCTCATCACCATGCTCACACTCGTCATACTCACTATGGCCATCATCTACATACTCCCAAAAATCACCAAAGCTATCCCCTCATCACTCGCCGCCATCATCACAGTCACACTAATCGTAAAACTACTCCACATCGATACAAAATCCGTCCTAGACCTCGCCTCCATCAAAGGCGGCCTCCCCACACCACACCTCCCAATCATTCCCCTCAACCTAGAAACCCTAAAAATTATCCTGCCCTACTCACTCACACTAGCCGCCGTAGGACTCATCGAATCACTCATGACACTGCAATTAATCGACGAAATAACCGAAACACGCGGCAAAATGAATAAAGAATGCGCAGCCCAAGGACTCGCCAATATCATAACCGGCCTCTTCGGGGGCATGGGCGGATGCGCTATGATCGGACAGAGTATGATCAACGTCAAATCCGGCGGAAGAAAAAGACTCTCCTCAATCGCAGCCGCTCTCTTCCTCCTATTCTTCATCGTAGTAAGCTCTAAACTCATCGAACAAATCCCCATCGCCGCCCTCACAGGCGTCATGATGATGGTCGTCATCAGCACCTTCGAATGGTCTAGCCTCCGAATCCTCCGTAAAATCCCCAAATCCGACGCCTTCGTCCTTATCCTCGTCTCCACCATAACCGTCTTTACCGACCTAGCAACCGGCGTAGCCCTCGGTGTCATCACCTCTGCACTCGTCTTCGCATGGAAAAAATCTCAACACATCAAAGCCGATATCTCCACCCAAAATAATCAAAAACTCTATAGCTTCAATGGACCACTCTTCTTCGGCTCAATCAAAACTTTTCAAGAACTGCTCGATATCAAAAATGACCCCCCAGTCGTCCACCTCGACTTCCGAAATTCCCAAATCTGTGATCACTCAGCCATCGAAGCCATTCAATCCACAATGGCTAAATATCAAAAACTCCAAAAACAGGTTTACCTCAAAAACCTCAGCCCCAATTGCAGAACAATCCTACAAAAAGCCAGCGCAACAGTAGAAAAAAATGTTTTGGTAAATTAAGAATTTGTTAATATGAGCGCGTGATAGCACTCATTCTACTCGCCACACTCTTTCGACAATATGATGACCCCACAACTCAGTTCTACCTAGAAAACCACCAAAACCAAACCCTTCAGTTTGTCCTGGAAAAAAAGAATCACTATCTACCCCTCAGAAAAACCCAAATGAGCATCTGGGATGCAATCGAAACCCTCGATAGCATCATCGATTCCAGCGATCCCGATATAAACCTTCCACAATCTCACCACGCCTACCAAACTGCTGAAGCTCTCAGACGCGATGGACACCCACCATGGCTCATCCTCACCGGATTCATACACGATCTCGGAAAAATCCTCACAACATGGAATGAACCTCAATGGGCCGTCGTCGGAGATACCTTTCCCGTCGGATGCGCCTTCCAAAAAAGCATCATCTTTCACAACTTTTTCTCACACAATCCCGACTGGAATCACCCCCTCTATTCACAGAAACTAGGCATCTATCAGGAAAAATGCGGCCTGGATATGGTCCACATGTCATGGGGACATGACGAATACCTCTACCACGTAGTCAAACCATACCTACCCAAACAAGCCGCATACATCATTCGATACCACTCCTTCTACCCAGCACATAAAGAAAATGACTACCGATATCTCATGAATGAAGAAGATCAAGAACTCATGCCCTGGGTCAAACTCTTTAATCAATATGACCTCTACTCAAAAAGTGAAAACGAAGTTGATGTTGAAAAACTAAAACCCTACTATCAAGAACTAATCAACCAATTCTTCCCTAAAACCATTCAATGGTAATACAATGAAAGAATGGTCAACCGCATCCTCCCAGTCTATTTCGTTGTTTTTCTTGGGTATATTGGATACTCACTATTTCTCACCATATTCGCGCCAGCTCTACTACACCATAACTACATCGATGCCGATCAAAGCACACGTATCCTAATCTTAGGAATTTTGATCTTCATGTACCCCTTCGGGCAATTCCTCAGCTCCCCAGTTCTAGGCGCACTCTCCGATCGATTTGGACGCAAGCCTCTGATGATGTACTCTCTACTCGTCACGACTCTGGTCTACGTCTTTATCGGCTTCTGCCTCATCTACAAATGGATCGTACTACTCATTATCTCCCTCTTCGTCGCAGGACTCAGCGAAGGTAACATCACCATCGCCCAAAGCGCTGTCGCCGATGTCTCCAACCGTGAATCTAGACACAGAATGTTCGGATACATCTACTTCGCATCCTCATGCTCCTACGTCATCGGACCCATACTCGGTGGATGGCTCTCCACCATGAACTTCGGAAATGGACCCTCATATCACCTCCCATTTTTCATCGTCGCTGCAATGCTGCTATCCTCTTTCTTCTGGATCCTCATCGCATTCAAAGAGACCGCAATAAAACAGCCGCACGTTTCCTATCTCGAGGGTCTTACAAATATTAAAAACCTCTTCACCATGAAAAAGCTGCGCTTTTGGTTTGGGGTTAATTTTGTGCTCTATCTGGCAGCCTTCGGCTTCCTACAAGGGTTTCCCATCTACATCGTCGCCAACTACGGCGTCGCCGTCAGCAAACTCTCACTCATGATCGCATGGACAGATATTCCCTTCTTAGTCGTCAACCTATGCCTCATCGGCTACCTAGCAAAAAGATTCCATAGCATCAAAATCCTCATGCTCATGGCAACCCTGCTCGGAATCGCTATGCTCCTCATGATATTACCCAACCATGAAGACTTCCTATGGCCACTACTACTCATCGGTGGTTTCTCCGTCGCCGTCATACTACCCATCAGCTCTGCCCTCATATCATTGAAAAGCAGTGATGAAGAGCAAGGACGCACACTTGGGATCAACCAATCTCTCAATTTCTTCACCGAAGCCATCTCTGGACTCATCGTTGGACTGCTCGCAGCCGCTTACGTCAAACTCGCCATAGCTGTCCTCGGTATCATGGGCTTCGTCGCTCTAGCAATGCTCGCCATCAAAAGAAAATAGACTTTTCTTCTCCAGGTCAGTATCTTCTTCTCAAAAGGAGAGACACAATGAAAGAATCCTTCCTCAATAAACAGCAGCTCCCACTTGTCATCCAACCCACAAAAAAAATGACCTTCGATGAGCTACTCACATATATCGAAGACAATCGAGAGAGCCTAAGTAGCAAAATCACCAAGTTCGGTGGCATCCTATTGCGAGGTTTTCCAATCGAGGGCGCCACTGGATTCAATAAAGTCATCGAAACACTCAACCTCGGAAAACAGCTCAACTACATCGGCGGTGACTCACCACGCGATAAAGTCAAAGGCAAAGTCTACACCTCAACCGAAGCTCCACCTAAACTCAAAATTCCACTCCACAACGAAATGAGCTTCATCAAAAACTACCCAAGACATATCTACTTCTACTGCGATACCGCAGCAGCCTCAGGTGGCGCCACGATCATAGGAGACGCCAGAGAAATTGCTCAAAAAATGGACCCCTCAATACGTAAACAGTTTGAAGAAAAAGGACTGCGCTACATTTCCAACTACTATAAGCATGATATTTTGCTCGATCTAATCAATAAATTTGCCCGAGCACACAAACGATGGACAGAAGTATTCGAAACTGAAGATAAAAGCGCTGTTGAAAAGATGTGTCAAGAACAAGACTTTGAATACCAGTGGCGCAAGCAGTGGGTGCAGATCGTTCAAAAAAGACCCGCTCTCATGAAACATGAGAGCACAGGCGAACTCATCTGGTTTAACCAAGCACACCTGTACGACTACAATCCCAAATTAGTTGGATTTTGGAACTACATCGGCACCAAAGTGATCTACGCTAGGCCGCACACCGTGATGCATGAAATCACCTATGGCGACAAGAGCGCAATCAAACGAACCGACCTCTATAAAGTGATGCGGACACTCGATGACTGCACCATCTCCTACCCATGGCAGAAAAATGATATGGTCATCCTAGACAATGTCATCGCCATGCATGGAAGAGCTCCCTTCTCAGGGAAAAGAAAAATCCTGACCGCACTCACACGTTGATGTGAAGAGAGTTTTTTGCTATAGTTCATCTCTAAAAATATGAATTGGAGTTGGATTGAGCAGCGAAGTAGCTAGTGGAAATGGACTGGGATCTTTCCCAGGGTATTACAAACCCTCCCCATGCCAATATTTCATCACTATCACAGGACTCGCTGTCGGTATTCTCATCACACTCGCTGGAGCCTTTGCCATCTGCGGCTTTGCAGGCAAACTGCCGCCTGGAGCTCTTTTTTTGGAAAAATTTTGCGAAATAGGAGAAATCAATAGCTACTTTGTGGTCGCAGTAGGTGGCTGCTTCACAGCATTATGCACCGTTGCTCTCATCCACCTCTGTCAAAACTCAGGACGTTTTAGCAATGAGCATAGTTGAGTTCTGTGAAGCGCAAGATCCCTTTTGGTATCCCCTCGCCCAAAAAGGGGTCAAACACTACATCTCCAATATCCAAACCAAACTACTATTTCTCAGAGTCGATCAACATCTGTTTCCCATTACCATCAATGAGAAGGAGTACAAAAACTCCTATATCACCTCCAATTACTACTCCGTCAAACAGATACGACTATCTCTGTCGAAGTGGATACGCCCCCTGACCGCAGTTATTGCTCTTCTATACAAGGGAATTCAGATCAACCGTACAGTTATCATCAATAACCAACTACTCTCCAATACTCTATATCCAAATCTATCCTCGGAGCAGGTCCAAGCCGTCACCAGATTTTTGCAACAGCACTTTCCCACACATCTCATCATGATGCGCTATATTAATGAGGCAGATGGCCTCGCCCTATTGCAGCGCTTGCGCAGCAGCGGCTATGCCACCTTCTACTCACGAGAGATCCTCTACTATCAGCCGCACAAGTTAGAAAAAAAACCAGCTTACCATCGCAGACGTGATGAAAGGTTGATGCAAGCGGAGAGCTATTACATTGGTGACTCCGAAGATTATGCAAAACTTATCTGGTTGTATAACCGCGTCTACAGAGACAAACACACCGGCTACTGTCCCCATTATAGTGCCGAATTTCTAAAGCACGCTGTAGAAAATCAATTTCTAACTCTACGCGCTATCTACCAAAATAGTGAACTGGTCGGTTTTTTTGCCTACCAAATCAAAGAGAAGAGAATGACCGTTCCACTTGTTGGATATGATATTGCAGCCCAAAATCATCGCGATACCTACCGCGTTCTCACAACATCCATCCTAAAAGAGGCAGAAAATCTCAATGTCTCACTAAATGAAGGCTCAGGAGGAGAGACCACTAAACTCTTTCGCGGAATGAAGGCACACAAAGAGTATGCTGCCATCTACTTCAATCATTTACCATGGGCTCGCCGACTCTTTTGGAAAGTGGCTAGCCTATTTTCTACTTCTTGATTGTGCCTGTCATGAAGCGGTAGACAAAACAGCGATCCTCTTTCGATAGCTTTTCCTCAAGCTCCCTATCTCGCTCAAAAAAGTTCGCCACACTGCTCGGCATCTCATAATTCGTCATGAATTGGCGAATAGAAAAACGCGCTCCCGGCTTGGCACAGCGCTGAACCGCCTTTACCATCCGCTCAAATGCCTCGTATGGCACGTATGAAGCCACATCAGAAAGCGAGAAGCAGTCATAACTGTTTTCTGGAGAGTTCTCTAAGAAAGAGATCAGATCTGCAGTCTCAATCTTCAAGCGATCCAGGCGCGGTCTGATCTGCTCTACACCCGCCTGGGTCAGGTAGGGAGGTAGATGGTCTGGGTCAACATAGCCTCGCAAAATCATCGATAAAAGAGGGGACTGCTTTGCTGGAAATTGGCCCAATGCAGAGTGAAGACGGTCATGAATGTAGGTCCCCGCATTGATCTTGGAATCCACATATTCGTAGAGCCCAGGATCACTCAAAAATATCCGGGTCAGACGCGGTTTTAGAAGAAGATCAATCAAATTCCGCCACGACTTAGTCTCAAAACTCTTGTCCACAAAGTCGCGCTGCTCCTGAACATTGTCAAAAGAAAAGAGGCGCTTCACTTTGCGCCTCCTCGTCAAATTGACCAAAAATGTCACCATCTTCGTGCGCCTTTCTATCGCACCTTGAAAAATCACCCCCCGCTTGATCGCGCGCTTATGACGCATCCATAAAGCGTGAGACTTAGGATCCAAATCCGCAGAAAATGCGGAGTAGGTCTGCATACGATCAGAGGCATCTTTCATCCCCAAAAAACGTAAATATTCATCATAGGGAAGCCTCTCTAAAGCCACTCGCTTCAAGTCAAGCAGCGCATTTTGCATCCCATTGGTGTCCACAGAGGTAATCTGACCACACTCCTGGGTCAACAAATTCAAAGGACGATCACCACTCGCTGTCACACATAATACGTGATCACCCTTCTGAATTTTAAGCGCTCGTTTCTCTGTTTCCCAATCTTCATTGCCAAAGCTATAGCTTAGGCGGTGGTAGAAATCTTCCATTTAGGTAATCCATCTCTTCTCTATCTCTAGTAGCGCTTCCGTAATGCAAAATTCGCCCCGTAGAGGTTATATTTCGTATCTATGTAATCAAAAGGAAATCCCTCTCGCCCTCCGTAATGGCGAAACTCATAAAATGGCTCCATCACAAACTCAAGCCCCATCCGTACAGATGGAGGAGAAAAAATCAGCGGCACCTCAATGCGAGCCAGAACCTCATTATTCATCAGAAGAGTGCTATCGCCCATCACAGGATCGTCGGTTACCTTCGTTTCGCCATTGAGCATGAACTTCATTTTGAAATTTATCCACATACTAAACAGAGGCGATAAATTCACTCCAGACAAAAAGCCCACAGACACAAAATTGAAGCTGTTATGGAATTTAAAGAGCAGCGGTGTCGGAGGATGAAAGTCATTCACCTCATCAAAACGACCATAGCCACCATAAGGCGCCACAAAGTAACCACTCTCACCCCTCCTCTGAAAGTTGTACCCAAAGCGCAATTCCCATAGCTTGTCCGTTAATGTAGACAATATGTCTGATTGTGAACCCGAATGCCCCTTCAAACGACCCTGCGCATAACTATAGCTACCACCAAAATACCAGCTGTAGCGATGCAGGCGGTCATAATCAACAAAAATCCCATCCATGCGCGCCGTCTGCTTCGTTCCACCAGCTCTTTGGCGACGCAAATAGTAGACCTCAGGACCTACATCCAAAATGTTGGGAGGTAGACTTTTCGCAAGAAGTACGCCTTCTAAAAAAAGAAGAAGCAAAAAGGAAAAACGCATAAACGATCCATCCTACCATAGTAAAAATCAAACAACAAGCTTGCAGAAAAAATTAGACTACCCTTAGTATTTTCTTAAAACAGAGGCTTTCAAACCATTCACCGCGAGGAGTGCAATCATGCGCCCACATCTTCTACCTCTTTTCATTGCCGTTATATTGACCACAAAACTAACCGCTATGCAGTATCTTCCCTATGCTGGTAGCTATAGCACTACAGAGATAAATCAGCGCAGCTTCGAACTAGGAATCTCTGAAACGCAACTCGAGGATCTGCGCTACTCTTTGCGCTCACTAGCCTACAATTCCTTCTCCGAAATATTGGCAGATCGCGTCAACCTACAAGCAGCTATGCTTCGTGTAGACAAAGTGCATCCTCTTAATTTTATTATGCACGTCTTTATTGATCAGGAGCTTGTTGATTGTATCCATCGCATGTATAGCAAGAATTGGCTCTGGCGTCACTTCTATGTGCGTGTCAAACGGTCGCTCGATGAAGAGGTAGAGCGTGACAATGTGCGTCCCGAGTATGTACAACACTTTTGTGATGTTTTGCAGATTGAATTTGAGGCAACCATGGAATGGATTTTTCACAGCAACTGGGATGCTCTTCTTGCCCACCTTTTTGAAACCTTTCCAGCAAATAAGGAATAAACATGTATAAGCTAGCACTCCTAATTCTCATGCCATTCACACTTTGTGCAACCAATATTGAGCAAGCCTCATTTTGGAATGGCCGAGCTGAAACTAAAAGGGGAGGGCCACTTGGCTATCCACGCGATTACTCAATTGGATTTAGTGAAGAGGAGTTTGCCGATATTCAATTTATCGTGCTCACACTGGCTGACAAGTCGCTGGTTTCCATTGCAAAAGAGCGCTATGCTCTAGAGTCTGCTGGCGATCGCATCGACCATGTACATCCATTAAATTTCCTACTGGCAGTCTTTACAAATGAAGAGCTCAAAGTGGGAGTGCGCAATATCCGTGGGAAAGGCTGGGTTTGGTCCAACTTCGTGGGTGGCATTAAGCAGACCTTGTCAACAGAGGCGCAGATCAACAATGTAATGCCCTTTTTGCAAGATTTTACCTCTAAATTAGAGATTTCAGTACCCGTTGTTCTACCAGCTGTGAGAAGCAAGAACTGGGATCTATTCATTGACCAACTGATCCGCTATGTCCCAAGAAAGGATGACAGTGGACGTTACGATATGTAGTAAAATTTTTAACGCGTTGTGATCTATCAAAAGAGCTGGTATAATGGATCTCTATGCTGCATTTTTTGAATCAGCTCCTGACCGGCTACTTGCTACTCCCAGCGCTCATTTTCCTGGGTGTATATCTCACTGTACGCCTCCGTTTTTTGCAGTTTGGCAAGCTAAAGCTCGGCTTTTCTCATCTATTTAGGAGAAACAGGGGAGCTGAGGGGGATATCTCTCACTATCAGGCCGTTTCGAGTGTCCTAGCTGGAAATTTTGGTACTGGAAATATTTCAGGGATGGCTGTCGCTCTGATGATGGGAGGTCCTGGCGCTCTTGTTTGGATGTGGATCATGGCCTTTTTCGGCTCCATCATCCAATATGCAAGCTGCCTTCTCGGGGTCAAATATCGGCAAGAGAATGAGAATGGTGAATATGTGGGAGGTCCCATGTATTACCTTCAAAAGGGATTAGGTCAAAATTGGCTCGCCATACTCTTTGCCTTCTTTGTAATTTTAGGCTCGATCTCTGTCGGTATTTTTTGCCAGATCAATAGCGTCGCTCTCTCTATGTCGATGTGGGGTGTTAAGCCGATTGTGACAGGTTCTGTTTTAGCCGCTTTGGTTGGAGTTGTTTTGGTTGGCGGTGTCAAGAAGGTGGCAAGAGTGGCCTCTTTGGTCATCCCCTTCATGGCGATTCTCTATTTAGGTAGTGCTCTATTCATCTTGGGACGCCATCTGCCGGAGTTACTTCCAGCCTTTGGCTTGATGTTCAAGAGCGCCTTCTCTTTCGATTCTTTAGCGGGTGGAGCGCTTGGGTTTGGCATCATGCAGGTAGTCTCAACAGGTATTGGCCGCGCACTTTTTGCCACTGATGTGGGCACAGGCTATGTGCCTATTTTACAAGCGGGAGCGCGCAGTAAGCACCATGTGATTGATGGCGCGGTTGCTCTTGTGGCTCCGCTTTTAGTGATGATCGTCTGCACCATTACAGCGCTCGTTTTGATTGTGACGGGTGCAGATCAAGTAGGTCTTTTGAGCACGCAGATGGTGGTGCACGCCTTCCAGGTGGGTATCTCAAAGACGTGGGGAAGCGCCATTGTCAATGTCGCCCTTCTTCTCTTTGGCTACACAACCATTTTGGCGTGGGCCTGCTGCTATGAACGCGCTGTTGGCTTCTTAGTTGGCTGCCGTGTTATCAAAATCTTCCGCCTACTCTTTGTCTGCCTCATCCCTATCAGCGCCCTCTTTGAAGTGGGCTTTGTCTGGGCACTCGCTGACGTTGCGCTCGCTTTGATGACTCTTGTCAACCTTGTCGGTATCTTTGGTCTCTCTAAAGAGGTGATCCAAGAGAGTAATAGCTATTTTCTTGAAGAAAATGAAACTGCTGCATAGCATCGAACCATGCAACTCAAAAGCTTTGTTTTCGAACATCAAGGATCCATCCCCAAACTCTACAGCTGCCAAGGGAGTGATATCAATCCACCGCTGGAAATCTCCGCTGTCCCTGAAGGGGCAATCAGCCTAGCTCTGATCATGGATGACCCCGATGTTCCGCCTGAGGTGCGCGCCGACTGCATGTATGACCACTGGGTCGTCTTCAATATCGACCCCAAAACAACCTCCATCGCTGAAGATGCCCCCCCCTTTGGCACCCTCGGACGCAATAGTGGTGGCGAAGATGGCTACATCGGCCCCTGCCCCCCTGACAAAGAGCATCGCTACTTTTTCAAACTCTATGCGCTGGATTCAAAAATTGACTTACCAAAAGGTGCCACCAAAAAAGAGGTGGAGGCTCAAATGGAGGGCCATATCCTCGCAAAGTGTGAGCTCATTGGTCTTTTTGTAAAATCATAATTATAATCTCTGTTTTTTTCTTAAAAATATGCTAAAATACTCACTATGGGTGGTTTAGCAAATGAAGTCACATTAAGTATGACAGCCAGTCCTTGGGGAGCTCCTAAGGATGGAATGGCTCGTAGTGCTGCGAAGACGACATCAACAGTTTTGATCGTTATTGGTACAGTTGCTCTTACAGCGGAGCTTGTTGCGGGTGGCCTTTTGATTGGCAGAGTGATTCCTATGACATCTAGGGCAGTGGTATGGGCCAGGGGACTGACAGAATACCAGCTCTATGTGGTTGGTTCTTTTGCTGCTGTCACACTAGTCACGGGACTTGCTATTCGCTTTGGAGTGGAGAAGCTGCGGAAGCGAGAGTTTGATAAGCAGAAGAGGTTGTGGATTGCTGAACAAACAGAAAATGAGACTCCAGCTTTCAAGGTGGGGGACTCTCCCTCAATGCCGGGCACTCGCTGGGAGACAGCTAAGCCGCGTGTTGTAGTCTTTTTTTCGAATGGGGGAGGAGGGCATAAGTCGGCTGCAAAAGCGGTTGCACGCGCTTTGGATGCTAGGGCTCAAGTTACGCTCATTTCTGTTGATAGTGATGCTATGACCACAGGTGTCTATAATCGCTGTCAGAAAAGAGATTGGATAGGGTTACAGAAAGTCTTGGTGAAGGGACAGGGAATAGGTGATGCGGTCGGCGCCTTTCACTCTGTTGGTGAGGTGATGGTGCGCACTCTCTATCACTACAAGCCGCAGCTGGTGATCAGCGTTCAACCGATTGGAAACTCCTATATCCATGATGAGACGGCCAAACTGAATATTCCATTTTGGGTCTTGGGTACCGACTACTATTCAGAGCACTTTTTGACCGGTGTCAGTCAAGCTGGATCCCATCTTTCGGTTGGGATGATGCTCCCTAGTGACGAGGAGGAGCGTGCACGACTTGAAAAAAGAGGTGTCACCAATATCTTAGAGATTG
Source organism: Chlamydiales bacterium (assembly GCA_022601635.1). GTDB lineage: Bacteria > Chlamydiota > Chlamydiia > Chlamydiales > JAAKFR01 > JACKPM01. The sequence goes on along the minus strand of JAJACG010000009.1, from coordinate 17,245 downwards.
GAGCTCTTCTGCCTCCTCCATTTCAAGGAGATCAACATGAGATCAACAATGAGATGGGACAAATCACTCAGGTAGATGGCAAGGTGATCACAATCTGTATGGGAGGAGCTGGAAGTCCGAGAATCAAGACGATTTGTGAAAAAATCAAAGGCATTCAATTTAATGAGACGGTTCATGTATTTGCTCTTTGTGCCAAGATGTATGATAAGTTGAAAGACGATATTCGAGCTCTTGGGGACAATTTCCATCCTATTGGCTACGTCGATGGTGCTGCGCGTATGGGAGCTTACATTAAACGAGCTGATGTCTATATCACGAAGCCAGGAGGTGGTTCTACAAGTGAGGGAATTGCCACTGGTACTCAGCTCTTTTTTGTTCCAGGTACCTCCTTTTGGGAGGAGTATAACTGTGAGCTTGCTACAAAGCGAGGGTGGGGACGTCCAATCAAAAAGGCAACGTTCGAAAGCGATCTAAAAGAGCTACTTGCAAAAGACCCTTTAGGCCACCCGAACGATTTCCCAGGATTGCAATGCGATCAAAATCTACAAACAGCATTTAATAAGTTGCAGCTTTGATTAAGGGGGTGTAAACTCTTGAGGCATGAGTGCTGTAAAAGTTTCCAACCTACAAAAAAAATTCCGTTCTAAAAAAGGCGACTTTGTCGCTGTTGACTCTCTTTCCTTCTCTATTCCAAAGGGGGAGTGTGTTGCCTTTATTGGTCCTAATGGTGCCGGCAAATCAACTACTATCAAGATGTTAACAGGTGTGATGCAGCCCACTACGGGCGACATCTCTATTCTAGGATTCGATCCACACAAGCAGCGTAAAAAGCTAGCTAGTCAGATGAGTGTGCTCTTTGGTCACTGCTCCAAACTCTGGTTTCATCTGCCAGTTCAGGAGTCCTTTGATCTACTGGCTGCGATCTATGGGCTGGAAAAAGCGGCCTATTTGAAGCGCAAAGATGAGCTTGTGGAGCTTTTTGGTGTGAGCCATCTGATAGCAAAACCTGTGCGTCAGCTCTCTTTGGGAGAGAGAATGCGCTGTGAACTTTTGGCCAGCTTTTTACATACGCCTCAGATGGTTTTTTTGGATGAGCCGACGATTGGCTTAGATATCACGGCCAAGGCAATGATTCGCGACCTTTTGCGCACCATGTGCAAGGAGCTTGGCTGCACGCTTCTACTCACCTCTCATGACACAGACGATGTTGAGCGGCTCTGTGATCGCGTTATCTTGATCAACAAGGGTAGCTTAGTGGTGGATGACTCAGTTGACAGCATGAAGAAGAACTACCTACGCACTCGGATTGTGACTGCTGTGTTGCAAGAAGCAAAAGGCAGCATTGAGCTGGAGGGTGTGAAGATGATCGAGAGTGAGAATCACCGCCTTGTCTGTGAAATCGATTTGGACAGAAGCAGCGTCAATGTTGTGGTGGAGGAGTTGATGAAACGCTTTTCTATTTGTGATTTGACGATAGAGGGGCCCTCTCTTGAGAGTGTGATCGAGGGCTTTTATCGATGAAATATTGGATGGCGGCACGAGCTGCTTTTTTGCAGCAACTTAGTGAGAAGGGGCAGCTTTGCGGCCGCCTGCTGCTCTTTGTGATTGTTGTCCTTCTCTTCAAGCAGATCTTTGTTGCCGTTGAGGCAGCAAGCTCACGCATCTGCTACTTGGCGATGACCGAGGCTGTCATCATCTCGGCAGCGCCGCTTGTTCTCACTATCTTGAGTGATATCCGCACTAATCAGACTGCCTACTTTTTGCTCCGCCCCGTCGATTACTGCACTTTTCGATCCATTGAAGCGCTGGGCAACGCCTCTTTTCGCTACATTATTCTCTTTGCAGCGGCCACTCTCTTCTCTTTTTGGTTGCGAGGCACTCCCAACTTTGTCTCCTTTTTTGTTGGATTCTTGGGACTTGTGCTTTACACGCAGATGAGTTTGGTGATTGGGCTGCTCTCTTTTTGGATGCGTGAGATCAAGACGCTGCTCTATTTCAATTTAACGGCGACCTTCTGTTTTGGTGGTTTGATTGTACCGCTTAGTGACTATCCCGCTTGGATGCAAAAGATCGCCTTTTTCACTCCCTATCCCTGGGTTCTCTACTGGCCAGCTGCGCTCTTTTCGGGATCAAGGGTGACAGCAGTAGCGCCACTTTTTTGGCTACTCTGGATGGCAATTTTCTGGATCTTGGGGCGCCTACTGTTTGCCGCCTATCGAAAACGTTTGGTAATGGAGGGCGGATGAACTTTTGGCGCACTCTCTTTGCGACGCAGATCAAGCTTTCGCTTGCCATGCGTCTCTCTTTTTGGGTGAAGGTGCTGCTCATCTTTGTGAAGCAGGGGCTCTACGTCGTGACCTGGGCCTTTTTCTTTGACCGCTACATATCGGTTAATGGCTGGGGTTTTGCTGAGATGCTATCGATGTATGGCATGGTCTCGATGAGCATTGGTATTGTTGAGACCTTCTTTTACGGTGTGCGTGATCTGCCGCTTTTAATTGAGACGCATCAGCTAGACAACTACATGACGCAGCCTCGAAATGTTCTGCTCAATGTGATCTTGGCAAAGGGGGATGTGACAGCTGCAGCTGAAGCGATCTATGGCATGATCTTGATCTTGATCAGCGGCTATTTGAGTTCACCGATCTGGATTTTGCTTCTGCTGCCACTTGTTAGCATTGGCATTTTTTCGCTCTATCTCTATCTCAGTTCGATCGCATTTTTCTTACAAAATTCGCAAAGTTTTGTGCGTGAGCTCTACTCCAATGCCAATATTGTGGCGACGCATCCAAACTCTGCCTATCGCGGTTTTTTCAAGGTGTTGACTTTGACGCTGCTTCCGACCGCCTATTTGAGTTTTTTCCCTGTTGAGTTTTTGAGAACGCACGCGTGGCACTATTTGGGGATCTCCTATTTGGGTGTGTTGATCTTTTTGGGGGTTGCCATAGCCTTTTTCTATCAAGGGCTTGGCCGTTATGAATCGAGTAGCATGATATCACAGAAGTATTGAGTATGAGTATTGGTGGAAAAGCAGAGAATTTACGAAAAATAGCAGTGGTTCAAGGAGCGAGTATTCCTCCTTGGGATGTCTTGGATGCCTCACACTTTGAGGTGCACACCTATGGGATGGATCAAAGTTTGTCACTTGCGGAAAAGCGCGCCTACATTCAGGAGAATCCGGTTGCTGCGGCGACAATTGCGAAGATCCACGAGATTGTGAGACGAATAGGAGGCAGCTCTTTTGCTGTGCGCAGCTCTTGTGATGTGGAGGATAGCGCCAAGGCCTCCTATGCGGGTCGCTTTGACTCTAAAATTGATATCAATGTTGAAAATGTAGTGGACGCTGTAAAATCTGTTTGGGCCTCAGCTTTTACTGATAGGGCGCAAGGTGAACTTGAGAGCCACGATGCGATTCCAAAGATGGCTGTGATTATTCAGGAGGCGGTGGCTGCGAAGGTGGCGGGCGTGATTACCACACAGGTTCTTTCCAATGGGCTGCCAGCTGTGGAGATTGCTTGTGCTGAGGGAATGGGTGAGCAGGTGGTTGATGGCAAAGTGCCTACAGATAGTTGGGTGGTCCACAATGACACAGTTATTGAAAGGGTGATCCATGGTGAATCTGCACTTTTCCTTGATGGCGTGGCTTTAAAAATTGCGTGCTTGGCAAAGAGGATCGAAGCGCTCTATCGAGTTCCTGTAGATATTGAGTTTGCCATTGATCAAGAGAGTACACTGCGTATTTTGCAGGCAAGGGTCCTTGTTCAAAGAGAGATTGTGGGCATGAAGACCGTCGCGGAAGGGGAGCCGATTGCGAGTGGGCTCTTCTCAGTTCCAGGTGTTGCATCTGGAGCGATGCGCTATATCGCTTCTAGAGAGGAGGCGGCGACTGTACAGCCGGGAGAGATTGTGTTGGCACATGTGACAACTAATAGCTGGACACAGCACCTGCGTCAGGCGAGTGCATTGATCACACAGGAGGGGGCGCCCTCTTCTCACCCGATGCTCCTTTCTAGAGAGTTGGGAATTCCTTGTGTTGTTGGGATTGACACAGCGCATTTTGAGCAGCTTCGGGCGGCATCTGGCGAAGAGGTGACAGTGGATGGTTTAAAACGCGCTGTTTTCGAAGGCAGGCCAGAGCTTGTCGATGCGCATCCGGAGGAGCTTTTTGCTCCAACGAGAGTTCGTCCATTCCCCAATATGGAGCAGATTCTGCCTGCATGGAGATCTCAGGGGATTGTCTTTGATGCGGATGACAAGACGTGGCGGCAGACTCCGAGCTATCCCATTGTTGGTTTTCAGCAGGAGATCAATGCGAAGCGCATGCACTATATAGGGGAGATTTTGGGAAGAGGTTTTGATCAGGCGTATCGCGTGGTGGATGATATTTTCTGCATTGAGTTGCGTCCTTTTTCTGAATATGTGGGACTCTTTTCTGACTTTGATCGCTCGCGAGCGCAGCTCTTTAATCAGAAGCATAGGGAGGCACTGGAAGCCTTTTCAACAGCGGCCAATGAGTTGGAACTGAATCGCGAGAGTTTTACTCGCTACTTTGATGCCTACGCACTGTTGCGCGCCTATATCTGGTTGGGTGGCGGCTTTAGAGCCTACTGTGAGAATATGGCTGATCGGTTAGCCAACCGCGCTAAGGTTCCTCAATACTACTATGATGCCTGTAATACAGAGATCCAAAGAGATCTGCATGAGCTGGATAGCGAAATGCAACAGGAAGTTGAGCAGGTGGCCGCGCAATATTGGCCAGAAAATTTCCCAGCCGCTCCAGAAGCTGTTGTAGGGTTGGCAGAGCTAGCAGCAAAATACCGCTTTGAGCATAAGATCTCTCTTGCCAATCCACTTGATCTTAGCAAGGCGTATGAGCGTGTGAAGCAGTTGGTAGAGACTCCGCCTCCTCCTCGTATGGCAGAAGAGCCTGATGGGCGTAGCTTTTTGACAGGTCATCCCCATCTTAGAAAGTGGATGGAGCTCTCCATTGTCAATCGCGTCTTGCAATCGGATTCGCACCACATTGATGCCAGGGCCAAAGAGGTAGTGAGAAGAAAGCTCTTGCCGCTTGGTGCAGACATTTTTAGCTCTAGCTTTGAGGAAATATGCGCGAGATTCTAGAGAGTGATGAGCTTTGCTACGCGATGGAGGTGCATAACGGCATCTCGGCCAAGATTGCTGAGCGTGCTGGCTTTAAGCTTTTGTGGGCCTCTGGGCTCACTCTCTCAGCCTCTTGTGGCCATCGAGATTGCAATGAACTGAGTTGGTCGCAGGTGTGTGATCAGCTGGAATATATGGCAGCAGCAACAGATCTCCCCATCTTGATGGATGGTGATACAGGCTACGGCAACTTCAATCAGGTACGCCTTTTGGCAAAGAAGTTGGAGCGCTACGGTATTGCTGGACTCTGTATGGAAGACAAAATCTTTCCCAAAACCAACTCCTTTCTGCCCTATGGACAAAAACTTGCTCCTATTGAGGAGTTTGCGGGAAAGATCAAAGCAGCAAAAGATGTAAGCAGCCTTGTTGTTGTTGCGAGAACAGAGGCCTTTATTGCAGGCCTGGGACTTGAAGAAGCAGTCAATAGGGCTTATGCCTATGAGGCAGCTGGTGCTGATGCGATCTTGGTTCATTCAAAGAGAAAAACAGCGGTGGAAATAGAGGCTTTCTGTTCGAGGTGGGAGGGGAGCTGCCCGCTGATCGTGGTGCCGACAACCTACATGGACACTCCGCGTGTCCATTTTGAGCAGATGGGAATCTCTGTTGTAATCTGGGCCAATCAGCTTTTGCGCGCGTCGATTCGCGCGATGGAAAAAACCTGCCAAGCTCTATTAGATGGAGGCGTGCTTGACATTGCCTCGGTTGATGAGATATTTTCTCTTGTCGATGAAAAGGAACTAGTTGAAGCAGAGAAACTCTATTGTTGTCCTCGGCTGTAGCGACCATTTTAGGGCGCGTTACTTCCGCCAGGGGCTTGACATCCGTCTCATTGTAGATCTCAAAAGCCGAGAAAAGGAGATCCGCGCTTTTTTTGGGGACTCTGTCCCTATGCGTTTTTTGCCAGAGTCAATGCGTTACAATCTTCTGCCAGAGGAGATTGAAACCATTGTCGATGTAGATGCTGACTGCTGTCTTATTTCTACCGACCCTTCTGTCCATCTACCCTACGTTTTGTGGGCAAAGCAGAGGGGAATCCCTATATTTATGGACAAGCCGGTGAGTGCTAGCTCACATCTTTTGGCAGATTTTGAGAAGATGGAGGGAGCGGAGTGTGTGCTTTCCTGTGAAAGGCGTGCGCATCAAGGCTATGATTTTGTGCGCAGCTACTTGCAAGATAAACGGGTCACTTCTGTTGATATCAACTTTGGTGGAGGTGTCTGGAATCTACCTGACGAATATCTCGATTTGAAGACGCATCCCTTTCATATGGGTTACGGCATCTTGCTTCACTCGGGCTATCACTACATCGATCTATTGGCGCAGCGGATCGATCTCTCATCTGTGCATGTGCAGATGATGACGATCAATCCTGCTGAGCAGACGCGCATATTGGGGGAAAATCCGCATCCAGATTTAGAGCTGATGCGAGAGACAGATTGTCTTTTGATGGGCAAGAGTAAAGAGGCCTCTTTTTCTGTGCAGCTGCGCGGCACCTCGCTCTCACTGCGTGAAGGCAAAAGAGGCTATAAGCTGCCTGGCAAGGTGCGGCAGGAACGGGTGACGATTCACTGTGGGATGGAGAGCTCGCTGCAGATTGAGAGCTTGCCCTGCCACAAAATTGATGGACGCTTTGAGGAGAAATTTTCTGTCACGATCCTGGAGAGGGGAAGAGTCATTGAGAAGAGTTTTGGAGGTTCGCCTAGCTTGAATAAGGCGGCGAGAAGATGGCAGTTTGAGGACTTTTTAAGAGGGGGCGATGGCCGCTCACCTTTAAGCAGCCATCGCAATACGGTTGCATTTTTAGATCGACTCTACTCGACAGAGATGTCTCCCGGTCTTGTGAGAGGGTAGCGCTTCTCGGTGTGCTCCACAAAGTTGGCAATCCAGCCTGCAATGCGGCCCAATGCGAGCATCGTCGTGTTCATCTGACGTGGTGCTTCAAAGAGCTTGTAGAAGATGCAGTTGAAAAGATCGGGGTTGGGTGTCAAATTGCGCTCTTTGAAGAAGGGCTCCTCTTTGACACGCTCGATCAGAGCAATCGCAGCATCGCGATACGCCTTCACCTCAGGGAAATCGAAGGAGTCATCTGTCAAAATGCGGTGCATTGTCTCGACGCGTGGATCCCAGCAGCCCTCAATACGGTTGTAGGTACGCTGCCCAAAACCCATCAAAAGCTCTCTCTTTTCTAACTTCCGATTCACATAGCTGTCCACATCAAGACCGCTCTCAATCAGCTCCTCATACATCGCAGAGACAAATTGACTAGCGCCACCATGAATCACTCCATTAAAGGAGGCCATACCTGAGGCAACACCAGTGTAGAGACTGCCTCGCGCACTGGCCACGCAGCGCACGGTGACAGCTGAGCAGTTTTGTCCATGCTCAGCGTGCAGAATCATGATGGTGTTTAAAATGCGCCCGAGTTCCTCAACACGCTTTTTATCGCGATGCATGTGGCGCAAGATCTGCTCCGCATAGGGCAAAGAGCTGTCCACTTCCCAATATTCTCCCGCATATCTATAGGCAACAGTAACGGCCACCTGGGAAATCAAAAAGCCCGCTTTTTCGGCGAGATCTGCTGGATCAGCGAGATATTTGTGCTCCAAACCGCCCAAATTGGTCACCGCCATGGCAAGGACATCCATTGGATGGGTCGACCTCGGAATGACATCCAAAAGCGCTCTCTGTTCATCAAGAAGCTCAAACTTTGCAGCAGCTAAAAAGCGCTCTTTTTTCTCATCTACTTCACCAAAGATTAGCTCATAAGCGACGTCCAAATAATCCTGCTCAATCTTGGTCTCAACAGCCTCACCTCTGTAGTAGAGCTTTCCATCAAAGGTATCGATGTGACAGAGATGACTTTCGCAAATAGCTGTATGATAAAGACCAGGGTCATAGACTAGAAGTTTTTGTGCCGGCTTTTTATGGCGTAGTAGTGTGTAATCTCCCTCCTGATCGATGGAGAAGATGTCGTTCAAATCGATTTTGGTCTGCATGCTCAAAATACCTCTCTAAATAGCTGCGAAATTTTTCAGTCAGATCTGCCGTGCGTGCACCTGGCTGCCCAATAGATTGATCATCAATCTGTACAAGTGGAACAGCATCCTTCACGCTTGAAGTCAAAAAGGCCTCTTCACACTCGGGCCACTCACTAAGCTTCAATGAGCGGAACTCAACAGGCTCCTCCAAAAGTGAGAGGAAGATTTTACGCGTCACACCATGCACTACCTCTTTTGAGGTGATCCAGTGGCCATCTTTAAAGAAAAAGGCGTTGCTCGTTGTGCACTCCAAAAGCTCATCATCAGAGTTGAGATAGATCGCATCATCAAAACCGCGCTCCTTGGCACTCCTCATGCCAAAAATAGCAGGCAGGTAGTTGGTGGTCTTGACAGTCGGCAAAAAGCGCTGATGACGATTGGTCACAACTCGTAGCCCATCACTGTAGGCATCATCTGGCTGTGGGTCATTGGGATGAAAATAGACCATCAATGAGGCGCGTCCAGTTGGAAGCAGATGGTCATGGCTTGAAAGCCCACCTGTAACGACGAGGCGAATACCGGCGTCCCTCTTCTCATTGCGTTCAACGATCTCCTGAGTGATCTCTAAAAGCGCTTTTCGTGAGTAGGGCATCTGTAAACCAATCTGCTTAGCTGACCAGGCAAGCCGTTCAAGATGATCTTGAGGATGGAAAAGCAGACCTCCATAGCTTTGAATGTAGTCAAAGACGCCGAAGCTACGCAAAATTCCAAGGTCAAGAGCGCTCACTCTTGGCTCTTCACAAAACTCTCCATTTACGAAATAGGTTGTCATATATTGCGATGATGTTAGAGAATTGTAAGAGTTATGTCAAGAATTATTCAACTTTTTTTGTTGGTTAGCAGTCACTTGTATGCATCGGTTTTGATGCAAGAGCGACCTGTAGATTTTACAGCTGGAGGTATCCTCTTTGATGAAGTGATGCAGGTTTATCTCCCGCAGACAGCTGAAGAGGTCGCACAGGTAATCCAAGAACATGAACGGGTGCGCGTTTTGGGAGCGACTCATTCATTGAATCCCATCTGCAAGAGTGAGGGTGTCTACATCTCACTTGAGAAGATGGATCGCATTTTGAGTATTAAGGGGAATCGCTGCAGCTTTGAAGCTGGAGTCTCCGTGCGGCAGCTCTGTGAAGAGCTGCAGAAGTGTGAGCTGACACTTGCCACTGTGGGATCGATCTGTGAGCAGAACTTTGTTGGGGCGATTGCGACTGGAACGCGTGGGCAGGTGCCGCACATGGGATCACTCGCTTCGCAGGTGTGCGCTATTGAATTTGTTGATGGTAAGGGAGAGCTGCACCAGCTATCAGAAGAGGATGAGGCTTTTCATGGCGTTGTGACTAGCCTTGGGCTGTGTGGTGTGATCACCAAGGTAACAGTGAGATGCATCCCTCTTTTTATGATGGCGGAGGTGATTAGGCTGCTGCCTATTGAGGAGGTGATCACTCACATGGATGAACTACTTAGCTGCGAAAAGTTGCAGATGTTTTGGAATGTAGCGCATGACAAAATAAAAGTAGTGACAGGCCATCGAGTGGATTACCCCTTCAAGCTAGGCCACTTTGAGATGGTGGGGGAGTATCCCCATCTGCACTCGATAGAGAATTTTCCCGATCATATTCAGCGCATCGGAAGGAGTTGGGAGATCATCTCGATTTTGCGCTGGTCTTCTGAGCGAGTGGCAAAAAAAGCGAGGGAGATGCACGCCTCAGGAAGGGCTATTTTGCAAAGTGACTACGCCATTTGCCAGGAGGATTTTGCCGCCTTCTTGGCTGCTATGAGAGACTACTTTGCGAGCAGACCGAATCTGCCGCTTGCTAAAGATAGGATGGTGTTGGAGATGCGTCCTGTAAAGGCAGACTCAGTTTGGCTTAGCCCTGCCTATGAACGTGACGCCTTTTCAATCTGCTTTCACGATTTTGAACGCTCTTTCCAGTGGGACGAAGATGCTGTAGAGTTCAAAGAGCTAGAGAACTATCTTCATAAATACTCAATCCGACCTCACTTCGGTAAAGCGCATTTTTTCACAAAAAAGCAGCTGCAGCGTGTCTTCCCTAAATGGGATGCATTTGAAAAACTGTGCCAAGATTATGATCCAGAGGGCTGTTTTTCTCTGAGTGCGAGTAGTTTTGGAATGAACCGATAGATTTCCATATCGATCTGCTGGTTATAGAGGGGGAGGTATTTTTCAACACGGCTGTCACTCCAGGTGGGTGGAGTGCCAAAATCTTCTGCATGTAGGCGCGCTTTTCGTGCTGTTTTGCGTTCGCGGTAATATTTTTCGTTGCGACACCTGTAGTGGTTGATCTGCGCCTGCTCGAGTTCTAGCGCGGCATGAGGAGAGGGGAGGGCAAGTGGACCGAGGTTACGCATCTTGGCTGGCTGGTACTCTTCCCACTGGCAAAAGTGGACAAGGTCGATCGTATTTTCGCGCACATACTCCTCGTCAAAAAACTCGGCGGGCAATTTTTTGGGTTGGACAATACTTTTGCGGATGAAGTTATCTTCGTAATCGGCTTCAGCCTTCCAAATGAGCACCTGCGTCATCAATTTGTCCTTGGGCAGCTCCCAAATATAGCTTGTACCAAACTTTTGCCAGCGAATCGAGACGCCCCAGCAGTGCTCATACTGTTTCAACATCTGCGGTAGTGAATCATGCTGTTTTGGGAGCAAAAATTCATCGATATCGATGAAGGCGATCCATTTGTCCTCCTTTCCCTGTTTGAGGCCGCGGCAGTAAGCTCGTCTTTGGTTGTAGAAGTGGCGGCCTGATGCGGCGCAATCAAAAAGCTCGACAATATCCGCTTCTATATAGGGTTTTAGCTGAGTATAGAAAGCGTCAGAGCTTCTATCATTGTAGAGGTAAAAGTGTTCAACCCCAACTGCTCGATGGTAGTCAATCCATTCACTCAAAAAAGGCGCTTCATTTTGGAAGATCGCGCAAATTGAGAGTTCATGCGCAAACAGTTGGGACAAGAGGAAAAAAAAGATCAGCATTTCTTTCGATTGTTCCAATAAATGTCGCCATAATCATAGGTCAATTCGACATTTGGATCAATCTCTTCGATGGTGCGAAAGGCGATATGGAAAACGCCGTCATGAAAAAAAGAGCGCGACTCCACATTGGGTGTGTCGCTGTGGTTGATGAAGCGGGTGTAGTTGCCTTGCTCCTCACTATCAATGGTAAAAGCTCTAGTCGCTGTCCACTCGCGTGGATATTGGAAGCAGTAGTCATTGACATCGCGCTTCAAAAGGCCGCGCCTTCGCAGCAATCCAGTATACTCTCCAATATAGTGCCAGGCGGGGATTTTTTTGTTGGTGAAGAGTCCATAACCTATCTGATCATTGATCCACTTGATGGTGACAGAGACATCAGCGCCTGTCTGCACCTCTTTCTTGTGCAGCTTTCCCAGCCAAAGTGTGAGATCTTCAATCCGCCCCTTGTTGTGAGCGTGAGCACATTTTTTGCGCAAATAGTTCTCAACACGCCAGTTGACAAATTGTAAGTTGTGGAGATAGCGCACACCAAAGATCTCTTCAAAATCTTGAGGGGTGATGGCGTGGCTGCCTTGACCGTGATCACTAAAAATGGATGGCATGGCCTACTCGTTCTTGCGGCGCTATTGTAACGGAGATCTTTTTCCCGAGCTGTTCGAGACGGCTGTTGACTCGCTCTAGCGCTGTTTGCTCGCTGTTACACTCCGATGAGAGGTGGGCAAGATGGATATGTTTGAGCTCATCATGCACAATCTCTTCCAGCAGATCGCAGCACGCCTCATTGGAGAGATGGCCACTGCGTGAGAGTACACGCTGCTTATAGACCATAGGGCGGCTGCAGGCATGAACCATGTGTGGCTCATGATTGGCCTCAACATAGAGATAGTCGCATTTGTGCAGATGGCGCTTCACCAAAGAGGTGGCAAAACCGAGATCTGTACAAAAACCTACCTTAATACCATCAGTCTCGATTGTGAAGGCGCAAGGATCGGGGGTGTCATGCTGCACACTGAAGGGCAGAATCGAGAGATCTTTGAATTCAAAGCGCTCATTGGTAGTGAAGATATGAAATTTGGGACACTCTTTGAGCTGCGCATAGATGCCTTTCGCAGTCTCTGCATTGGCCAAAACAGGGATTCCAAATTTGAGGGCAAGAGTTTTGAGACCGCTCACATGATCAGAATGATCATGCGTGATCAATATCGCCTCGATTTCTTCGAGGGTGATGCCTATTTCAGCAAGGCGCATCTTTGTCGCTCTTCCAGAAAGTCCTGCATCAATGAGAATCTTTGTTTCGCTACTGCCAAAGAAAATTGTATTTCCTTTGGAACCAGAAGCTAGGGGGCAAAATCCTTTCACTCTTCGTCAGATGGGTAGTATATCTTGCGCGGTTTCGCTCCCTGAGAGGGGCCGATCACTCCTGCGGCTTCAAGCTGATCCATCACACCGGCCGCACGAGCATAGCCAATCTTGAGCTTTCGCTGCAAGAAGGTTGTGCTGGCAGTCCCTGTCTCATAGACCAAGCTTTTTGCCTCCTCAAAGAGTGGGTCACGCGCAACTTCCTCAGCAAGTAGCTCCGCCCCTTCATCTCTGTAGTTATCGAAGTTGGGGATCACATATTGCGTCGGTGCCTGTTCACAGCTGTGCGCAATGACGCGGTTGATATCCTCATCACGAATGAAAGCACCCTGAGCGCGAATCAATGTGGAGGTGCCAGGTGGTAAGAAGAGCATATCACCATTTCCAAGCAAGCTGTCAGCTCCATTCTCATCAATAATAATCTGAGAATTGACGCGGCTGGCAACTTTGAAGGCAATGCGACAGGGGAAGTTGGCCTTAATCAAACCGGTGATTACCTCACGCGAAGGGCGCTGCGTGGCCAAAATCAGATGAATACCGACTGCTCGAGCCATCTGCGCAATTCTAGCAATGGGCGTCTCAATATCACTTGATGAGACCAGCATCAAATCGGCAAGCTCATCGATGATCACCACAATAAATGGCATCTTCTCAGGTACATCCATCTCGATCGACTCTTCAAGCTCAGTATTTCTTTCACGCGTGTTGAAACTGTGTATGTTGCGAATACCAAGAATGCGGAAGATCTCATAGCGCTTCTCCATCTCACGCACAAGCCAGTTGAGCGCAGCTGTAGCACCCCCCGGCTCTGTGATGACAGGAGCGAGCATGTGTGGCAGATGGGTGTATCCGGTCAGCTCTACCTTCTTCGGATCGATCATAACTAGCTTGATCTCATCGGGACGTGCATTCATTACAATCGACATCACAATCGTGTTGATACAGACTGACTTTCCTGAACCGGTGGCACCCGCAATAATTAGGTGCGGCATCTTGGTGAGGTCGGCCCACACATCTTCCCCATTAACCATCTTGCCCAAAAGTAGGGGGATCGAGCCTTTGCGCGAGCCCGCCTGATAGCCCTCCAACATCTCGCGGAAGGAGACCTCCTGTGGATGGGGATTTGGCACCTCAATACCGACTGCCGCCTTTCCTGGAATAGGTGCGATGATACGAATCGATTTTGCCTGCAGATTGAGTGCAATGTCCTTTTCCAGCGCCTTAATCTTCTGAACCTTTACACCGAAAGCTGGATGCACCTCAAATGATGTGATGGTAGGACCGCAGTGAATATCGCCCACCTTTGCCTCAATGCCAAAGCTGGCTAGCGTCTCTTCCAAAACACCTGCCTGTTTTTTCAAATCACCTTTCAAGAGCGATTGATCGATGCGCTCCACTTCGGTCAATAGATCAGAAGGGGGCAGAGCGTAGTCACCAAGCACCATGCGGATCGGCTTGATCTTGCGAACCTGCGGAATTTTGATCTCCACCTCGCGTTCGAGCGGATCATCACGTACAATTACTTGCGGTTCAAAGGGCTCACGCTTGATAACAGGCAATGCCATCGCAGGTATTTTTTTGGGAATAAGGCTCTTGATCTTGAACCAAACGGGCTTCCAGTTGACTTTGATCAAATTAAAGAGAGCAAATCCGAAGAGTGTGAGAAAGAGGAGGCAGGAACCGACAGAGCCTAAGATTTTTTGGAAATTGATAGAGGTATCGCAGTAGAGTTTGTGTAGTGGTACGCCTCCTAAGTAGAAGCGCAAGAAGTTAGGATCGAGTTGATGGCTTTTGGGGAAGTAGTCGCGGTAGACAAAGCCTATAGAAGAGACGTGGCCCGCCATCTGTGCGAGTAGTAGGGCAGTGGAGAGAGTGAGGAGGCCATAGTAGACCTGTTTACGACCTTCTAATTTCTTTTTGCTGAAGAGGGCGTAGGCTTGCCATCCGCAGAAAAAGGGGAGGAAGAAGGCGGCAAGGCCGAGTAGATAGAAGAGTGTCCACCCGATGATGTGACCAGCAAGCCCAAGCCAGTTGGCAGTTGGGTCCTCGATGCGGTAGCTGACCATACTGAGAAAAAACAGAGCGGCAACAAGAGAGTAGATAGAGGCTTTAAGGATGTGAGATGGTTTGGATTTCTTCTTCTTTTTTCGTTTTTTGCGCATAGTCTCAATATTATTGCATCATTCACAAAAGCACAACTATTGACCTAAAAAATTGAGGCGCACACAAAATAGATTTTGACGAAATCTGCCAAACGGTAGTTAATAAATATCTCATTAGTGTGTTGCGTGGTGAACAAACTCCACCAAACAACTAGGAAATAAGGGCGAACGACGGGTCTCGAACCCGCGACCTCCGGAACCACAATCCAGCGCTCTAACCAACTGAGCTACGTCCGCCGAGAAGGTGAACATTTTCGCCAAGGGGCCACTTTTTGTCAATTTGGATTATAATGTCTATTTAAGGAGATGCTGAATAAGTACCGTCCAGCATCTTCCGCCACAATTTTCGATTAGGTGTCATTCTAGACTCGACTAACCCACAAGGGGTTAGATGTTCGACTCCGAACTTTCCCTCGATAGAAATCTCAGGTAAGGTACTTATTCAGCATCTCCTTAAGAGGATTCTCAAATTAGGTTAACTGCAATATTACACTTTTCGGCACCAGCGACGATTGTGATAGACTCGCTTGCCAAGATGGGGCACCTTCAAAATCTCAAGGCCCGCCTGCCACTGCATATGATCATCTAGATAGATCCACATATCGTGACGAATGTTATAGACAGCGACATAGGGACGATCCTCGTAAATTTTGGTGGGCCCTCTTTTAAGTAGGGCTGTTCTTACATGAGTCTTAAGATTGATTCGATAACGCTTCGTTTTATCTATCTCCTGCCCCGGCATGAGGGATACAACCTCAATCGCTCGCTCTTCGATTTGTTTTCTTAGCGCCTCGTTTTGTGCGTATTTAGACTCTACTCTAGCCTCAGGATTGCTCTTCACATTTTTTGGGATCATGTCTTTACATGCTATAGAGTCGATAGCACCCTTTTCAGCTCTCTGTATAATATAAAGGCCAGGGTTTGGGGAATAAATCAGCTCGTCCCCCATCCGTTCATACTCACCGATGACCTTATAGAGCTCATCGTGGGCGGGCTCATATACCTTATACCTATTAGCTGTTGTTGGCACAGCTATACGCCCGTTACTAAGAGTATACTTTTGGGGAATCTCTCTGAGAGAGGTCTTCATACGCAGGATAATCGATCCTACAAAAAGTGCATCTGCCCCAGCTACACTATATAAGGGGGCATGGATGCGGACACCAAGATAAGAGAGAGCAGCCAGTGCCGCTAGGGCTACCAGAGTTGCAACCGCCTTCTTGGGGAAGGCTCTTGGTGCTCTGCAGGCTGTGACATGATCTGATGCTTGAATAGACTTGCTCATAACACAGGTATTATACACTAAAAATATTTATATACGATCAAGGAATTGTTAAATTTGTGTTTTTTAGGCACTTACGAAAAAAGTGAAAAAAGTGAGAAAAAGGCATTGTGCTTAAATCCGGCGATAGCGTATTGTTTTGCCTTCCTAACCGAGAGGATGGGAAACAAGACGGTCTCCGAGCCGCTTGAGCATCTTGACAACGCAATAGAGATAGAATACAGATAGTCTGACAGAAATGTCAGGCGGGTTTGTGACGAAGGTTCACTTCACTTAGTGGATTGAATCTTCAGTAGAGTTTATACTCTACACTCGTCAAAATTTTTTTTATGCTGAGAATTTGATCTTGGTTCAGATTGAACGCTGACGGCGTGGATGAGGCATGCAAGTCGCACGAAGCAGTTTACTGCTTAGTGGCGGAAGGGTTAGTAATACATGGACAACCTGCCTCTAACTTTGGAATAACGGCTGGAAACGGTCGCTAATACCAAATGTGGTGGCTCAAGGCATCTTGGGTTCATTAAAGCGGGGGAACTTCGGTCCTCGCGGTTAGAGAGGGGTCCATGGGATATCAGCTTGTTGGTGAGGTAACGGCTCACCAAGGCTAAGACGTCTAGGCGGATTGAGAGGTTGACCGCCAACACTGGGACTGAGACACTGCCCAGACTCCTACGGGAGGCTGCAGTCGAGAATCATTCGCAATGGGCGAAAGCCTGACGATGCGACGCCGTGTGTGTGATGAAGGCCTTCGGGTTGTAAAGCACTTTCGCTTGGGAATAAGAGAAGCTGGCTAATATCCAGCTGATTTGAAGGTACCAGGTAAAGAAGCACCGGCTAACTCCGTGCCAGCAGCTGCGGTAATACGGAGGGTGCAAGCGTTAATCGGATTTATTGGGCGTAAAGAGCACGTAGGCGGGGTGGTAAGTTGGATGTGAAAGCCCGAGGCTCAACCTCGGACCCGCATCCAATACTGTCATCCTAGAGGATGGACGGAGAAAGGAGAATTCCAAGTGTAGCGGTGGAATGCGTAGATATTTGGAAGAACACCAGTGGCGAAGGCGCTTTTCTATTTTATTCCTGACGCTGAGGCGCGAAAGCAAGGGGAGCAAATAGGATTAGATACCCTGGTAGTCCTTGCCGTAAACGATGTACACTTGATGTAGCTGGTCTCAACCCCAGCTGTGTCGAAGCTAACGCGATAAGTGTACCGCCTGAGGAGTACGCTCGCAAGGGTGAAACTCAAAAGAATT
>JAJACG010000008.1 GCA_022601635.1 Chlamydiales bacterium | reverse complement strand
GGCCCAATTAAAGATGAAACCTGTGGCATGGGCAGTAGCGTTTGGTGGAAGTGTGAGAAGGGTCATGAATGGGAAGCGCGTATTGCTAATCGTTGCAAGAGGAAGAAGCCATCTCCGTGCCCTGAGTGCCGTTTGGGACAGCAGAGATATCTAAGGGATCATACGGCAGCGGATCAGTGGAATGTGGCTAAAAATGGATCAATTAAAGATGAAACCTGTGGCCTGAGGAGGCTCGTTTGGTGGGAATGTGACCAGGGCCATGAATGGCAAACGAGTATTCATAGTCGTTGTAGGGGGAAGAAGCCATCTCCGTGCCCTAAGTGCCGCTTGGGACAGCAGAGATATCTAAGGGATCATGCGGTAGCGGATCAGTGGAATGTGGCTAAGAATGGTCCAATTGGGGAGATAACTTGTGGTTCGGGCAAGAGGGTATTGTGGAAATGTGACCAGGGTCATGAATGGGAAGCGCGTATTTATGATCGTTGCAAGAAGGAGACACCATCGTCATGCCCTAAGTGCGAGTCTAGACAGATAAGATATCTAAGGGATCATGCGGCAGCGGATCAGTGGGATGTGGCTAAGAATGGTCTACTTGAAAATCAAACATGTGGCATGGGCAGTAGCGTTTGGTGGAGGTGTGAGAAGGGTCATGAGTGGGAAGCGAGTATTCATAATCGTTGTAGGGAGAAGAAGCCATCAGCATGCCCTGAGTGTAAAACAAAGAAGAAAAAAAGGGCTGCAGAAGAGCCCCTAGAAGATCAGCCAGCGCAAAAAAGGCAGCGAGAAGAAAATTCTGAATAAAATCAGCTGAGCATCACTCAACTCTACAGGTTTTATGCGAGAACCTTTAGAACCATGTTAAGGCATTTGTTTTCTAGTTGGTTAGGTATATATTTTCTGGGAATTTAAAAAATGGTCTGCTACCATATTTCCATGTCTGTCAACATAACACCCTCTTCTTGGATCGATCATGAAGGTGCTCTACTGGCTCACCTCGCAGTTGGAGGTAGTGTTACTGACTGGGTGGATCCACAAGATGAGGGATCATTTAAGGTAACGGTTGTTTCAAAAGCAACTATTACAGGCGCGAGAGTTTCTGCGGGACTTGCAGCAGGCTTAGTTACATCCCTCAAAAAGGAGCGTGCTCCCAGAGATTCGCGCAAGAGGAAGCGGCTTCAATCTTCTAGGCGTATCACGCCCAAGATCCCACTCACAGCACGGATGAAGCAGCTGATCTCTCTAGTTCCACTGGTTCCAAATGGATGTAGTCACTATTTTAGTGATGGTGAGAGGATTAGGGTGGTCCCATCATTAAACTTTGAATTTAAGTGCAGCTGTAAAGAGTGGGGAAAAGTAGAAGATTTTATTTATCATATGAATATGCAACATGGTATCTCACCATCCTTCCCCTGTCCACACCCGGGCTGTTCATTCAGCGGTACTACACCATCTGGAACCGAGCGTCACTTTCAGTGGGATCATAGTGAGGAAAAAAAGTTCCACTGCGGCCATTGTGATTTTGCAGAAACTGCTGCAAGAAAGGTTAGGGAGCATATTTCAAAGCATTTGCCTTCCGAATATCAAGCTAATTGCTACCCGAGTTGCAATGTCCGGCTTTGTGATGGTGAGTTTTACTATACTATAGAAAACTCGGTTTTTAACTAGGAGGCGCAATCTCTTTTCTTGAACCGATTTGTCTCTATTACCGATCGGAAGGGTTTTTTGATCAAGGTGGTGCATGCTTCGATTGAGAGTTCGTGGCTGACTTACTCAACAACGCCTAGTAGTTCTACTTTACTCTAAAGAGAACTCTGTTTAATCTGTCTTTATAAAACAATGTGGACAAATGGCAAATATGACACATGCTATAGAATCTGCGCCTGCTATATCTCCTAGTGATCAGAAAGAGGGGTGGCAGCCTCTTCGAATGAATGCTGAGTGTATAGGTGTGCTAGAGCGAATGAATACTCTGATGGCAAAAGTGCCTGGTCAACAATATTGGGTTCCAGCTAGAAAAAAGAGGCCATCTGTAGCTTATGAGGGCCGACCTCGAAAGCGGGTTCGGCATGTGAAAGTGAATGATCACTCTAAGGGATTCGGTGCTCAAAAATTGGCACAATGGAAACAGGGGTTAAGAAAAAGGGAAGATCTGCTCACAGAGGCAGAGTTAAAAACGATTCCCCCACTTCAAAAGCAAGCGAGGGTCTATACTGAGGGAGAGAGCGTTTTTGTTTTTCTTACCAAGGTGAATATCGATCTAACCTGCTGTAGTACAAAATACTTCAGCAACAAAAAGTTTGCAGATCATATGAGGGAGGCACACGGTGAGCAGAAGCCATTTTGCTGTCCAGAAGAGGGATGTAATCATCGTACAAAGCGGGCGCATAATGTTACAACGCATTGGCACACTATGCATTCTTTAGATTTGAAATATATCTGTAATCACTGTGGGCAATCTGCAACTACAGCTACTTCAATCCAAAGTCACCTGTGGCAGCATACCGATGCTGTTCAAAAAAAGTATGAAGGACTGCCACATGAGATTCGCCATAAGGATGGAGAATTTTTCTTTACAATTGCAGGTGGTGAGAGTGTATCGTCCTCTCACGATCGTTAGGGAGACACTGATTAGCTCCCATTCGGCATCTTCCGCCACAATTTTCGATTCGGTGTCATTCTCGACTCGTCTAACCAGCAAGTGGTTAGCGCTCGTCTCCGAATTTAGCCGAATCAAAAATTCTGACGAAATCTGCCAAACGGTAGTTAATCAGTATCTCCTTAGGGAGACACTGATTAACTACCATCCGACATCTTCCGACAATCTTTCTATCGAGGTATCGTTCTCGCCTTGACTAACCCACAAGGGGTTAGTGTCAGTCTCCGAATTTCCTAGTGTCGCAAATCTTGGCAGAATCTCCAATAACCGAGCCATTACTATCTCCCTGAGGCGGTTGTAGGTGTAATCGCTCCAAGTCGTAATGACCAAATGGGGCTAAATCATACCCTTATCTCAAACTTTGGGAACAGAGCCCTCCGCACCAATGAGATGCAT
The DNA here is from genome assembly GCA_022601635.1 of Chlamydiales bacterium. Classification (GTDB taxonomy): domain Bacteria; phylum Chlamydiota; class Chlamydiia; order Chlamydiales; family JAAKFR01; genus JACKPM01. The sequence goes on along the minus strand of JAJACG010000008.1, from coordinate 63,374 downwards.
TCTAGAGATGGGCTAGCTTACTGGAGTTGGAGTTTTGTTATATCAATAACCATGTAGAGAGGCTGTAGTAGATGGCAACAGTGATGATATCAGCCATAGTCAGCACCACTGGACCTGCTGCTACTTTAGGATCAAGCTTTAAAAGATGTAGAATAATCGGGAAGAGGGCACCAAAGAGTGCAGCTCCAATCATTGAGACAGTTACGCTGATAGAAATACCCACAATGGGCATGATCTCAGTGCTCCAGATAAAGTAGAAGGCAGCAATCAGAAGTGAACTTCCAATTCCCAAAAGGAGGGAGGTTTTCCACTCAACATTGCAGCGGCGAAGCACCTGTGCCCAGTAGATCTTCTTAAAGTGTAAAAAGCGGAGGCTGATAGTCATCGACTGTACAGCAATCGACTCTGCAAGTGAGAGCACTAGCGGAATAAATAGAGCCAAGATCACAAAGAGCTGCAACGTCTTCTCATAAAATTCACCAATCAAGGCGCAAATCAAACCGCCCATTAAATTGCAAAGAAGCCATGGCATACGGTAGCGGAACTCGGACAGTGTTGACGCCATCTTGCGCTGCTCAATCGAAAAACCGATGAATTGAAAGATGTCCTCCTTCATCGTCTTCGCATGCAATCTCTTTGATTTGTAAAAAGCTTCCTCATCGGGAGGAAGCACTTGGATGATGCCTTGATACTTGTTGTCATTGTCCACAACAGGGAGTGCTAGCAATTGATGGTGTGTCAATATTTTCAGCGCCTTTTCAACCGGCTCTTGGTCATGAATCTTGAGGATTTCATGATCGACGATATCCATCAGTTGAATTTCTGGTCGGTTATAGAGCACATCTCTTGCCGTGACAATTCCGACTAGTCTCTCTTCCTCATCAATGATATAGAAGTATTCGATCTGGCTGCGCGAGCCTAAACTTTGCAGCTTCTCTAAGATGTCGCCAACAGATTGGGTGATCGAAAAGGCAAGCGGTGTCGAGCTGACACAATTTTTAACAGGCTGTTCCAAAAATTGCGGGGAAAAACGCTGCTGTGGATCGATCTTCATGGTTTTCATTTAAAGGAAATCCTTTTATTTAGGAAGTGTGCGACTCATCTATCTTTTCACAATCTGTCTGCTTGCGGGAATGTTTGTCTCCCAAACCTATGATTTCATGCCATTTCATCCATGGCTCACTTTTTTTGCAGACATTGCACTTGGCTACATCATGATTGAGGTAGGATTGGAATTTTGGCTCGACAAAAGCAAAGTTCGTAGCCACCTCAAGGACTATCTAGTCGCTGCAATCGCCGCCACTGCTCCCTGGCTCTTCTGCTTTCTCTACTTCATGCTGATTGGTGAGGAAAATAGCTGGCAGCAAAATCTGCTCATCAGTCGATTTGCAGCTCCCACCTCCTCAGGTATCCTTTTCTCCATGCTCGCTGCTGCAGGACTCGGTCTCACATGGGTCTTTAAGAAGGTGCGGATGCTTGCCATTTTAGATGATGTCGACACCATCATCTTGCTAGTCCCTCTCCAATTTCTCTTTGGTATCCAATACAGCCTCATCGTTGTCCTTGTCGTCATCTTACTACTGCTTGTCTGCGCCTGGCGCTTCATGCACACAGTTGCCCTACCTTCAGGAAGACTTTGGGTCTTCGGCTACTCCACTTTACTCGCCTCATTTTTGCAGTGGCTCCACCTTGGCTTTGCCATCGAAGTAGAAATCTTGCTTCCCGCCTTTGTTTTAGGCTGCATCTTGATCAACCCACACGCAGCTCCACAATATAGGCATGAACACGCCTATATGGAGCCTACTGAGCGCCCCTTACAGCGCTTTGACCATTTCATAAAGATGCTTTTCATGTTTGTGGTGGGCCTACTTCTTCCGAGGATTATGTTTGGTAATATCCCACCACTGGTTGCCATACTCCATGTTCTTGCCATCACATTGCTCTCCAACTTGGGTAAATGCTTCCCAATGCTTTTCTATCGGAAGGAGGCTGCCCTTTCGCAAAGAGCTGCAGTCAGTGTGGGCATGTTTCCAAGAGGAGAGGTAGGAGCTGGCATTTTGGTACTCGCCATCGAACATGGCGCTTTTGGAGTCACTACAACCATTGCCGCCATGAGCCTCGCACTGAATCTTCTACTCACAGGTCTCTTCACCTGGTTTGTCGTCAAGCTGACAGATAGGAGCATGGCATGATCTTCAATATTGGAATCGCTGTCATCTTCATCCTAGCTGTCATCCACACCTTCATGACACCCCATCTCCATGTTTGGGCTAGTCAATTGCGCATGCGCCAAATTGAACGCCCCTACCGCTGGCGCTTCTACTACTTCCTCTCCGAATTTGTACAGCTCTGTAGCGAAATTGAAGTGGTTTTTGGTCTCTGGCTTGTACCGCTTTTTCTATGGGCATCGGCCTTCACCAGTTGGCAGGGGATCAAAGACTACGTGATCACACGCGATTACACCTTTGCACTCTATATCATGGTGATCGTCGTCGTCGTCGGCTCCAGGCCGATCATCTCCTTTGCAGAGCGCGTTTTGGAATTCTTTGCCCGCATCGGTAAAGATAGCGCCGGTGCCTGGTGGCTCGCCATCATGAGCATCGGCCCCCTGCTTGGCTCCATACTCAAAGAACCCGGCGCAATGGCACTCTCCGCTATCTTGCTCTCCAAAAAATTCTATCCCTATCAGCCAAGCAGATCCTTCCAATACGCCACTTTAGGCCTGCTCTTTGCCAATATTTCGGTCGGTGGACTGCTCTCACCCTACTCATCACGAGCACTCTTTTTTGCTGCTAAAACGTGGGAATGGGACACACACTTCATGTTCACAAACTTTGGATGGAAGCTTCTGATTGCCATGGCAGCTGTCAATCTCATCTACTACTTCATCTTTCGCCAAAACTTCGTTCGCCACTTTCCCAAGAAACTTCCTCTTTTAGAAAAGGGAGAGGAGCGTAAGCCAACGCCCTTTTGGATTACATTGATCCATCTCGTCTTTGTGATTGCGATCTCCACCTTTTCGCTGCACGCTCCTATCTTCTTTGGCCTCTTCATCGCCTTCTTAGGCTTCCACCAAGTGACAAGATTTTACCAAAGCAAGCTGCACCTCAAACAGTCAGCGCTCGTCGGCTTTTTCTTCGCCAGTTTGATCCTCCACGGGGAACTGCAAGGATTCTGGCTTCTGCCTCTTCTGCAGGACTATGGCGAAAGGGTGATGGCTGCCTCCAGCTTCATCCTTTCAGCCTTTGCTGATAACGCCATTGTCAACTACCTCGGTACGCAACTCACAGATCTCTCTGCGCGAGGCCAATATATCCTTGTCGCCTCCACGATGGCAGCAGGAGGTATGACTGCAATTGCCAATGTGGCCAATCCACTGGGCTTAACGATTCTCAGGCACTCCTTCCATGAAGAAATTTCTTTATTCAAACTATTTCTTGGCGGCGTCTTTCCTAGTCTCTTTTACTGGATTATCTTCATGATTTTTTAACCCAGTTGTGCTATACTACTTGCATGATACCAGTTACTCAATGTTGTCATCGTGCTTTAATACAGGAAGATGTGATGCTCCTAGTCTTTGATAATTTATCTGGCAAGGAGCTTGGTAAAGCGGCAGCTGTCTGCAGAGCGTGGCACGTTATTATTCATAAGACGCCCCACTATAAAGTTGAAAGGGTTTTAAGTCTTGCTGGGCGCCTTCGTCCAATGTTTGTAAAAATCCCAAATTCAGTTAAATTTATTTTTGCAAATAAATTGGGTACAGCTAAGCAGAAAGAAGCGCTTGAAGAGATCCTTTTTAAGATTTGTACCAGCGAGAAGATCGAGTTGAAGGAAATGAGGCCAGTTTCTGAACTTTTGCAGATATCTCCTTCACAGCCGTTTACTGAACGCGTAACCAAGTATTATAAAGATAAAGAGCAGATACAACCTTCTACTCAGAATACATTGAAGTATTCCCAATTGCTATATCTGCAAGAGAAAGTTGAGTTATCGAATCAATTGATTGGCAACGTTGATGGTGACGGAACTAGTGATTTCTTGGCTGAAGTAAGGTACGAGCGGGCGCTTATCGCTCTTGATAGAAATGGACCTGAAGCGGCAATAGCTGAGATAGGTGCGATAAGTGACCCTGAATTGCAAAACTCAAAATTACTTTTGCTCCTTAAAAAAAGTAAGATGCTAAAGGATGACTATCCGTGGCGGCTGCACAACCGTTTTTTTGGTTGTGCAGAATATCTGCTTTGTTTGGCTGATATCATGCGGTCAGAACAAGAAGATTCCCGCGTATTAGAGCTAGTTAACCGAGCAAAAGAGATAGCTAACCCCCACGATATGGCTAGGCTCGCTGGGCTCTATATCTCGATAGGGGAATCTGCTTTAGCCAAAGAGACGATTGAGCAAATCACTGGAGTAAATGAGAGGAACTTGAACAGAATACGTTATGCTGCGAATTTCCCTGAAGATGAGCAATCTTTAACATATCAGAACCATGTGGTGAGATATGTCCAGGAGACAATTGCAAGGGGGGGTGAGGATGATCTAGAGGTTCTTGAATGTGTTGTTAGTGAATTGTTTCACTATCTCCTATCTCGAGACCACCGATCCCAGATTGTGATCGATCTACTCAGCAACCCTTGTCCTTCAGAATTCAAGGAATTCCTCCAAAAAGAAGCAGCACTGTATGACCTCTACTCTGGGAGAGAGACAAGATTTTCTGTAGATGCAGGGCAGCTTCGGAACCCAAATATGAGGCTGTCGCTTATTGCAGAGACTTATAGAACTGGGAAAATGCCTACAGTGGAAGTTTTTGATAAACTAAGAGACATAAACATCCGTAATGAGTATTGGATCAGTAGTCTTGCGGTTGAAATGTCTGAGCGAGGTGAGTTTGGTTCTGCTTTTCGGATACTTGAGCGCTCACTTGAGAAAGGAGCTGCACCGGAAGTTATTGATCGCTTCGCAACAAAGGTTCTAGGTCTATTGCCTGCTACCACTGAGGAAGAGCAGTTGGCACTACTACCACTGGAAGTCGATACAGCAGAAGAGCCGCTCTCCCCAATGGATCAAAAGCCTGATTTATTATGCGACGAAGTTCTCGACGACTAATTTTTCTTTTTTAAATTCAGAAAAGCTGCTAGAATTATGTTCAAGGAGCAAATGCTATGAACAAACAGTACTTTTCCAGCTACTATCACTTTTCAAGTGAGGCTTGCTCCTATCATCATTTTTGGCGCTAGCCGAAAATATCGTTTTTAATCCTAGTTAATTTTTTTAAATAAATTTTGAGGACTTTGTCATGGATATGATGTCAATCGTATGCCCTGACAGCAAGTGTCAGGGTCAAAAAATTTCTGCACTAATCGTAGCCCATTATCACCATCGATTTTATTGGTGCTATTGGGGCTAGTCCCTCCATCTCATTTATTTTTTTAAAATTTTAGATTAGGAGTCATATTATGACTATCTTAGAGATAGTCCCCGCACAGATGTGCGAGGGGACTGGCGATGCTTTGATCATTGCCACGATGTTAAAAAATGCCATTAAAAAGACGCGCAAGGCGCTATTTGATGGTGATTTCAAGAAGTTTGATGCCAATCCAGGTGATGGTGGTTGTCAAAATAGGGCGCTATTCTTTGCCTCGCGCGATGTGAAGCCTCAGATTTTTCAGCTTTATGACGATAGGGTGGATCGGATCAACCGTGTCATTCAGATGACGCGGCAAAAAAAGGGAGATGGGATGGCTATGCTCAAAGAGCAGTTTGACTTGGCTGTCTCTACAGATGTGCAGTTCTGTTTGCTCTCATACATTTTGACTTGTACAAAGGCTAAAAAGAGAGAGCTACCGAATGGAATTGTGCTGACCGCAACAAACATTGGAGGGTTGGCATCGCTCTGTAAGTTTGACAAGCTGCGCTTGGACCGTAGAGAGTTTGTCTGTTTGATGCAGACCAAGCTTGCCAAGATGAGCAATGAGGTTTGCCAAGCAGCGGGAATAACTTTGATGGATCCAACGCTAAGTGTCAAACTGAGCATGGTGCGTATGGGAAGATGGGAGGGTTTCCCTGAGAAGCCTTTTGGCTTTCTCTTCTATCAGGAACGGACATTGCTTGGCTGTTTGCATGCGCAAAAGAGTGTGATCTGCCTACGTAATGTGAAGCCGGTCTTCACCATTTTGATGAAGTCGGATGGTGAGCGCTTTGAGCCTATTGAAGAGTGCGGAGCTGATCAGAAGCTGGTGGTCTTTGAGGGGGCGACAACTCTCAGTCGTACTGAGCTACTTGATCGTGTGCTTACTGCTGGTTTCACAAGAGCGATGGAGTTCTGCGCTGCAAATGAAAAGCAGTTTGGACCGCAATCTGCATTTGAGTGTGATGATGAGCGCGTGCAAGCGGTTCGTGCCAATCCTATCGATCTTGGCGATTTTATGCTTGATCACATCTATGCTCAGACGAGGGGGCGGGTATGATTGGAAGAATTTTCTTTGCTCAGCTTTGGAAATTTTTTAGCCACTACGGCAACCGCGCACTGCTTGTGCTCTTTATGGTTGAAGCGATGGGCTTGAGTGACCAAAAAGCTCTTGGGATCTATGCGCTTTATGCTGGGCTCTTTGAGCTTGGAGGGCTTGCTGGTGGTGTGATTGCTGACCGTTTCTTGGGGGTACGCCGAGCGCTTCTGCTCGGCGCCCTTTTGATTGGTGCGGGACACCTTGTTTTTGCCTTTCAGGGAGGCTTCTTTGTTGGGCTCTCTTTGATTGTGGCAGGCACTTCGCTCTTTGCGCCTAATATCACGGCGCTTTTAGCTGAAGTGAGTGAGGATTGTGATCGCCATTTCACACTCTTCTATGTGGTGATGAATATAGGTGCGCTGCTCTCTTCTGTAGGCTGTCCTATATTGGCGAATCGCTTTGGCTGGCACATTGGGTTTGGTGCAGCAGCAGTGGGCATGCTAATTGGTGTCATCACTCTTTTGGGGATGCCCCTTGGTGAATCAAAGCGGCCCGCTTTGGGGCTTTTGGCTACAGCTGCTCTTTTTGTGCTTGCTCTTTTAGCTCTGCACAATCAGGCACTGATCCTACCGATCTTGCCCTTTGCAGTTGTTGCACTCTTTGTAATAGCGCTAAGACGGGTTCCGCAGGTGATCATGCCTCTTGTAGCGCTTGTCATTTTCTTTGCTGTTGAAGAGCAGATGGGCTCATCTTTGATGCTCTTCATCGAAAGAGGTGTGACAACTAGCGTACCAACTGCGGTACTGATGGGGATCAATCCGCTTGTTGTTCTTCTTTTTGGCACTCTTGTTGCCAAAATGAAGGGTAGTAAACGGCTGGTTCTGCCCTTTTTGATTGTGGGCTTGGCGATGGCACTTTTAGGAGTGGCTGTGCAGAGGGGGGTGAACATCTCTCAATTTGGGGTGATGGGGCTCTTTGCTGTGATCAGCCTTGCTGAGCTGCTGATTGGTCCCTTTGTCTACGCCTCTGTTGCGAAGGTATCAGCGAAGGGAGCTGTAATGGGGCTTATCCCTCTTGGATTTTCACTCGCCTCACTCGTAGGTGGCGGAATTTCGAAGGGTGTGAGTCAAAACTTTGGCGTTGGCTTTTTGGCCATTGCTGTGACAATGTTGATCACCGCTGTGGTGATGAGGAGGAAAAGTGAACGAAATAGAAGAGGCAATTCAGTTGGCAAAAGAGTTGACCGATGCGCCATCAAACCTGATGACGCCACAAATCTTTGCGAGCAGATGTCAGAAACTGGATCTTGATGTCGAAGTACTCGCCCCGCTGCCAGCCATCGAGGCGGTTGGTAGGGCGGGTAATCCACCAGCTTTGGTGGTGATGCACTATAAAGGGGCGGATGAAGATCCACTGGTCTTGATTGGGAAGGGCGTCTGCTTTGATGCCGGTGGCCTCAATTTGAAACGCAACTTTCTCAATCAGATGCATAGAGACAAAGCGGGTGCTGCCGCCGTCTGCGGAATTATGCAAGCGGTCTCAAAGCTCAAGCCGAAAAAGCACATCATTGGCATCGTCGGCCTAGCAGAAAATCTGCCCGGCAAGGAGGCAATCAGACCTGGTGATGTGATCACAATGCTTGATGGCACAACAGTTGAAGTCAAAGATCCAGACGCCGAAGGGCGCCTCATTTTGGCCGATTGTATCAGCTACGCTCAACAGCGCTTTAAGCCTGCGCAAATCATAGATTTGGCCACGCTTACACTGGAAACCTTCGGTGCCCTCGCTGATGAGTACGCTGGGCTCTTTTGCAACTGCCCAAAGCTTACAGAAGCTTTGCAAAAGGCGGGGCCTGTATGGCCGCTGCCCCTAGGTGAGAGCTTTCGTAAGCAGCTGAGCTCTAAAAGAGCCGACCTCTCCAATGATGGGCGAGGACAGTGGGGAGCAAGCTCGGTTGCTGCTGAGTTTTTGCACTACTTTGTGAGTGATGACCTTCCCTGGGCTCACCTCGATATCTCTGGGATGGCGTGGGATCCCTTTGAGCCCGATAAGGGAGTCTCCGGCTTTGGCGTCGATCTTATTTGTAATTTTATCTTTACATAGGGTCTTAAACTTCTGTATATTAGTTGCGGAGGTGCAGTTATGGCGAAAGCTACCAAGGCGGAAATCACACATATAGAGCGTGAGATCAACAATTTGTGGGGGGAGTTGAATACGGTCAATATTCCCCACACTGTACGGATCGCACTTGAGCACCAGATGCAAGAGGTTGAGGATGAATTCAAATCCGTTGCAGCTGGTCACTTATCTGCAAAGAAATTGCAAAAACGATTGGATAAGATTGATTTAGATCTAGCCAGTGCAGCAATTAAGCAGGCGGAGAGTGAGATTTCCAAGATTGAGCGTCAGTCGGCGCAGTATCAAGGTTTGGAGAATGTACAGCGTTCCTTGGATGAACGTGGGATCACGCCTAATCAGGCGCGTCATGAGGTCAAGAGGATCAGGCGTAATAGCTGATGGAGTAGCACTCCTGCGAGCATGCTGATCGTGATTGTACGGAAGAGCACCTGGGTGAGCACGACACCGAGAAGCGCTCCGATTTCAGGCCATGCGTTGGAAAAATCTGTCCCATGCAGGGTGTAAGCTGTGACCATGATCAAGAGGCAGCAAGGTAGCATGACAGATAACTTCTTCAAGAAGCTGAACCGGCGCAGAAAATCACCTACCATAAAGGGGAAGAGGCGAACGCCTACTGAGATTGCTGCAACAATGGGGAGTAGGGCATACCACTTCATGCGACCACCTTTTGCTTTTCAGGGACAATTAGGCAACCAACAACAGCAAGCAGAATACCGGGGAGCATGATCTGCCCCGGCATCAAGATGATAGCAAGAGCAAGGCTGACAAAGGCGATTGCTAAAATTCTTTTTTGACGCCGCTTCAAAAAGAGCTCAACAGCCGCTGCCGCAAAAAAGGCGGTCAGAGCAAACTCCAAATTAGGCGGCAGCTTGATGAAAGAACCGAGGCAGCTACCCACCAAGTTAGAAAAGATCCATGAGAAGTGAGCCAAAAGAGTGAGCCAGGTGATATAGCGTACATCCTCTTTGCCTTCAAACTTGGGTCCCACCTGCAAAATGGAGTAGATCCCATCGATCAATCCATGAGCCAAATAGCACTTCAAGAGTCTTGGTACCTTCTCATAGCGCTCCAGCATGGTTAGACCATAAAAAATATTTCGAAATCCAATCGCTATGAGAGAAAAGACTAAGATCCAGAGCGAGCCGCCTGCGGCTAGAAAAGAGAGAGCTAGAAGCTGCATGGTGCCAGCAAAGACAACCGCTGCAAAAAGAGGCGCCACATACCAAGCATAGCCCGCATCGTGAAAGAGTAAGCCAACTACCACCCCAAGTGTCATATGGAAGACAAATAGGGGAAAAGCTTGAAACAGTGCTGTTTTGAATGCTCTAGACATGCCTTAAACCATTGTAATACAACGTCATGAATTCTTCAATTCAAGAATTGTATCACCATCAGCTTCTCGTATAATTGAGAAGCCTGCTTTTTTATAGCAGGCGATTGCTCGTCTATTTTGAGAGCTGGGGTCTATGAGTATACGCTTCACACTCTTTTCTTTAAATAGCCATTGAGAGAATTTTTTGATGATATCTGTTCCATGCCCTTTTCCAAGATATTCCTTTTCACCGATGAAGAGGTCGATACAGAAGGAGCCTTTGGACTCATTTAAAAAGTGCCCCGTGGGTTCCTTGGCGGTTCTTTGGTATAAACCTAAATCACAGCACTGGATATAGCCTATGGGCTGTTCATTTAGTGTGATAATGAAGGGCCAAACAGATCCATCAGCTCCGATCTTGCGTTCAATTGCTTCAGGAGGTTCAAACTGTGGCTGAAACCAGACATCTTTGACATGCGGCCTTTTAGCCCACTCATAGAAGAGAGGAAGGTCCGCATGTTGAAAGGGTCGAAAATCAATCACTACTTTGAGAAGGTGAGGCGCAGCGTATCGAGGAAGTCGCCACGTCTTGTGATCTCCTCTTCTGAGAGACGCGTTGCACTCTTTTGCATGTAGCTTACGGTGTGACACGTTGTCGGCTCAACCAGAAGGCGCACAACAGCTTGATGGCCGTTTGGTGTGTGCCACTCAAAAAGAGCTTCAGTTTCAGATTCGCGCTGCACACTTGTGCGTGTTCCAGGCATAAACTTTACAGGGAAGAGAGCATTTCTCATCATGTGTTTCATATCTGGATTCTTGCCGTGAGCAGTTGGAGTTGAAACCACATAGATGCTTTCAACTTCAATACCTTCAGCAAGATCACTGCGCGACCAGATCTCGAAATAGCGCCCTTTTTTCATCTCACTTTTTACGCATGACCACTCTCCCTCACACATGGCAGTGTCTAGATAGAAGTGTTGGGGTGACATCTGCGCAAATAGTGGAGCGAATAGAAGAGTAGTAAGAAGAAACAACTTGTTCATCGAAAAACCTCCGTTTGGTTTCGTAACTATAGGCAGCAGCTTTTTCCAGTGCAATACTATTTTGTAGGAGCTTGCAATTTCTCTCGCAGCTGCTCACAAGAGCCGATCAATTCCTGCATCGGCAAGTCGTGTGGATATTGCGCATTACGGTAGTGCTGCATCGATCCTCGAACAGTTGAGAGATCTTTCACCTCTTTCAGTTCCAAGAAAAGTTGGGCAGCTTCCTGCAAGCTGTTGGCCACACCATCGCTAAGAGAATCAATGAAGGGATGAATATAATCAGAAATAGTTTGGTCCATTACGTGGCACTCATCGAGATGGTAATGTGTGCCAAGCGGAGCCAATGTAATTAAAGGAATGCAATTTACCTTTGCCCACATCATTTCAGCTCCAACACCAAGTCCTCTCCTCTCCCTCGCATCGACAAGAACGAGATCTACCATCGCTACCTGCATCATATCACGGCCAAATACAGAGAGTGTATCAGTAAGATCATCAGTGCGTGTTGCTGGGTTGAGAAAAATCAGCTCATGATCGGGCATCGATTCCTGCAAAGTTTGGCGATCCGCTTCAGTCCAAAAGATGCCACTTGATTCTTCTGTACTCTTCTTAATATTGCCTGCTAAATAGATAGAAATTGTTTTCATTTGATCAACCTTTGGTATCCTTCAACAAGTGATGGTAAGCAGGGAATGTGCATGCCCTCACTTGCCATCACCACAACTGTTTTTCCAAGACGGTTCACCCACTTCGCTCTCTCTATAAAAAGCGCATCATCACGATTAGACAAAATCTCATCAGGCGTTGCCAAAACAAGAAGCAGGTTGAGCCTCATTCCATCCAACTTAAGCAGTGTGTCGATTGGTCGCAACTCATTTTTAGTATAAATCTTGCCGATCTCAATTAAGTAGCGATTGTCAGGCTCCAGTACCTCAACAATCTCTTCAACCGATCTAAGCGGACAGTCCAAAATGACCGATCCATTCTCGATCGCTGCCAAAATCAGATCCATCTGCTCAAAGCTCAATCCAAACTCCTCAGAAAAGCGGTGCCACTTCAAAGCTGCCAAAAGGTTGACAATCGCTCCACCACCAGCTGAAAAGCCGTAGAGATGAATCCGCTCCTCTTGCAGCTCCAACACACACTTTTTGAGTCTGTCAACAATAGGGATAAGCTCGTGCACTGTGCCAAAGCTGAGTTTTTCTGGGTGCTCAATATTGATGTTATCGCCGTGATCGAGAAAGTTAAATCCAACTAAGTGATAGGGAGCAACCTGCATGTCATGCACAAAGTAGCTAATAGTTTTGTCCATGCCAAAGCCGTGCATACAGAGCATCACCTCACCATTACCCTCCCAAAGCATATCCTCTGGAAAAGCTTCCTCTAGTTGATGGTAGGAAAGGGCGAAAAGTTTTGTCGTGGCCACAAGAGCAATAAGGAATCTAAACATCGAAAAAAGAGTAGTCTGGAGATTATTTCTTGTCTACAGCAAGGAAGGCGATCCACTGCCAAATTCCTGCCAAAAAGGCGCTGCCGAGAAAGAAGTAGGCAACCAATAGAGGAGATTGATCTTCGAAGCTTGCCATCAAAGAGGAGGAGATAGCCGCACCAAGCATGAAAATGCAGCCAAAAAGCGCTCCAGCAAAGCCGGCGATATTGGGGAAGGGGGTGAAGGCGCCAGCAGAGGCGTTTGTGATGGTGACCGACATCCCAATAGCAAAAAAACCGGCGGGGATCACTACCATGAGGGGATGGGAGGCCAATAGAGAGGCGAAGAGCATGAATAGAGCTCCAATACTGAGTAGCGCAATACCAATCAGAAGGGAACGATGTCTACCAAAGTGACGTAAAAAGAGTCGATTGAGCAACCCGCCACCACCCATACCGATCGCTAGGATGATAATAGTCCAGCCATAGGCGACGGGGGAGAGTCCCATCTGTTTTTGCAAGATGAAGGGAGAAGCTGTGAAATAGGCTAGAGTTCCACCAAGTGCACAGGAAGAGGCCAACGTATAGCCTAGAAAGATGGGGCTAGTCAGTAGGTGGAGATAGTTGCCAAAGAAGACTTTCGGTCTGAACACATCGGGATTCTTCTCTTTGATCGTCTCCGGAATCCAGATGAGAGTGAGAGCAATGAGCAGAAGCGTGTAACCTAATAGAAAGATAAAGGGGCTGCGCCAGCCGAAGAAGTGCTGCAGATAGCCGCCGAGTGCTGGTGCTCCAGCCATAAAGGCAGCAGCTCCTGTTGCCATAATAGAGGCGATGTGTGCAAATTCATCACCGGAAGAGACATCGCGAACAGCAGGGCGAATCACCGCAACAGGCGCCCCAAGGCCCACACCTTGCAAAAAGCGCGCCACAATGAGCATCCAGATGCTAACGGTAAAAATGGCGAGCGTTGTGCCAATCAAACTGAAGAGCAGGCCAAATAAAATAACTGGCCGCCTGCCAACGCGATCAGAGAGTGGTCCAAAGAAGATGTGTGCAAAAGCGAAGCTCACCATATAAAGAGGGATGGTGAATTGCACAAGTGAAGGGGTAGTGTTCAGCGCCTTTTGGATGGCTGGCATCGATGGGAGATAGAGATCTGTTGCCACATATCCCATCGTGACCAAAAATAGCGAGGCGATAATGAAACGTCTCATGTTCATGAAAAGCAGGGTATTTGAAATACTCTTTTATTTCTTTAAAAAAGAAGGTTAAAAGAGATGAGGCCTCGTATGGCCCTATTGTCCAGACTTATGCAACACAGACGATCATTTGTATGAATGCTAAAAAGCCATTGTCAGAACATGAATTTTGGGTATACAGAAGGAGATACTGAATAAGTACCTTGCTAGAGATTTCGGCAAGATTTCTATCGAGGGGAAATTCGTAACCAAACGTCTAACTAGCAAGTGGTTAGCGCTCCTCTCCGAATTTAGCCGAATCAAAAATTCTAACGACATCTGCCAAACGGTAGTTAATCAGAGTTTCCCTAAAGAGAGGGCCTTCTTGGATGTCTGCAAGAGAGATCCAATCTTGAAGCGCTCTGAGAGGGCATGTTGTAGGGGTTGGTCCGTAGGGAATGGCTATCTCGTAGTCTTCTTGTTTCCGCTCTGTTTTCGATTTGGTAAGTGTTATAATAAACCCTGCTCTAACAAATGAGAGATCAGAAATCATTAAATTCACAATTTCAGATCTTCTTGATGCTCCAGAAAATCCAAGAAGAAGAGGAAGAAGAACTTGTCACAAGATGCTTTGGGGTGCCAGAGTCAGCTCTAGTTTTTTAATGAATCTTTTCAAATGTGGCTCAGCGAGTTCAAATGGAATTTGTGTTTGCTCATACCACTGTACACGTTTAAATTCTCTTAAATCATAGTCAAAATCGGTTCCGTGCACACCTTTTAGCACATACCAGAGTGAGACATCGGTATGCGTAGAGATGGAGTCGTTCACTTCAGACTGTGTTAAAAAAATGGGGTCTTCTAATAAGAACTCGGCCTCGATAGAAAGCTCTTCTCTTGCTTCACGTTGAGCTGTTTTTTTCGGGTGTTCTCCTGGATCTACATGCCCACCTGGTGGCAACCACATTTTAGCCTTTCGATGATCGACGAGCAAAAAAGACTTCCTTTTTTGATCAAAGAGAATGAAGTAGGAAATGAGGTGAATCTTCGGTAGATTTGGTTTGTTAATTCGACATATTTCAGCACCAGAATCGATCCATTTTTTCGCAAAGTCTATATGAGATTTTTCCAAAGCATCGATAGGGGCAATTGAAGAGATCAAATTGCGAACTACGTCACGCAAATGCGAGTGCTTTTGATCTTCATGGGGCTTGGATGTCATACTTTAATAGGGTGCCTAAATTCGTGCTACATAGAGTGAGGCTAGAATACGATTCTGAGTTATATAATGCCACAGCGGCTGGACAACTTTGCTCATGGCCTTGTAGATCTTCAAATGCCCATTCAGCCTGATCACCAGACATAAACATTGATTTTGTTGTCATGTGTATTTTTCGAGTACCTCTATCTAGAGCTTCAAGGGCTTCCATGTCAGAAACATGGGCTATATTGCGATCGCCGTCAAGAATTTTTATTCCATGAATGATGTCTGGGGAATCGTTTTTTCTAAGTTCATACCAATTAAACTGTATGTCAGTTGCAAATATTGCCTTATGCAGGGTCTTATTCCGCTCTTGTTGGACCTCGAAGAACTGACAGACGGTCTCATGAACAGTTACAATTGGATCAGCTGAAAATCTGTGTTCTTCACTTCTCACGTAGCTCTCGCCATCAATACGCGAGTCTTTGTCATAGGTCAATAGTGTTAGGTTCATAAAACCTCCATTAGGGTTCTCTTCAAAAGACTTTTTCGATAAAATGCCCTTGAAGCTGAAGATGTTAACACATCTCAGTGAATTTTATCTAGGAGTGTTGTGATTAATTCGGTAAATGCTCTTTTTTCATAGTCTCCCATAAAATGACCTTGGTTATAAAACTCATGATACTCACATTGCAGTTGATCATGAAGGTAGCGAGGCTCTGCAATTGGAATCCATGGGTCATCTTGAGAGGCAAAGATGACGGTCCATTGCTGATTTTTTCGAATCTTTTCCCAATTCCATGGAGCATCAAAATAGCCTGATTGCTTTTCAAGATCCATTCCCAAATGCGTGTGGTAGGCACCAACAAGAATCGATCCATAAATCGGGTATTTCTCAGCATAATGCAGCGCGGCAATTGCGCCAGATGAGTGCCCCACAAGAACTGTCTTTTCATCAACTTTTAGTTCATCATGTAAAAAAGGGATCCAATAACTTGAACGAGCAAGCTCGGGGTCTGGAAATTCTGCGGCAACAACTTCGAACCCTTGATTCTCAAGTGCGCTTTGAACACCCGGGAACCAAAAGTGCTTTGTCGTACACCCACCATTACCTGGGACAAATACAATACGCGTCATACAAACCTTCGATAGCAGACAATTCCTATCCATGATATCCTCTGAGAGAGTTTTGCACAAAAAGTATTTAGGAAATTAAAGTGAACAGTGCAGCCTTTGGGTTCTGATCATTGGGCATCGTATGAAGTGAAAAAGCGGATGAAGGAGACAGGAGAGGTGAATCTGGAGGTGCTTCATTGGATGATTCCTGTGTGGCATCATAATTTTATTGAGTCTGAATTCAAGGCTGTGGACCTACAACAGCAGATGTCATTCAAAGATTGCAAAAGCGAGGAAATTTAGTCATTGGGCTTACGGCTCGGTATATTGAGATGGCCTACCCAACGGTTTATCAACTCCAGTTGATTGGAATCAGATTTAGTTTAAGTGTGTTAAGTGGTTTAATGTTTTTCAGTTACTCTTTTAAGTTTACCTCGGTAAACATATACAGCCAGAGAAGCTCGATTTAATTTAAATATTTATTAAAATTCACTCCCCAAATGACAAGCTGACCATCTGAGTAGCCTGCTACTATTTTGCTATCTTTTAAAACTTTAATACATTGTACCTGGATACCCTCAGTAGAGAGAACTGGATTTAAAACAGCTATCTGAGAGAACGTAGTAATATCCCATATCCTGACACTACCGTCAGTTAAACCAACAAGTAATGTTCCATCTTCATGAACTGTCAAGGCTGATGGCGAGCATACATGACTGTTTAGCTGGGTCACGATTTCATTTTCTATATCCCAAATATTAACATATGAATCCTTCGCTATGGATGCGATGCACTGAGGTGATAGAACCTCTATATCAACCACCCCTGAGGAATGGCAATTAACCTCTTTTAGCGGTTTTTCCTGACCAACCTGCCATACCTGTAGCCTACCATTCATAGAGCCCGAGACCAAGAGATCCTCTGAAAAGAGGGGATCAATAGCCCGATCTCTGGAACTCCCGTTAAAACGGAGTGCAGAATTAGATGCTATAGTTGAGTGGTCAGCAAAAGATACAAGTGAGGTGCTATCCGGAGAACTCTGAAGAGGACAAAGAGAGAGAATAGGCCCTTGATTACTATAAAGGCAAGTTGTCATCTTATGTTCGTTCAGATCCCATATGCAGATAGTTTGATCATCGGAACCTGTTGCTACCATCTCTTTAGAAAGTTGTACAGCACAATTGACATTGCCTTTATGTCTACCCAACAAATGGGGCTCATCATGAAGGGGTGATATAAGCTGCTTCCAACTGAGAGACTAAATAACGAACTGGCTCCGAAATGAATGACGACAATGTGGTTAGTGAGGCCAAGAATCTTGCTATAGTAGTACTGTGGGATGGTGGATGAGGGTTATTGTAGCCTCTTAACAAAATGTGAACTCAGTCATTACCCTCTTGAGATAATGACATTCGGGTAAGAAGATCTACGAATGATTCAGAGCTTCCTTAATCTGCAAACTCTCTCAAGATCAGGGGGATAATAACTGGGTTCGTGCTAACAAAGGAAAGAAATTATGCGTTTTATATTAATCTTAGGTTTTTGTCTCAGCACTCTGTTTTCTCAAGAGATTTTTTTAACGTTAGACGATTGTGTCTTTCTAAAAGAGACAGTACCTGATCGTGGTATCGTTTGCTCGAATAGTGCACGTGCAATGCGTCTGTCTCAGGAGTTAGAGAACGTACGTTTTATTCGCTCTTCGTGGGGCCCTTTTGTTGCGATTGGGACATTTAATAATACTCCTCTTTTTGTAGGGTGTGCTCCTGTTGGTACAGGTTCTGGTCTATTGTTTACAGAACTATTTGTTGCAGGGGCTAAGTATATTGTGCGCTATGGAACAGATGATTTGAAAAAGAATCACCAAACAGATGAACATTTGGTGAAAATCGTGGATGAAACCGATAATTTGATTGGATATAATATTCAAAGTGGCGTTGCCCCAACAGAATTAGGTACATCGATAGCCGCATCACCGCACATGATAGAAGTATTGATTCAGAGTGCTCAAGATCAATGCATTGAATATGATATGTGCATTTGTCACCATCTTGAGAATTATCATGGTTTGCGTAGTCCTGAGAAATTTGCACCTGAAAGACGAGCTCGTCTTGAGGCGATCTTAGAGAAGCTTGCATCAACTGAAAAGTCACCTTCATTTGATATGGAATCTGCAGTACTGTTCCGTTGCGCAAAGGATTTTGGGGGGCATGCAGCAACCATCTTACAAACAGTTGACAAGACAAGTGCCAAGAAAAGGCCATATGAGGGTGATAATTTTACCTCAGCAAGATCTGTAGAAAAAAACATCTTTTTTCACTATATCCTCGAAGCAGTGACTCGATTTTGATGGGAACTGGGCGAGTGTGTTGCACCCGAAGCTCGCCCAGTCTAAGGAAAGATGGAATTTGCTCAATCCCATCTTTAGTGTTTTTTAAG
Source organism: Chlamydiales bacterium (assembly GCA_022601635.1). GTDB lineage: Bacteria > Chlamydiota > Chlamydiia > Chlamydiales > JAAKFR01 > JACKPM01. The sequence continues at coordinate 45,075 of JAJACG010000008.1, read as the reverse complement.
TCAGATTTTGAATACTGATCACTCCTTGAGCACAGTAAGAGATCGATCTCATCGTAACAGAGTTTCTTTGTGCATATTTACTTGCTCAATCCTCCTTGGGGAGGGGGGAACACTACAATCCAAGTTTAGTGGCAGTATTCTCCTCCCAAAGCGCTCTCAATCAAATATACTTAGGGAGATACTGAATAACTCGGTTATTGGAGATTCTGCCAAGATTTGCAACGCTGGGAAATTCGGAGTCTGACGCTAACCCCTTGAGGGTTAGAAAAGGCGAGAATGATGCAGCGGCGCGAAGATTGGCGGAAGATTCAATGAGCGAGTTGTTCAGTGGCTCCTTATGAAGAGTATCAGATTTTTTGTGACCTGTTTGTCGCATAATTTGAAAATCTGAGATGCCTGCTTGTGCAGCTGTTGTCGCGAATCTTGGTAGAATCTCCAATAACTGAGTTATTCAGTATCTCCTTAATCAGGACTTCCTTGAGAACTTAACAAAAAACATGGTAATAGCATTGAGAATGGCAATAAAAAGGAAGCTTGTTGCTGGTGTCAGTTTCAAAAGCACATTGAGCAAATAGATCGCTCCCGCAGCAAGAAGCGCGCAAAAGAAACTAAAAAAGTTGGCAGTAGCAAAGTTGCGCCCACGATCCTTTTTTGGGCTTGCTGCCAAAATATAGGCTTGAGGTGGTACCAAGAAAATTCCTCCTAAAAAGCCGAGCAGAGCCATCCAGATCGCCACAAGCCACCATGGGTCATGCCACAGATACATCAACAGCAAGATAATGGAGATTCCAAGTCCTGCATAGGGCACCATCTGCAGACGAATTTTTCCCTGCGAAATGCGGTCTGTCATGTAGGCACCACAGCCAAGACCAAGCGCCAAAATCATGAAAAGATAGCCGCCATAGACATCAGAGAGGTTCAAAATCTGAATCGCGTAGGGAATTAGATTCAGCTGAACAAAACCGCCCAAAAAGAGCAAATAGGCAAAGGCAAAGGTGGCCATCAGAAGCGAAGGAATGCTCCTCATCTGCTTCAATGCCTGCCAAATCTCTGAGTAAACAAATGGTGGAAAGCGCTTCTTACTATTTTCAATCGCAGTCTTGGGAATGGTCAAACTAATCATAGTTCCTGAGAAGGCAATCAGGACAGTCAAAAGTGCTGAATAGACAAAGTGGTGTCCCGTTGTCCCCACAATAAATGAGGCGAGTGCCGTCCCAATAATAATTCCCAAATAGGTGAAGGCAGCAATGACACTATTGCCAAAAAGGATGCGCTTGATCGGCAGCACTTCAGGAATAGCACCATATTTTGCAGGCCCAAAGATAGCTGCAGAAGTCGAGAGCGAAAAGAGCGCAATATAGGCTCCTGTTGCCCACTGCATAGAGAAAAAGAGTGTTCCAAAAAGAACAGTGACCAATTCACAAATTCTTGTGATCCAAATGATCTGACTCTTCGAAAAGCGATCGGCAAAAACTCCACCCACATTGGAAAAGAGAAGAAAGGGCAGAATAAAGAGGGTGCCAACTGTGGCCATGACCTCGTTGGTCTTCTCCACACCCAGCTGAGCAATCAAAAAATAGGCAGCTATTAGCTTGAAAAGATTTTCATTTACTGCAGCCAAAAATTGAACGCTATTTAGCCGGGAAAAGGCGGAATATTGCATAAAACCTAATATAAATTTCTTTTCTTTGTTGGAAAAGAATATTTCATGCATTCTATGTCTTAATTTAACTTTCACAAAGGAGAAGAAAATGGCATTTAGTGGTCTATATGGTGTTACTCGACATTGCTGTCACCAGCCAAATACTCCAGTTAGCAAGTGTTCGGTAGCTTCCGCGGCACTATTGGATGTAGTTGGTTCCGTGGCGATTGCAATACTGATTGCACTTGGGTCGAAGATGGGAGTGAATATTCCTCCAACGGGTCAATATCTGCTTGGAGCGTTGGCTGTTATGAATATGTTACTTCTTTTGAATCGCAATATCATTCCTGCAACGACGCACATTGCGCCACAAAATAATCATTGAGCGTAAGACAACCCATTGCTTCGACAACAGGCACGGCTCTAATGGCAACACAGGGGTCGTGTCTTTTTCCTGGAGGTTCAAAGGGTGTAGGGTTTCCCTGGAGATCAACGCTCTTTTGCTTCATTTGAATTGTGGAGGTCGGCTTGAAGGCGACGCGCAAGATGATTGGCTCGCCAGTTGAGATACCGCCCAATATCCCTCCTGCGCGATTACTCTGCATCTGGATCTTTCCCCCCTCTTCTATGAATAGGTCATTGTGTTCTGATCCTCTTTGGTTGGTGCAACCAAATCCAGAACCAAATTCGACCCCTTTTGAGGCGGGGATGGTGAGCATGGCTTTAGCTAGGTTAGCTTCTAGTTTTTCATAGATAGGATCACCGAGGCCAGCTGGCGCTTTGGCAATCATTTCGACAACACCTCCGATTGAATCTCCTTCAAGGGAGTTAAGCAGCTCAATCATCTCTTTTTCAGCTATAGGGTCGGGGCAAAAAAGAGGGCTTGCTTCAATTTTTTCTCTTGTGATCGAGGAGGGGTTTGCTTTGATGTTTCCCATCTCTTTGAAGTAGGCGAGCACTTCAATTTCTTGTAGAGAGAGCAGTTTTTTGGCAATAGCGCCAGCTGCAACTCGGCAAGCGGTCTCTCTTGCTGAGGCTCTACCGCCTCCTCTGTAGTCGTAGATGCCATACTTTTTGAGATAGCTATATTGTGCATGGCCTGGCCGCAGCTTATTTTTGCCAGATTCATAGGCTGAGGAGTCGACGTCTTGATTCCAGATGATGATGGAGATGGGAGCACCAGTTGTTTTACCTTCAAAGAGACCGCTCAAGATCTCCGCTTCATCTCTCTCTTTGCGTGGGGAGGTGTGAGCTCTTCCGGGGCGACGCAGTTTGAGCTGCTGGTTGATATCATCATCACAAAGGGGCAGTCCAGCAGGGCAGCCATCGATGACCACACCGATCGCCTTGCCGTGCGACTCTCCCCAGGTGGTGATACAAAAATGTTTGCCTATAGAATTGCTTGCCAACTGCTCTCCTCCAAATCGATTGTTGCCGCTTCGATTGCTCGATATAGAGGCAGTCTTTTCGCATAGAGCTGCTCAAATATTTCGGGATCTTTGTAGCGCTTTTTCAGTCTCTCTTTGCTGATGTGTAGGTAGATCAGAGGAGCCAGAGTCTCCAGATGGCATCTACTTTGATCATCTAAAATGGTGCCGCCTCCAAGAGCGATCACATGGTTGGTGGGAAGCTCTTGGACCACCTCTTTTTCAATCTCTCGAAAGCGTTGGGGATTTTCCCGAAAGAGTCTTGATATGTCGCCCACCCTTTGCGCAATCAATTCATCGGTGTCAAGAAAGGGGAGTTGCATATGGTTGGCCAGCTTGCGCCCAAAGGTACTTTTACCACAGTGCTGGAAGCCGAAGAGGATCATGAGATATTGGCTCCCACACTTTGAAAGGTTTCAACGAAGTTGGGAAAGCTTTTGGCGATGCAGGCTGTATCTTCAATCTCACTTGGCCCCTCTGCAGCAAGTGCTGCAACGGCAAGAGCCATGGCGATGCGGTGATCTTTGTGTGAGAAGAGTTTTGTGCCATGCAGCTTGCTTGGAAAGATGGTCAACGAATCCTCAAATTCCAAAATGTGACCGCCCATCTTGCGCAGCTCACGCGTGATGGCAGCGAGGCGATCAGACTCTTTGAATCTAGCAATTTTGGCATTGATCAGATGGAGGGGCTGCTTGGCAAAACAGCCTAAAACAGCGAGAATAGGAAGCGCATCGATGCAGTCATTGACATCGATTGTACCACCCAAAATGGGACCTGGAGTGACAAAAAGGTTGCCGCATATGTGAGGGCTCAGCCACTGCACAATCTTCTTGTCCCCCTGAGGATCATCGAGATCTAAGCCATCGATTTGGAGTGTTGAGTTGGTGATCAGCGCTGCTACAATGGGGAAGGCTGCTGCGCTCCAATCTGCTGGAATTTCGGTTTTGATGGGCGCAATCTTTTGATTGCCCTCCACAACGAAGCGGTGATAGCCCTCTCTTTTCACCTCGATACCCACCCTGCTTAGCCAAAAAAGGGTGAGATCGACAAATGGTTTCTCACCCGGATTGTGGACAGTGATTGTCGTCCTACCTTCACAAAAAGGTGTTGTCATCAAGAGGGCGGAAACTGGCTGTGAGGCGGCACCATCGATTTCGATAGCGCCAGAGCGAATGGGACCCTGCACGGTGACAACACCATCTTTGACAGCTGTTTTGGCTCCCAGCTGCTGCAGCGCTCCCAAAAGCTCCTTGATGGGGCGCCTCTTTTGGATAGAATCGTCACCTGTGATAGAGATTGGATCTCTTTCAAGTGCTGCTCTGGCAGTACAGAATCTGTATGCGAGCCCTGAATTGCCCACATCGATCTTTGCACCGTTTTTGATATTTTCTAGCGCCTCAATCATGCGGCGCGTGTCATCAGAGGGCAGAAGATTGTCAATGGTTGATCTTCCCTCTGCCTGCTCTGCCAAAAAAAGAGCGCGCATCGTATGTGATTTGGAGGGGGGAAGAGTTAAGCAACCTTTGAGTTGACTCTTTGAAATGCGCACAAAATCTCCTCTTTGGTGACGAAGCGGCAGTAGCTGCCATCGAAGGGTTTGACCGCTCCTATTTTTTCCAAAAGCACAAATCTAGGCAAGCCGCCTTTTGCCTTTTTGTCCAACTTCATTAAATCAAACAGTCTTTCCTCAAGCTTGATAGAGTCAAAATGATCCAAAAAGGGCTTCCAGTCAATGCCGCTAAGCTCACAGGCAACACGCATGCCGCTGGCTACAGCCTGACCATGGCTTATCTGATAGTCAAACTGCTTCTCGATTGCGTGGCCGACGGTGTGACCAAAGTTTAAAATACGGCGTATTCCCAGCTCTTTGGGATCTTGGGCGACAACATCCTTTTTGATAGCGATTGCTCGTTCAATCGAATATTGGGAGCGCGGATCTTTCAAAATGGTTGGATCGGCGATCAGCCCACACTTGATGATCTCTGCCTCTCCATTTTTCCATTCATCTTCGGGCAAACTTTTGAGGTAGTCAAAGTTCAAGATCACCTCTTGAGGGGGATAGAAGGCGCCGATGAGATTTTTGCCATGCTCACAGTTGATGCCCACCTTGCCACCATGGCTGGCGTCAACCATGGCGAGAAGCGAGGTGGGAATGGCAGTCCACGGCACTCCTCGGCAGAAGGTGGCGGCAACAAAACCGGCAAGGTCGAGCAGCATTCCTCCACCAAAGGCGGTGATAGTGGCATCTCGCCCAAAGCCTGCAGAAAAGAGTTGATCTTCGATCCACGCTTTGCAGGCGCGCGACTTTGATTTCTCACCAGCTGGCACCACAATACGAAAACCGCTCGGTGCCATATGAGCCACATTTTCATCACAGATGACGATCATCGTACTAATATGCTAGAATGTTGGATTTATGAGAAAGTGCCTTGTTGTTTCACATCCATCGGATCTGCGCGATGCCGACATGTATGAATACCGCTTCGATCGCTACAATTTCAAAAAGGAGCATATTCGCTACCCCTGTATCTTTACATTGAGGTCCCAAGATCAAGGTGGTCAATTTGTTGGATCTGAAAGAGCGCGAGAAAAGCGTTTTTTGGAGATTTTGAAGATGCGACCTACCTGGGTTGATTTGGAGTATAATGCGGGTTTTTCGCTTCCTGGTAAGAAGTTGATCTCTTACCACAATTTTGAAAAGACGCCAGCTCTTTTCCCAGATGCAGATAAGATTGCTTGTCAGGCGCATTCGATCTTGGATGCGCTCAAACTTTTGGAGTATGGCAAGAGGCATAAGAAGTTGACGATTGCGATGGGGGAGCATGGATTGATTACGCGACTTTTTGCGCAGCCGTGGACCTACATTGGGCCAGAATCTCTTCAAGATGATGAGCTTTACGATCCATCCAAACCGCTCTATGGCTTAATTGGTGGTAGGGTGGATCAGAGTCCGAGTCATAAGACGCACAATCAGTGTGGGGTTTGCTACATCAAAATGGCTGTGCAGCCAAATGAGTTGGAGCAATTTCTGCGATATGCCTATCTCTTCAAGGGATTGAGTGTGACGGTTCCGCTCAAGGAGAGAGTTTTGCCCTATGTTGTGCCTGATGAAGAGGCTAAAGCGATTGGCGCTGTCAATACGATTAAAGTTGGCGATCAGCTTTATGGTTATAATACGGATGGAAAGGGCGCGCTTGAAGCTTTGGGGGATGTTGAAGGGAAGAGGGTGCATATTATGGGGGCTGGTGGATCTGCAAGGGCAATCGCTTTTGAGGCGAAGAAGCGGGGAGCTTTGGTTTCTATTGAGAACCGCAATCGAAAAAGGGCTGAGGATCTGGCCAAACTTTGGGATTTGAAGGTGGGGCGTGGTGAATATGATATTTTGGTGAATACGACGCCCATAGCGCCTCCCATCGTGGTGGGGACAACTCTATTTGATATTAGGAGTAAGCCACCCGCCTACTTAGAGAGGGCCAGAGATTGTGATATAGTCTTTGGATTTGAGATGTTCATCAATCAAGCAATAGAACAATTTAGATTGTGGAAGGGATAGGTTATTAACGTTTTAGTTTCAATTATACAGTAGGTTTCTCCGAAATAAAATTGACCTTAATACCCCTCTTTTTTATTCTATTTGCGTGGAAAATTGGCGAATCATACTCTATCTCCCTCTTGGGCTTCTGCCCGCTTTCTTCTTTGGCTCTAGGATGCTGCTGCAATGGTGGCAGAGCGAGAAGCAAAAAAAATCTTTAGTTACCCCTCTTTTTTGGAAGCTATCGATTATTGGGAATCTTATTTTGTATCTCCACCATGTGGTTCAGGTGCAGGTTCAGTTTGCTCTTTTGCAGGCGATCAATGCTTTGATTGCGTGGAGAAATTTGGACTTTTTGCGTCAAGACAAGGAGCCGTATGAGCGCAAGTGGGTCTTTGCTTTAATTGGTGGGGCGATCTTAGGAACGCTTGCTCTTTTTGCTTTCCAGGGACAATTTTTTGCTCAGGGAATGGAATGGGTGAGGAGTCCGCGCGTGCTTCTGAGTGATGTACAGCAGCATCCGGCGCCTATTTGGTATGTTGTAGGTGGAATTGGGGCGGCTCTTTTTGCTAGTCGTATCTGGGTGCAGTGGTGGATTGCTGAATTTCATCAAAAGTCAGCGCTTGGTCGCTCCTATTGGATCTTAAGTATCTTGGGGAGTACGATTTTGCTGCTTTACTCTTGGTATACGCGAGATGTGGTGATCGCTTTTTACAACCTCTTTTCGCTGATACCTTATCTACGCAATTTGATGCTGATTCGGCGTCAGAAAAGATTTTCATTTAAGGAAATGTAAATCTGAATTAAGCTCTCTTCCCTTATGAAGTGCAATTTTCCAAATGAGTCCTCAAAATTAGAGCTATCGGTTGATCTTCTAGCGGGTGATGAGATGCCCTCCTTGCAGCAGCGTATTTTCGATGTCTATTGGGATGCTGTTGTGGCCAATGTACCGCGTGGCAAGCATGGTAATTTTTCTGCAGTTCGTCTGAGTTGTGGTAACGAGAAGCTTAGCGAGGTTGCAAGGGTGCATGCTCTTGTAACTGAGGGCAATACAATCGATGTCACCTTCGAAATTCCTGAGCGCCTTCACATAAAACCGTAGCAGTGTTTTACTGACCCAATATGCGTATTGTAGTAGTAGGAGCGACTGGCTATATTGGCGGTCGTCTTGTCCCACGTCTTTTGCAAAAGGGGTATGAGGTGCGAGCTGTCTCGCGCACTTTAGCAAAGATGGGGGATCGCTATTGGGCTGAGTCAGCTGAGCTTGTTGAGGCGAATATGCTCTCATATGACTCGGTTGTGCGCGCTCTTGAGGGGTGTGATGTGGCCTATTACTTAGTTCATTCGATGGTACGAGAGGTGAAAGATTTTGCTGCGGCCGATAAGAAGGCGGCGCACAACTTTGTGCGTGCAGCAAAGACCGCCCATTTGAAGCGGATCATCTATCTTGGAGGGTTGGGCGCTGATAATCTGTCGCGCCACCTGCGCTCTCGCCATGAGGTGGCTGAGATTTTTGCGAAAAGTAGCATACCGACGACCACTTTGCGAGCGGCGATGATCATTGGATCTGGAAGCGCCTCTTTTGAGATCTTGCGCTATTTGGTCGATCGCCTTCCCTATATGATCACACCTCGCTGGGTGCAGAGTCGAGTGCAGCCCATCTCTGTTTTGAATGTGATGCACTACCTTGTAGAGGTATTAGAGAGCGATCTTGATGGGGAGTATGACATTGGAGGGAGGGATGTCCTTACCTATGAAGAGTTGATGCATCTTTATGCTGATGTGATGCATTTGAAAAAGCGCAAACTGCTTCGTCTGAGTCTTCTGACACCCTGGCTCAGCTCTCACTGGATCGGTTTGATCACACCTCTGCCTGCAAAAATTGGTCGCCCACTGGCTGAAGGATTATCAAGTGAGGTGATCTGCTTGGATCATCGAATAGAGAGGGAGATACCGCAAGAGCTTTTATCTGCACGCGAGGCGATTGTGAGGGCTTGTGAGAATCAGGCGGGTGGTGGTGTTGAGTCGTCATGGATTGATGCGGGAACAATTCCTTCGGCTGCTTGGGTGGAGGAGGGTGATCCGAAGTGGGCTGGGGGAACGCTTTTTCGTGAGCAAGTGAGTCGCATAGTTGATCTTCCTTGTGAAACTGTTTGGGAGAATATCTTAAAGGTGGGAGGGAGCAATGGTTGGTACTCTCCACACTGGCTTTGGAAGCTGCGCGGTTTTATTGACAAGCTGGTCGGTGGTGTAGGGATTCGCCGTGGTAGACGCAACGTGGATCAACTACGGGTTGGAGATGCTGTTGATTTTTGGCGTGTACATCGACTTGAGGAAAATGCGCTCTTGCAGCTTTTAGCAGAGATGAAGCTTCCTGGAAAAGCAATGTTGGAGTTTCGGTTGGATGGTGAGGAGGGCAGGACGCAGATTATGATTACAGCATCATTTTTACCACACGGCCTGCGCGGTATTCTTTACTGGTATGCTCTTTTTCCCTTTCATGTTTGGATCTTTAAAAGCATGCTCAACCGTTTGCTTGCCGCCTCATCTAGAAATGATGTTGCCTCTAAGTCCTCTTCATAAAACTTTTCTTCACTGATCTGCTTCAGCCAGTAGGGGGCAGAGAGTTTTTCCATGGCTATGCTGCTCAAAAACTGCTGCGAATCACATGGTGAGGCGCAGCTGCAGAAGTCTTGTTCGGCAAAGGAGACACTGAACAACTCGCTCATTGAATCTTCTGCCAATCTTCGCGCCGCTGCATCATTCTCACCTTCACTAACCCACAAGGGGTTAGCATCAGGCTCCGAATTTCCTAGCGTCACAAATCTTGGCAGAATCTCCAATAACCGAGTTATTCAGTATCTCCCAAAGTAGTCTAAGGCAAGCGTCCTCTCATGATGGTTGTCGGGGCGGAAGTTGATATAGAGAAGAGTCTCTCTTGGCTGTGGATTATTGAGCAACTCTTGGATAAAGCTCTCTTTTGGTGAGGGAGCCATCCCTTCCGCTCCAATTGGAATAGCAACAAGTTTAGGATGATCAATGGTTGCATTCATGGCGTACCAGAAGATCTACTTCTTATCCTCTAGTAGAGAGGTAAATGCTCCCGGTGCATCTTCATCTCCATTCCCGGTGATCAAGATATAGCGATTTTTGATTCGCGGGTGCATGTATTTTAGAAACTTATTCAGATATTTTGTCTTGAGGAAGATGATGTCTCCCTCATTCACAGCTTTGGCATCAAAGGGCTGCCTGGTGTCATCAATTATGTGATTAGCAAAATGGCGGAAGACCATCCCCGATACGTGGGGATAACAATGCGTTAACGCTCTTTCACGCAGATGTTTTGTGACATAGATACGCTTTTCAGCGCTTGTACATGAAACTAAAAGAAGGAGGGCTATCAGAATTCTCATGTCTAACACTATAGATCAAAATGACTATTTTGCTACACTCCTTGCTATGAAGGTAACCTACAGCTGTGAAAATAATACTAAAGTGATGGATGTGGAGCAACAAGATACTCTGCAAAAGATGCATGAGCTTGCCCTTCAGAGGTATGTCAATACTGTTCCTAAAAAGGGAGCAAGTACCTTCTCTCTTAGCCTACTTAAATTCACCGATGAGACCGGTGCACCGCTCGCAGAGCAATCTCACTACCAAGAGGTGATTGCGCGAACAGGCGAGCTAATGATTGAACTTCATCTTGAATATCAAGAGGAAACATCGGGCTGCTGTATTTGCTGTTAACGTTTTTTGGGGGAGCCGCAGTAGGGGCAGGAGTTGACTCCATCTATATTGAAGCGGCCGCACTTGTGGCACTTCCATGACGCTTTGACATGTGTAGTGCCTTCAGTTTGAGCTGTTGCATTACAAGGGGCAAAGAATAGACCAAAAAGAATGGGTAGAATTGCAATCACTAGTAATCTCCAGAAATGGTTTCAAAATCGGAAAAATAGAATATCTTCTTTTTTTAAGAAAGTTTAAAAATTCTTTTGTTACAAGAGTTGTTTCGCTATTATTTAGTCATGCAAGAGTGTATCGAACAGTTATCTAAAATCTTGGGAAGTGCGCTATTAGCAGTCTATCAATATGGTTCATCTATTTTTGGTGGTATGCAGCTGCATAGTGATTTGGATCTTTTTGTTGTCATAAAGAGCGCACTTTCAAATGAGCAGCAAGAGCAGTTAGCCAAGGCGCTGCTTTTGCTTTCAACTCCTAAAAGACCACTTGATGTGACGTTTGTGCAGCAGTCGCAGATCAATGCTTGGCGCTATCCACCGCAGTGCAGTTTTCAATATGGGGAGTGGCTGCGCGAGGATTTTGAAAAGGGCGTGATCAAATCCAACTTCAAAATGCCCGATCTGGCGGTCATTGTGACTCAGCTACTGCTAAAAAGCAGGACTCTATTTGGTAGGGAGCCAGATGAGCTTTTAGCGCCTGTACCGAGCTCAGATTTTCGCAAGGCTATGGTGGATCATATTGATGATCTAATATCCAATCTTGAGGTGGATACAAGGAATGTGCTGTTGACGTTAGCGCGGATATGGAGCAGCTTAGAGACAGATGAAATTCGATCGAAGGGGGATGCTGCTAGCTGGGCAGAAAAGCGTCTACCGGAGGAGCTTCGTTGTGTAATAGAGCGAGCGGCTGCTATCTATTTGGGCAAAGCAGAGGAGCAGTGGGGCGATCTTCAGGTTATTCCATGTGCCAACTATATGGTGGAGCAAATAGACAAGTGCTCAAATAGCAGTAACCCGATCCGGTTAAGTGAATAGTTTCCGTAAGTTTTTAGCTGGCTGCGCTAGCTTTCAAACTCACGTCTAGGGCCGAGCTCGGCCAAAGCTTTGCTGCATTGAGTGAGTGAGAGTTCTACTTTACCAGCACTATCCAACTTGTGTGAGTGAGAAAATAAACGATCTTCGCTCAAAGATCTACTGGTTTTTGTTAGGTTTTGCCGGTGCAATAGGTAAACTGATGCATCGTTTGTGCACCGCAAAAAAACCTATATTTATTTGCTGTTAATTCTTAAGATGGTCTTCCCACTTGTCGGAAGTGTGTCATGAGTCTTATCCTTAATGGTCAGAGGTTGTCATGGTTTGTAACAATTTATTATCGTCTTTTAGACATCTTCGACTTACTACCCATGTCTTACCTGTCACCTATATAGCAACGGTTGCACCTGGGCAATTAACTCGCTCTATTTTAAGTAATTATTCTGATTCATATACCAATTCTAATGTTCATAGAAGATGTTTTTTCTCAATCTTCGTGGCACGATCCTGGAGGTAATACTGTGCAAAAAATAAAAAATATTGGGCTGTTGGTGTTATGTGGAGCCATTTTAACAACTTGTAATTTATATGCGGTTGACGATCAACTTTCTTTAGAATCTGCAACTTTTTCTACCATTGAAGGCACACATTGGGTTGAAAAGTGTGTTGAGCTATATCCTGAAATTTCGTGGTTAGCTGATGCAAAAGTTCGTAACACCGAGGAAGGATATGCAACTTTAAATGGCACTTATTCAGAGCAGCTATTTGGTCAGAAGTATATTGAATTTGATCGAACTATTATGTCTATGCATTGCCTAAGACTCATTTTAGATGGTGATGACAGAGCTTATCAAACGTTTACTGCATCACAAACAAATTCTAAACTTTCTCGAGACAGTTTCCGAACTTTACATCTGCAAGGACAAAAATTATTACAATCGAAATGGAATGGAATGTCTGAACTGCAAATGGCACAAGCTATGGAAACAGCTTTAGTGCTTGGCGATATCGGAAAAAGTGAAAAAGCTAGAGAGTTATTTCAAACTTATGGAGTTGATGTCCCAGATCATGATGATTTTCATGGAGAAGCGATGCAAGTTCTTATCCAACATCCTCGGCTCTGTCCTTCATTTGACAGGTTACCCTCAGCCGCCAGGCTGTTGCTTTTGAAAAGCGCAAATCTTGCACATTATGGTCATATTACTCACCTAGAAGGAGGACCATGCATGTTTAGTAATCTCAAAGACAGCATGATACCATCTACAGATCCGATTGCTCTTTCTTTTGATTTATTCATTCACACCTGTGATGTTGCCGGTGCATTAGGTCATGTGAATAATCAATCTTCTCTTGTATGCACCGAGTCTGCCTATTGTGCGATGCAAGCTGTCGGAGCTTCTATCAGGATTCTTGCAAACCCAAACAAAACAGAGTGGGATGCTTATAATGCTTATTTAGCAGCGCGGGCCTCATGGTTAGGATTAGATATAAATGTTAAGGCTGAGCGCATTTTGGTGCGAATTGGCGCTATGCTCAGATTGTTCAACCGAGAAGAAGGTTGTATCTTAAGAGAAGCGATATTTGAATTAGGTCAAGGTGTCCGTGATAAAATTATCCTACAGTTAGATGTTCAACAAGGAGATTCTAGTCGAACTCCTACTTATATGCCTGCAGTCTTGGTTAACCTGGCTAATAATTCACAGCTTGGACTGTCGCAAAAAGATAGGCTATTCAAAGCAATAAAGATAGGTTTACCTTTTATTGCTAGGGTGTTGGAAAGGCACAAAGAGCTATTGGCAAGTGGTGAAATTGAGCCGCATATTCCACTTAATTTTAATAAGATGGCAGGTATAGCAAAATCCTTTCCAGATTTACTTGAAAACGAATTTAGCATCAATAAAGAAGGAATTATTTATTTAGTATTTTGAATAGGCTTTCAATTTTTTTACAAACTTATTTAGAACTTTTTTTGTATAGAAGGTGTTAATTCTTCAATTACTCCAAAAAAACTCTTGGTGTTCTGTTTTTTTGGAGAAATGAGCAATAAATTGATTTACTTCACCTTTAGTCTTCAGCCGAATTAGTGACCTGGTATCTGTTTGCTCAGTAAAGTATTTTGCATAAGCCTTTTTTCGTCGAGAATATGTATTCCATATCCAGATTAAAATTGACTCTTTTCCAAAAAAACGCCCCAGGGTTTCATAATTTCCATTACAGCAGGGTTTTTTATGAAAAAATCTGGAAAGGCTTCTCTTAAAAGCCCTCCATAGACAAGTCCTTAGTGGCAGATCCAACCAAATGATTATATCAGCATAGGGCCAAATCTCATGTCTAGCTCTTGAATAATTACCGCAAATAATCCATTTGTCAACAGACAGTTCCTGTTTAATTTCATCGAAAAATTCGTCATCATCGCGTTTTTTCCATCCTGGCAGCCAGTAAAGTTCATCAAGATCAATGAACTTTGCATTAATAACGGTCGAAAGGTGACATCCTAAAGTTGTTTTTCCACATCCACTTGTTCCTGTAACAACAACTTTCCTAATCTTTTTAGGGAAGCCCTGATTAACTACCGTTTGGCAGATTTCATCAGAATTTTTGATTCGGATAAATTTGGAGGCGAACGCTAACCACTTTCTGGTTAGTCTACTAGAGAATGATGCTGAGTCGAAAATTGTGACAGAAGATGCCTGATGGGAGTTAATCAGGGTTTCCTTAGGATCATTCATTAGAGAACTCCAAAAGATTTGCCATTGACTGACGGCAAAGATGTGGGGCGACCCGGACTTAAACCGAGGGCTGACGGATTATGAGGGAGGGAGAGTTCTACTTTAACCAACACCAGCCAACTTGTATGGGTAAGAAGATAAATGATCTTCATTCAAAGATCTACTGGTTTTTGTTGGGTTTTGCCGGTGCAATAGATAAATTGGTGCACCGTCATGTAATTTCGTATTTTAATTACATATATTTTTTTTTGATAAAATGATCCGACGAAAGGAATGCAAGAACCTAGACATTAGATGGTAACATGAGAATATTAGTATCGTACAAATTTCTAGAGGTTATGTGAAAATGTCCAGGATAAATCTTAAAAAGTTGAGTGTGCACTCATGCTGATTGCATTACCTAATCTTTCCATTCAAAGGACAAAGCCTTAAAGGGGGTATCGCATAGATTCTCATAAGCTAAAGAGTCTGCTCCTTCCCGAGTATTGTAGATGCCGATAGGTGTAGGGATCTTTTGCACATCGACCTGACCTGTGGAAGTATTGGTTATCGTAAAGAGAGTTGTACTTACAACAATCATAAGTCCTTTCCACTGATGTGTATGAGCTGGAACATATTCAAAAGATCCTACATGAGCCCATAAGATTCTTAAAAATTGATCTTCAAATAGACATTCATGAGAATTGGAAGCGGCGTAGATAGCATCGGAAGCAAAAGGCTGAGAGGTCGGATTTTTTGCTTTATGCTCGAGAAATGATGTGGTTTTCTCCAAAAAATTGTCCAAATGGAGCTGATTTGCCGGGGTTGAAAAAAAAATGTCTAGTTTAGACTGAATACGCAAAATAGTCTTGGAGGAGAGAAGATATTGGCATCGCAGGCATTTTTCAAAGGCTTTTTTCATTCTTGATTCCAGCATGAGGTATCCGCTTAGAACTTTCTTATTGCAAACTGCCAAAAATTTGTTTTATTGTTGATGTCTCAGACATTCATTACCTTTACTTGTAAAGATTTCTATACCATATCTAACATTTGCAATTTTCGCAACGCGAAAATTTTAGGTAGTTATCTTATTTAAATAAACTCAATATAGCAATAACACTAGATGCAGATGAAAAAATAAAAGCTATTCCAGAGAAGAATAATGATTTTCTATTCTCTACTATGTTTTTCTTTTCGATCAAATAATTTATTTTCATGTAGTTCATATTATTGACTAGTTATGTTTGCTTTTTTTTGGACCTAATTCTTCTGGATAGGCACCTATTTTTTGCTATAGCGTTTCAGAGCTTAATATCTGTAGCGATCATCTGAGGTAGATTCAGTGTTTATTGCCTCAATTACTGCACCACATTGAAAAGATGACCACAGCATGCCAAGCTCTCTGAAGAAAAAATCTATTCTCTGATACCAGCCAGTGAAATTTAATTTCTTTTCTACCTAATGCTTGGTCAGCTAACCGATTTTTTTTGGAGTTGATAATTCTCCCATTATATTTGAGACTTCATATTTATTAATAATAAGCTGCATCTCCAGGATAAGTAGGAGTATCAAAGAAATTGTGTGGGTTTGGAATGTCAAACGCCTCATTACGAATATCTTCGATCTACTCAGTAGTCATACCTTTTCGATTTGCCTCCTGAGCAGTTATAGCCAAAACCCGAAAGGCATCAGATCCATGGCTTGCAAAGTCGTGCACTGGAGAGTCTTTCCAACATCCATGTCGATCATCCTACGCTTTCTTATAATTTTCTAAAGCACGTAAACCTTGACTGCACCGCTTCCCATCAAACCAACATCTATTAAGGAAGTCCGTACAGCATCGATTCCTTCCACCACAGAGAGCTTCTTTGCCATATTGAAGGGATTTGATGCTTGTCGCAATGTAAACAGAGATGCATGGACGATTATTCATGGCAATATGGGGCAACCCGGACTTGAACCGAGGACCGACGGATTATGAGTCCGCTGCTCTAACCAACTGAGCTATTGCCCCAATAAAATTGCCGCTCAGTCTAACAGCAACCTTGCACTAATGCAAGCTCTCCATATATAAAAAAGAATTTATGGCCCGAATTGTCGCACTCCTTTTCTGCTTTGCTCTAACCTCACTTTTTGCTGAGTGTTGCGACTGCTCACCCCATAGACGCACCGACAATATTCCCGAAGAACATCTTGTCGGTGTCGATGATAACTACCTCACTGGATATGTCCAAGCCGTCGTTGACACCAGCTACTACGAGTTTGAAGTGCGTGTCATCGCCTACCAGGGCGTCATCTACGTCTTCAATCTCCCCAATAATGAACTCATCAGCAACAGCATCGTCTGCTTCATTCACGATATCCCCTGCGTTGAATGCGTCAGGCCCATCGAATGCTCGCCCGAAGAGTTTGTCTGCTACATCAAAGAGTGCGACCCAGAATGCTCCAAAGGCATCGAAGATTCCGCCGCCTACCACTCTATTATGTGTACAGAGCCGCCATGCTGCCGCTCTAGTGGCATCTGGCTCCCGCAAAATACAGTTCTCTTCCAACCACTTGTCGCTGATCCACGCCAGGTCATCAACTCCGCCGCCTTGCGCTTCAACGATGACGTCGTCGGCAAACATGTAGGTGCCTGCTCTTTTGGAAACGATTTTATGTTCTACCGCTGGCTCGACGTCTGGTGCTGGCATGGTGATATGGACATCGGTATCCAAGCGGGAATCTTCTCAGTCTTCGACCTTGACCACCCCACAGCCGCTATGGTCAACACAGACTTCTTCGTCGCCCTCATGATCACCTATGCTGTCAACAAATGGTCGTGGCGATTTAGATTGTGGCACATCTCCTCACACATCGGAGATGAATTCCTCATTGCAAATCCCAACTTTGACAGACGCAATTTGAGCGATGAAGCTGTCGACCTCTTCGCCTCCTATCAGATGGCAAAATCTGTGCGTCTCTATTTAGGTTTTGGAGACATCTTCTTGCGTGACAAAGAGTTTCCAGAGCATCCGCTCTACTTCCAGTGGGGCGCAGAGATCCGCTGCTTCGGCTGCCGCGATCGTTTCAACAGACTCTATCGCCAGCCCATCTTGGCGATGAATTTCTTCTGCTGGGAGCACAACAACTGGAATGTGAGCCAGACCTATGTCTGGGGCATCGAGTGGAGCAAGCTGCAAGGTGTTGGTGAAAAGCTGCGTCTCATGCTTGAGATTCACGATGGACACTCTAGAGAGGGTCAGTTTGTCGGCCTCGAATCCAACTACGTGGCGTTAAAGATGCAGTATGGGTACTAGTATCAGCTTATGGAGATACTGAATACCTCCCTCACCAGATCTTCCGACAATCTTTCTATCGAGGTGTCGTTCTCGCCTCGACTAACCCACAAGGGGTTAGACGTTCGGCTCCGAACTTTCCCTCGATAGAAATCTTGCCGAAATCTCTAGCAAGGTACTTATTCAGCATCTCCTTAAAAGTGATTTTTTTAGCTGCAGATCACAAAGCCATCATCATAGGTGGGGCCATCCTTGCCAATCACAAGCTCACCCCTACAGAATGAATCAAAGAGACGCAACCCCTGCTCCGCAGTCTGAATACAGAAGAAGCTGTTGCTCACCCACTCCGATCCCTTGATCGTTCCCGCCTCCAAATTCATCTTATAGCGACTCGTAATTTTTCTTCTCCAGTAGTCAGGCGAACCAAAAAGAATAATAGGACTAAATGAGCGACCACCCACTTTGTGCCGCACCTCCTCCAGTGCAAACTCAAAGTCCGTTCCAATCCCTCCCGCCAAAAAGATGGGGAAGTCGAGGTAAAACTCCGCCTGCCGCTCTACCAGATGATCCAATCGGTAGGTCATCTTCGCCTCAACAAAGGGATTCTGCTTCTGCTCATTCACCACTCCGCCATCTTTGGGAGTAAAATCAACAATGTTGGCACAAGACAAGATATCCAAATCCTTCGCCACACGGTTGCCCGTCTCCATCATACCCGGCCCACCACCTGTCACAAGCGCAAGAGGCGTTGTTTCATTGAGAAGAGGGTGGTTGTACTCATGCCTGCGCTCCTGTAAACCCTCTAGCAACTTGCGCAGCTCATCCTCAAAGCCCTCACCCAAAAGGTTGGAGCCATAAATACCAAAGAAGGTCGCCTTCTGAAATAGTGGCACCTTCTTCAGCGGAACAAACATGCCTGATGTGTGCCCCGGCCTTTGCACATACTGCAAGATCTGATTCGAACGACGATCAGCCCAATAGACCGGAATGCCAAATGTCACCAAGTCGATCAGCATCGCCCTATCTTCTTGTGAGAAAAACTCGCCCCAACTACGAGAGGGAGTCTCAAAATAGATGCCCATCAGCTGAGACTGCACATAGAAGCTAAGCAGCATCCGTTTCAATAGCGGAGAGGGAAAATATCTAGAAAAAAGCACCCCCTGACTGGTAATCAAACCGCTCTCAATCGCCTTCAAAAAGGCATAAGAGGGCTGCGTCTCAATGTAACGCTCCACCATATGCATCTGGCGCGATCTATGTGCCACACCAGGAAAGGGCTGCTGAACCGGATTGCGCAAAATCCAATCACTCTCTTTGAGCTCTAGCATCTGACTGCCTTTCACTACAAAGACCGCAGCAGGATCGCTCTTCGGCTCCGGTGATTGGTCGAAAGTATCAAAGATCGCCTTCGAATCCTCCAAGCACTCCTGCAACTGATCCCTGTCAGAGAAAAAGACATGTTCGCGATGCGGCTCAAGGGTATAGAACTCAAGCGGAATGTCATAGATCTCCTTTTCAGAGGTGCCATACAGCTCATAGATATCTCCAGAAGCCGTTGTGTCCGGCTGCAAGATATCCGCTGCTGTATGCTTGTAGCCAGGTGGCAAAAGCTCATCCACCACACGCGCAAAAACTGTTCGAATATGCAGCGGTTGCGATTTGACTAGCAAAATGTCTTTGCCATCCAATGTTTTAGGAGCCTTTGGGCACCACGTCTGATGTAACTGTAACAGCTCTCGTTGCGGCATCTGATGCTGTAAAGCACGCTCAAGGGTTGGTAAAAACCCATGAACAGTAGGCTCATAGGTGACCGTTCCATCTAGAAGTCCCAAAAAAGCCACAATCCTTCCATTGATCTTCTCAATCGTCAACTCTGGACTGCCATGCATCCCACCCAATGAGAGAAGAGGACGCCCCTCACGGTCCGATCTGGAGAACATGCGAGAGAGATAGTTGGGATTGCGCACACGTCTTCTCTCATCAGCAGCAAATAACTTTCCAATATAGTTTCCCTTCGAAATCAACTGAAGCATTTCCACAGCCAGCGGACCAATAGGGACTAGCTGTACCTGAGCCTCTGCAACACCCTTAGCCTGATCTAGATGAAGATCCTTTAGTTCGGCATTGAGGCCAAGTTGCGCTAATGTGCTTTTTAAGTTGAAAAATACCAAGGATTTGTCGATATCGAACCCCAAAAAGACAGGGGAGATCTCTTCTATGAGAACAAAGGCGGTTGCGCTGCCATCTTTATGATGGGTAATCGAGCGAATAGAACCATCATTTGTCACTAAGTCATAGTGACTCGCAAATAGGTAGCTGTTTGAGGAATGAGACACCATAGATCTAGTATAGGTTAATAATATTTTTTTTGATAGAAGATGGGCATGGCACCAAAAAGTGTAACACTCTGTCGACATGGTGAGACGAAGTGGTCAAAAAGTGGTAAGCACACAAGTTCGACCGATCTCGATCTGACTGTTGATGGGCGAGAAGAGGCGGAACTTTTGGGGGATTCGCTCGGAAGTAACTTTGATGCAGTCTTCTGTAGCCCTCTAAAGCGAGCGGTTCAAACAGCGGAGCTGGCTGGATTTTCAAATTTTGAGATTGAGGACGCGCTTTTTGAGTGGCGCTATGGTGACTATGAGGGAGTGAGCTCTGAGCAGATTCATCGAAAAGAGCCTAAGTGGAATCTTTTTGAGGATGGTGCGCCTGGTGGGGAGTCTGTTGCTGAAGTTGAGAGTCGAGCAGCGGAGTTTGTAAAGCGGTTGCAGCAGCTGGAGGGGGATATATTGCTCTTTTCGAGTGGTCATATTTCGCGTGTGCTTGGAGCTGTTTGGATTCGAGCAGGAGCTCACTTTGGCAAGTTTCTAAAACTTTCGACGGCATCGAAGTCAATTTTGGCCTATGAGCATGGCTATCCAGTGATTACTTCATGGAATGACACATCTCACTTGAAAAAAAGGTAAATTTTGGCCACAATTGCTCGCTTATGTCTGAGAAAAGAGCGCGCAGTGTTGGAATTCATGATGGAGTGTTTCACGCCGATGAGGTGAGTGCGTGTGCGATGCTCATACTCTTTGATCAAATAGATCGCGACAAGATTGTCCGTACGCGGGATGAAAAGCTGCTTCAAGAGTGTGAGTTTGTCTGTGATGTGGGTGGGATCTATGATCCCAAGCGCAAGCTTTTTGATCATCACCAAGTGAGTTACACGGGTGAGATGAGTTCAGCTGGCATGATTTTGGCCTATATGCGTGAAGAGGGGATCATTTCTCAGGATGAGGGTGGTTTTTTGCATCACATGTTGGTCAAAGGTGTGGATGATCATGACAATGGCAGATCTCCACAAATTCCAGGAACAACGCTCTTTAGCCATGTAATTGCGAATTTCACACCGCCCATTTATGGATCGGGTGCCAAAGAGATGGATGAGGCGTTTGATCAGGCGTTGGATTTCTGTTTGGGCCATTTGAGTCGGCTTCTGGAGCGTCATCGCTACAACTTGAAGTGTCGCCTTGTGGTGGACCAGGTGATGGTGCGAGACAAAGTAGCGCTTATTTTTGAAGAGTCTGTGCCGTGGGCGGAGAACTTTTTTGCGCTTGGTGGGAGAGATCATCCTGCGCTCTTTGTTGTGATGCCGGCTGGTGAGCATTGGAAGCTACGCGGTATTCCGCCTGATGATGAGCATCGCATGGAAGTGCGCTGTCCTCTTCCTGAAAATTGGGCGGGGCTGCTTGGTCAGGAGCTGGTCGATGAGTCAAAGATTGAGGGAGCGATTTTCTGCCACAAGGGACGTTTTACCTCTGTATGGGAGACAAAAGAGGCGGCGATGACGGCGCTGAATGAGGTTTTGAGGATTAATGGAAAAGACGCTCTTTGAGAAGATTATTGCGGGGGAGCTTCCTGCGGATAAGGTGTATGAGGATGAGAAGATCATTGCGATCAAAGATAAATATCCTAAAGCTCCGGTCCACATTTTGATCATCCCAAAGAAGGTGATTGTAGACATTCAGTCGCTGCAAGAGGAGGACTTTCCTCTGCTTGGCGCAGTTGTCAAGGTGGCACAGAGGCTGGCCAAGGAGTTTGAGTTGGGTGAGGGCTATCGTTTGGTGGTCAACAACGGCATGCAGGCGGGGCAAACTATTTTCCATCTTCACTTTCATCTAATGGGTGGTCATTTCTTAGGAGGGATGGGATGAGTTTGGTACAAAAAGAGAGTGCAGCCCTTCTGCTTGTTGATGTGCAGGAAAATCTCTTCCCACAGATTGATAGGCGTGATGAGGTTCTCGATACAATCTGCTTCTTTTTGCAGGCTGCATCGGTTTTGAGGCTGCCTACTGTTGTGACGGAGCAATATCCAAAGGGCTTGGGGGCAACGTTGCAGACTGTGCGTGAGTTTTTGCCCAAAAATCAGCCTATTTTGGAGAAGAGTAGTTTTTCAGCATATAGTGGTGAAATTGCCAAAATGATCGATGCGATTGAAGCGCAGAGCTGGATTGTGATTGGTGTTGAGACGCATATTTGCATATTGCAGACGGTGAGAGATTTGATTGCAGTTGGCAAGGATGTGGTGGTGCTCAATGATGCGACGAGCTCCCGTTCGCTTTATGACTATTCAACGGCCATTGCAGAGCTGCGCGATTTAGGTGCGCGCATCAGCAACAGCGAGACTATTCTGTATGAGATGGTGAAGGATGCCGCTTCAGCAGAGTTCAAACAACTACTACCCCTGATAAAAGAGTATGCTTAATCTAATACTGCCGATTCTTGCCCTTGTCTGTACAGATCAGGTGCGCACGATTGAGGCGCATCTTCTGATCCACAATGAAAAGGTGGCGCTTGCCTGTGCGCGAAAATGCATCGCTGAGAATCCGGAAGAGCCGGTTGCGCATGAGCTGCTGCTAAAAAGCTTAGCCGCCTGCCACAAAGATGGGGAGATGATCAAGCAGTGGTACCGTTTCAGTGAAAAGTTTCCTGAAGAGGCGAGCTCACAAGAGGTTCTGGAGCAGATGTGTTGGGGAGTGTTACGCAAGGGGCGTGAGTCGACACAAAGCAGCACTAAGCTACTCTCTTTGATTGGTGCAGCTTTGACGCAGGATCGTTACGCTGTAGATTTTTTATTAGGTGGTTTGAAGAGTAGCAATGTACAGATTCGAGCGATTGCTGTGCAGTTGTCGGCCTTTTTTAAGGATCATGAACTGCGTGAGGAGCTCTTTCGCATGTTGGATCAGGAGCGAGATCAGTCGGTGCGCCTGGAGCTGATACGCGCCTTTGGGGAATTGAAAGATCCGAAGATGCGTCCTAAGATGGTAGAGATTGCTGGATCTAAGAGAAGCTCTGCTTTGGAAAAGAGAGAGGCGATCCGCTCTGTTTTGCGTATTAGTGATCAGATTGAGAAGAGTGAGTTGGTGGAACTGGCGACAAGTAAGCGAGCTGGTTTGAGGTTACTTGCCTGTGAGTGTATGGCAAAATACCATCTGCGTGAACATGGCGATCTTCTCGCTATTTTGATGCATGATCCGCAACCTGATGTGGCAGCAGCGGCGATCCATGCAATTGGCATCTTGAAGATTGAGCATCTACGTGGCAGGCCGTCCGCCTTCTATTTGGGTAGGTTGGCCTATTCGAGTGATCCGCAGATTGGCATTGCTGCATCGTGGGCACTACTTTTGCAGAAAAATGAGATAGGTGTGGAGGCTCTCGCCTCTTGGATGCTTCATGAAAACCGGCAGACTGCGGCTCTAGCTGCTGCTGCGGTTGCGAAGTCGGGCCGCTTTGGAATTCCTCTTGCCATGAGAATGATGGAGCAGGTATCCGATCCCTTTGTGAAGGCTAACTTGGCGATTGCATTGATTGGCCAGCGTAAAGATTGTGAAACAGCGTGCGCCACACTTGCGACAACTTTACAGGAACAGACAGGGCGCTGGATGGTAGATGAGGCTCTTTTTGGACCGATTTGCCAGAGTCACCTCACACATAGGCCAGAAATTGCTAACTACCCTGAGGTCGTGAATCAAGCGACAAGGCTGGAGCTGCTCAACCTTCTTGCTATGCTGGACTATGAAGGTGCAGAAGGAGCGATTAAGGACTTTTTGAAGGCGCGCAAGTGGGGAGTGACTGGCCTTGCAGCTCAAAAGCTTCTTGGTGTGGGGGATGAATCGGCGCTTGCGATTATCCGCGAGCTCCTTGAGGATGGTGATTCTGAAATTAGGTTGGAAGCGGCACTTGCTCTTGCGACCTGGGGGAAGGATGTGACAGCTCTGCCGACACTATTGGAGGAGTATGAGGGAGCGGATCGCGGCACGCAGATCAAGATTTTGGAATCGCTTGCTCGGATTGGACATAAGGATGCGATTCCTTTTCTGCTGGAGAGATTGAAAGAGAGCTCGCTTAATATGCGCATCATAGCGGCATCAGTCCTTCTACAGACAATTAAGAGTTAATTTAAAGATTGAGCAAAGTCATCTCTTTATATATAATCATGGTTTATATCACCCGGAGATAACAATGACCGCTTCTTGTATATTAAACACTCCTGAGAACTGTAAGTGTAGTTATTTATTTGAAGCAGAGCCTGCACTCGATGGTAAAAAACCCATCAAAGACAAATGCTTGAAGTTCCTTTGTGGAATGCTTGTGTTGGATATTATTTTGTTTGTTGGTGCTTTAACTGTAGCTACTCTCGCTTTTAAGGGGCGCATACCTTTAGGAAAACCTGTTTCTTACGGCATATTTGGATTAGCAGGAGCTGTTGCCCTAACCTATATAGGTAGTAGTGCTTATGGAAAATGTAAGTGAAAATGTGAGGAAAGCTTTGAATAACCTCAGCATTAGATCTTTCGACAAGATTTCTATTGAGGCATTGTTCTCGCCTCGACTAACGCGCAAGCGGTTAGATGTTCGGCTCCAAATTTCCCAGCGTCGCAAATCTTGGTAGAATCTCCAATAACCGAGTTAATCAGGGCTTCCTAAAGATATCTACCTGCAGAATAATCGTATCGATCCTGTTTTGTGTAATTAAAAATTTAAATACCCTGCTTATATTTAAGGAGTTGTAAAAGATGGCCAGTCATGGTAAAATTCACCTCTAAACTAGGAGGAATGGATGACAACTTTTTGTACAGTACAGGCACTACACTTCTTTAAGCCCGCACTATGCACTGATAAGAAAAAGCCTGGTGGATTCACTACTAAGGGGGGGGGCTCTGTGTTGGCTAACTTTGCGCTTGATGTGATTCTGTTGGTGGGGTTAGTCACAGCTGGAGCTCTGGCCCTTCAGGGTAAGATTCCTTTGGTAAAGCCCGTTGGCTACGGTTTGATAGCCGGTGGAGTGGCAATCCTTCTTCCGTATGTAGCAGCTGTCATGCTGAAGCACTGCGGACAGACTTGAGGAGCCACTGAATAACTCCCATCCAGCATCTTCCGCCATAATTTTCGATTCGGTGTCATTCTCGACTCGTCTAACCAGCAAGTGGTTAGCGCTCGTCTCCGAATTTACCCGAATTAAAAATTCTGACGAAATCTGCCAAACGGTACTTATTCAGTGGCTCCTTAATCAGGGCTTCCTTGAAAGCACTACTTGACTGCGATATAGATATCGACCTGAGGCGGCTGCGTCAAAAACTTGGGGCCATAATGCTCTAAGTCCACTGTATAGGCTCTTGAGATTTTCTCATCATTTGCCCAAATATCTTGCCACACCTCAATCATCCTATCTGGAAAGAGGCCAATCGCCTCATAAAGTTTGTAGTTGCTAGCAGGGAGCTCAACTCGTGTCAATCCCTTTGGAGTTTCACTCTTAGGGTCCACCTCAAAGCCAGCTAGTAGTGAATATCCCTCCCTATAATTTGACTTGTAGTCAAAGTAAGCACCGTAGAAATCGTCACTGAGACGGTCTGGTACATGATCCACAATCTTCTCACGATGTAGCTTGTCCCAAAGAGCGCCAATCAAAGCAGATGCCATCGCTGGATCATCCACCCTCACAGTGATGCCCACAAATGCACGCTTTTTTAGCACCACATCACTAGATTCCATACAAAAACTCCTTCAAGGTGTCGATAAATTGCTCTTCTAGCTGACGATTAAAGAGCATATGCCCCATTTTTGGAAAGAGTTTGAGTTCCGCTTGCGGCAGCGCCTTGTAAAGAGCAATTCCACCACGGTGGGGAAGCACCAGCGGATCCTGTCCTCCCTGAATCACAAGAGTTGGCATAGTAATCATCTGAGGCACACTACCCCTTTTGTCTAAACCATGGAGGATCTCTTCCATAGCCTCTAGGTGATGATGCGACATAGAGAAGGAGTGGAGGGTGCGGTTATAAAGCTCATCCACGTAGCTTGTCACCATCGCAATATCCAGTGGATAGGATCCATTGCTATGTTCCCACACAGTGATGAATTTAGGTAAGCTCTCTGCAAAACTCTCATTAGGTCTATTGGCAAAAACCAACTTAAAGTAGCCACCAAGCGTGCGCTTCTCCTGCTCATTTAGAGGCTTTTTCGTGTCAGCAGTCTCAAATGCGGGCCCAGCCCCCACCACAGTCAAACTGGTCACAACATTGGGATAGCGAGCAGCAAGCAGCTGACCCACATAACCACCCATGCTATGACCCACAACGTGCGCCTGTTCATAGCCAAAGTGATCCAAAATCATCACAGCATCATCAGCAAGATCCTCCAATATATAGGATCTTGGAAAGGGTGTAGAAAGTCCCGTGTCGCGCTGATCATAGCGAATAACAAAGTAGCCCTCGCTAACAAGCTCCTGCACAAGCTCATCTGTCCAAAAATGGGCGTGGCAGCCAGCACCTGCAATAAGTAAAATTGCTGGATCTTTTGGAGAACCCAAACTCTCTACCCAAATCGAGTGCTCATCAAATTCAACCCGCTCCTCTTCAAGTAAGCCAAGTTTAATGCAGCTACGCTTCAATTTTGAGGAACTCTCAAAGTGATGGGTCTCAATCCCAAGTGCCCTTGCAGCTGCAATATTTTCGATGCGATCATCGATAAAGAGAACCTCATGCGGCTTCAACCCCAACTTTTTGAGCATAATGCGGTACGCCTCAGGGTCAGGTTTGCGGACTCCAATCTCTGTAGAGAGAATCAGAGGGTCAAAACCCTCATAGTAGCCGCTGACATCAATCAGTTTGGCCACTCGTGGAGTGACATTAGAGAGTAGACCAACTCGCAGCCCTCTTTTTTTAAGATCCTTGGCAATTGGCAGGGTGCCAGGCACCTCTTGAATACAGCTCAACGAGACCTGAGTAAAGCGCTCGGCATACTCTTGAGAGTAGCCCTTATGGAGCCAAAATTCATCAATATCTAATACGCCCTCATGCAGCTCCCTCACCAATTCAACCGCCTCCTCTTTACTTACGCCAAGTGAGGAGCAGACAAATCCATGCAGACGAGAGCGGTTCGCCTCACAAATCACACCACCAAAATCAAAGACAACAGCGCGGATATCAGCAAAAAGTGTCGAGAAAAGAGTCAGTGCAAGAAGTAGGTATTTCATGCCGATAAGCTTGCTCTTGCTGTGAAGAAAAAATCAAGATCTATTTTTTTAAAACTTTTTGTGCACAATGAAGCTATGGAGATTTTCGAGATTCAACAGCGGCTTGCGGAGCACAATCTTGATGGTTGGCTTCTCTTTGACAACCACGGATCCAACCGTTTTTTTCGTCAGCTTCTTTCTATTCCGCAACATCTTGTGATCACAAGACGTATCTTCTATTTTATTCCTATGGCGGGAGAACCTGTTCTGATTGCGCATAAAATTGAGGCTGAGAATTTACAATTTTTGCCAGGCAGACAGGAGCTCTATTTATCGAAAGAGGAGCTTGAGCAGTCGCTGAGAGGGGTGCTTAGTAGCTGTAAGAGTGTGGCAATGGAATATAGTCCCAATTGTAGTAATCCCTACATCTCAAATGTAGATGGAGGCACGCTCGAATTGGTGCGCAGCTTCACTGACGTAGTTAGCTCAGATGACCTTTTGCAACATTTTACGAGCGTTTTGGATCAAAGGCAGATGGAGTCACATCTCGATGCTGCACAGGTCTTGGAACAGGCAGCTGCCAATGCTTTTGATCTGATTGCCAAAAGATTGAGAGAGCAGAAGCCGATCAATGAGTATGAGGTACAGAAATTTATATTGAGTGAGTTTGCGGCTCATAATTGCATCACAGAGGATGGTCCCACCTGTGCGGTTGGTGCTCACAGCGCTCTTCCTCACTACATGGCGCGCAAAAAAAGTGCTGCATCGATCAACCAAGGCGATTTCGTTCTGATCGATCTTTGGTGTAAAAAGGATCACCCCTATGCTGTATATGCCGATATCACCCGCGTAGCGGTGGCAGCTGCAGAGCCAACCCCGAGACAGCTGGAAGTTTTTGAGGTGGTGCGCAAGGCGCAGCAGAGAGCGTATGACTTTTTGCAAGAGCGACTCTCTTCTAAAAAGGCGGTTTGTGGCTTTGAGGTGGATGCTGTTTGCAGAGGCTATATCAAAGAGTGCGGTTATGGAGAATTTTTCACGCATAGAACGGGGCACAATATCGATATTGAGGTGCATGGAGCGGGTGCCCATCTGGATAATTTGGAAACTAAAGATGAGCGCAAGATTTTGCCTGGTACATGCTTTTCAATTGAGCCTGGGATCTACCTGCCAGGTGAGTTTGGCGTTCGTTTAGAACATGATGTTCTTATTTCTGAGGATGGCATTCCAAAAATCACAGGCGGCATTGAAGAAAGCATTGTCTGTCTTCTGTAAAAGTGCTACAATCCTCCCGTTATGAGTTCGAAGGGCACACTTTTGGGCGCTACCATGCTGGTAGCGGGAACATGCATTGGCGGAGGCATGCTAGCCTTCCCTGTTGCAACTGCAGAGGCGGGATTCATCCCCTCTATAGCCTTGATGCTACTCGGCTGGGCATTTATGACCATGACAGCCCTCTACCTGAGTGAAGTCAATCTCTGGATGGAGCCGGGTAGTCATGTGATTACCATGGCCTCAAAGCTTCTCGGCTTTTGGGGGAAAGCAGTGGCTTGGCTGCTTTATCTTTTCATCTCCTACGCCTCGCTTGTCGCCTACACAGCGGGAGGGGGTGAGCTTGTTGGCGATTTTTTGCGTAATTTTTTCCCTATCACTGACTTTTGGGCCTCGATTCTCTTCGTTTTCGTCTTCGGCTTCATTGTCTATTTAGGAAATATTGTGATCGGTCGCATCAACACTATCTTGATGGTGGGGTTGATTGTCAGCTATATCTTGCTAATTTTGGCTTCGATCAAGTCGATCGATATCCATAACTGGATGCGCCGCGAATGGTCCGGCTCATTTGTAGCGATGCCGCTTCTGCTCTCTATTTTCAGCTTCCAAACGATTATTCCCAGTTTGACCATCTACTTGAAGCAAGATGGAAAACTTCTGCGCCGCAGTATCCTTTACGGTACAATCGGCGCCTTTTGCGTCTATCTGCTCTGGCAAGCAGTGGTCTTGGGCGTGCTCCATTTTGACAACGGTTTGGGACAGAGTTTGGCAGAGGGAAAGCCTGCAACTAAATTTTTTGGTGAGGGAAGTGGCAGACCCCTTCTTGGCATGATCGCTGACTTCTTTGCTTTCTTTGCACTGGTCACTAGCTTTTTGGGAATCGGCCTTGGGCTATTTGACTTTTTGGCTGACGGTTTGAAGATTCCGAAGGTGAAGTGGGGCGCACTTCTTCTGGGTCTGCTGATTGTGATACCAACGCTTCTTTTTGCGCTCAATTTGAAACAGGTCTTTCTGCTTGCTCTCGATACATCGGGAGGTATTGGTGATACAATATTGAACGCCTTTTTACCCGCCTTGATGCTCTGGGTGGGTCGCTATAAAATGGGCTACAGCTCTCAGGTGCGCATCTTTGGTGGTCGCCCGATGATTGTGCTTGTCATGTGTTATGCGCTTCTGGTCTTCGCTTTGGAGATGCTTGGTCAGTTTGGCGTAGTGAAAAGTTTAGGAGGATAGATGGGGTTTTGGAAGGGTCTTTTTAAAAAGAAGCGAAAAGTTGAGGATCGCTCACATCTCAGATTGCTCTATATTTTGCAGAAAAATGGGCGTCTTGTCGACTTTTTGAAAGAGGATATTTCAGGTTTCACCGATGAACAGGTGGGAGCTGCTGTCCGTAAAATCCATGAAGAGAGTCGTAAGAGTCTTGAAGAGTGTGTGCGTTTAAGGCCGCTCTACCCCGATGAAGAGGGAGCTGAGGTCACAGTTCCCCAGGGCTATGATCGCGGTCACATCAAAGTGGTGGGGCGAATCAAAGGCTCTGCTCCTTATAAAGGGGTCCTACGTCATAAGGGGTGGAAGGCAGAAAGGCCTTCGCTTGATGGAATTGGCAGCTCTGTAGTCTGTCCAGCTGAGGTGGAGATCCAATGATTGTTGGCATCGATCTTGGCACTACAAACAGCTGTCTTGCCTACCAAAATGAGGGCGAGGATCTGATTCATCAGTTTCCCATCGAGCAGCGAGTAGATCAAGATGAAATGGCGGAGCTTTTTACTCTGCCCTCATTTTATCTCTTCTTGCCTGATGAGCAGCCGACAGTTGGTCAGTTTGCCAAGGTGCGAGGGGAGGAGCTCCCCGATCGCGTGATTACCAGTGCCAAATCTTGGCTCTGCCATAGTGGTGTAGATCGCCGTCAACCCTTTTTACCGCTCGATTTTGATCAAAAAGTGAGTCCTGTCACTGTGATGGCAGCCTATCTCTCCCATCTCAAAACTTGTTGGGAAAAGAAGATGCCGCCGCTTGTGGAGCAATCTGTCTTTATCACCGTTCCTGCATCATTTGATCCTGACGCTAGGGCGCTGGTTATAGAAGCAGCTAAGGAGGCAGGCTACCCTACGATCACTCTTTTGGAGGAGCCACTTGCTGCTTTTTACTCTTGGCTTTCTAAAATGGGAGCCTCCTGGCGCGATCATCTTAAGGTGAATGAGCGTGTTCTAGTTGTTGATATTGGCGGAGGTACGAGCGATTTTACTCTCATTCGTGTGGAAGAGGAGGGTGGCAACTTGCAGCTGAAGAGAGAAGCTGTGGGACAGCATCTACTTCTTGGCGGTGACAACTTAGACCACGCCCTGGCGCACTTTGTGCAGCAAAAGGCGGGGAAGCCTCTGCCTATGGCGGCACTTGTCCATAGCTGCCGTCAAGCCAAAGAAGAGCTGCTCAGCGGGATGAAGGAGACTACGGTCACAGTTTTAGGGCAGGGCTCAAGTCTCATTGGGAATACCACTAAAATTTCTCTGACTCAGGAGGAGGTACAGAGACTTCTTGTGGATGGATTTTTCCCACAGGTTGATCTTGATTGTGAAGTAGAAAGCAGCAGAAGGGTGGCGCTTGGTAAGTTAGGGCTGCCCTTTGTGCGCGATCCTCGGATCACAGCGCAGCTGGCGCTCTTTTGCCGCCAAAATGAGCTTCCAACAGCCATTTTATTTAATGGAGGAACTCTAAAAGCGGCTCCCTTCCAAGAGAGAGTGCGCCAGGTGCTCTCCTCATGGGGCGGCCCAGTGCGCATTTTGCCAGATCCAGACTACGATTTTGCAGTAGGTCTTGGAGCTGTCAGCTTCGGCTCTGGAAAAGGAGTGCGTGTCAAGGCGCCATCGCCGCGCAGCTTTTGGGTCGGCATTGAGGGAGCTCAACCAGCTATTCCAGGTGTGCCGCCGCAGCTTAGTGCAGCCTGCTTGATTCCCTACGGCCTTGAAGAGGGTAGTGAGACCGTGCTCGATGAAGAATTCACCCTTGTTTTGGGGGAGCCCACTCTCTTTCGCTTCTTCAGCTCCGATAGGGGTAGCTTGGGGCAACGACTTGATTCTGTTGCAAGTTTGGAAGAGCTCGCCCCAATTGAGCGTGAGATGGAGGATGAGGCAGCTGTTGCAATCGTCAAATTGAAGGGCAGGTTGACCGAGCTTGGGATGCTCGAGCTTTGGTGTGAAGCGGATGATGGTAGACGCTGGATGTTGGAATTCAACGCGCGACAAGATGAGACAGAGCTTGCTGCTTCATCTTAAGGTGGAGTGCAGCTAAGCCATTGGCGCGCGAAGGGGAGAGCAGTGATGTAATATTGAGCTCCTCAACCAAGGTGGGTGGCTCTTTCAATACCGCTTCCGGCTCCTTCCCATTATATATTGAGATCATCAAAGCGGCCAGGCCACGAGAAATTAACGCATCACTCGTGGCATAGAAGTAGATCTTACCCTCTTGGATCACGCTCTTTAGATACATAACACTTTGGCAGCCAGTGACGAGATTCTCCTCATACTTCCAGCTAGGATCAAATGGCTCGAGTTCCAGCTTCATGATCTCCTGGTAGAGTTCTTCTTTATTTAGCTGCTTGAGCCTCTGCATCTTTTTTTCTCCTCTCCAGCTGCTGCAGCCGTGCTTTCATCTCAGTAATCTCGTCATCCATAGAGCGCGCCTGCGCTACCATCTGCTTACCCCAATAGCCCTTGATCGCTAAATGCTCACCGATCAAAATACCTGTTACACCACCAACTGCATGAGGAAAGCGGGTCGCAGCCACGAGGTAAACAGCAACAAAGACAGTCAATGCGAGCGATCTAGTTGTAAAATCGAGGTGGCGATTTGCCTTGCTCGTCATTCGTCCGCCAATTGAATTCTTCATGTGAAAGACGCACGCTGCAATCCCACCCCCCAAAAGACCGAGGCCAATTCCAGCACCCATTCCAATAGAGAAAGGAACTGTGGTCTGATTAAAACCATGCAGAAAACCGATCGAACAGAGGATAACACCCCAAGCTACTGCATAGGTAATCAAATTCATCCTGTTTTCAACGATAAAGCGCTTGACCTTCTGAGCTGAAGATTTCATCGCTAAAACAGGTGATGAACAATTAAAACAGGTAGGTGTTTGGATGCAATTTAGATTCATTAGCAGGCAGCCTACCATATTTTTACAATCTCTGCAATTTACAGTTGACTTCCAACTGCAACATGTTGTTTAATGCTTCATCGTTCAAAGTGTTTTTTGGAAAAAAATAATGCCTAAGGAAGATTTTATTAAAATTGAGGGAGAAGTGTTAGAACTTCTTCCAAACATGCACTTTAGAGTCATGTTGGAAAATGGCAGAGAGGTCATTGCACATCTCTGTGGAAAGATGAGAATGCGTAACATCCGCGTTCTGACTGGTGATAAGGTGGCAGTAGAAATGTCACCTTATGATCTATCAAAAGCGCGGATTGTCTACCGACATAATAGATAGGGGTTGATTTTTTTTGGAATCGTCAGTTAAACTCCACTGTCATCTGAGCCCAGATAGCTCAGGGGTAGAGCACTTGCATGGTAAGCAAGCGGTCGTAGGTTCAATTCCTATTCTGGGCAGAGAGGAATTAAAATTACAATTTAACAAAAAGAGGAACTTGGGAAATGGCTAAAGATACGTTCAATCGAAGTAAGCCGCACGTTAACATCGGGACAATTGGTCACGTTGACCACGGAAAGACAACTTTGACAGCAGCGATCACAAAGGTGCTTGCAGAAGCTGGTGGGAGTGACTTCCGCGACTACAACTCAATCGACAACACGCCTGAAGAAAAAGCGCGTGGAATTACGATTAACTCTAGCCACGTAGAATATGAGACAGAGGGCCGTCACTACGCTCACGTTGACTGCCCAGGTCACGCTGACTATGTAAAGAACATGATTACTGGTGCTGCTCAGATGGACGGCGCGATTTTGGTTGTTGCGGCAACAGATGGTGCGATGCCTCAAACAAAAGAGCACATTCTATTGGCCCACCAAGTTGGTGTTCCTTCGATTGTTGTTTTCCTAAACAAGTGCGACATGATTGGTGAAGCTGATGCAGAGCTGATTGAGCTTGTAGAGATGGAGCTAACAGAACTTCTTGAAGAGAAGGGCTACAACGATACTCCGATTGTTAAGGGTTCTGCTCTTAAAGCGCTAGAAGGCGATGCAAAGTATGTTGATAGCATCAAAGAGTTAATGAAAGCAGTTGATGAGCACATTCCAACACCTGAGCGTGAAGTAGACAAGCCATTCTTGATGCCTGTAGAGGACGTCTTCTCTATTGAAGGACGTGGTACCGTAGCAACTGGCCGTGTTGAGCGTGGTGTGATCAAGTTGAACGACAAGATTCAGATTGTTGGTCTAAGAGAGACAACTGAAACTGTTGCAACTGGTCTTGAAATGTTCAACAAGCTTCTTGACGAAGCGCGCGCTGGTGAGAACGTTGGTGTTCTACTACGTGGTGTTGATAAGAAGGGGATTGAGCGCGGTCAAGTGCTTTGCCAAGCTGGCTCAGTAACTCCTCACAAGAAGTTCAAGGGAACTGTTTACGTATTGACTAAAGATGAGGGAGGCCGTCACAAGCCCTTCTTCACCGGTTACCGTCCACAGTTTTACTTCCGTACAACAGACGTAACAGGAACTGTAACTCTTCCAGAGGGAACAGAGATGGTTATGCCTGGTGATAATGTAGAGATCTCAGGTGAGTTGATCGCTCCTGTAGCGATGGAAGTTGGTATGCGCTTTGCCATCCGTGAGGGTGGACGCACAATCGGTGCTGGTACCATCTCTGAAATTGTTGAGTAATTTCATTGGGGCCTCAAGGTAACTTGAGGCCCATGGGTGTGTAGCTCAGTTGGTAGAGCAGCGATCTCCAAAGTCGCCGGTCGGGGGTTCGAATCCCTCCGCACTCGGTAGAGAAAAATATAGGTGGTTGGATGCAAGGGCAGAAGGCAATCGGTAGGATGGAAGCAAAAAAGAAAGAAGCGGCTAAAGGTCGCGATTTGGTGAACTTTGCTTCTGAGGTGAAGCAAGAGCTTAAACGAGTGGATTGGACCACCAAGGAAGAATTGCAAAGCTACACAAAGATTGTTGTAGTCTGCATCTTTCTCTTTGGCTTTTCAATCTACTTTGTAGATTTGCTCTTGAGGAGTGGCCTCGGAGCAATCAATTTTCTGGTAAAATGGATAGTAGGATAATCTGTATGTCCAAATGGTATGTCATTCAAGTCTTTACTGCGCAAGAACGCAAGGTAAAAAAGACTATTGAAGAGTTTAGAGAAGCCTCAGGGATGCTCGATCTGATTGAAGAGATTATGATTCCGACTGAAAATGTCATGGAAGTCAAATCCGGTGAGCAAAAGGTGAGCGAAAAGCGCATATGGCCAGGCTATGTCTTGGTGCGTATGGAGCTCACTGACGACTCATGGCAGTATGTCAAATCGACAAATGGTGTGATTGATTTCCTAGGTGGTGAAAAGCCAACAGCGCTTAGCGATGCAGAAGTAGATGAGATCTTAAGAGATCTTGCATCAAAAGAGGGCACTGTTGCGCAAAAACATAAATTTAATGTGGGTGACCGCGTTAAAATTAACGAAGGTGTCTTCGTCAACTTCATGGGAACTGTACAGGAAGTCTTTCATGAAAAAGGGCGTCTTTCGGTCATGGTCTCCATTTTTGGACGCGATACTAGGGTCGATGACCTGGAATTTTGGCAAGTGGAAGAGGTTGGGCCCGAAAACGCTTGAAGTCTAAATAGAGAATTCACATAATAGCTGCCCAATACGTAAGGAAGAGAAAAAATGGCAAAAAAAGTCGTAAAAGTCATTAAGCTGCAGATCCCAGCAGGAAAGGCAAACCCAGCCCCTCCAATTGGACCCGCTCTAGGAGCTGCAGGCGTCAACATCATGGAGTTTTGTAAAGCATTTAATGCAAAAACTCAGCAGATGGGAAGTGACATCCTTCCGGTAGAGATTACTGTCTACCAGGATAAGAGTTTTGATTTCATTTTAAAGAAGCCGCCTATGTCTCGTCTTATTTTGAAAGAGATGGGGCTTGAAAAGGGCTCTTCAGTGCCAAACCGTGACAAGGTTGGCAAGATGACGAAGGATCAGATGAAAAAGGTTGCTGAGATTAAATACCCAGATCTCGGCGTTCGTTCTATGGAATCAGCAATCATGCTGGTCGCTGGAACAGCCAAAAGTATGGGAATTGATACGGAATAAAGATATATGGGACGTACAAGTAAAAGATTTCGGGAGATAGTGAAGTCTGTGGATAGGGATCGCACCTATTCAGTAGAAGATGCTATCGCTATTTTACAGAAGTGTCCACCAGTTAAATTTGATCAGACAGTAGAGATTGCCATTAAACTTGGCGTCGATGCTAAAAAATCTGATCAACAAGTCCGAGGTACTGTTTCCCTACCGAATGGAACAGGCCAAAAGCTGCGTGTGCTTGTTTTTGCAAGAGGCGACAAAGTGCAAGAAGCTCTCGATGCGGGAGCTGCTTATGCTGGCAGTGACGATCTTTTTGAGAAAGTTCAAAAAGGCTGGACTGATTTTGATGCGGTGGTCACAACTCCAGACCTCATGAGAGAGGTCGGAAAACTAGGTAAAGTATTGGGCCCTCGAGGCTTGATGCCAACTCCAAAGGCAGGAAATGTCACAACTGACGTCTCCACTGCTGTTAAGGAGATGATGGGCGGCAAGATCGAATTTAAGCTTGATAAGAAGGGAGTTTGTAACTGCCTAATTGGAAAGCTTTCATTTGCAGCTAATGCGCTTGTTGAGAATGTGCAGACACTTTTGAATGCCATTCAAAGAGCCAAGCCAGCAACCGCTAAAGGCCAATACTTTCAATCAGTCAGTATGAGCTCAACAATGGGCCCTGGGCTGAAGATTGATAAAAGTGAACATCCGTCAAGTTGAGGAAGCATGAGAGCAGAAAAACAATTTCTACTAGATGAGATCAAGGAGAAGATCGAGAAGTCAAACGGCTTCGTCGTTGCTCGCTATCAGAAGTTTACGCCTGGTCAATCTCGCGATTTTCGCAATGAATTGGCTGAGCTTGGCGGAGAGTTCGAAGTGGTCAAAAAGCGCGTCTTAATTAAAGCCGCGTCGACGCTTGGCATCGAGTTTGACAATGGAAACTTTGAGGGACATGTGGGCGTATTATTCGCGCACGAAGATCCTCTTTCTGTTGCCAAGAAGGCTGTTAAGTATGGAGAGCAGAATGATGATGCGATTTCTGTACTAGCCGGTCACATGGAAGGACAGGTAATGAGTGCGGATGAGGTTGTCGCTGTTGCGAAGCTTCCAAGCAAAGATGAATTGAGAGCACAGATTGTAGGTCTATTTGAAGCGCCAATGAGCCAGACTGTTGGAGCGCTAAATGCAGTACTTACAAGCGTTTTGCACTGTTTGGAAGCAAAATCCGGCAAAGAGTAATTATAAGTATTTAAGGAGAGAGGTTTAACGTGGCAGAAACTTTGGAAAAAATCGTTGAGACGCTTAGCAACTTGAAAGTAACAGAGCTTGCTGAGCTTAAGAAGCTTCTAGAAGAGAAGTGGGATGTTACAGCTGCAGCACCTGCAGTTGCAGTAGCAGCAGCGCCAGCAGGCGAAGCAGCACCTGCAGCAGCAGAATCTACAGAGTTCCAAGTAACTCTTACAGATTCACCAGCTGACAAGAAGATTGGCATCATTAAAGTTGTTCGTGAGATCACAAGTCTTGGTCTTAAAGAGGCTAAAGAGATCGCGGAGAATGCACCAAAAGAGCTTAAAGCAAGCTGCTCTAAAGCTGAAGCAGAAGAGATCCAGAAGAAGGTCGAAGCTGCTGGTGGTAAAGTCACTCTTAAGGGGCTGTAACATTAAATGCAGGAAGGGGGCACCCCCTTCCTCTATTTTTATTTTCCCGGCGAAGCTATATAGCTCTACGCCCGGGTATTTTGTCATTCCAAGGAGCCTTAGCATATGCTAAAAAAACGTCCGGAGCGGGTCTCATTTTTGAAGAAGATGGAGATCATCGACCTGCCCAACCTGATTGAAATCCAAATTAAGTCGTACGACCAATTTTTACAAGCGGATAAATATCCGGAAGAGCGTGAGGATATAGGTCTACAAGAGGTTTTTACTGAAGTCTTCCCCATCAAATCTTATGACGAGAAAACCTGCATTGAGTATCTCTCTTACAACCTAGGTGTACCAAAATATGCTCCTGAGGAGTGTATCCGCCGTGGTATTACCTACAATGTCACTTTAAAAGTACGTTTCCGCCTCACGGATGAGACAGGAATTAAGGAAGAAGAGGTCTACATGGGCACTGTGCCCATCATGACTGACAAGGGTACTTTTATCATTAATGGTGCCGAGCGTGTGATTGTATCACAGCTCCACCGTTCACCTGGTATCAACTTCGAGCAAGAGCGTCATCCAAAAGGTATTATGCTCAGCTCGTTCCGTATTATTCCATATCGTGGAAGCTGGCTTGAGGCTTCGCTAGACATTCACGATTTGATCTATGTCTACATCGACAGAAAGAAGCGCCGCCGTAAGATTTTGGCGACAACATTTATTAGAGCGCTTGGTTACTCTAGTGATGCTGACATCTTGGAGGAGTTTTTCCCTATCGAGACAGCAGCTCTGAAGGGTGAGAAGGACTTTACAGCGCTTGTTGGAAAGGTTTTGGCAGAGGACATTGCAGATAGTGAATCTGGTCTTGTCTATGGCAAAGCTGGTGAGAAGCTATCTACAGCAATGCTCAAGCGCATCTTGGACTTTGGCATTAAAGAGGTAAAAATTGCAGTTGATGCTGATGAAAATCATCCTATCATCAAGATGTTGGCAAAGGATCCTACAGACTCTTATGAAGCAGCTTTGAAAGACTTCTATCGTAAGATTCGTCCGGGCGAGCCAGCAACGCTTTCAAATGCACGATCTGTGATTATGCGTCTCTTCTTTGACCCGAAGCGTTACAACTTGGGTCGCGTCGGTCGTTACAAACTGAACAAGAAGCTGGGCTTTGACGTTACAGATGAAGCTCTGGATACAGTTACACTGCGTAAAGAGGACATCATTGGCGCATTGAAGTATCTGATCAACTTGAAGATGGGAACACGCGGCTACAATATTGATGATATTGATCACTTGGGCAACAGGCGTGTACGTTCTGTTGGTGAGCTGATTCAAAATCAGTGTCGCGTTGGTCTAGCGCGCATGGAGAAGATCATCAGAGAGCGTATGAATCTCTTTGACTTCTCTTCTGATACATTAACACCGGGCAAGGTGATCTCTGCTAAGGGACTGGCTGGCGTGCTGAAGGACTTCTTCGGAAGATCTCAGCTCTCTCAGTTCATGGATCAGACCAACCCTGTGGCGGAATTGACGCATAAGCGCCGTCTTTCCAGTCTTGGACCTGGCGGTTTGAATAGAGAGCGTGCTGGCTTTGAGGTGCGTGACGTTCATCCTAGCCACTACGGAAGAATCTGCCCGATTGAGACACCGGAGGGACCAAACATTGGTTTGATTACCTCTTTGTCTTCATTTGCAAAGATCAACGAATTTGGATTTATCGAAACACCATACCGGAAAGTAAACAACGGTATTGTGACAGATGAGATTGAGTACATGACAGCGGACAGTGAAGAGAACTGCGTGATTGCGCAGGCCTCAGCGCGGCTTGATGATCACAATATGTTCATCGATGACGTCTGCTGGGCACGTCATGAGAGTGAATCTCTTGAGATTGAGACTGAAAAGGTGACGCACATGGATGTCTCGCCGAAGCAGCTAGTTTCAATTGTGACTGGATTGATTCCATTCTTGGAGCATGACGATGCGAACCGCGCATTGATGGGTTCAAACATGCAACGTCAAGCTGTACCGCTTCTAATCCCTGAGGCTCCACTCGTTGGAACTGGTCTTGAAGCAAGAGCAGCACGTGACTCAGGAGCTGTAATTATTGCTGAGGAAGATGGTGTTGTTGATTATGTTGATGGTGAGAAAATCATCATCGCATCGAGCAAGAACTTGATGGAGAAGCGCACCTACGAACTGAAGAAGTTCTTACGTTCTAACTCAGGTACATCGATTAATCAGGTGCCGCTTGTTGACGTGAAAGACAAGATCACTGCTGGTGATGTGATTGCTGATGGTCCGGCAACTGACAAAGGTGAGATTGCTCTTGGTAAGAATGTGCTTGTAGCCTTCATGCCTTGGTGTGGTTACAACTTTGAGGATGCGATCATCATCTCTGAAAAGCTGATTCGCGAGGACACCTACACCTCTATCTACATTGAGGAGTTTGAGCTGACCGCGCGTGATACTAAGCTTGGAAAAGAGGAAATCACACGCGATATTCCTAATGTGAGCGAAGAGGCGCTTCTCAACTTAGGTGAGGATGGAATCATCCGCATCGGAGCTGAGGTGAAGGCTGGTGATATCTTGGTTGGTAAGATCACGCCGAAGTCAGAGACAGAGCTTGCTCCAGAAGAGCGCCTACTAAGAGCGATCTTTGGTGAGAAAGCTGCTGATGTGAAGGATGCATCTTTGACAGTTCCTCCAGGAACAGAAGGTGTTGTGATGGATGTCAAAGTCTTCAGCAGACGTGACCGTCTATCGAAGACAGATGATGAGCTTGTTGAAGAGGCGACACATCTCAAAGATCTTCAAAAGGAATACAAGCTAAAGCAGACGCGCATGAAGATGGAGCGTCACGAAAAGCTTGGTGCGCTGCTGCTGAATGATAAATCACCAGCGCCGATCATCCATAGAAGAACAGCTGAAGAGCTCGTTCCAAAGGGTGTGGTATTCACGCAAGATCTAATTGAGACAATTGAATCTGAAGATCCAATTGACCTGATCATGGAGCACAACGACACCTACGACCTTCTACGCACAATTTTGCGTGAGAGCGAGGTGGAGCTGCAGAAGCTTGAACAAGATTATAAGATGGAACTTGAGCAGTTGAGAAAGGGTGATACCGATCTCGATCCAGGTATTATCCGTCAGGTTAAGGTCTATGTTGCGAGCAAGCGTAAGCTGCAAGTTGGTGATAAGATGGCGGGACGTCACGGTAACAAAGGTGTTGTGTCTAACATCGTACCGGAAGCGGATATGCCTTACCTGCCAACTGGTCAGACGGTTGAGATCATCTTGAACCCACTCGGTGTACCTAGCCGTATGAACATGGGTCAGGTTTTGGAGACGCATCTCGGATTTGCTGCAAAGAAGGCGGGAATCTACTGTAAGACACCAGTCTTTGAGGGCTTCCCTGAAGATCGCATTTGGGAGATGATGCGCGAGCAAAATCTACCAGATGATGGTAAGTCGTGGCTTTACGACGGTAGAACAGGGGATCGTATGGATAGCCGAGCTGTTATTGGTTATATCTATATGTTGAAACTGTCTCACCTTGTGGCGGATAAGATTCACGCTCGTTCGATTGGACCATACTCACTTGTGACTCAGCAGCCGCTGGGTGGTAAGGCTCAAATGGGTGGTCAGCGATTTGGTGAGATGGAGGTATGGGCGCTTGAAGCTTATGGAGCAGCGCATGTTCTCCAGGAAATCTTGACTGTGAAGTCGGACGATGTACAGGGAAGAACGCGCATCTACGAGTCGATTGTGAAGGGTGAAAACCTTCTGAAGACGGGAACGCCAGAGTCGTTCAACGTCTTGATTAAAGAGATGCAGGGCTTGGGTCTTGATGTCAGACCTCTTGTTGTGGAAGAAGAATAATTTTTGTGGAGTGAGTGAATGTTTGAAGAAGATGATCTTCAAGATACCGTATTTGACAAGCTGAAAATCGGCCTTGCGTCAGATGCAGTTGTGAAAGACAAGTGGTCGCGCGGTGAGATTAAGAAGCCAGAGACCATCAACTACCGCACCTTCAAACCAGAGAAGGGTGGACTCTTCTGCGAAAAGATTTTTGGTCCCACAAAGGACTGGGAGTGTGCTTGCGGAAAGTACAAGAAGATTAAGCACAAAGGCATCGTCTGCGATCGTTGCGGTGTTGAAGTTACACTATCGAAAGTGCGTCGTGAGCGCATGGCACATATTGAGCTTGCAGTACCTGTGGTACACATCTGGTTCTTTAAGACTATGCCGTCGCGCATTGGAAATGTTTTGGGCATGTCTGCTGGCGATTTGGAGCGTGTCATCTACTACGAAGAGTACATCGTAACAGATGGGGGAAGCACAGATCTAGAGAAGAAGCAGCGCCTCAATGATGTTGAATACCGTGAAGCTGTTGAGAAATGGGGCAAAGATGCCTTCAAAGCGATGATGGGTGGTGAGGCGATTGCTGAGCTCCTACGCACAGAAGATCTTTCCACGCTGCTTGTAGAACTCAAAGATAAGCTGCGTCGCACTAAGTCGATGCAAGCGCGTATGAAACTGGCGAAGAGATTGAAGATTGTTGAGGGCTTTGTGAGCTCAACTAACAATCCGGATTGGATGGTTCTTGGTTCTGTTCCTGTGATTCCGCCAGATCTACGTCCTTTGGTACCTCTTGATGGTGGCCGCTTCGCTACATCTGACTTGAATGATCTCTACAGACGTGTGATCAACAGAAACAACCGTCTCAAAGCGATCTTGCGTCTCAAGACACCTGAGGTGATTGTGCGCAACGAGAAGCGTATGCTTCAAGAGGCGGTTGACGCTCTATTTGACAATGGTCGTCATGGCCATCCTGTCATGGGCGCAGGAAACAGACCACTGAAATCTCTCTCAGAGATGTTGAAGGGTAAGAATGGTCGTTTCAGACAAAACCTGCTTGGTAAGCGTGTCGACTACTCTGGACGTTCTGTAATTATTGTGGGACCTGAGCTGAAGTTTAATCAATGCGGTCTACCAAAAGAGATGGCACTTGAACTGTTTGAACCCTTTATTGTGAAGCGTTTGAAAGATTTGGGTCATGTCTATACGATTCGCAGTGCTAAGAAGATGATTCAGCGCGGTGATGAAGTTGTTTGGGATGTCTTAGAAGAGATCATTAAAGGGCATCCGGTTATGCTAAACCGAGCGCCTACTCTTCACAGATTGGGTATCCAAGCTTTTGAACCGATCTTGATCGAAGGTAAAGCGATTCGAATTCACCCGCTAGTCTGCGCTGCTTTTAACGCCGACTTCGATGGTGACCAAATGGCTGTTCACGTGCCGCTATCTCTAGAGGCGCAGTTGGAGACTAAGGTGCTGATGATGGCGCCTGACAACATCTTCCTGCCCTCTTCTGGAAAGCCGGTTGCGACACCATCAAAAGATATGACCCTTGGTCTATACTACTTGATGGCCGATCCAGTCTATTTCCCAGAGAAGACAAAGATCTTCCGCGATGAGAAGGAGGTGCTACTGGCACTTTCAGCAGCGGATGGTCGCGTTGACTTTGAGGAGCGTGGTAATAAGCAAGAGCGTCTTGATGAGACGGGTCGTGGTTTACACATCCATGAGCAGATCAAACTGCGTGTGGAGGGTGGCATTATTGAAACAACTCCAGGGCGTGTAGTGTTTAATACGATCGTACCGAAGGAGTTGGGCTTCCAAAACTATAGCATGCCTTCCAAGAGGATGAGTATGCTGATCTTGGAGTGCTACAAGAAGGTCGGTTTAGAGGCGACTGTCAAGTTCTTGGATGACCTGAAAGATATGGGCTTCCAGCAGGCAACGAAGGCGTGCGTCTCTATGGGTATCAAGGATGTTCGCATTCCTGAAATGAAGAGCAAAATCATCGAAGAGGCGCACAAGAAAGTGGCGCAGGTGAAGCAGCAGTATGAAGATGGTATCATCACAGATGGTGAGCGTAAGTCTAAGATTATTAGTATTTGGACTGAAGTTTCTGACCATCTATCAGATGAGTTGGTTGAAGAGGTAGCGAAAGTTGAAGATTCGCGCCACAACCCACTCTTCTTGATGATTGATTCTGGTGCGCGAGGTAACAAATCTCAGTTGAAGCAGTTGGGTGCTTTGAGGGGATTGATGGCTAAGCCGACTGGTGAGATTATTGAATCACCGATTACATCTAACTTCCGTGAAGGTTTGACGGTACTTGAGTACTCAATTTCCTCACACGGTGCGCGTAAAGGTCTTTCCGATACAGCGTTGAAAACTGCTGACTCCGGTTACTTGACAAGACGTCTTGTTGATGTGGCACAGGATGTGATTGTGACGGAAGAGGATTGCGGTACGCTCAATGCGATTGAGGTTTCGGCTATTCGTCAGGGCACAGAGGAGCTACTGCCGCTTAAAGATCGTATTTACGGTCGTACTGCTGCAGATGATACCTATCAGCCGGGTGACAGCACGAAGAAGCTCTGCTCAGCGGGAGATATTTTAACGTTACCGCAGGCGGAAGCAATTGATGATGCAGGTATTGA
Source organism: Chlamydiales bacterium (assembly GCA_022601635.1). Taxonomy (GTDB): domain Bacteria; phylum Chlamydiota; class Chlamydiia; order Chlamydiales; family JAAKFR01; genus JACKPM01. Next base: position 1,555 of record JAJACG010000008.1, on the reverse strand, counting down.
AACGATACGTATTCGATCAGCGCTTACTTGTGAGAGCAAGCGCGGCATCTGTGCAAAGTGTTACGGTATTAACTTGGCAAATGGTCGCAAGGTTGGTCTTGGTGAATCAGTTGGAACGATTGCAGCGCAATCGATTGGTGAACCGGGAACGCAGTTGACAATGAGAACATTCCACCTTGGTGGTATCGCGTCTGCCAGCTTCTCTCCAGAGGTTGAGGCGGAAGACGACGGTGTAGTTGTCTACCTTGATCTTCGTACCGTGTTGGATGATGATGGTAATCATCTTGTCTTGAACAAAAATGGCGCTGTGCATGTTGTGCGAGATGAGGGGCGTGAACTTGAGGACTACAAGAAGCTTCTTTCAACGAAGTCGATTGAGCCTTTGCAGTCTACGCAACTTGAAGTTGGTGCCAAGATCTTGCTAGAAGATGGTGCATCGGTGAAGAAGGGTGGTAAGATCGCTGAGATTGAGCTGCACAACATACCGATTATCTGTGACCGTCCAGGTTTTGTAAGATATGAGGATTTGGTAGAGGGTATTTCGACTGAGAAGGAGACAAACCCTCAGACTGGTCTTGTAGAATTGATTGTGAAGCAGCACCGTGGTGAGTTGCATCCGCAGATTGCGATCTACTCTGACAAGGAGTTGAAGGATCTAGTTGGAACCTATGCAATTCCAGCGGGAGCGATCATTGGTGTTGATGAGAAGGAAGAGGTGAAGGCGGGTCGTACGCTAGCACGTCTACCTAGAAGCGCGATCAAGACGAAGGATATTACCGGTGGTCTACCGAGGGTAGCGGAGCTTGTAGAAGCGCGTAAGCCGAAAGATGCTGCTGAGATCGCAAAGATCGATGGTGTCATCGACTTCCGCGGTGTTCAGAAGAACAAGCGCATCGTCGTTGTGAAAAACGAAGCGACTGGCATGGAAGAGGAGCACCTAGTGCCTCTGACTAAGCACTTGATCGTTCAGCGTGGAGACTCGATCTTGAAGGGACAGCAGTTGACTGATGGTCTCGTTGTTCCGCATGAGATCTTGGAGATCTGCGGTGTTCGTGAGCTTCAGAAGTACATTGTGAATGAGGTGCAGGAGGTCTACCGCTTCCAGGGTGTAGACATTAACGACAAGCACGTCGAGATCATTGTACGTCAGATGTTGCAGAAGGTGCGTGTCACTGATCCAGGTGATACGACGCTTCTCTTCGGCGAAGAGGTGAATAAGAAGCAGTTCTACAAAGAGAACCGCAGAACGATCGAAGAGGGTGGTAAGCCAGCTCAGGCGGCTCCAGTACTCCTTGGTATCACCAAGGCCTCTCTTGGAACGGAATCCTTCATCTCAGCAGCCTCCTTCCAAGACACCACACGTGTCTTGACTGAGGCAGCCTGTGCTGGGAAGACGGACTATCTGCTCGGCTTCAAGGAGAATGTGATCATGGGTCACATGATCCCTGGAGGAACAGGCTTTGAGACTCACATCAACGTCAAAAAGTTTGTTGATGAAGAAGAGCAAGAATTTGCCTTTGACTTTGCAGAATCTTAATATACTAGGGAGAGGACT
>JAJACG010000007.1 GCA_022601635.1 Chlamydiales bacterium | reverse complement strand
CTAGATGGCAATCTGATAGAGGAGTATGCCTATACGGCTTTTGGTGAGGAGTTGACTACAGGTAACCTCTCTCCTTGGCGGTTTGCTTCAAAAAGGCAAGAGGGGGATTTGGTTTACTTTGGTAAGCGTTATTACTCACCTGATCAGGGTAGGTGGTTAACTCCAGATCCATTGGGTTTTGCTGATGGGCTAAACCTGTATGCCACTAGGCCATCGCCTGCTTGAACTTCTCAATTCTGATCAGCTCATAAGAAAATTCCATCGCCGAATTGATATGAGCAAAAATATGATCCTCACCTATCAACTCATCCAAATGAAAGCGACGCAAATCCGCCAGTGGATTCTTCTTCACACCAGCCAAAAGAAGTACGGTTCCCTGTCTATGGCACTCAGAGTAAAACTCTTCCAGTGCATGCATGCCGGAGGCATCAATCGTAGGGACGCGGCGCATCCTCAAAATAAAGACCTTGGGTGGTTTAGAAAAGGCGTTCATCAAGTTCTTGAGTCGATCAGCCACTCCAAAGAAGAAGGGGCCGTTGATCTCATACACCTCAACCCCTTCGGGAATGCTTTCGGAGCTAAGATCTTGATTATCTCCCTCTCTCTCTTCAAGTGAAGCAACAGAGACCACATCGGAGAGATCGCTCATCTGCTTCATGAACATAAATGCCGCCAAGATCATCCCAACTTGCACAGCGGCAGTCAAATTAATCAAGACAGTCAGCATGAAAACGGTCAGAAGGACCAAAACATCTCTTTTGGGAGCTGTAAAGAGATGCATAAAGTGATGAATCTCACTCATCGTCCACGCCATCATCACCAAGACCGCAGCAAGCGCTGCAAGGGGAATCCGCGCCATCAGGGGGGCAAAGAAGTAGAGCATACCGAAAATCACAGCAGCATGTGTCATTCCCGCGATCGGCGTGCTGGCGCCACTCTTCACACTGACAGCTGTGCGGGAAATCGACCCAGAGGCGGGAACACCACCAAATAGCGAGGAACAGATATTAGCAAATCCTTGAGCGACAAGCTCACAGTTTGATTGGTGGCGCCAGCCAGTCATACCCTCAGCTACAACGGCTGATAGTAGTGACTCGATTCCTAAAAGAATGGCAATGGTCAAGGCATCAGGAATTAGAGCAAGGCAGTTGCCAAAGGCAAGGTGGGGGAAGCTAGGGCGTGGCAGTGTGTGCGGCAGCTCACCATAGACGGAACCAATCGTATGCACATCCACCTTGAAAAACCAGGTGATCAGCGCCGCTGAGCAAAGCGCAATCAAAGCGGAAGGTAGTCGTGGATGGCGCCGCCGCAGGTAGATCATCAAACCAATAGTAGAGAGTGAGATACAGATGGCGTTTGGATTAATCGTATTGATGTGCTGCCAATATGCTTGCCATTTTGAGACAAAATCAGCAGGGATAGAACCCATCTGAAGGCCAAATAAATCCTTGAGCTGAGAGGAGAAAAGAGAGACAGCAATGCCAGTCGTCAAACCAGTAACAACGGGGTAGGGGATATACTTGATATAGGTGCCCAATCCTGCCAAGCCAAAGAGAATGAGAATGACACCCGCCATGAAGGTAGCCATCAGCATCCCCTCAAAGCCGTGGCGCAGCATAATACCGTAGAGTACAACGATCAAAGTTGTGGTTGGACCGCCCACTTGCACACGACTTCCGCCCAGCATGGAAATGAGGAAGCCGGCGACGATCGCGGTGAAGAGGCCCTGCTCTGGGGCAATTCCAGCACCGATTGCAACGGCAAGGGCGAGCGGAAAGGCTAAAACGGCGACATTGAGCCCAGCAAAAAGATCTTTGGAAAAGGCAGACAGCGAATAGCCTTCCCGCAAGCATTGTATTGACTTGGGGATAAATGCTTTGATTTGATTCAGGAATGATCTCTGCTCTTCCATGACTACTCATCTATTTTCTAAGAAATCAATAGAGTTGTCAATGGGTTACTGTTCGTGTATAGTCCCACCTATGTTGCATTTGGAACTTTTGATCTTCTTTGCCCTTGGTTATCTGGCAATTATATTCGATAAATTTCTCCATGTGAACAAAGCCGCCGTTGCTTTGGTCATGGGAGTTGTCTGCTGGCTTATCTTCTTTGCTGAAAGCCAGACCATGATCTCCGCCAGCGCTATGGCGGAACAGATCTATGAAGTGGCGCAGATCATCTTCTTCTTATTAGGTGTGATGGTCATTGTAGAAATGATCGATTCTCATCACGGCTTCAAGATGATCACCGATGTGATTTACACCTCTTCTAGACGGAAGATGCTCTGGTTCTTGATCATCGTCTCTTTCTTTATGTCCGCTGTTTTGGACAATCTAACCTCGATGATTGTGGTTATCTCCCTTCTTAGAAAGATGATTCCCAATACTAAAGAGCGCTGGCTGATCGGCTCTGTGATTGTGATTGCGGTCAATGCGGGTGGAGCTTGGACCCCGATTGGTGATGTGACCACCACCATGCTCTGGATCCATGACAAGATCACCACCTTTGAGATCATCAAAACTCTCTTTATTCCAAGTGTGGTCTGCACGCTGGTCTCCGGCTTGCTTGCCACCTTCATGATCAAGGGGGAGAATGAGAAGGTTGAGGGCAGCTTCAAATTAATCGAGATGGAGCCCGGTGCAAAGCGTGTTTTTTGGCTCGGTCTACTCTCTTTGATCATGATTCCGGTCTGGAAAGCTGTGCTCCATGTACCTCCATTTATGGGAGCGCTCCTGGGCCTCGGTATCATCTGGCTCCTCACCGATATCATCCATCTGCGCCATGGGGAGGAGCGCTGGCATCTGCGCGTCTTGCATGTACTGACCAAGATTGACATCTCGGGGATCTTCTTCTTCCTCGGTATTCTACTGGCAATCGACGCTTTAGGATCTGCTGGGCTGCTGAAACATTTTGCTGAGCTGTTAGAGAGCATCGTTCCCAATCAGAATTGGGTGGCGATGATCATAGGTCTGATTTCCAGCATTGTAGACAATGTACCGCTTGTAGCTGCTACAATGGGCATGTATGACATGGCAACCTACCCAGTCAATGATCCACTCTGGCAGCTGATCGCTTACTCAGCAGGTACAGGGGGTAGCATCTTGATCATTGGTTCAGCAGCCGGTGTTGTCTTCATGAGCATGGAGAAGGTGGATTTCTTCTGGTATGCGAAGAAAGTGGGCTGGATGGCCCTAATTGGCTATTTTGCAGGCTTTGCCACCTACATGCTCATGCTCCCCCTATTTAAATAGACTTTATAATTCTAGACGGCTATCATACCACCTTTTTAATACGAGGGGTTTGTGTATGGCCGTAGCGCCGACTGTCACATCATATCAATATTCTTCGGACAGCAGTGTTGATGTAGAGTCGAAGCCGCCCCCTGCGGCTCTTAGGGGTGCTGCTCATGAGCAGAGTGACACTCTTGATCCTGATCGAGTCACGTGCAGCGCTGCTACTGAGTCTGATGAGCGCATACAGCAGGTTGTGAGTGAAGTATTGGGATTTGAGATCCAAACTCTGGTCGAAGCGCTCCGAGATGGTAAGAGAGTAAGTAGTCGTGATTTGCAAGAAGCTGTAACGGATGCTGCAAAAAGAGGAGATCTGCAGCTGCTACGCTTCCTATTTCCCTACGCAAAGGAGCTTGATTTTGAAGTGCCTCTAAGAGAGGCGTGCGTTTTTGGTCACTTAGCAGTGATCGAGTTTCTTTTGGATAACTGTATCATTCTCATTCTGTCAGATGCAGTGAGACAGGCCTCTTTGCATGGTCAAGTAGAGGCTTTACAGCTTTTAGCAGAGAGCGGAGAGGGGATTGACCCCTGGGATGCAGCGTGGGTTTTCCAAGAGCTGGTGAGTGGCGTTCAAAAAGAGATGGTCAGCTTTTGGCTAACAAGCGGCTATCCAATTGCTGAATTTGGGCTGATTCATGCAATTGAACTAGCTGCTGACAGAGGTGATATCGCGCTAATAGTTGAGATCTTGAAGAATAGGGAGATCGAAAGCGAAATTGTTGGAATGCGTGTTGTTCAGTATGCAGAGGCGGGTTACTTGGATGTTGTGCGCGCTTTGGTAGATCATTGTACAATCTCTAAGAAGGATCAGATACTTGCGATGGATCTAGCCTCTAATAGAGGGCACTTTGCTGTCGTGCAATACCTTTATCTTGTTGATCATACGATCAGTCAATGGGTAGTAGATGACCTTGTTAGAAATGGCCTGCCTAATGGTGGGAACTATGAGATGACTCTGGCAAGAGCTCTGATCTGCCAAAAGGCGCTTTGCTTGCAGGAAGAGGTGCTGGATGAGTTGGATCTGCATAAAATAAAGCGGGTTATTCCGAAGAGGCATCAGAGGGTTCTTTTTGCACTCGATCTTTGGATCGCCTGCTCAGATCAAGATGAGGAGGCCGTTTTAGCTCTTTTAGAAAAGCCGGAGGCGATTTCCTTTTTTGTAATTCGAGAGGCCGTCAGACGCGCTGCTATGCAAGGAAAATATCGATTAGTCTTTAGGTTTGAGGAAAGGCTTCTTGTCGATGAGGATGAGGATTTCGATGTAGTGCGCGGTACAGCTATTCTTTCTGCTGCTGCAAATGGACAAACAGAGTGTGTGCGCCAGCTATTTGATCATCTGTTGATTGGTTGTAACACCTATAATGGCGCGATAGCCGCTGCAGCAGAAATGGGCTTTACTGAAACAGTCCGATTTTTGCTTCAACAGGATAGATATGCAGATGATAGAAGAGTGGGACGCTCAATGGGATTGGCTGCTGAAAATGGGCATTCGGAAGTTTTGGAGCTCTTGGTCACATATAAAGAGAACAACGCCTCATGTTATGGACTGCGTGATGCTCTCGCACTTGCTGCAAAAAGGGGGCATCTTCAGTGTTTAAAGGTCCTGAAATCTGCTTTTTCCAATTCAGCATTGAATTATTCCAGAGCTCTTTATCATGCTAGTGCCGAAGAGCATCTAGATATCATAGAATTTTTACTCTCTTCGGATCATCTAATAGCTAAGGGTTGGTCTCTTTCTCGCGCGGCACAAAACGGGAAGAGGGCGGCTGTAGAGCTGATATTGGGTTCGGGTCGTGAAATTAGCCAAAAAGCTCTAGCCGAATCTGTTCAAAATGCCGCCGGTGCGGGAGAACTAGAAATTGTGCAGCTTCTGCTCTCAGGTGATCGTATGATTAAGAGAGAAGAGCTAGCTGTTGCTCTAAATCTATCTGTTCAAGAGGGACACCTTAAGGTGGTGCGCTATCTCTTCGCAATCGCTCACTTGTCAACAGATAAGTGGCTGGCTGCAGTAAAAATGGCGGCAAGAGGGGGATGGATACAGTGCGTGGAATTTCTTCTCACTAAGCAGCCTGCAGAACTACCAAATTTGGAGGAGGCGGTAGAAGCAGCCGCTGCTGCAGGTAGCTTGAAGTTGGTAGAGCTATTACTCTCGAAATCGAAGCGAGTATCACTGGAATCATATCGGAACTGTTATTATTCTGCCTGTACCCTGGGAGATCTGCCGCTATTGGATTACTTCACACCGATGGTCGAGGCGCCCTCAATGTGGATGATAAGAGAGGAGGGGGGAAGGCTTGCTTCAGAAGAGGGACATTTGCCTGTAGTTCAGAGGATTGCTGTCCATGAAAAGATCGGGATAAATGTCGGGAACAGGGTGGTGGTAGCTGCAGCCAATGAGGTTGTGAATGTACGAGTTCTTGATAGTTGGTTGGTAGCTGCTGCTTCCCAGGGACAGCTAGAGATCGTGAAATTCCTGCTATCTGATGGCCCCACTCTTTCTCAGGATTGCTTTTCTAGGGTAATAGAAAGTGCAGCTTCTAGTGGGAATGTTGAGCTTCTAGAATATGTCTACAATTTGGTGCGAACTGTTCCTTGTGAGAGCCATGAAGGAGCGGTGATAGCGGCGGTGCACAGAGGCCATCTTGATGCAATCAACTTTCTTTGCGCGAGGCAGGCTATTTCAGGATCTACATGTGCAAAAGCTGTATATACCGCTTTAAAGGAAAAGAGGCGGCGGATTGCCTCGCAGCTACTACGTTGGCAGCCCTTAATACCAGCTGATCTGTTAGGGCAGATGGTTTTAGGTATGTGCGAGTTGCTATTTTATCAGTGTGAGGCTGTAGAGATGCTGCTTGCAGATGATCGAACAATTTCAAGAGAGGATCTTGAGAGGGCTGTTAAAAAAGCTATTGAGAACCATCAATCTGCTCTTGTCGCCTTCTTGCTTTCAGAGGAAAGAACGATCTCGAGTGATTGTCTCAATGAATGTGTCGATAGAGCTTTATCATTGGGAGATCGCCGAATTTTAACCACATTAATAGCAAATGGGGAGCTATCGACTAGTATGCGTGGCAGGGTTGCGCTGCACGCAGCATCTGGAGGTTATGCTGATCTTCTGGAGGCAGTACTGCGAAGTGGTCCTATCTATGAATCAGCACTTGCATCTGCGAGAACGCATGCCTCTACTGATGTAAGGGATATTCTCGATTCGGCCCCTACATTGCCAAACCTCGGGTTTCGTCAATCTAGACCTTCTGCATCCGGTTTTAGTGTAACCCTAGAAGATGTTGAAAAACAGCCTCTTGCTCATCTTGAGCGATTGGCTGAATCAGGTGTTCCTCGCCGTGTTGAGCTTTTGAACAACCCAGAGGCCATTGACTTAGGGGGGATAACAAAGCAGTATCTAACAACGCTTTCTGCCGCTCTTGTGGCAAAGGGATTTATCAAGCTCAACAGTGAGGGAATGCCTTTTGCGGAGCAGAGTCATGAGACTCATGCGCTCTTGAATATGGGGAGGCTGTATAGCCATTTGGAGAAAAGAAATAGCACTCGCATCGATCGCTTTTTGGTGGGAGAGCTCTTTTGTGAGCGCTTCTATAGACTAATTCACCTGGTTGCCAATCAAGCAGAAAAGAGCAGGCTGGTAGAGGTGGCAGGAGAGGGGACTCCCTATGCTGAGGCGTCGGACTATTTGGCTCCGCAGCTGTTAGCGGTGCGCAACTTTTATGAGGGGCTTTTCGATGAGACAAAACTACTTTTTAAAGCAAAAGAGAATCTTCGAGAACATTTTCAAGGGGTAGCCTGCTCAAAGGAGGCGCTGCTTGAAGCAATTTTGTTTGATGGGATAGGCATGCGGGCTGATTGGCTGGGTGAGATGATTGCGGATTCTAGTTTGGAGTGGAGGCAGCAGTTTCTCTTTGCGCTAACGGGCAATCGGACATTGGTAGCTGGGCTTAAGTTGAAGGTGCGCATGGGATGGCGCAGCGTTTTTGAGCTGCACACCTGTTTTAACTCACTTGATCTGCCTCCTATAGCGCTTTCGAAGGAGGATTTTATTGAGGGAGTGAATGCGGCGATCAGCTCGGCTGATTACAACACTGCCTAGATTACTTCTTTATTGTGCGCAGCTTTTGCATGTAAAGGAAGACAACTGGTGTCACAAAGAGAGTGATCAGCTGAGAAAAGAGTAGACCACCCACTACCACCAATCCAAGAGGTCTATTGATATCACCATTGTGACCAATTCCAATCGCAATCGGCAGTGCACCTAGCATCGCCGCCAATGTTGTCATAATAATCGGCCTAAAGCGCACACGGCACGCCTCAATAATGGCCTCTTGAGCTGAAACGCCCGGCTGCTCCAAATATTCCAGAGCAAAGTCAACCAGCATGATTCCATTTTTCTGCACAATTCCAATCAATACAATCATACCAACCGCAGAAAAGAGCGAGAGCGGCTGACCAAAGAGCCAAAGCGTCAAAAGACCACCAAGCGTTGCTACAGGGAGCGCAGATAAAATTGTAATCGGATGGATGAAGCTCTCATAGAGAATACCCAAAATGATATAGATCACAAAGACAGAAAGAAGAATCAGCCAGCGCAGTGACTTAAACGTCGACTTAAAGGCCTTGCCTGCACCCTCCACCTGACCAATCACATCAGCGGGCAGCTCCTCATCAGCAATCTGCTGAATCTTCTCAAGTGCAGGCCCCAAAGAACCTCCCTTTGCCAAACTGAAAGAGATGATCACCGAGTTGAAGGTGTTGTAGTGGTTCACAGCAGAGGGACCCACAACCCTCTCCCAGCTCGCCAATGAGGAGATCGGCACCATCTCACCTGTCGTATTCGATTTGATATAGAGCAGATCGAGATCTGAGGTGGTCAAATTATACCCAGGCTGCACCTCCATGATCAGATCATAAAGATCAGCTCCCTTACTAAATGTCGAGATGCGACCACCCGCATAGGCTGCTTGCAAAGTTGACTCAATCTCCTGCACAGTGATGCCATAGAGCCCAGCACGATCGCGGTCAAAAGAGACATTGAGCTGCGGGTTTTGCATGCGCAGATTGCTATTCACACCAGTGATATCAGGCAGATTCTGCATCTGCTTCACCATATGCTGCGCTCCAGCATAGAGCTTTGTCTTGTCATTGCTATACAAAATGTATTGGTAGCTGCCCAAGCTTCCACCACCACCAATTGCCAAATTGATCAGCGGGAAGGGACGGAAAAAGGCCTGCACACCCACAATCTGTGACAGCTCCTCCATATAGTGCTGCGCTACACGCGTTGCAGAGGGCCGCTTGCCAGCTGGTGGCAAGATAGCGTAAATCACACCCTGGTCATCATTAGGCGAGCCACCTGCAACCATAAAGCGCTCCTGTAAAGGACTCTTTCTTAGATGATCAGCCACCTCTCGCAGATGCTGGATGCCATAACTCTTGCTCGCACCCTGCTGCATATTGACCAGCCCCGAAACAATACTCATATTGGAGTTGGGTAAGAAATCAAGCGGAAGCACCTTGAGCATCAAAAAGGTACAAGCAATTGAGGCAATGCCGACCGAAACCGTTGTCTTCTTCCAACGAATACTGTGCTCTAGCAAGAAGGAATAGACCTCAACCGCTTTGTCATTGCAGCGCTGAGATAGGTTGCGCTTTTTGCTCTTTTTTGGCTTCATCAGACGGCTACAGAGCATCGGATTGAGCGTTAAAGCGATCACACCTGAGCACAAAATAGCTGCTACAATAGTAACAGAGAATTCGCGGAAGATGCGCCCCAGCATTCCCTCCATCCAGATAAAGGGAATAAAGACTGCGGAGAGTGCCAAGGTCATCGAAAGCACAGTGGTCGAAATCTGCTTCGAACCATCCATCGCAGCAGAGTAGGGCGACTTACCCATCTCCAGGTGACGCACTATATTTTCCAATACCACCACAGCATCATCCACAATGAAACCGATCCCCAAAGTGAGAGCCAAAAGTGAGAGGATATCGAGGTTGAAGCCGCAAAACTTCATGATGATGAATGTGGTTAGGATAGTCATCGGAAGGACAATGCTTGGAATCAACGCATCAAAAAAACGGCCCAAGTAGAGGAAGATCACAATTACAACCAGCACAAGCGCGATGACCAGCGTCTCCTTTACCTCCTGAATCGAGGCAACAATCGCCTCAGCTTTATCAAAAAACTTGTCGAGTGTGATCGATTTGGGGATGCTAGCAGAAAGCGTCGGCAGCCTAGCGAAAACCTCCTCCGCAATATCGAGTGTATTGGAATCAGCCAGACGGGAAATAGCCAAAATAACCATGTTTTGGGAAGTATCGCTTGTCTCATAGCGGTAGAATGGATCACGGACGCGCAGAGCGCTTTTGGCATCCGCTATATCACTGATATAAAGAGGTGTGCCCTCTGATTCCTGTACAATCACCTGATCGTAGCCAGCACCACTACTTAGCTGTCCATGTGACTCCAAGATGTAGTTGTAATAGAGACCGCGTAACTTTCCTGAAGGCAGGTTGGGGTTGGCGGAAATAAGCGCGCGCTTGACCTGGTTGAAGTCGACATTGTGCGCCATCATCTTCATCGGATCGAGCTGCACACGCACAGCATAGGGAATGCCGTAGATCTTGACCTGAGAGACGCCATTGATCATAGAAAGAGGTTGAGAAAGAACATTGTGCCCATAGTCATAGAGCTCCGCAATGGAGGCTGTTTTTGAAGTGAGCAGCAGAAAGATGATCGGCGTGTCTGTTGGATTATAGCGATTGAAAGTAGGGTTGTTAGGAAGGGGAGGTAAATTGGGAAGCGTCTCAGAGATCGCTGCTTCTACCTCTACCTCTTTAGCGTTAACATCGCTGTTGAGATCAAAGTTCATCACAATGAAGCTCGATCCATTGCAGTTGGTCGAAGTCATCGTATTGAGACCAGATATTTTGGCTAAATTGCGCTCAAGCGGTGTTGCCACTAGATCTGCCATATAGTCGGGGCTACCTCCCGGCTGTGAGGCGCTGACAGTTACGGTGGGATATTCGATATTGGGAAGGTCGCTGATTGGAAGAGTTTTGTAGGCAAAGAGACCAAATACCATCAAGGTGCTCATCACCAAGATGGTCATCACCGGACGCTTGATGAAAGGCGCCGAGAGATTCATCCGTCTACCTTCCCTTTGGGTGTGTGCACAAGCGCATCAGGAGTCAAGTTAAGCTGCCCATCAATTACAACGACTTCATCTTTTTTCACACCACTTTCGACCACAGTGACATGTTCAAACTCCATCACCTTTTTGATTGAACGCAGCTCAACGCGCATAGTCTCTTCATTGACCACCCAGACAAAATCCTCATCCTGTCCAATGACAATTGCTTCTGTTGGAACTACAGTGGCATTTTCCAAAGTCTCAAGGAGCAGATGAACGCGGACAAATTCACCCGGCCAGCCACGCTCATCCTTATTAGGAATGATACCTTTGAGCGGAATCATCCCTGTGTGTTTATTCACCTCATTATCGATGAAGTCAAGAACGCCATCAATAGGCTTTCCCTTGGATGCCCTTTCACACATCAAGTAGAGAGGACGCTCTTTTTGTTTTTCACGCAGCTGATCCAGATAGGTGGAGGGCAGAGAAAATGCCACTTCTAGTGGCGTGACCTTATTGATCACAACCAATGCGTGGTGATCACCCGGCGTCACATAGTTGCCTTTATCAAAGTGCTTTTCACCAATATAGCCACTGATAGGGGAGTAGATCTGCGTGTAGCTGAGATCGATCTCAGCCTTTTTGATTTCAGCGTGCGTCTTCTCAATATTGGCGTGAGAGCCCTCAAGCCTAGTGAGGCTCTTTTCATACTCCACCTCACTCACATAGTTCTCCCCAACCAGATTAGCCATACGCCTTGTGATGTCATAGTTGAGTCTGTAGTCCGCCTCCTCAGAGCTGAGCATCGCTCTTGCTATCTCCAAGTTAGCCTCATACATCCGGCTGTCAATCGTGATGAGAAGATCATCTTTTTTGACAAAGCTGCCCTCTTCATAGAGAACGTCAGTCAAAATTCCACTCACCTGAGGTCTGATATAGACGACAGAGGAGGCCTCTAAGGTGCCAATACCCTTGAGATAGATGGGAACATCCATCTGCAAAACCTCGGCAATATCAACGGGAAAGGAGAGCTCTTTTGGTTCTTCTTTTTTCGAGCAGCTACTCAGTATCGACAAGCAAGAAAGAGCCAGGACGATTGCCATCTTCGTCGCATGGCTTGAGGCCCCCTGTATGGTAAGCCAGGTTGGCAATCGATGTGAGGTAGTTGGTTTTCGCATCTGCTAACTGTTTCCTCGCTTGGTTGAGCGAATTGTTGGCCACCGTTACAGCCGTGATGTCTGTCAAGCCAAGCTTGTAGTTGGCAAGTGCAGATTTTTGGCCCTTGAGCGCGACCTCAACAAATTCCTCACTGTACTTCAAAACTTCACTATTGGCAACGAAATCATAATAATCTGTTACAACAGCTAAAAAGGCTTTAATCTCATCATCATCCAATACAGCTTGTTGCTCCAACAGTCTTGCTTGAGCTCCTCGAAGCTCATTGATCGCCTCAAATCTCTGAAAGAGCGGAACCTTAAGATCAAATTCCGCTGTGTAGTTTTCCAAAAAGCGCAGATTGTCCAAAGAGAAGAGCGAACCAGCAACATTTGTCGTAATCCTCGGCAATAGCTTAGCTCTAGAGGCGCGAATCTGAGACTGGCTACGCAAAACTGTCGCTCGCATCGCTTTCAAATCATCGCGATTCTGTTTCGCTAGAGTCATCAGCTGCTCCATATCCTCAGCAATGCGCTTTAGTGGAACATATCCAGGCAGCGGCCTTACCTTCAACTCAGTATCAGGTGAGAGGTTGAGCGCTTGCGCTAATGTGGCCATCGCTACTTGAACATAGCCTTGATCCTTCTCAACCTGAATGATCTGTTCTACAAGCTGCGTCTCTGCTTGCAGGAGGTCGGAGATCGAGTTCAATCCTACCTCTGTCAAACCAGTTGCCGCTTTGAGTGTGCGTTTATAATCCTCCATCGAAGCGATATCAGCTTCTAGAACTGCCTCTGTATTGATATAATCATAGTAGGCGGTGATAGCTGAAATCATCACACCTTGAATTTCCCAGTTGTAGGTCCAGTTTGCCGCCTCTAATGCAGCAAGGGCCATATTGAGCTCAGCGTTTCGCCAGCCAAATTCCAATAGTAGGTAGTTGGCTTGAAAGCCAAAGCTTACCTCCTTCATATCATTTGTAAAAGGCACGCCCAAATCGACAGTGGAAAATTGGTTGCGTAGCCAGGTTCCAACAAAGTCGACAGAGGGCAAGAAGGCACCCCTTGCCGCCCCTAGCTTGGCAGCTGCAATCTTGGCAGAATACCATTTTTCACGTGTGCGTGGAGAGTTGAGAAGAGCGATGTCGACAACCTCAGCCAAGGTGAGTGTTTTATTCTCAGGAGGGAGGATAGGACAGATAGTGGGGCCAAGAGGATTGTAGGAGTTAGTATTCGGCGCGCGCGCAGATGGCGGCGGCGGACAGGGTGGATCAGGCATGTAGGTCGAACAGCCCGCCAAAAAAATGGTGAAAACAAGAAAGGAACACCTCACATTTCTATTCTATAAAAGATTTTTTATTTGATAAAGGCATACTTGAAGTCGAGATCACAGAGCTCAGAAAGGTAGACCTCATGGAGGCTTTCGCTTTTTAAGTAGCAAGCAGTAGAGTGGTAGAGCGGCACAAGCGGCATGTCGCTAAGCAAGATCTGCTCTGCTCGCCGCAAATAGTGTTCCCGGTTGTTCATCGATTGATCCGCCTCTTCAAGCAGCGCCTGATAGGTGTCACTCTCCCAGCCCGTCTCGTTATTGCTGTCATTGCGCTCCTTGTAGTGATCCAAAAAGCTTTTGGGATCGAGCAGATCACTCACAATTCCCTTGCCTGCTACCTGGTAGTCGCGCTTTGCCAGCTTGTCGATAAAGATATTCCACTCAAAGCTCTGCAAGTTGACCTTAACATCAAAGAGTTTGTTCCATTGCTGCTGAACAGCCTGTGCTGTTTTCTGTGTCTTTTCACTGCGACTGAAGCTCAGTGTGATCGGCGGTAGCGTTTCGCGCGTCAATCCCTCCTCTGCCAGAGCCTCCTCAAAAAGCTGCAATGCAAGAGCGGGATTGCCCTCTTCACGCTCCAAGAAGGTGATGCCAAAATCTTGTCCCATGCAGGGAGGGATCAAGCCGCGCGCAATCTGTTGGTTAGCTTGTAGAATGTGATCGACCAATGTCTTGCGATTCATTGCAAGGGCGAATGCTTTGCGCATCTTTGCATTGTCAAAGGGTGCTGACTCGATGTTGAATTTGTAGCAAAATGTACCGGCAATAGGGGAGATGTGCAAGTCGGGGCGCTCCTTCAAGGTAGGTAGCGCTTCTGGTGGGATACTGGAGTTTGGTGAACCAGCCCAATCAAGTTCCCCAATCTCATACATGTTCAGTTCTGTATGTTCATCTTCAATGAAGGAAACAACGATCTGTTGTAAATGTACAGCCTCTTTGTCCCAATAGTTAGAACTCTTTTTCACCATCAGCTCGCTTGCATGCTCAAAGTGGACCAGCTCAAAGGGGCCATTTGTCGCCTCACCTCCCATGTGGGGGACTGGGTAACATATTGGCTGCGATACAAGCTCCAAAAAGTGCGGGTGTTCCTGCTCGAGTTCAACTACAAGTGTGAGCGCATCCTCTGCCCAGATGGCAACATCCTGCACCGAGATCTCTCCCCGCTTTGCCGCCTCCGCTCCCTTAATCATGAAGAGATGGTAGGCAAACTCTGCAGGAAAGTGCGGATGGAGTAGCGATTTCCACGCATACTCAAAGTCAAAAGCAGTCACCCTTTGACCATCGCTCCAAAGGCTTTCACGCAAAAAGAAGGTGTATCGGTTGCCCTCCTGCTTGATACGTTTGGCGAGCGAGAGCTCGGGGCCTTGATCACTCATACGCATCAGGCCATCATAGAGCATCTTCGATGTAGTCATAGTGGGAATGTCACGCACAAAGCGGGGATCTAAAGAGGCTGGTTCACTATGAAAGTTGAGGCGCAAACACTGTTTGGGATTAGAAGTCCCGCTGCAAGCTGTGAGCAGGAGTAGACAGAGTAGTTTTCGCATTGCGCGCGATTCTAGCCTTCGTATCTTTATTGTTCAAGAAACATAGAGAGCGCTTCGTTGAATATCTCACTATTAGTCCATGGTGTGTTGATACCCCCCTCAATTGAAGTGAGGGGGGTAGTACCACGGATTGCCGTCACATGGCCAAAATCCCACTTGCGATCTTTCTGACCAAAAATGAGATGTATCTTATCGCTATGCTCCTGCACCGTTGCTATCTCACTCCTACCATCTTTCATTGATTGGAAGAGCTGAGGACGCATTTTGGAATCAACCTTCATAGCGGCATCCACCATCCAAGTCTTATTAAGATCTTCCAAATACTCAGCGGCCTCCACTTTTGAAAAAGTGTCCTTTTGCAATAACTCATAGTCTCTCCTATTGAGCTTGTATCCCTTGGATATTCCCTGTGCTGAGAATTCAATCGGAACAGTAGAAACGAGCATCAGCTTGCTGATCGGAGCTGCTTTGTGTAGCATTTCAAGTGCAATGTGGCCACCAAGCTCCCAACCAACAACAGCGTAACGTTTTAGTTCTAGGTGATTAGCTACTTGCATAGCAACATCAGCAAAGAGGGGAATCGAATAGCTTTCTGCTGCCTCACTCTTACCATGGCCTGGAAGATCAAAAGTGATGATTCGGAAGCGGTTCTTTAGTCCATCAACCTGATGTTGGAATAGCTCCTTGCACCCAGAGTTGCGATGAATCAAAAGAAGGGGGTGATTGCTACCTTTAGTGTCAAGGTAGGCAACAGTTCCAGCTGTTGTGTTAATGGTCATGAAGATAGTGTAAATTCAGCAAGGAATTATGTAAAACTAAATATATTAAGCTCTGCAGATGTTGCAGTCACCACGCTTCCCTTGGAAAGTTTTGGGGTTTTAGAGAATCGATTAAATATAATCGTAAAATCTTGGTCAATAACATGTAAAGTATCTTCGTTGGGGACAAACAGTGAGCCATCTACAATTTCAGGAGAAGATCTACCATTGCTATTGAACTCGCGTCCCATATAGGAAGTCTTTGTTGTGTCACCCTCCTTTGTATAGAATATGCATTGATCACCAATACACTTGACCTTTGCCTGGCCTCTAGTTGCATCTGTTTTGATTGCAAGCCACTCTTCCGGAGGCGTAAGTGTTATGCGCTCTCCAGCTTTATTGAGCCTGCTCAAGGCATTTCCATGGCCGATCAAAACGCCCTGTTCATCAGCTCCTAGAAGACGTTCACGACCCTCTAACCTCCCAAGGCGTTCATCTCCCTGTATAATGAATGTTTCTTGCTCCAGAACCTGTTCATAAACAAGTTCTCCAGAAGGCGAGAGTGTGCATTTGCTTACACCATCTACTTGAGTAACAATCTCGGCACTTCGATCATAGACAAGTGCTCGACGGTTAGAGCTAACTAGAAGTTTACCGCCTGCAGTTTCAAACTGGCGCGCAGCTATCTCAAAAGTCGATTCATCACGCATCAATTTGAGTGTAGTTTCCTCTTTAAAAATGAGCGTTTCAGGATCAAGAGAATGGATGGTACCCACTCCTAACCAGCTGTTACCTGAGTCTGAAATAGAATAGCAGGTATTTTGTGTGCCTTGTACAGCCCAAGAGCGTCCAAATTGAATCGCCTGCACCACCTCCATATGTACATGCTGCGGAAGAGCTAACGTCAAAGGGTTTCTGCTCAAACGAGTAAAGATAGATCTTGGCTTTGCCAAACGCGCTCCATATAGTTCATCTATGAGGCCTTTCCACTGCTTTGAGACAGCTCTTAGCTTGGCTAATTGATTGCAGTCAAAGCCACTCGTAACGAGTTCAAATATATCAGGTGGTATCTCGGTTGTTTGGTCGAACCCATCTATTGTCATACAGGTATAGTAGCATAAAATTGAAGTTTCTGTAAAGGGTGATTTCCCGTTTGTATATTAAGATTAGATGAGATTACAATAGCTCCCCTATGAAGAAAAAAATCGCCCTATTTTTACTGTTTCCCCTACTTCTTTCAGCCTCGCCTAAGCAATCCTTGATCGACGAATTAAGATTTGTTAAAGGTGTTTTTGAGGCTCAATATGCCCCGATTCGTTGGAAGGAGGAGTATGCTGGTTTCAACCTTGAGCACTCGATAGGAAAGGCCATATCAGGTGTTGAGTCTATGGAGCAGGTCGATTTGAAGAGTTACCATAATCTATTGAAGCATTTTACTCAGGAGGTGGGCGATTACCATGTGGGTGTGCAGTTTTATGCCACAGAAGAGGCGTCGCTTCCATTTGAGGTGAGGGGCGCCGAGGGACGCTATTTCTTTGTTGATATTGATCGCACTGCGCTGCCCTATTCTCGCTTTCCCTTTTCTGTAGGTGATGAGCTGATCTCATTTGGTGGTGAGCCGGTCAAAGATGTGGTTGCTCGATTACGCATTGAGGAGGGCTTTAACAATGTCGATCTTACAGACAATCGTCTTTGTGAGATGATGCTCACCTGCCGCAGTGCGAAGGTTGGTCATGCAGTGCCATCTGGATCTTTGGAACTTGTGGGTATAAGGCGCGGAAGTGGTCATGAAATAAGTGTGACTGTTCAGTGGTACTACTATCCTGAGAAGGTGATGCACCGCTCTCCTGTTGTTCCCTTGCAGAGTAACTATGCAAGTTGGCGTACAAATCCTCGGAAGGCAGTCGAGCAGGAGCGCTTTTTCGAGAAGATGATGGTCTATTCAAATTGGCGCGGCTCTCATGTTGGTTCAAAATTGACTACTGACCACCACTCGCTTGGATCAAAGGTTAGTTTTGTTCCAGGGTTAGGGCGCAGGGTTTGGTCAGCAGCTAGTGATGCGATCTTTGATGCGCATATCTATGAGGTGTGTGGCAAGAGAGTTGCCTATGTGCGCATTCCACACTATATGGGGGATGAAGAGGAGACGGAGGAGTTTTGTCAGCTGATGCGCAGATTCCAGATCTACAGTGATGCACTTGTCATCGATCAGCTCAATAACCCTGGTGGCTCTGTCTTCTATCTCTATTCGCTGCTATCGACACTTACCCCTAGGGGCCAGGAGATTGCGACAGCAAAACATCGACTTCTTCTGACGCAGGAAGAGGTCTACATGGCGCTCACCATTTTAGAGTCTTTGGAGGGTATTTATACGGTTTCGGAAGCGCATGAGGTTTTGGGGGATACTTTGGGTGGATATCCTGTTTCGATGGAGACGGTTCACTTGATGCGCGACTTCTCTAACTTTCTATTGGACCAGTGGTCATCTGGCAAGGCGTTCACTGAGCCAACCCATCTATTTGGTGTTGATAGGATTAAGAGTCATCCTGCGGCTGTTTTTTCTAAACCGGTGGTTGTTTTGACAAATGAGCTCGATTTTTCGGCGGGGGATTTCTTTCCTGCTGCTTTGCAAGATGCGGGGCGCGCAACCATTTTGGGAACAAGGACAGCTGGAGCGGGCGGCTATGTGACAGCAAATAGCTATCCCAATAGATCTGGGGTTGCCGACTTTACAGTTACAGCGTCGATTGCGCAGAGACCAGTTAGTGGTAAGCCTTTGGAAAATTTGGGTGTGACGCCTGATGTTGTATACCAGTTGACAGCTGACGATTTGCAAAACAATTATGGCAGCTATGTGAACAAAATTGTTGAGACTGTTCTCGATCTAATATAGGATTTAGTCATGAAACTTCTTCTTGCATCTCCTCGAGGTTTTTGTGCTGGTGTTGTGCGTGCCATTGAAATTGTAGAGCGCGCAATTGAGCTCTATGGCGCACCTATCTATGTCAAACATGAGATTGTGCATAATCGTCATGTGGTCAATAGATTGCGCGATATGGGTGCGATTTTCATTGAAGATCTTGTGGAGGTTCCAAGGGGAGAGCGGCTGGTCTATTCAGCGCATGGCGTTTCTCCTCAGGTCAGGGTAGAGGCGAAAGAGCGCGGCTTGATTGAGATTGATGCGACGTGTGGTTTGGTGACCAAGGTGCATTCAGCTGCGAAGCGTTTTGCAGGCAAAGGGAAGCATGTGATCTTGATTGGGCATAAGAATCATGTGGAGACGATTGGGACTGCGGGTGAAGTACCAGATCAGACGACGATTGTGGAGAGTGAGAGTGATGTAGAGGCTCTCGATTTTGCAGAGGATGCGGAGTTGGCCTACTTGACGCAGACGACGCTCTCTTTGGATGATGTTGAGGGAATTGTCAAAAGGCTCAAAAAGCGCTTTCCAAAGATTGAGACGCTGCCGAGTTCTTCAATCTGCTATGCGACGACTAATAGGCAGATGGCGCTGCGCCACATTTCAGGTGATACAGATTTGGTGCTTGTTGTGGGTGATCCGACCAGTTCTAACTCAAATAGGCTGGTTGAGGCGGCAAGAAATCGCTCGGTTCCTGCCTATTTGATCAACCATCCTGATGACATTGATCCCACTTGGCTAGAATGTGTTGAAACAATAGGCCTGAGTGCTGGTGCTTCGACCCCTGAAGAAATTGTGCAGCGCTGCATTGACAGGCTACGCGCTTTGGGTGTATCAGATGTAGAAGATGTGGTATACAAGCAAGAAGACGTGGTCTTCCAGCTGCCCACATCTTTGCAACGATGAAAAAAGCACTATTAGGAAGCTACAAAAATCCGCACCAAAGGCATATTCTAAGGGGATTCACACACTTTCTCCTTTGGCACTTTGGCTACTACAACGATCCCTTTCCCCCTGAACCCCCTCCCAACGACTTTGGCTTCCCTAATCCACAAGATTGCGTAGACTTCGATAAGCCTCTTGCCACTTGGATCAACCACTCTACCTTTTGGGTGCGCGCTTTTGGGAAGAACATCTTAGTCGATCCAATCTGGAATGAACGCTGCAGTCCTTTTAACTTTATCGGACCCAGAAGAAGACATGCTCCTCCCATGGAGGTGGATGAATTTGAAGATTTGGATATTGTGATTTTGACGCACAACCACTATGACCATATGGATGCTCCGACGATAGATAGGCTCTATCGTCACTATCCTCAGATTCATTTTGTGGTGCCGCGCGGTGTGAAGCGCTGGTTTACGCGCAGATATCCTGAAGCTGATGTTGTGGAGTTGGAGTGGTGGTCAGAGCATGAGCATGAGGGACTCAAATTTACTGGGGTACCGGCGCAGCATTTTTCAGGCAGGGGACTCTTTGATCGTAACCGTACGCTTTGGATGGGGGTTGTGGTCGAATGTGAGGGGAAGCGCATCTATTTTGCAGGGGATACGGGTTATAACAATCAAGATTTCAAGGAGATTGGTCAAAGATTCGGTTCTATGGATCTCTCATTGCTACCAATTGGCGCTTATGCGCCGAGGCGCTTTATGCGGCCTGTACACGTCAATCCTAAGGATGCTGTGATGATCCATCAGGAGGTCAATTCCAAGCAAAGTTTGGCAGGTCATTGGTGGACCTTTCGGCTTTCGGTAGAGATTGCTAATAGGCCGCCTTATGATTTATACTGCGCCTTGCAAGAGAGGGGAATCGACCCACTTGCCTTTCGAGCCGTTATGCCTGGCGACTCGCTGAATTGGTGAACTATGTTACTTCTGATCAATATTCGTACAACGCTCTACCGTCTCTTTCATCTGCTCCATACAGCGCTCTTTTACTACCCAAAATTTCTCTCAACAGATTTTAAGCTATTGTGTCACTACTTTTGGAAGAGTCCTTACAAATTGACGAAGGAATATGGGGAGACGCCGCTCTGGACATTGGATCGCATGGCGACTGAGTTTGGTATTTTGTCGCATCACCGTCTGGTGGAGCTTGGCTGTGGTACGGCGCGCACCTGCTTTTGGCTCAAACGCTTTATTGGCTGTTCTGTTGTTGGGGTGGACAACAGCGAGGCTCTGATTCAAAGAGCGCGTTTAGTTGGAAGCTCTGTGGAGCTGCGCTGCGAAGATATGTTGAAGACAGAATTGGATGGTGATTTCATCTACTTTTATGGCACCTCATTTGCAGATGATTTCATCGACAAACTGGCAAAGCGTTTCGACTCTCAAAAGGTGATCACGGTGAGCTTTGCTTTGAGTGACTATGACTCTCGCTATAGGGTAGAGAAGAGAATCAGAGGCAGCTTTCCGTGGGGCAGGACAGAGATCTACCTTAACTGTAGAGCTGACGGGCAAGATCCTGTTCCATGCGCAGAAGCTGCGCGAGTACATCATTCCACGTCTTGAATTCTCGAGTGCGTTCTTCAATGACGCGTGAACTCTCTTCTCCATCTGTTCTATGGAGTGATGATTTGTGTTCTGCCCAGGAGCGCTCTCCATCGCAGAAGCTGGATTGGACCTGGCCCATCGCTTTATTCATCTCCGCCATAGAGAAACACATCTTGCTCATGCTATCAAACATCTTGGTTCGTTTCATGCTGGCAAATCTTTTAGTGATCGTACCCAGTTTACTCAGGATGAAGTCTCCCTTCACATGGCCGATGATGGGGAGCGCACCTGAGAGTACGCCTAAGACGCCAGCACCAACTCCTGCAATGAGGAGGAACTTAGCCTGCTGCTTGTACTGCTTGACGACGCCTTCCATCCATTCGATCTGATAGCGTCGCTCTTCTAGCCGAGAGATTCGTTCATTGTGGTTGTCCTCAACCTCCAACTTCATCAGTTCGATGAAAAGTGCCATCACATCGAAGTGGGAGACGCGCGTGCCAAAATAGTCTGACAGTTCAGAGTCCTGCATCATGGTGCGCAAGAAGCTTTCGTAGTCGCTGGCAGGGGGAGGGGAGAAGTGATTTTGAGCCACGCGCTCCACCTTCTTGGAGCCGGAAATCTTTTTGGCACGCCCCTTGGCAAACTGCTGCTTCTCTTTTTGCTCTTCGCGATCTTTGTCTACCTTGCGCTCAAAAAGAGTGGAGCTATATGGGGTTGTTACCCTCTGCTCCTGCGGTGGGGCGCGTCTGTTAGATCCCTGCTCTTCCAAAACGCGATCTCCCTCCTTGCGAAAAGCGCTGCTTGTCGGTGGTGGTGGCATCATCGGTTTAGGCGCTGGCTCGGCTCGAGTCTGTGCAGCTGTTGGCAAAAAACTGCCCCTTGCCTGCTGCAGAGAGCGCTCCAACTGCTTTTCTGCAGATCGAATCGTGGAACGCTGCACTTGTGGCTGCTGCTGTTTTTCACTGCGCTCTGGATTTGTGGAATTTACCGCTCTTGCCACAGATCGAGCTTCGCTCTTGCCGCTTTCTTGTGGCATAACGCGGCCTTTGAGCGGTAGTCTCTCTTTGCTCTTGCTCTTTTCAGACTCCTTCTCTTTTGGGCCATCCATATTGAAGGGGCGCTCTTCAGTCAGCTCCATCTTCGGTGCTGGACGGGAGAGTGTTATGATGATGGTCTGCGCGAGTAGAGTGACCATGATCTCTTCTGGCGTGTGAAACTCTTGCATCTGCTGTGGGAGATTTAGTGGCTGTTGTGGCTGTACTACCTCTGTCATCGAATCACCGCCTGATCTGCTCTAAATAGTTCTGTTTCAAATTCAAGAAGGCGGGCCAGATCTTCAAAAAGCTGCTCCATGCGTGACACGCTTCCCTCTACCATCTCCTGTAGATCCTCTCTCCTATGTTTGAGCATCGCCAACTTTTTCTGATGCTCCCGAATCTTGGCCATTCTATTTCGATGGCGGTAATTGCTCACACCTTCTCCGAAACTGGTTGTTCCATAGCCCATCATGATGACGCCTCCAGCGACAGCTTGCGTGGCATCCATTGCCTGCTTCACTTGAGTGAATCCTCCAAAAACAACGCCTGCACCGCTGAGCAAAAAGCATAAGACTGTGATTCCGATTTGCATCCAGACCAGAGTTTTACGCTTCTCTTCAGGTGATCCTGGCAGTTTTTCAGCGATTTTGCTCCAGGCGCCAGTCAGCTGCATCAGCTGGTTGGTCACCATGATGAGGCCAGCGCAAAGTAGCAGGGCTCCGGCAACGACCCCAACGCCCGTCATGATCAGGGCGATGCCAGTTAAAATACCCATGAAGCTGGTGAACCAGGAGAAGACTTGGGTCGCGACTCCCCAACGCTGCGATGATTTTTCTTCATCAATCGCCTTTTTCATTTCAATAAGACGCTGCTTATGAGTGAGGTCTGTCTCTTCTTGATTGATGCGGATCTGCTGTTTGGTATCGAAGTGCGACTTGGAGTCACTGACGAGCCCGATCTTGGTCAAGAGGTAGTATAGGGCATAGACGCCAAGCTTAGGGCGCACCAAGAAGGGTTTATCTTCAGATGGGGCAAGTGATTTGTAGTTGTAGCTTTTAGTGGCAACAAAGGTGCGCGGCGTCGGTGCTACTCCCAAGTCATCATCAACTTCATAGCTCCATTTGCGCTTTCTGCTTTGATCTTGATCGAGGCAGTCGCGAATAGCGACATGTATCTGAGCTTCACCGCGCTCTGTTTGCGCAAGCTTGGCAGATTCGCGCGCTTTTTCTTTGACAGACTCTTTTGCTCTTTCACCAGCTTTGGTGGGTACAAAGGGCTTGCTTTTGCTGCTTTTTGTCATCTGAAATGGTTTTGGCAGAGCTCCCTTTGGGTCGCTTTTGGGCAGAGCGCGCGGCATTATCCTGGTTGCCATTTTTGTTAGTTGCAGCTGCCGACTTTTGGGCTGCGCCTTCTGTGGGGTGACCTTGAGCTGTCGCACCTGAACTTTCGTCATCCGCTTCGTCTCTTTTTTGAAAGAAGGCTTTAGGCGTGTCATTTTGGGCGACTCTTTCTCGGTCTCTTTTTTGCAGACATACTGCTTGGAACTACACTCAAGCTTGCCCTTCTCTTTGGGCATTTCGAATTCGCGTTCAACTTCAGGGGCTTCAACTTCTGCTGTTGACCAAGAGGGGAGAGCTAACATGGCTGCCTCCTTTTTGCGAGGTTTAGAGCGATTTCAGCTTCCTGGCTTTGGCCCGTTTTTTCTAAAATTTGTGCAGCATAGAGATGGGGAGCGGGATTTTCAGGATCGATCAAGGTGACCATCGCATACGCTTTGAGTGCTTTTTCATACTGTTCGATTAGCTGTAGTGAGGCGCCAAGGCCCATCCAATACCTTGGAGTGAAGGGGTCAAGGATAACCAAGAAGCGGAAGGCGTTAGAGGCTCCCTCAACCAGATCATTTTCGTAAAGGGTATAGGCTTCTAAATAGAGCTCTTCCATCTCATAATCGGTGAGCTCAAAGGCCTTTTTCAATGTTTCGCTCTTCATGAGTCGATTTTGGGCAAAGTCGATCACAAAGGCGTCAAAATCGTCGGGAAATGATTTGCCGACATTTTGTTGTACGCGCTTTTTGATCTCATCAATTTTGCTCACTACGGCCTCATGTTGTGGACGATGGTATCGATTACCTCTTTGAGCAGCTTGAGCACGTTGGAGCGCGCCTGGTGGCACTGTGATGCCTCTTGCAGGTAGCGCTGCATATCAGTTCTCTCAAGCTGCGTGATCTTCTCCATGCTATCTTTGCGCATCTGGATGTTCTCTTTGAGGAGGTGTTTTTCCGTCTCATCCCACTTATATTTGCCCTCGGGTAGCTCGACGCCGATCTCTCTTGCGCGGTCAACTAGCTGCTTCATCTGCTCATCGTTAGTCCAATCGATGCTCTTATCAGAGTTGTTGATCTTAGCCATAAGAAGGCTCAAGGTGTCGATGTTGTCTGTGCGATCTTTAATCTTGATGTAGAGCTGATGAGCCTCCGCTTCAGCTTGTCCCAAAATGCGCGCCATCAGCGCCATGAAACGGACGTAGATGTTGCCAACCGAGCCCAGAGTCTCACTGGCACTCATCGGCTCCTCAGAGCGAGTACCAACAGAAGCGGACTTCTTTGTCACCTTTTTGATGTAGCCCTGATCTTTGCGCTTTTGCTCCTGCTGCTCATCTTGATTCTGCTTGCCGTTACCGCCAGCTTCCCTCTCTTCAACGCGCAAATGGGTCTCCCCTTTGGGTGTGCTCTTAATTGAAAATGGGGTGGTGGCTTGCGCAGTGATGGGCTGTGCAATAGGGGAGGAGGCGCGCTCAGTTCTGCCTTTTGGAGTTGAGGCGCTATTCATTGCTGAGGCAAGGGAGAATAATGAGCGGTGAACTTGCGGTTTTTGGACAGCTCGGCCCAGCTGTGGGCGAGCCTCCAGTGCCTTCTTATCGGTGGGCCTCTCGAGCTCTTTGAGCATCACATGGATCTCATCCATTAGCTTCACCTGATCAGGGGTAATTGCTACAAAACTCTTGCCTTCAGGTGTTTTGGCGGCAAGAATCATGTTGGGCAGTTTAGCGCTGAGTTCGAAGAGTTGGGCGAGGAGTTCGGTGTGGGAGATCATTTCGCCATTGATGACGACGGTATGTGTACCGAGTTCTCCCTCGATGATGGGCATGAGTTCACCCTCGATCATTTCGCCTTCCATTGCCATTACGGGTGCTATGTCACAAGCCATCTATATCTCCCTAAAACATTTAGTAGGTGCTCAGGGTACTACCAACCTCTTTTTTACGCAAGTTTTCGAGTTTCCCTAGGGAGACACTGAATAACTCCCTTCCCAGATCTTCTGACAATGTTTCTATGGAGATACTGAACAACTCCTTCACCCGATCTTCTGACAACCTTTCTATCGAGGCATTGTTCTCGCCTCGACTCACCAGCAAGTGGTTCGGGAGACACTGAATAACTCGCTCATTGAATTTTTCGCCAATCTTCGTGCCGCTGCATCATTCTTGCCTTCTCTAAACCTCAAGGGGTTATGAGTTTGACTCCGAATTTCCCAGCGTTGCAAATCTTGGCAGAATCCCCAATAACCGAGTTGCTCAGTATCTCCTTGACGGCAATGCGGCGCTGCTGTAGGATAATTGCTCCATCTGCCCAGGTGGTGAAATTGGTAGACACGCCAGATTTAGGTTCTGGTGCCGTAAGGTGTGTAGGTTCGAGTCCTATCCTGGGCATTCCCCCAACAATACTACCGCAATCCCGCATCCCAGAGCATTCTTGGGGATCCACTACGTCAGTGACAGAGGCAAAATTCTACCCGCTGCTATCTGAGCATTTTGGGGATTTCGACGCTAATTGTGAAACCTCGAGCGCAGATAGTATGTCTGAATACAGCAAGCAAGAGATCTCGCAAGTAGTGCCGAAATCAGCCAAAAGTCACTCAGCATGTTACCTACACACATATACGTAGGTGCCATTGGTGTAGTACCAATAACACTGACGGCTCCCAGCCTTCCTAACCGGCCTATAATAGCGATAGTTATAGTGATACATCGCTGGATGAACCGCCCTTGAGGAGCCCGACGTCTCCACCTTCACAACCTGATCAGAAAGCAGCGGTACCGCCAAAAAAAGAAGCGCTAATAGAAATATACCTAAGTAACTCAGCCACTTCTTCATTACCAAAACCTCTGGTAGTAGCGCGCAGAACGCTGATAAGGATAGTAATAGTACCTATAGTAATAAGGTTTATTAGGATAGCCCTTGCGATGTGAGTAGTAGCGTCGACCCTGATAGGGGCGGTGCTGACTCGTACCATAATAGACATAGACCCGACCAGCACCCTCTTCTTGCTGCTGTAGCTGCTCAGGTTCTATAACCTCTTCTTGCACAACCTCTTCATTTTCAGAAGCTTCAATCTTGCTTGTCAGCTTCAGGGCTGGTACGACCAAAATGGTCATTAATAAGATCCCTCTTAAAACCTTCACCTTACATCCTCCAGATTCATTATAGTTATTTATTGAATTATTACGCTACAGAAAGGATTTGACTTTATGCAAAATTCTGACGATTATGAACAGAAACGAACCAATGTATTTTTATAAGTAGTTGGTTTTAATTACCTTAAAATTAAGGCGAGCAATGAAATATCTACTTCTCTACGGAATATCGGCACTTTTAGCAATTCTTTATATGCTTGTGGGGCCGAAGCAGGCGACCTACTTTGTAATTTTTGGGATTGTGATGATGTGGGTGCCAGGTATTTTGGCTCTGATCTTTGCAAAAAGAGAGAAGATGCAGCTGCAGATCTTCTGTCGGCCGAAGTTTGACTTCTTAGCAGTCGGGTTGCGCGCTATTTTTGTTGTTTTGTTGATCACAGCTGTTAGTCTGCCTTTTGGGCAGTTTGCGGGTGTGGAGCACCTTCGTTACTCAATGCCCTCATTTTTCCATGCACTCTCTCCACTTCTGTTCACTCTTCTTACCTCTCTCTATTTTGTTGCGATGGCACTTCTTGCAGGTTTAACGGTCAACCTCTTTGCAGCGCTTGGTGAGGAGTTGATGTGGCGCGGCTATTTATGGGAGAAGTTGAAGCATCACGGTGTTCTGAAGGCGTCGCTTTTGATTGGGCTTTTATGGGGTGTTTGGCATGCGCCATTGATTGTGCTCTTTGGAATCAACTATCCTGATATGCCGATTTTAGGTGTTGTGATGATGGTACTCTCTTGTATGGCCCTTTCACCGATTCTTTGTGCATATAGAGCGAAAGGCAAGCCTATCATCTATCCGGCGATTTTTCATGGTACGATCAATGGGATTGCTGGAGTGACTGTATTGCTCTTTACAGCGCCCAATCTCTTCTGGATCGGTGTTCCTGGGGTGGTTGGAATTGTGACCCTCTCAATCCTATCCTTGATTGAGGTGGCCACATTAAGGAAGAAGCAATCTAGAATCTGAACTGCGTATTGACATGCGCTGCTGTCTCATCGACGAAGCGTACCTCACCGGTGAGCGTCCATTTGCGGTCACCTAGAAGCGTCATACCAAAGGCCCAGCCCCAGTTGCGCTCATTCTCCATATTGAAGAGACGAAACTCTGTGTTTGTGCGCCCTTCGTCAAGCTGAATGAAATCGCCGAGGTTCAGCTTGCAGTTAGCCCACTTAGCTGCAGCATAGGGCACAACCCAAAGAGCATCCTCTACAAGTTCGACCGTATAGGTGGGGCCAAAACCAATCTGCCATTCGCGGTATTTCGCTTCCAGTTCCACTGGATAGAAAGGACCCTCTGAGCCATTATAGACCTTCTTTAGCTTTGGAGTGGTGCGGAAGTACTGCCACTCAATCCCAAAACCGACTCCACACCAGTCTAGCACAGTGGCGCGCGCTCCTGCGCTCCAAGAGAAGGCTGTATCTGTCACAATATGCATGATATTACTATTGGATAGGCTTGTTCCCAACTGATGGCGATGCGCCTGCGCTTCAAGGTTCGTTGCTCCCAAAGTAAAGAAGGCGTCGAAACGCTCAAAGAAGTCGACAGCTATATAGCCAGCATTGGTAAATAATGTTGTTTTGGGAACATCGCTATGGTTGTCTGGTGCATCGATTTCAAGATGGCGGTTGAAGACGTAGTCTCCATAAAAACCGCCGCGAACAGAAGCATAACAAAAAAGTAGATCCTCAAAAAATAGACCCTCAGAATAGAGGCTGGAGTCGATCGGATTGCCAACGGGCAATGCAAAAGCAGTTGTTGATAGTAGTAATGGTAATAGTCGTTTTTTCATTTCACCTCGCAGTTTCCAAATATAATAATGGTCTTGCTCAAAATGTCAAAAAAGTTCTCTTGCTACCAATCACTCTATCTATTAAAATATCTAAGCAAATGATCTCCTTCCATCTGAAGATTAGCGAGATAAAATAGATTTATAGGCGAAAAAATGGAGGGATAGTGGCTCACTAAATTTCAAAGCTATTGATCAAAAGAGAAGAAGAAAGGCTCGATAGTAAGTTATAAACTTAGATTGATTTCAATCCCAATTTTTCGTATATTTTCCATATGAATCCATCTTATATGCCTTTTTATGAAGGAGTTATTGGTTTGTGCAGTGCAGATGATCTGTTCCCTGAGTTGCCGAAAGCTAATCGCGTGCAGAAGGTGGTGCAAGATCTAGATCCCTTTGTGACTAATTCTGAGGACCTTCCTTGTGCTACAGCTATTCCTTTAGAGGGCCTTGACACTGAGGTGCTTGACCAATTCTTGGCGGAGGTACAGCTCTCCTTGGAAGTGCAAACTGTTCCAGTGGTTCTAGATACCAATCACCGTTTGGCCACTCCTCCCCCTGTTCCCTTCAAGGATATTGATCCTCCGCAATTGGCTTCCACAGATGTTTCAAACAGAGATATAACACCAATAGAAGTAGTACAGGCTAAAACTATTCGTGTAAAAAAATATGTAAAAGATCATCCGGTCGCTGCCGAGTGGTGTGTTAAGAAGAATGGTCCTCTTCCGGCCGATCTGACTTGTGGATCTGGTCGCAAGGTGTATTGGAAGTGTAGCAGTGATCCCTCACATCCGAAGTGGAGGGCGGCGATTATTGACAGGTGTAAGCGCATCAAGCCCACAGGCTGTCCTGAGTGCTATAATGAGAGGCGTAGGAAAAGAGAAAGTAGCTCTGGTTTGAGCCGAGTAACAAAAAAAAGAAGGACATAGCGAAAGGAGTCCACATGTCTATACAACATACAGAAAGTGGTTGTGAGTCCCCTAGCCGGGGACTCTTTAGTTTGGAGCCGCTCCCTATTGGAGTACCAGTGGATTGGGCAGGAGTATCAAATAGTGAGCATCTCACTACTTTTGTTCGAGATGCTCTTGATAGCGGCGGATTCTCTTTTTCTGAGCCAAGTGCGGGAGATTCACCTATCCCCTTAGGGGGACAAATGTGGGGGGAGGTGCTCGAGCAGCAGGAAATTACAGCAATTCGCACCCGTGCTCTTGAGTTGAGTGTAGAGGCAGAAGCGTCTGAATCGAATGCTAGCCTAAAAAAGAGAGCGCGGTCGGATTCGCCCGATCCGCAGGAAGCAGCAAGGCCGCGGAAGAAAAAAGATATGCGCCTTCTAAAGGATCATTTGGCCAGCGAGGAGTGGGATGAAGAAGCAAATGGGCCAATTGGAGAGCTGTTGTGTCGATCTTCAAAAAAAGTTTGGTGGATTTGTAAGAAAGATCCAACCCATCGCTGGGAGGTCAAAATAATTAACCGCTGTGCACAGACAACCCCCTCGAGCTGCCCCAGCTGCAGGGGTAGAAAAAAGCGCTACCTAAAAGATCATAGAGTTGTTAACGAGTGGGACCTTGAGGCTAATGGTCCTATTCCCCAGACGCTAACTTGTGGTACAAAGAAGAAGTTTCAGTGGGTCTGTGCGAAAGATCCGTCGCATCGTTGGATGGCGTCTGTACTGACACGATGTAGGTTGAATAAGGCGACTGGCTGTCCCCATTGCAGTGGATGTTTTAGAGAGAGTGGGACGAGGCCTGCAAAGCGCTATCTAAAGGACCATCCGGTGGCAAAAGAGTGGGACTTGGAGGCTAATGGTCCTATTCCCGAGACGCTAACTTGTGGTACAAAGAAGAAATTTCACTGGATCTGTTCTGTAGATGAGTCACATAGGTGGCGTGCGAGTCTGTATCACCGCTGCCTTACCACCAGCAGTGCAACGGGGTGTCCTAGCTGTGCAGGCAGATCTGGAACTTCTAGATATGTGAAGGATCACGCTGTAGCTGAGGAGTGGGATGAAGAGAGAAATGGTACTCTCTCTGATACTCTAAAATGTGGCTCCAACAAAAAAGTAAATTGGATCTGTAAAGAGGACAGAACTCACAAGTGGGCTGCGCGTATCAATGATCGCACCAGATTATCTCGGGCTACGGGCTGTCCTACTTGCTTTCTGTTAGGGAGCTACTGAATAACTACCTCACCAGATCTTCCACCAATCTTTCTATCGAGGCATCGTTCTCGACTCGACTAACCCACAAGGGGTTAGACGTTCGGCTCCGAACTTCTCCTCGATAGAAATCTTGCCGAAATCTCTAGCAAGGTAGTTATTCAGTATCTCCTTAGGGAGCCACTGAATAAGTGCCTAACCAGATCTTCCACCAATCTTTGCGCCGCTGCACCATTCTCTCCTTCGCTAACTCTCAAGGGGTTATCATCAGATTGCGAATTTCCCAGCGTTGCAAATCTTGGCAGAATCTCCAATAACCGAGTTAATCAGTATCTCCTTAGTAGGTGAGTTTGAGCGAGAGGCCCATCGATGGCTTGCGGCTCAAATTGTGATTCGTTCCATTGCGAAAGACATAGGTTGGCTGCGTCACACCAAACTCCAGGTGAGATGTCACCGGACTCTTCTCACTGCTTGGGATCTTCACCCCTATCACACCCTCAACTGTCGCTACCTGAGCAGTTCCCCAGTCACCCTTCTTATACTCCACAAGTGAGCCAATACCCGGCCCAAAACCGACATAGACATTGTCATTTAAATCCTGCGTGACAATCGCTTGGCCAGAGAGATAGTGCTGGCAGGAGCCAGTCATCCTGTTGGAAACAGAGAGGTCCACACCGCTCTTATAGCTCTCAAATCGCTTGCCCACCTTGACAGATGTACACTTTTTCTTTGGATCTAAAGGCATTGTCCCTCTGCCTACATCAACAAAATTTTTGCCAAACGCAAATAGAGAACTAAAAAGAAGTAAGAATACAAGAGTGTATTTACCCATAAGAGTAAAGATTATACACTATCAAAGTATTGATAGTCAATTGCCTAAAACTTTCTTGAAAGCTTTGGAGGGGCAGTTGGGGTGTAGCAAATGGGGGAAATATCACCCGGTTCTCCTCTGTGATGAAAGCTGGCTGCTTAAGGAGACACTGAATAACTCCCGTCTGGCATCTTCCGCCACAATTTTCGATTCGGCGTCATTCTCGACTCGTCTAACCAGCAAGTGGTTAGCGCTCGTCTCCGAATTTAACCGAATCAAAAATTCTGACGAAATCTGCCAAACGGTAGTTAATCAGCATCTCCTCTAGGAGACACTGAATAACTCCCT
>JAJACG010000006.1 GCA_022601635.1 Chlamydiales bacterium | reverse complement strand
TTTTTCACTAAATGCTCTTTTGCAAAGTGCATCTGGCGGTTCATCTCTGACGGCTTCTCAAAGAGGAGCAGGTTCGTCATTTGAACTTCCACCTCAGGCACAGCCATTTAGTTATGATGAGACTTCAGGTTCAGATTCGGAACAAGAAGCTCCAGCTCAGCAGCAAGTAGATTTTGTATTTCCACTAGATGCACAGCTATTTAGTCCTTCTGATTTGTCAGAAGATGAAGGGGGAGGGCGGCCAGCTGCAGGAGCAACCTCATTTGCAGGGGATTTTGAAAGCTGTAGTGATAATGAAACCTCAGGGAACAAAGAGGGATCAAAAAGTGATATTCCTCAAACAGGGGCAGCAAGAGAGCGAAGTTCATCACAAGAAAATGACTTCCCTCAGACTCAGGTGCCAAGAAGAGGTTCTCATCCATCCCAGATGCAGCCTTCGGCTAAGCGCCGACGAACTGAATCTCCCATATCTGAATAGTCATAGCGTATACTTCTTAAGAAGCGCTATGGCCACAGAGGGGCATTGCGCAATGATGCTCAGCAGGTGATTGCGCGTCATTGAGAGGAGGGTTGCCTTTTCTCTACACGTGGCGGTATAACGACGCGGTTTTTCGTTGAATACCGCTTCATCGCCAAAATAGTCAGCTGTTCGCAACAGCTCAGGCTTTTCATAGCGGTCTACCTCGATCTCTCCAGAGACGACAACATACATTTGGCTTGCCTCTTGCCCCTTGCGGAAGATCTGCTCTGAGCCATTGAAATGGCGTAACTCCATTTTATCAGAGAGAGTAAGGAGTAGATCTAAGTCTAGATTCTCAAAAAGCGCCGTCTTTTTTAGCAAAAAGGCTTTGTCAATTACGTTCATAGGGCCACCAATTCTTCCAAAGTTTTCTCCTGTTTCTCTCTTGCGTAGTTGAGTCGCGTCTTGAGTCCTGCGCTGATAATACGATCTGTTGGTGAGGCACTGACTGCCATCTTATCCAATAGCTGAGTCAGGCAAAGCGGCGTACCTCCCTGTCTAAGGAAATTACTAATCTTCACCTCATCATCATCGTTAATCAGTGGTTGCAGCATGGCAAAAAGACGAGGAGGAGCTGCCTTTTCAAGTGATTCTATTGCGTGAGCGCGCACCTTTTTATTGCTACTCCAGAGACTAATAGTGAGCACGTCGCACTCGGTAATCTCATTTGCTGCACCAATTAGCTGAATCACAAAGTCGACTACTGAATGGTAGCCAGTCATGAGCGCATCTTCTAATAGGGAGAGGTCTTGCTGTGGAACCTGTCTTTGAACAGTTTTTGCATGGAAAAAGTAGTCATAAGCGCGTGCAAGCTCATTTTGAACAAGGCGATTGATCTGCTCTTTGAGCAATCTGGGGTGAGTTTTGGCCAATATTCTACCAGCGAGCAGTCGACAGCGCTCATGGTAGGAGCTCTGTTTCAGTAATGCGAGCAGTTGAAACTTCAGCTGTTTGCTGTGGTTCAGAGCAAATGATTCTACTCTCTTGATCTCTTCAGGACGGAAGTGAATCGAACTGGCGAGTAGAGGAATTAGAGAGTCTGGGTTGGCAAATTTTTCAATCGCATCAAGACAGTAGCTGCGCGTTTTCAGGTCGTGGGTGTAGCAGAGCCGTGAAGCTAGCTTCACTCCAATGCTACTGTCTGAAGGGTCTGCGACCTGGCTAAGCGCCTTCGCTGCTTGCCGTCTCACCGCAAAGCTCGAATGACTCAGATATCCAAAGAGCTGCTCTATAGAACTCTTCCTCCCTTCAAATCCAAGAATTAAGAGTGCTGCGCAGAGCTGCGTTTCATCTCCCTGAAGCATCTCTTCCAGCCTCTCTTCGGCCAGCTGACAGAAGGTGGGAAGCTGATGGCCAAAAGGGTGACTTTTGATTGTTAAGATAGCAGCACAGCGTAATTGGATATCATCACTATGTAGATCATGCATCACTCTCTGTGGCTGAAAAAGACCATGCCTCGCAAAGTAGAGGTGGATCACAGAGCGTATCTGCGGATAGGGGAGTAGACGGCGAAGACGCTCAAGCCTCTCAACTACAAGTGGCTCTTTGGCAAAGCAGCTCTCACCAAGAAGTTCGATTGCCTCTATCTTTCCCGGGAGACTGAATTGATTGATATGGTTCAAAAGATGACGTAAATGTGTTCTGTCCTTCAGCTTGAGTAGGTATTCGAAGGCGAGCAGCTGGCTCTTTTCATGCGAAGATTTGAGATGTGAAAGCAAGCGGAATTCCACCTCCTTTCTCTCTCCTTTGCCAATCCAGTCTACCGCCTTCTTTCCAAATCGAATCGAGTGGGCAATCAAATTCTGGAAAATCGCTTTTGGATAGTGGTAACGCAAAACAAGAACCACAACAAAAGCGATAGCTGCCACACTGGCTCCAAGCATCACACTCTTTTGGTGGAAAAAGAAGAGCAAAAACGCTGATATCAACATCCCTGCTGGCTCGAAGAAAGATTCTACCGTAATGCGAATCTGATTCTTGATCTTCGATGGCACACCACTAAGAAGGAGATTGAGGTTGTTGTCATCCATCACATAAGAGATGCCCTCCCTTGAGATCATCCCAAAGATGGCAATTGAGAGCCCCTGCTTCCAAAACCAGCAGGAAAACAGAGCCATAAAAATAGAGGGACCAATCAATATGATGTTGTTAACCCCCATATTTTTGACAAGCCGCCCATAGATCAATGAACAGACCAACATATTGCCAAATGAGATCCACATACTACAGCGCCCTACAAAGGCAGTCAGCTCATGTCCATGACGGCCAGCAAACGCCCTCTCAAAACCATCCATATAGTTGTACTCAGTAATGATATTGAGTAGCTGCATAACCAAATAAAAGAGCAGCAGAGTCAGTGTAAATCGAGAACCAATAAGCACCTTAAAACCCTTTTTCATGCTCAAAGGGGGAGGGGAGTCAAGATGGTCGAGATCCTCATCCAAAATGGGTTTCACCTGACGTGAGATGATCAGAATCATTGGAAGAGCAAGCGCAGTGACTGTACCAAATAGTAGCATTAAAGGAGAGATGCCAACCCATTCCACAACAAAGGAGATCACACCCGCTGCTAAAAAATCACCCAGAAGCAAAAAGGCGTTGAAAAAGGCAAAGACGCGCTTTCCATCTTGCAGATCAAAATATTGATCTACAAAGGACCAGAAGCATATATAGCTAGAAATAGGCATAATCCACCCAATTACCCGGAAAACAAACCAGTAGCTAGGAGAGGCGGAAAGATCTGTAAAGGCATGCAGCCCATAGAAAAGAAAAAAGATAGCGCTCCAAAGGGTGATAATCCCACCAAAGAAGCGGCGCATTGGTAGTCTGTTGATTAAGAAGAGCAGTAGTGAAGAGAAAAGACAGAGACCAAGGGCAATGGCTACATAGCAACCAGGAAGATAGTCAGCTCCAACATATTCAAGAAAGGTACCCTCGGAGAGGGTGAACATCCCATAGGTGCCAAAACTCCACAAAAGTCCTAAAAGGACAAAGAGCTTAGAGCGCCTGACCTCTCCAGGGTAGAGATTGAAAAGTAGACGAAGAGCTGACATCACTACCAACCATCATTAAAAAACCCCACAATTATAAAAAATTGTGGGGTTTAAGCTCAATTAAAAGCTTTTTCTATTACGCCTCTTGCTGATGCCCATGATAGCGTGTACCGCAGTAGGCTATTAGAGCTAAAGCAAGGGCAATTCCGCCTCCTACAGTGACCCAAAGCGCATTTTGACTCAATACGCTTGCTGCGCCACACAACCTGCCAGTAAAGGCGCTTACACCGATTGCCAAAGCAACAGCCGCAAGAGCCACAAATGCAGAGCCTACGCCATACTTAATTCTTAAATTCCTGTCTGATTTCTCGCCTACATCCTGTCCTGTTGGTAAGCAACCCCAATTCGCGACGCATTTACACAATGATGCCATATCTTTCATTCCTCCGGTTTTGTATTATCATCGGTCTAGTATAAACAGGTTATTAAGAGGGCGCTTTTTAGACAAATGCAAAGAAAATTTGAAGTTACCAACCTGAAAATAAAAGCAAGGCTTGCTATATATTTATCTCTTTTTGTGGGGTTTGCACTTTTTGGACTTAAACTATATATATTTTTTTTAACACAAGCAGCAGTCATTTTTGCCGATCTTTTGGAGTCATTGGTCCATCTATTCGTTGTTGCTTTTGCCACATTTAGCCTCATTTTGGAGCAAAAACCTGCCGATTCAGAGCATCAATATGGTCATGAACGGATCGCTTTTTTCTCTGCGGGCTTTGAGGGAGCGATGATTTTAGGGGCTGCTCTTTCAATTATCTGGGCGGTTTTAACCACAAAATCTGCTCCCAATCACCTAGAGGTGGGCATTTGCCTCTTTAGCATTACCTTTCTGGTCAATGGAGCTTTGGCGATCTATTTAAAAAAGAGGGGACAGCAGCTCAACAATCTCATCTTGGTTGCTAATGGTAGTCATCTATTTTCTGATACTGTGACCAGCCTTGGAGTATTAGTAGCGCTTGTGATTGTCAAGGTAACTGGTATCGCGCTCTTTGATCCATTAATTGCTGCCTTGATCGCTTTTCAGATTCTCTTTACAGGGATTAAGTTGGTGAATAAGGCTATTAGTGGCTTGATGGATAAGGCAGATCCCGATCTTCAGCAACAGCTTGTAGAGCTGCTCAATGAGCAGTGTGAGCAGTTTGCTATTACCTACCACCGCCTGCGCCACCGTCTAAGTGGCAACCGGGTGCAGGTTGATGTGCATTTGCAATTCTCTAAAAACCTCAGCCTAAATGAGGCTCACGAGATCGCCACAAAAATTGAGGGCTATTTGCAAAAGAAATTGGAACGCTCAATCGATTTTGTGAGTCATTTAGAGCCATTGGAAGGGCATGACCAGCTGCATGAGCGGCTTCTGGGACGAAAGGAGAATTTTTGATTGGATCGATACTAGAGGTCGCAAGATGTCAATTTGCAGATTTCTTCAGAATTTTTGATTCGGCTAAATTCGGAGACGAACGCTAACCACTTGCTGGTTAGGCGAGGCGAGAATGACACCGAATCGAAAATTGTGGCGGAAGATGCCGGACGGGAGTTAATCAGTGTCTCCTTAATTTGATGCTGTCTTGAATCTCTTGGTCAAAGAGTGTTTGATCCGTTCACCTACAGGGTACTTCTTGGCAATATAGGGCCAGTAGTGTAGATATTTGGGATTTAGAAGCATGCTCCAAAAGCGATCTTGAAAAATGGGCACTAATAGACCCGCTTTTCGAAACTGCTTTTTGTACAGCTTGTGCTCTTTGCGTTCTAGCCACTCTAACATCGCATCATACACAGCCATTTTATGCCGCTTGTTATGCCTATTTGTATTGCTGTAGTTGCCATCTCTAACACGGAAATAGGCATTGGTTTCGGCTAAAAATGCGCTCTTGTGATTCAAAAGGATCAAGTTGAGCAAAAACCAATCTGAGTAGTAGCTGAGCTTGTCGATGTAGTGGCCATATTTAGCAGAGAGATCGCGTCTGTAGACGCTGGTTGCACCGTGCGTCTTCAGATCGTGATTGAGCAGGCGATCTTGCGCCTGTAGGGGAGTTAAAAGGTGGCTATTTCCATCATAGCTAAAACCACAATCTTCGATCTGTTTATTATCTTCTGTTCCCCAATCAAAGGCGGTCCAAAAGAGGCCAATTTCAGGATCTTTCTCAAAGTGTTTGATCGCATTCGTGAGAAGATCTGGGTAGTGCACATCATCCGCTCCAATTCCGTGGAGGTATTCTCCAGAGGCAGCTTCTGAGGCTTGCCAATGGCACCAGGCGGGACCGCGATTTTCTTTGTTGTAAATAACGCGAATGCGACTATCGAGCCGCTCATACTCGCGCAAGACCTCCAGACTCGCTTCATCTGTGGAGGCGTCATCAGAGATGATGAATTCAAAGTCTTGGAAGGATTGATTGAGGATAGAGCCGATGGAGATGGGAAGCCACTGCCCATCGTTATAATGAGAGGAAACAACGCTGATTTTGGGTTTCATAGAAATAAGACTACCAAAAGGGGGTATTTCGAGCTAGCTTTGAAAGCTATTCCAAAAAATGATCTTGCGGTATAATATGTGCATGACTCTACCCTGCGGCTTCTCAAATTGGTTAACTCCGAATAGCTCTTCTTCAAAGGGTTTCCAAAAAGCCCTCACTACAGTTCAGGCCGTCTCTATTTTAGCTCTATTGATCATTGGCACTCTAGCTATTGCTGGAAAAATCAACACTCAACCAGCTACTATAGGGCATTCAGTCTCTTTTTTGTCTTGGTTGACTTTTGCATCTTGCT
Organism: Chlamydiales bacterium; assembly: GCA_022601635.1. Classification (GTDB taxonomy): domain Bacteria; phylum Chlamydiota; class Chlamydiia; order Chlamydiales; family JAAKFR01; genus JACKPM01. Next base: position 49,177 of record JAJACG010000006.1, on the reverse strand, counting down.
GCTTCTCTGATCCTAAAAATGAGCGATTGAAAACCTTTAATCCAGTTCTCGGTATGGGCGTATTAGCGATGTTAGCCCCAGCTTTTTTTGGTGGGGGGCTTGCAGTGCGAAATGCTGTAAGCGTGAAAACTGTTGGTTGGCTTGCAGCATCCTCAAGCCTTCTAGTATCTTCAACCCTATTGTGTGCTCGCAACAGCAATTTTCGCTTTGTTGGATGCTGGGAAACCCCATTGGATGCGCGAAAAAAACAAAAAAATCTAGACTATCAGCTAGAAAGCGCACGACAACGACTAAGTAGAGATATCTCAGATGATCTATACGGCCAGTTCAAAAGCAGAGTTTTAGATCCTAATAGCTGCGCTACAACACTACTAAAAGGCCTTGATGACAGGAGGCTAAAACTAGCTCTACACCCTGACCGCAATCATCAAAGAGCAGAGGAGGCTGGAACCCTCTTTACCATCTTTAATCTAGCTAGAAGCTCTTTATTCTAACGCATGTTCCAAAAGCGATCTTGAAAAATGGGCACTAACAGCAATCTTTGATCTATTTCAAAATCAAAATATAGCTAATAAAAAATAATGATTCTGTGGTAAAATGGATGCATGACTCAATCCTGTTGCTTCTCAAATCATTTAACTCCAGACCACTCTATTCGAAAGAGCGTACAAGGAGCTATGAGTGCCGTTCAAATTATATCTTGGTTGGCTCTATTTGTCATTAGCACTCTCACCATTGCAGGTAAATTCAACACTCAACCAGCTCTTGCTGGACGTTTGATCGTTGGGCTATCTAGCTCAATTATAGTAGTTGCCTCACTGGCTAAGCTTGCCAATAAACAGCAATCAACTGCCAATGCCAACAAGCTAGTTCTCACTGCTGGCTTGATTGTGATGCTGTCACCAGCTCTTATTGGTGGGGGACTGATAATGGGCAATGCTACAAGTCTGAAAACTGCTGGTTGGCTTGCAGCATCACCATGTATATTAACACTTTCAAGCCTATTATGTATTGGTGGTTGTCTTGGATTTATACTTGGAAAGTTTGGAGGCTTGGAGAACCTTCGAAAGGTGCTAAACAATCAAGACAATCTCTCCACTCAACTAGAAAGCGCACGACAACGACTAAGTAGAGATATCTCAGATGATCTATATGGCCAGTTCAAAAAGAGAGTTTTGGCTCCTAATAACTGCGCTAAAACACTACTAAAAGACCTTGATGACAAGAGGCTAAAACTAGCTCTACACCCTGACCGCAATAGGCAAAGAGAAGAGGAGGCTGGAATTCTCTTCGCAATCTATAGTCTAGCGAAAAAAGTTCACGTCTGATAATTTATGTTATGTTGTATTAATCAGGCTTAACGCCCTTAACCTTCCAGTATTCCGGACCGTAGCTGTAATAGAGCTGTTCGCCCTTTTTGATCTTTCTTTTGGCAACAAAGACAATCCGAGGCAAGCCACCATAGTAAAGTTCTACTGGCTCGATATTGATTTTCGAGGAGTGATTGATGAATCTCATATAGTTGCCAATCTTCTCGCCATCAATCGCCCAGTTACGGTATGGAGCTTCTGAAAAACTAAATATATAATCAGAGGCTGTATTGACCGCGCTCATGCGCATCAATTTCCCACTATAGTGACCAATAACTGCGCCTTTAGGTATATCAGCAGCAGCAAAAAGTCCTCTTTGAAGATCTTTTTTGAACTTTACCTCTTTAACCTCAATAGGTGCAGTCTTTTTTGATTTAATAGCACTCACCATGCGCTTCACCTCAGGATCCCTCAAATCACTTTTTGAGGCGCGCTTCCAAGCACGTCTTAAGGGTTCTCGGTCTGAGGGACGAACCACAAGATCGGGGGCAAAGGTTAGGCCAAATTTCTTGAATTTTGACTTAGTCATAAAGATATTATAAAATAGATGGTCTATTTTTTCAATCATTTGTTGTTCTAAACACCACTATATAATAGACTTGTTCCGGCTTTTATTTAGGAGATTTATTAGAGATGACGTATACATTTAATGCAGCAAGTTCAAAATGTTTTGAGATACTAAGAAGGGATCCTAACTACACAGGTTACAAAGATGTGCAAGATTCGCATAATGCCTTTTCTCAATTTTATACTTTTAGAGTGCACCACACAGATTTTATCTCCCCTTCCACAATTGATGAGATTAGAGAGGAGCTTCAAGGCTCTTACCAGATTTCAACTAGATCCTCACTTGAAATAACTGTTTTAAGGCTAAATATTCTGGGATTGGCACTGTTTACTGCTATTACTAATGCATATCAGAAGGCCGACAGCTCCCCTAACCACAAGCCTTTTATTATTCCATCGGTATCAAACCAACTACTTCTGCGTTTTCATAATCTTGCAAATCCTAAAAAAATACCACACCTACAGCCCAGGATAAATGAAGCTGTTGCCCACCTTCTTTTTCCCGGTCTTGAAGTGAGTATAGAGATCACACCAGCACAATCCAACCGGCAGAACGTCTTGGTTAAGCTACAGCCCACCCCTCCTCTACCAAAGCGCCTCCCTACTCCCGTCGAGCCTAATAGCCAAAACATCTACTGGTATATCGATCAATTCTTCAAACGAAATAGCAATTATTTAGATCTGCGCTGCCTACAACAATCTAGCTTGGAAGACAATGCGTTTTTCCGTTACTGTACCTTCACAGCTGATCCCGAAACTTTAGAGCCCTATTCATCTCTACTACAGGCTGGCAAACACCTCTTGAAGGATAGGGGCTTTGAGCTAGATCTAACTACTAATCCTATCAAGATCGGTCTGCTCTCACCGCTTGGGTTTGAGCTTTATCAGCAGACACTTTCGCATTTTAATACCAAAACAGCTGAGATAAACCTTGAAAACCCTAGCTCTGATAGAATGGTTCTATATATAGAGAAAAGCGAAGAGAGCCTCCCCGGAACGATTAAAAAATTAAGAAAGGCAGTAAGTGCATCAAGCCTGTTAGCTAAGGGCTGGCAAATTGACTGCTCAATCAACTTGAGTAAACCTGCGGGAGTTGATCAGGGCCTCCCTAAATATATTGTCACATTTACAATAGAACGAGCGCACCCTCCATGGATGTCCATTTCTAGTTTTCAATCCTTTGCAAACGAGCTGTTTGGGGCTGATACTCCTATTTTTGAGGAGCTACCAAGCACAAATAGCTGGTTTCAAAAGCATACCATCCCGACTAGACCCATTTTGGATACGGAACTTTCAACTCCTTACCCACAATTTGACTATTGCAAAAAGGAAGCAGGGATAGAATTGTACCAATTCTCTGATGATGCAGCCCACATCTATAACCGAATCAAATCCTTTTTTGGTAAAGAGGCCCTTGTAGTAAGAGATAGCGCTAGCGAAATTTTTGAGATTGAGCTGCGAATTGATATTAATCAGATGGTTTTTAACCGTATTTTTGATATCCTCGCACTACAACTCCCCTATATTGTGCAAAAGTGCAATGAAAACCCCTTTGGGAAAGGCTACCTCTTTTCCTTCAGTCGTCGCTACCCTCATATAAGAAAACTTGCCCAGAGCACTGACTCTCAAGAGCTTCAAAGGGCGAGGCCGCGATCAGCCCCTAGGGCACAAGCTGCAAGAAAATCTACCCACTCGAGGGGGAGATTCCACTCAGCCCCATCAGCTTATTAATCTGCGATGTCATTCGGCCTTAAGGAGATACTGAATAACTCGGTTATTGGAGATTCTACCAAGATTTGCGACGCTGGAAAATTCGGGGCCTGTCACCAACCCCTTGAGTGTTAGTGAATCAAGAATGATGCAACGGCGTGAAGATTGGCAAACGGTAGTTAAGGAGATACTGAATAAGTACCTTACAAGAGATTTCGGCAAGATTTCTATTGAGGGGAAATGCGGAGTCAAACGCCTAAACCCTTGTGGGTTACTCATGTCGAGAACGATACCTCGATAGAAAGATTGTTGGAAGATCTGGTACGGGAGTTGTTCAGTGTCTCCTTAATCAAAGCTTCCCTAAACTTCCTCTCATAGAAGTTCTACCGAAATCAATGGCGGTATTCACGCTCTTCTAAATGGCATCATTCTTTCTAGTATTGAGTGTGCATTGAACAGCTTTTTCTAAAAAAGTTGTGATTTTTTTTCTGTACAAAAAAAATCTCTATGCTAAAAAGAGGGAAATCTACCTTAACAAATAAGGGGTTATACTAATGAAATATCTAGAATGTTTAGCGTGTGTGCTACTCGTAATTGGTGCGGTTAACTGGGGATGCATTGGATTCTTCAACTGGAATCTAGTGAATTTCTTCTTCCAAAACCCAGTTGTTGAGCGTGTAATTTACGCTGCAACTGGTGTTGCTGGTGTACACCACATCATCTTTCACTGGATCTTGCACAAAGGTTGTAAGAAGTAATCCACTCGCTTCCTTTGAAGCAAAAAACCCTCTTTCTCCTGAAAGAGGGTTTTTTTTATTCCGTCTCAGCTCCACCAGATGAGATTGAACCAAGTCCCCCCTCACTCTCGCCATGAATCATAACCTCTGAAACCATCGCCTTAGCATCAACTGGCTGCACATGGTGCTTCACCAAAAATGCCTCCATCTCCTTCGCAAGCGCAGGTCCCGTTGGAACATTACCATCAGGATGACTCTGCTGTAAACTCTTCACAAACTCTTGGAACTTTGCAGGCCCCTCATCCTTGCCAAACTGCTGGATAAAAGCCTTCTCTAGCTTTTCTACAAGCTTTGGGGGCATACTCTTTAGCATCGCAGGAGTAGACTGCACAGCACCCTCTTGCGAAAATGACTTCATCACAATCTTTACCTTCTCAAAAGCCTCAGGCTTGCCTGCTTGAATCAACTTCTTCTGAAGCTGATCCATACTCATCGTTTTCAACTCTTTGGGATCAATATGAACGCCAAGCTCATCCAACTTCTGACCCAGCTCCTTTTGCTGAGATGGGGATAAATTCACATGACGCTGTGGGGGAATATTTGCAGACATCTCTACCTCCTATTTCCTTCTACTATAACAACTAATGCGTTGGAAGAACAGCCCCTTTGTACTTCACTCGAATATATTTTGACATCTCTTTGGAGTTGAGCACCTTAGATAGGTTTGTGATCTCGATACGACTCTCTCCTTCTCTGACTACTACAATATTGGCATAGGGGGAATCACCTCTTTCACTTATGAGTGCTGAATGGGGATCAATATGTGCCATCAATGCAAAGTTTGCTGGAATCACAGCAATGATTGCGTCTGATAACATTCTTGGGAGCAGGGGGGCGTCCAGTTCTTCTATTTGGAGGTTTTTGGGATTTTCCACAATGTCACAGCTAGTTGGATAGGCGGTATCATTAAGTTGAATCAATCCCTGCTCTTGAAGCAAGAGCAGAGCCCTCTTCTCATTGGTTGGGTCATTTGGAACAGCCACCTTAGCACAATCTGGCAGCTCTTCAAGAGAGCTAATCTGAGTCGAATAGATGCCCATTGGTTCAATATGGACAGTCGTCAATACTTCAAACTTGTAGCCAAACTGCTCCTTTTGGAGATCTAAGAAGGGCTTGTGCTGAAAATAATTGGCATCTACCTGCTTTTCTGCAAGTAGCCTGTTGGGAATGGCATAGTCATCGACCTCCACAATCTTGACGGGACACTTCTGCTGTTCTATCAGCATGCGATTTGCCTCTTGCAAGATCTCCGCTTGCGGCACAGATGTGGCGGCTACTTTGACCTCTGGACACCTCCTACTGCAGGATATTAGCAGTAATAGTAGGCAAAGCCTTCTCATTTGAGTCCCCTCTTTTTTCGAATTGCAAAACTAATAGCAGAGCCGAGCCATTGGAAGAGCCAGACGAGAAGAAGCAGCAAAATAAGCGTGATCAACATCAACTTACCATCAAAGCGCTGGTAGCCATATTGAATCGCTACCTTGCCAAGTCCTCCACCGCCAACTAGGCCAGCCATAGCGCTATAGCCAATAAGCGTTACCAACGTAAGCGTAACAGCCTCTACAATGGCAGGCAGAGCCTCAGGCAAAAGTACACGCCAAACAATCTTGGAAAGCTTGGTGCGCATCACAAGCGCCGCCTCAATACTACCACGGCTCACCCCTTTGAGTGCATCCTCTATCACACGCGCCAAGAAGGGCGCTGCTGTGATCGTAAGCGGAACGATTGAGGCGGTGGTCCCAATACTCGTTCCTACAATCACTCTTGTGAAGGGAAAGATGGCAACAATAAGAATGGCAAATGGAATTGAGCGGCCTACATTCACAATAAAAGCCAAGAGGCGGTAGAACCAAGAGCAGGAGCGCAAACCTCCAGGAGCTGTCAACGTGAGCAGCACACCAAGAGGAAGTCCAATCAAAAGGGCGAAGAGCCCAGATGTGACCACCATATAGAGCGTATCCAAGGTAGCCTTAAGAAGCAAATTCATAGCTCACCTCCAGCTTCTTCAACAGCTCATGCACCTTCTGCCGCTGCTCATAACTTCCTGTTACCTCAACTAACAGAGTTCCAATCGTCTCCTCTTTAAGCACATCGATACCACCGAGCAAGATATTGATATCAGCATTAGACTCTCGCACGAGCTGTGAGATAATCGGCTTTCCAGCTGTCTGTTGTCGAAAAAGCAAGCGCAATAGTTCCCCTTTTGTCTCAAACTGACTCTCATGACGGATCGTCTCCAAAAAGCGGCGTGTTGTGGGATGTTTTGGCGTAGCAAATAGATCTGCCACGGCACCCTTTTCTACAACCTCTCCCCCATCCAATACTGCCACCTCATGGCAGATCGATTTGACCACCTCCATCTCGTGGGTAATCAAGACAATAGTCAATCCTAGCTCCTGATTCAGATTGAGCAGTAGCTCCAAAATACTTTGGGTTGTTTCAGGATCAAGAGCAGAGGTAGCCTCATCACAAAAGAGTACCTTGGGATGATTTGCAAGCGCCCTCGCAATTGCCACACGCTGCTTTTGTCCACCACTCATCTGCGCTGGGTAGAGCTGTTCTAAGCCCTCTAATCCAACTTGCTTGAGCAGTTCAAACGCTCTTTTCCTGTCTGGATTTGCAAACAGAACATTGTCAACAGCTGTTAAATGGCCAAAGAGATTAAAGTGCTGGAAGATCATACCAATCTCTCCACTCACCTCAACTGAGCCCTCAGTCGGCTCTTCCAATCCAACCAGGCAGCGCAATAGCGTCGACTTACCTGCACCGGAAAAACCAATAATTCCATAGATAGAACCAGCCTGTACCTCCAAATCAATGCTTTGCAGCGCTTTTTGGGATCCATACCACTTGGATAATTTTTTGGTTTTTACGTGAAACATAGATGACGAGTATAGCAAATCACCCAAAATTGTTTGTATAAAAAAGAATGCATGTAGACAATCGTGGGCGAAACAAGGAGCGAATATGACAGCAACGACCCACTCTCGACTTGAAAAATTACTTGGCAATGAAGCTAACTCCCTTCTCACCCATACCTGTAAAGGCATTCCTAAAGAGAGAGTCCACGCCCCAAATAGCGACTGGGTCGAAACTATATTGGGACCCTCTGATCGCAACAATAGAGTTATGGCTAACTTGCAACGTCTTTTTTCATCGGGCCGCCTTGCTGAAACTGGCTTTCTCTCCATTTTGCCGGTCGACCAAGGAGTAGAGCACTCTGCCGCAGCATCTTTTGCTCCTAACCCCGCCTACTTTGACAACGAGAATATCATCAAATTAGCCATCGAGGGCGGCTGTAATGGTGTCGCCTCTACCTATGGTGTCTTGAGTCTCCTCTCAAGAAAGTATGCGCATAAGCTGCCCTTCATCATGAAATTCAACCACAATGAGATGCTCTCCTACCCAAATACATTTGATCAGATTTCTTTTGCGACAATCAAAGAGGCGGCTGACATGGGTGCTGTGGCAGTTGGAGCGACCATCTACTTTGGATCTTCAGAGAGTTCGCGTCAAATTCAGGAGGTGAGCCGCGCCTTTGCACAGGCTCACGACCTTGGTCTTGCTACCATCTTATGGTGCTACTTACGCAACCCCGCCTTCAAAACGAGTAAGCAAGATTTTCACGATGCAGCTGATCTAACCGGTCAGGCTAATCATCTAGGGGCAACCCTTGGAGCAGACATTGTGAAGCAAAAATTGCCTACATGCAATGGCGGCTACAAGGAGCTCAAATTTGGCAAAACGAGTGATTTGGTCTATTCAGAGCTCTGCAGCGACCATCCAATTGATTTATGTCGCTATCAGGTGGCCAACTCCTACTATGGCCGAGTGCCTCTAATCAATTCAGGCGGCCCTGCTGGAAAGGATGACTTTGCAGCGGCAGCACGCACAGCTGTGATTAACAAGAGAGCGGGTGGTTGTGGCTTGATCATGGGACGCAAAGCATTCCAAAAGCCATTGAAGGAAGGTGTTGAGCTAATCAACCTGGTGCAGGACATCTATCTCGATCCCGAGATTACGATCGCTTGATTTTTCATCAAAAATCGATTATAGTCCGCCACTATGGTAGCACATCAACCCACCCCGCAGCGCAAACTCAATGTGTTTGTGCTGGCTATGCTTTCGCTAGCCGTTGTTATTTCACTTCGAAACCTTCCGCTGACCGCAAGCTATGGACTCGGCTCCATCTTCTTTTATATTGCAGCGGCGATCTGTTTCATGATCCCCTACGCGCTAGTTTCAGCAGAGCTTGCCTCTGGCTGGCCTAAGGCGGGCGGTGTCTATGTCTGGGTGAGGGAGGCTCTGGGCGATCGCTGGGGCTTTTTTGCTATCTGGATGCAGTGGTTCCACAATATGACCTGGTATCCTGCTATGCTCGCCTTCATTGGTGCTGGAATCGCCTACGTCTTCAATCCAGCTCTCGCCCAAAATAAGGTCTATCTACTCAGTGTTATTCTGATCGGTTTTTGGGGTGTTACCTTCCTAAACTTCTTCGGTGTCAAGACATCTGCACTAGTCAGTACTATCTGTGTTATCATCGGAGCTATTTTTCCTGGTGTTATCTTGATTGCGCTTGCTCTTATCTGGGTTTTGAGTGGCCAACCGATTGCGATGGATGCCAGCTGGGGCGCTCTTATTCCTGACTTCTCCCACTTCTCGCATCTCGTCTTTCTTGCTGGAATGTTTCTAGCTCTCTCCGGCCTTGAGGCCAACGCCAACTTGGCAAGAGAGGTAAAAAACCCACAGCGTAGCTATCCGCGCGCCATTTTGGTTGCTGCCCTATTCACTCTGGGTATTCTGATTTTGGGCTCCCTAGCTATCGCTATTGTGATTCCACGTGAACATATCAACCTCGTTTCTGGCCTGCTTGATGCCTTCCGCACCTTTTTTGACAAGATGCATCTAGGGTGGATGACTCCTGTTATTGCTATTTTCACTGTAGCTGGCGCTTTGGGTGAGTTAAATGCTTGGGCGATTGCCGGGGTTAAGGGTCTTTTTGTAACAACTGAACATGGCTGTCTGCCACCTATTTTTCACAAGTTGAACCGTCATCAAACACCAGTCAACTTGATGCTCTTCCAAGCAGTTGTTGTCACCTGTACAGCACTTCTATTCCTCTTTCTTCCCAATGTGAGTGTCTCCTACTGGATCTTGAGCGCTCTATCTGCTCAAATGTACCTGATCATGTATGTATTGCTGCTTATCTCTGGATTAGTGCTACGTTACAGAAAGCCCAATGTAAAACGTGTCTACCGCGTCCCTGGCGGCAAGCCCGGTATTTGGATCATTGCCACTATAGGAATGTTGGCAAGCTTCTTTGCTCTTTTTGTGAGCTTTATTCCTCCAACATTCCAATATGCGATCTCATCGGTCCCAACTTATGAATTTTTAGTCGTTGGTGGTATCTTGCTAAGCTGCTTGATCCCCGTCACTATTTATGCGCTGCGTAAGCCAAACTGGCAGCTCGAAGTCTTGACTGAAATCCGTCAAGAAATTCATAAAAGTACTCATGATTGAGTGCATTAAACTGCCCTGTTGTTGCGGCCAAACAGGCAAAAATAGGAGTAGCACACTACAGGGCAGAGAGATCTGCCCCAGCTGGCGCATGGCTCCTGGTATCATCACACTGACTGCCAGTGTTGTTGCCATCGCCTACTGCCTAATCAAACGTAACACCTACCTCTGTATTCCCTTTGGTTGCGGCGCTCTCTCTTCAATCTACCTCATCTATCTGGGCCATCAATATCGCGACCTCAAAAGCCTCCATCAAAGCAGCGAAGAGTTCAAGCAATCTAATATCGAATTGAAACGGCAGGTGCGCGATCTGGGATCAGAAACTGTGCGTCTACAGGGTCAAAATGAACAGTTGGAGCAGACCCGGGAGCAGCTGGATGGACAGGTCGTACAGATGCAAGAGGCGGCAACAAGAAGAGAGCAACAGCTGGAACGAGCCGAAAGTTTGAATCAAACACTACAGCAGCGATCCACACAGCTGCAGGTCGCCCTCGACCACATGGCGCGGCAGATCCAAGATGGCTCTGGAAACCTCGACCAACTACGCGCCGTCTTGCTCGGATTTGAAACCGAAAGAGATGAACTAGGAAGCATTCGCGACCGCATCATCGAAGCTCTAGAACCAATTAATCCGGAAGAGTACCGCAAAGCGTGCGAAGGCTGGGCTCGCCTACGCGCTGATATTGCTACTGCTGAGACCACCCTCCCTGAACTACAGGGATTGGTTGAAAGCCAGAAGAAAATCAAGGCTGGATATGAATCTCTACTTGAAAGAACAACCAAAATATTCGATACTCTTGCCAAACAGGGTGATTCGCACCTTCAAGAGCTAGGATCACAAGCAGATGAATTCAAAGAAATCCTCGCCCAATTCAAGCGATTGGGGTCAAGTCAGCAACTGGTATAACCAACTTGTCGGAAAAAAGGGCCACCTCTTCCACCAAGAGGTCATCTGGCCTCAGCTACTCCCCCTCTTAGACTGTAAAAAGGGCGACAGCCTTCTCGATCTTGGCTGCGGACAGGGCGTACTTTTCGATACCCTTCCCAAAGGAGTCAAATACCACGGTGTCGATCTCGGCAAGGGACTCATCAAAGAGGCACGCAAACGAGGTAACTTCTTCACCCTCGCTGATATCTGTGAACCGCTCAAAATTGGGAAATTTTCACACGTTACCGCCATCTTGTGTATGCAAAACCTTGAAATGCCAGAAAAGGCCATTCAGAATGCGTCTGATAACATAAAGCAGGGCGGCAGCTTCATCATGGTTCTCAACCACCCAGCTTTCCGTATCCCTCGCCAAACCCATTGGGAGATGGACGAAAAGCAGAAGCTGCAGTACCGCCGCGTCAATCGCTACCTCTCCCCCTTAAAAATTCCTATTCAGATGCAACCTTCTAAAGGACAGAAGTCTGAGACTACATGGAGCTTCCATCATCCCATCGGCAGTTTTTCTAAGTGGCTGAATGATGCGGGTTTCGCTATTCAACTGCTTGAGGAGTGGATCTCACCAAAGAAAAGCAGTGGCAAAAATGCGAAAATGGAGAATTTTGCACGAAAAGAATTCCCCCTTTTCCTCACAGTTAAAGCAATTAAATTATAATTGTTTTAAACTAATAATGTGAGAAAGAAGGGAGACTTTTTCAGCCACGGCGTGTGGCGCATCCGCACGGAGAACCTAAGCAAACCCAAAGCATTGGGTGTGCGAGTTTTACGATTGTTAATCCTGATTGGTGAGGGATTCACCAAGAGTCAGGTACAGGTTGGCGCCTCCTCTTTGACCTTCTACTCTCTGCTTTCTACAGTGCCTATTTTGACCTTCTTCTTTGGTTTGGCGCGCGGATTTTTGCTTCAGAAGGTTTTTCAAGAGTGGTTAATCAAGAGCTTTGACAAGCAGCAAGCCATTGTGGACAAGCTCTCTATATTTGCCAGAGAGTCTCTTACCCAGGGAGGTGAGGGTGTTGTAATGGGAACAGGGCTGGTTCTGCTTCTTTGGGCTGGCCTGCGCATCTTGAGTCATCTGGAGCTGACGATGAATCGTATCTGGGAGGTGAAGAGCACCAGGTCATTTGCGAGACGCTTTTCAGACTACATGGCGCTCTTTTTCATCTGCCCCATCTTCGTTTTGATCTCGATCAGCCTAACGGCCTACTTTTCCACAGCTGTGGCAGCTCTAGCTCAAACCTCTCCAGTCTTCCATCTGCTCACGCCGCTTCTCAACCTAATTCCCTTCTTTCTGCTCTGGATTCTCTTTACCTTCATCTATATCTTCATCCCGAGTGTAAGAGTCAATTTCATGGCAGCTTTTTGGGCAGGCTGTATCACCTCGCTGATCTACCAAATTGTCCAGTGGGCTTATATCTACTTCCAGGTTGGAGTCGCCAGCTACAGCGCCGTCTACGGAACACTGGCAGCACTACCTCTTTTCTTGATCTGGCTCTATATTAGCTGGGTAATCGTCTTGATGGGAGCAAAAATGACCTTTGCCTTCCAAAACGTCAATGCCTACGAGTTCATGACGCAAGATGTCCATCTTTCCCACCATTTCCGCCACATTCTCTGTCTGCGTATCACTCAGATGGTGGTCAAGCGCTTTGCCAATGCCGAGGAGGCACCCACTGCTGTGGAGCTGGCGAATGAGTTGATCATCCCCCTTCCTCTGGTAAGCAGACTTGCCTACCACCTGATTGAATCTGGAGTACTCTCTCAAGTTAGACGTGGAACTGGTCAAGCCAGTGGATTTCAGCCATCTAGAGACATTGACATGCTGACAATAAAAGACGTTCTTGATATGATTTCGCACAAAGGTGAGGAGATTCCTCTTCCTGAGGGGGATGATGTGGAGAGGATCTTAGAATATTTTGATGCCGAGGGGGAGGTTCGAAACTCACCTGCCAACCTAAAAATCAAGGATATTGGATGAGGTGGTTTTGGCTAGGATTCTTCTGTCTTGTGGTGGCAATCTTAGCCTTTTTACCCACAATTCTCTCCACAGATCGCGGCAAGGATCTTCTTGTCTCTTGGATCAATAGTGGGATTTCCGGTGAGCTCAGGGTAGAGGAGCTTCATCTCTCTTGGAGAGGTCCTCAGAAGGCGAAAAATCTCAAGCTGACAGATCAAAGGGGTGTGACAATCGCCTCTGTTGAAAGCCTCTCGACTAACACCTCTCTCTTTACTCTGATCTTCAATCGACATAGCTATGGCTCGACGACTGTAATGCGTCCTTCCCTTCTTTTAGAACGCACACAGGGTGGACACTCCAACTTAGAGAAAAGCTTAGCGAAGAAACCCAAGAAGGGAACTAAATCCCACTGGCCTCACCTAAGAGGGAGATTGCTGTTAGAAGAGGGGCAGGTGCGCTTTTCCGGCCCCTATCTTGAGGAGATCACCATCAACGATCTTAACCTCGACTACGACCCACACAAAAAACTCTTTCATCTGAAGGCAACGACAAAAGAGGGCGGGGTGACTGGGCAGATTCTAGCGAGTGGCTCGCTTGCAGACAAGCGCCATATTTTGGCACAAATCGACAACTTCCCTGTTGCTATTTTGGACCAGCTCACAGATAGCGAGGTCTATACCAAGATGGTGGGAGAGAAGATCGACATCAAGATTGAGAGTCAAAATGGCGCTGTTTCTGCTAAGGTAACCAGCCGACTGCTTAATGGAGAGGTGCAGGGCAAGATAGAGGGTGAGCGCTTTGTAATCGATCCCGCCTCCGCGCTAAAATTTGTGATTACTCCCGCCTTTTTCAGCGAACTCGTTAGCTCTGATCTAAAAGAGAGTTGGCAGCTAGCAGAGCGCACAACGCTTCTCTTTGACATCACCAAGGGCGAGATTCCCCTCTCCTTGGATTGGAAGCAGAGTTTGATTGAGGCACATGTGAACCTCGAAAGAGCGGAGCTTCTGCATGTGAAGCTGGAGCACTACTCAATCAATCAGCTGCATGGCAGTTTTGAAAGTCACGACGGTACCACCATCAAGCTGTCAGGCGAGATTGTGGGCAAGGAGAAGTCTCAGCTGCAGGCTGAGGTACAATTCAAGAATGATGTGGCAAGCTACCACATCCACGCTGATGGCTTCCCATTTAGCTTGGTGGAGCTCGCCTTTGAAGAGGCCTCTGCCCTAACTCAATTCTTTGGTGACAGCATCGGCATCGACATCAAGGGAAACTATTCAGATGAGAAGGGGCTCCACTCTGAGGTAGCGATCAACTCCTTCATGACCGATTTCTCAGGTGAGATTGTAGGCAAAAAGCTCTCTGATCTTACCTTCAATTTGGATGGAACGCGCCGCTTTACTGGTGGTATGAAGGAGACTTTGGGGGAAAAGACCAGCTTTGCCTTCCACGGTAAGGCGGAGATGGTTAAGCGGATCCTCTCTATTTCTACCTTTGAGGGGCAGATTAACAACGATGTGATCGCAACCAAGGTGGAGGGTCAGCTGGGCAAAAAGGGCACCCCTTTCTCTTTTGACTATGTCAAGGTTGAGGGCAAGGGTGAGCTTCTAGGCCTTCCCCTCAATCAGCACTACGCCGATGCCAAATTCAAAGAGGGCAGCTTTTCCGTCAACCTCGATGGCGCGAAGAATAAGCTGGTGGTCAAAACCAAAAGCTCCTTTGAGGCGGATGGAAAAAAAGAGGTGGATGCCACCTGCACGGTGCGCAACTTCATTCAGAACAACCGCATCGACTATTCGAGGGCAGCAATCAATTTCCAGGGAAAGTTGGAGCACTTCCCCAGTGCAGTTTTGGACCTCTTCACACCAGAGCATATCGATCTTGTTACCCTAATAGGACCGTGGGTCACCCTCAAAGCTACACTTGATTACGCTCCTCAAAAGCAGACACGCTTTGTGCTTGATCTCGACGCCAAGGCTCCCGGATTTAGCACGAAGCTGGCAATTGCAGTCGATCCCACCTTCCAAATCACCCAAAAAACGCCTGGTCACATCCATTGGGAAATCACAGATGAGCGCTATGAGGCGCTAGCGCAGATTCTCTCCAAGGGCGAGTCGATGAACTACAAGCTGCAAAGAGACTCCGCTCTCGATATTGAGATCGAAAGTATTCACTGCCCCAGTGAATTTCCAGACAGTGTTAAAAGCTTTGTCTGTAGAAGCGGTCTAGTTGGCACTATCTCCATTGCTCCCCTTGCCTTCAAAAACCCAGAAACTGGCGATAGCTTCACCATCGAGAAGATTGAGGGTGGCATTTTTGGAGAAAACTTCTCTCGCAAAATCCACTCCAACCTGTATGGAGAGCTCTCATCTAAGGGACATTTCACTGCTGAGGTCGACCTCCTCAACTTGTGGAGCAGCGAGCCTCTCGCTCTTTCAGGCGGCTTTGATCTCACGCAAATCCCCGTCCACCAGATTTTGGGTATTATTCCGCTCAACCCCATCTTCCGCCAGAAGGCTGAGGCGATCATGGGCGATCGTCTTGATGCCCAGATGCAGGCACAGATCTCAGAAAATAGCGGCCCCATCTCACTTGAAATCCACGCCTCTAACTTCAAAGGCTCCTTTCCTCTGCAGCTGGAGGATGACCGCATCTTGCTGCGTGATATTCTTAAGGCGGAGATCACCTTTACGGGGGCTATCTCCGAGCACTTCATCACAGACATCAATCCAATGATTGTGCAGGGAGCGAGATCAAAACACCCCATTCGCATCTTCATTGATCCAGATGGCTTTTCCTTCCCCATTCCATGGTCCTTCAAGGAGCTGACAATTGAGAAAGCTGTTATCGATGTGGGCAAGATCTTTGTCAAAAATGGCGGCGCTGTCGAAGAGCTAATGAAATTCCTAAAGGCCAAGCCGCCGAAGGACAAATTGATGCGCGCCTGGTTCACACCAGTTTTCTTCAGCCTTAAAAATGGTGTGCTCTACCATGAGCGCTTTGACATCTTGCTTCATAAAGATGTGCACATCGCGCTTTGGGGCCGTATTGATTTGATCAAGCAGAAGGTGTGGATGACACTTGGAATTGACTCTAAAACGTTGAAACAACGCTTTAAGATACTTGGTTTGAGCAAGAAGGATATGTTCCAAGTGAAGATGCGTGGAAAGGCTGATGCAGTTGAGCTGGACTGGAGCTCCGCCTATACACGGATCGGCATCTTGATTGCCAGGCTCGCTGGAGGCCCTCCAGGCTACATTGTGGGAGGCATTTTGGAGCAGGTGATCTCAGCACTTGGTGAGGAGCCAACGCCGCCTCCTACAGTCTATCCCTTCCCCTGGGACAAGAGCAGTGGTAAAAAAGAAAAGGGAGCGCCTGAGGTAGAGAACCCTCCAACATCGACGCAGCAGAAGGCTAACAAAAAGCTATTAGAACTTCTCTTGCCCTAAATTTTACACTCCCTGTTGTTCAGTGGCAGCCCTTGAGACTACTCCTCTTCATCCTCTTCATCATCATCCATCATCTTCTTGAGCTGGTTTTTTTCCCACTCATCACCCAAAAAGCTGTCGCGAATCGTAAAGGTATTAATCGCCTGGATTACCAAGACCGCTCCCCAAATCAGGGTCACCCAGTAAAACCAGAGCTGCTGTGGATCGGCAATTAGATTAATCACCAAAAGCACCACATTGACCAGCACAAAAGTGATCAAATTTGAATAAAATGAGCGCAGCTTAGCCACCCGCTTCTTCGCTCTACGCAATCTCTCGTCGTCCATCATCTCTCCTATATAAAGAATACAGAGTGGATGATACCAGCTATAAGAAAAAATGTAATCATCGACATGATGTCATTGAAAGCAGTAACGATAGGACCAGAGGCAATCGCTGGATCGACTCCAATTCGAGCAAAAAAGAAGGGTGAGGCTACCCCTAGCGTCGTCGCCGTCAAAGAGGCACTAAAGACACCCGATGCCACCATCACACCCAGCTGCAGAGCACCGCCGTGGAAGTCACCAAGACCAAGCGCCATCAAAAAGTAGACAATCACACCGCAGAGTGCCCCAAAGCTAGTGCCGGTCATCAAGCCGATCATCACCTCTTTGAGTACCGCCTCACCACGCTTTCCAGCTGAAAGCACGCCAATGGCCATGCTGCGCACCAAAACCGTGCTGCACTGAATCCCCACATTGCCTGACATTCCATTGATCAGCGGAATAAAGAAGACGATCATTGCCAAAAGCTGGGCCTCTATCTCCTGAAAATAGGACATCACGGAGGCGCTGATCAATCCCCCAAAAAGCGTTACCAAGAGCCAGGGAGAGCGCGCCAAATAGCGTTTGAAGATATTGTCATGCTCCGAGACATCCTCAGCTGTACCCGCCATCCAAGCGATCGTCTCATCCGCAATATCCTCCATCGTCTCAACCACATCCTCATAGGTAATAATCCCCACAAGGTAGTTATCATCATTGACCACAGGAAGAGCTGGAATCTTGTAGCGCTCCACCAAGTCCACCACCTCTTCACGCGTGCCATCAGGTGACACCTGATGCTCCACCACGCGCATCACCTGGCGAAGCGGCAGATGGGGCGGATTGACAATCAGGTTCCTCGCCGGCACAAAGCCCTGAAGTTCTCCCTTCTCATCGAGAACAAAGATGCGCCTAGTCATATCAATTCCAGGATTATCACGAATGAAGGCTGACGCCTGAGCAATGGTCGTCTCCATTGGGAAAGCAAAAAACTCATTGGTCATCAAGCCACCCGCACTATTGCGACTATGCTTCTGTAGCTCTTGGATCTGCACCGCCTTCTTCCCACCCACAAGATCAAGAACGCGGCGGTAGCGTCTTTTGGGCAGATCATCTAAAACCCAAACAGCTTCATCAGCTGGCATATTGCGCACAATCTTGGTGATCTCATCATCATTCACCGTGCGGAAGATGGCCCATCTTGAGGCGCTATCTGTAGTGATGATGAACTGCGTCTTTGCATCCAGATTAGGCAGATTCTCAAACAGGACAGGGCGGGCGCTAGGCGGCAGACGTGAGGCAGCATAGGCCAAGTCGATCGGGTTGTACTCAGCAGCAATCAGCGCCACATCATGCAGCTGCACATCAAAGGTGGTCTTGTGAAATGCCTCTTCTAGCCGTTCACTCAATACGTCATCAAGGTGACTTGTTCTGGAATCCATTAAGTTTCCAGCTTTTGGCTGATGTTCCTCATCCATGACGCCCCTCCATAAATGCAACAAACTCATTCGTCTGTCTGAGGTTTTCTATCCAGTGATCTTCCCAAAGCGTCTCATCTGGTGGCAAAGCGCCCAGCTGCTCCGATCTCTTGAGATAAGCCATTCCACGCTCCATATAGCCCGCTAAGCTATAGAGGCAGGTGAGATGGTAATTACTCTCCACACTCCCAAGCTGCGCAGCACATATCAAGCTCTTCTCAGCGCGACCTCTATGCTCCACACTCTTTTCAGGATGGTTCTCGTCATAGGTGTGCTCAGAAAGTAGAAGCTGTGTGTAGCCTAAATGACAGAGACTCTCATCATCCTCCCCATCAATGCGAAGCAGCTCTTCAAAAGTACGCTCCGCCTCATATAAAAGCTCTACATTAAGAGAAACCTCTCCAAAGTGAGAGAGCGCCATTGCTAAATGGAAGGTGACCTGTAAGTCCCCCGGCAGCCGCGCATGCAGCTTAGCCAGCAGCTCAATTGACTCCTCAAAGTACTCCTCAACAGCTGTGATCTCACCAAGAAGATCTAAAGCGCAGCCAAGCTGATACTCCGCCTCCAAATCCCCCCCAAGAGCAATCGCCTTGCGCAGTTTGTCAACTGCCTCCTCACACGCCGCCTGCTGGTCAAGCAGGTCGCTCTCCATCTGACAGAGCCGAATCAAAGCGGAGCCCCACTCAATTAGATGCAGGCTAGAGCAGGGTCTTAAGGAGCTCAGCCTTTCAATCGCTTCTAAAGCGTCATTCAGTCGCAGCCGATCTCTATCATGCACTCCCCACGCTAAAAAGGCTTGAAAAAGTCCATGCGAAGCGCGAAAGTTGTGCGCATCAAGCTCCAGAGCAGCATGAAAATTTCTCACTGCCTTCGCAAAGTAGCGCACATCTTGGAAGTAGAGCCCCTCTATTAAATGGAGCATCCCCAAGGCAACAGGCGCTTCAATTTTTTCTAACTTCTCATGCGCAGAATGGATCAATTTCAAATCTTCTAAAAAGAGTCCCATCATCGCCAAGCCCTCTGCCAAACAGGCAGCTGCAATGTGAGGATCGCAGTCATCGATCTTCAAAGAGGTAAACTTTTCAACAGCAAGCTCTACCTCCGCAATCTGCCTCCTACGAAAGCCAGACTCCAAAAGCATCTGCCCCCAAGCAAGCCAAAGGGCACCATGCTCTGGCACAGCAATGATCGCCCGCTGGAAAAGAGAGTCAGCACTCTCAAAATCTTCCCTCTTCCCGCTCAATTCATAGAGAAGCTTATGGCCCAATGCATAGTGTAGCCAAGCTCCACTTTGCCTTTTTTCAATAGCTTGGCGCAGGATTTCCAGTCCCTCACGCACATAACCTAACTCTCCCGTAAATGAACCCAAGACGAGCAACGCCTCACCAAATGAGGCTAAAAAGGGCGGGTGAGCCTCTTTCTTTTGAGAGGCCAAGCGGAAAAATTCAATAGAGCGACGCAGATCAGTAAGCTCTTGTGACTGTCCAGCTAAAGAGAGCCACGCCAAAGCTACATCCCAAAGTCGTTGGAAGGTGCGCTCCTTTTTGAGTGCAGCCTCAAGTTCTTTGATCATCGCGGAAGAAGATACCATGGGAAACACTTTACTCCTCCTTCCCTTTTCTACTCAAGTCAGCCTTCTTCTTTGCCTCAGTCTTTTTCTCTTTTGCACCACTTGACTCAATGAAGAAGCCTCGTAAACGCTCTTTCACAGGGACAGTGGGTGACCACCTCTTATTATAGATCATGGCATGTGCCACAGCCAAATTGCCATCAATTCCAAGGCGATCGCAATCTCTTCGCACCTGCTGCGCAAACCGGCCAAGCGGACGGTTATGTGCCGCTTTCTCCATATGCTCACGCAATAGGAGCACTCTCTTCTTTTTCAGAAGAGAATTAATATGAGACTGTCCCACAAATGTTCCAACTGAAAGCGTAATTCCAAAGGAATTCAGAGCAATCGATGCCACCCTATGTTTCACAAACAGGCTGGCAATCAGCGTTGCGGATGTTAGAAGCGTCAGGATGGCGCCATAGCCAATTTTGTCCACCTTATAGATCTTGCTATCAAGTCGAATCGCCTGCTGATAGTGCTCCCAGTTACGCCTCTTGTAGGTGCGCATCTTGCAACTATCACTCTCTAAAGCAACCGAATCCCATGCAGGTAGATCAAGCTCACTTTTTTCCAGAGTCATTCGAAGTCGACTGCGACCCCTTCCTGTAGAAACAAAGTGCGCTACAGCCGCAAATGTCTCACTACGAAAAGTGCGCAACTCCTGCACTTCCTCTAGATTCCCTATACTTGAGAAAACCCATGCAAAGATCGAAGCTGCTGTCTGCTCTTTATCAAAGCCAAGCTTCTTTGAAAGCTTCTTCGTCTTCAACGGATAGCCCTGCTCCAACTGATCAAGTGAAACATCATCGAGGTTAACTCGATCAATCAGCCTGCGTAGAAATAGAGGCTCTTCATCAACCTCTTGCCCAGAGATGGTCTTATAGAGCGCTTTGTATGCAGAAGCCCTATCTTCACTACTCTCCAACTGAGAAACTTGGCTAATCATCCGTTTCAATAAGTAGCTCTTTAGCGTTTTTTCTAAAGCTTGAGCTGATCCCAAAAGGCGCTCCTTTTGAACCTCAAAGCGCTGATCATACTGGGTTGGTCGGCTATTTGGGTCACATGCAGCACGTGGATGCAACTCCCGCCTTTTAGCAAGTGAGTCGGCTATAGCCTTTTCCAACTCATAGGGCGTATTAGGCAAAACCATATCTGGCTCCAACTGAGCAAGTCGCTGCTGGCGATTTTCAATATAACGTGCCATATCCAACTGAGCTAGTTCCTCTCGCATCTCATTGATCTGATCTATGCGATCCTTTTCTGTAGCTGCAAGAGGCGGAGCATGCCTTCCAAACACCATGTAGAGTCTGTCCAGACGGAAATGCTCGCGCTCCAACGGATTTGTCATCCCAGCTGGAGGCTTTTTCGTAACAATCTGTGCCTGACTATAGCCCGCCTTTGCAAAAAGCGGACCAGCACCTCCTCCGCTAATCTTGAAAAACTTTTTTTGATACTTGACAAAGCCCTCTTTAGAACGCAGAAGCCTCCTATTACGATAGACAGCTGCAGATCGATCAATTGGCTGATCCAAACCATGCAACCTCTGCGCAGCTGTACCCAGAGGCAGATCGATGCCATAGCGGTCTGCGCACCCTCTCAAATCAGCCAGAGACTGCCCAGGAAGTTGATCGCTCTTCTTCTGTTGCTCTTTAGAGGCGAAGCGCCCATCCAAATCCAACTGATTTTCATTCAATCTCATATGCAATTTACCATCGCTACCATCTTGAAAAGCGCGGTAAAACGCTTCCCGTGATTTAGCAACAAAACTGAGCTTACTCCCAAACACAAAGAGTAAAATAGGAGCACCAATGCCCACCCCATACAAAGCCCACTTGGGCAGTGCAACAAAATTTGAACTTAACAAGAGGCCGTAGAGAGTCACACCCGCTAGAAGATAGCAGATGCGAGCGGCCACAGCAGCCACTTTGGTCACTGTAGTCGAGTGGGCCGCTGAGCTGGCAGCCATCTTCCTTTGAAAATTTGCCTGTACTCCCAACATAGGGGGACATTATAACATAAATTGCACTATCAGAAAAGCTTTAGTGGAAGGTAAGACCTCTTTAGGGAAGCCCTGATTAACCCCCATCCGGCATCTTACTCCACAATTTTTGATTCGGTGTCATTCTCGACTCGTCTAACCAGCAAGTAGTTAGCGCTCGTCTCCGAATTTAGCCGAATCAAAAATTCGGACGAAATCTGCCAAATGGTAGTTAATCAGTACTTTCTTAGGGAGATACTAAAATAGAAACATTGCCGAAAGATCTGGTGAGCGAATTATTCAGTGGCTCCTAAAGTTGACTTTTTGCATGCCAACAATTTATTTAAGAAGGGCTGTTTCGTGCAATCCAGTTTGTCCAGCTCTGATTTGCAACTCTGTTTTTTGCAAAATATTGAAACCTGAGCCAGAAGACAGGATTATTGCGCGCCTTACATCTGTTACACCCTAGAATCGAAGAATTTCCCCACCCCTCTAATCCTGTTAAAGTGAGCAAAAGAGGCTCCTTCGGCTTTTCTAGGATGGCCCATATTGCAATTGCCATCGTCGTCCTTCCCTTGCCTCCACCACAGTGGAAGTGCACTCTCTTATCACGGTATTCATCGTAGAGCCCAACAAGCGAATCGATGGCCAAACCGGTTGGGAAGCTGTGATTCTCAATCGGCACACGCTCATAGCGCGTTCGACCCCCTACTAACTCATCCTCTGTTTTGGCCTCTTGGATCTCCAAATTCATCGCTGGATCGCTCTTCCTTTGAGCCAAGGAGACAAATTGGAGCGACTTTAAATTTCTCTCTTGGTTCAATAACTCCTGGATGGAGGGAATACGTCTCAAGGGCCCATCGCTTGAAGCAGAAACGGGGCGCTTGTCATAATAGAGAATGCACTCTGAACGCAGATTGATAAAAAGAGTCACCCTGTCAGCGATCTGTTGAGCATCGGAGAAGCTAGGCTGTGCACTTCCAGAAAGAAGTCCACACTCCCGATAGTTCAAATTCCTTGTAGCTTCAGAGACGTAAATCATTTTTAGAGGGGAGATTCTAGAGCACTTCACCGCTATTATTCAAGAGAAATTTTCTATTGAGATTTATAGTCTACTCCACTATTCTGATGCGAAATCAAGGAGATTTATCATGGCAAGCAAGAACCGAGAAATCATCAAATTGAAGAGTAGTGAGAGCACGGACGTCTACTGGACAACCAAAAACAAAAAGAAGACGACAGGCCGCCTAGAGCTGCGCAAATATGATCGCAAGCTCCGCCGTCATGTCGCTTTTAAAGAAGCAAAATGAAGTTTGAGCTTTTAGTAGCACTCAAATATTTGATTCCAAGATGGAGACAGCTCTCTGTCTCCATCATCTCTCTTATCTCCATACTAGTGGTTTCGCTAGTCGTCTGGCTAGCTATCGTCTTCCTCTCAATTTCTGACGGTATTCAAAAGCGATGGATTGATGGCTTTGTCGCCCTGAACGCCCCACTGAAGGTGACACCTACAGAGGAGTATTACAACTCTTACTACCATCAGATTGATCGCTACGCTTTTGCCTCAAACTTTTCCACAAAGTCATTGGTGCAAAAGCTCAATGCTGCTGAAGGCTCAGCCTACGATCCCGATTTAGATC
Source organism: Chlamydiales bacterium (assembly GCA_022601635.1). Classification (GTDB taxonomy): domain Bacteria; phylum Chlamydiota; class Chlamydiia; order Chlamydiales; family JAAKFR01; genus JACKPM01. The sequence goes on along the minus strand of JAJACG010000006.1, from coordinate 25,860 downwards.
AGGAACTCCCCTACTCTTTTCCACAAAACGAAAACAAAGACTTAGTGAAAGAGGCGTGGCATTCGGTGGATAATCTTTCCGGAGCAAGAGCGCAGATTGCTCAGGTTTCACTATGCAACATGAAGCTCAATATTGATGGCTCTTTTCTCTCTCAACTCTGTTACGTAACCGCGCAAGATTCCCATAACCAGCGGATGGCAAAGAGATTAGTTGCGCCTAATAGGGATGATATCGACTACTTTTTGCATAAACTTCCTGGCTCAAAGGAGAGTTTTTTAAAGAGCGTACAGATTCAGACACTGCAGACTGTGGACTATGAACATCCCTTCTTTGCTCCCTCTGAGGGTGTGCTGAATGGCTGTAAGGTCTTTTTCCCAACAGGTCAACAGAAGATCATTATTCCTCAAAGTGAGGCGCGTCTTGCAGAGCTTACCGCCTATTTGAAGCGGACAGGCTTTGAGGTTGAAGAGGTGGCTGTTGCTTTTGAAAGCGGCAAGCCGAGTGAGCTGTGTGAGATTACCTTTGATCGACATATTGATTTTGATGCAAAACTTCTCAATGCTGAAACTGGAAGCTTTGAAGTGAGTAGTCAGATTCAAGGGATTACAGTTTCTGGCATCAGCCATCTCAACCACCTTGAGGTGGTGGATGCAGCTATCTCCTCTGGCAAGAGCTGCTGGGCCTACCAAGAGAATGGCGAACTTTTGATTCCTTCCGACCCAACGCTTGGCGATGGCGTCCTACTCTCCTCTTCCTACAAAGATAAGGGTGTGAAGCTCGGTTCCCGCGGCTATCTCTCCTTTATGTCGAGCAGCTCAACTGCGGTACAAGAGCAGAAAACTCCGGTCTATGTGGCAGGATTTTTCGATCCAGGCATGGTGCCGATGGCCAACAAACTGCTCTTTGTCTCCCCCGATCTTATGGCAGCCTTTGATGGTAACTTGTCACTGCCCGATCAGATGTTTGCCAATGGCATCAACGTCTGGCTGGACAACCCTAACGATGTACTTGCTGCAAAGAGAGCGCTGATCCAGGAGTTAGAGGCGCGCGGTGTGGCTAACTACTGGAATGTTGAGAGCTTCTATGATTTTGAGTTCTCACGCCCAATCTTGCAGCAGTTTGACTCTGACAAAACACTTTTTACACTGATTATGATTATCATCTTGGTAGTTGCCTGCTCCAACATCATCAGCATGCTCATCTTGCTGGTCAATGACAAGAAGCGAGAGATTGGCATTTTGCAAGCGCTGGGCGCCTCTCCAAAGCGTATCGGTATCATCTTTGGCATGTGTGGTTTGATCACAGGCCTAGTAAGCTCTCTTCTGGGTACCCTGCTTGCACTACTTACTCTGAAGAACCTACAGTCTCTGGTCAACTTCCTCAACATGCTGCGTGGCCATGAGACCTTCCAAAAGATGTTCTTTGGCGGCCAACTACCGAATGAAGTGAGCGTTTCAGCATTAGCCTTTGTCTTAACCGCCACTATTATGATCTCCATCTTGGCTGGCCTTGTCCCCGCCCTAAAAGCGGCGCGCATTCGGCCATCTGAAATCTTGCGAGGTGAGGGATGACATTAGAAGCAAAAGAGATTTCCAAAGTCTTTGAAAAACCGCAAAAAGTAGCTGTTTTAAAGAGCGTCTCCTTGAGTGTGGCCCCAGGCCAGAGCGTGGCCATTATGGGCGCTTCTGGTGAAGGCAAGAGCACACTTTTGCATATTTTGGGCACCCTTGAGGAGCCTACAAGTGGTAGCCTGATTATCTCAGGCCAAAGTGAAGCGAATGCGCAGCTACGCAACCAGAAAATAGGCTTTGTCTTCCAGGCGTTTAATCTTTTGGAGGACTACACGGTTCTCCAAAATGTCTTGATGCCCGCTATTATTGCTGGTAGAGAGGCAAAAAAAAGAGCTCTCAAACTATTGGAGCGCGTCGGTCTTTCTAAAAGAGCCAATTTCACCACCAAATTACTCTCCGGTGGAGAGAAGCAGCGCGTTGCTATTGCAAGGGCGCTGATCAACGACCCAGATATCTTACTGGCTGACGAGCCATCTGGCAATCTGGACCATGAAAACTCCGACTTGATCCACACACTGCTTTTGGAGTGTGTGCGGGAAGAGGGCAAGTCTCTGGTTTGCGTGACGCATAACCAGAAACTCGCCGATCTTTGTGACACAACTTACCATCTCATAAATGGAGAACTACAGTGACGAAACCTATTATAGATTACCTACAGCAGCAGATTGAGCAGCTAAAAGAGACAGGTCTTTATAAGGAGGAGCGTGTCATCACCTCCCCTCAAAAAGCTGACGTAGAGCTTGCAGATCATAGCCATGTACTCAACTTCTGCTCTAACAACTATCTCGGTCTTGCCAATCACCCTCGTGTGATAGAGGCGGCGGAGGGGAGCTATTCTAAGTATGGCTTTGGCCTCGCCTCTGTGCGCTTTATCTGCGGCACGCAGAGCATTCATGTTGAACTCGAGAAGAAGATCTCCAACTTTTTGAAGACCGACTCGACCATTCTCTACAGCTCCTGCTTCGATGCCAATGGCGGCCTCTTTGAGACTCTGCTCGGCCCAGAAGATGCTGTGATCTCTGACTCTCTGAATCACGCTAGTATTATTGATGGCATTCGCCTCTGTAAGGCTAAGAGATTGCGCTTCAAGAACAATGACATGACGGACCTGGAGGAGAGATTAAAAGAGGCAAAAGATTGCCGCTTTCGCCTAATTGCAACCGATGGCGTTTTCTCTATGGATGGAATCATTGCTAACTTGAATAAGGTGTGTGATCTAGCTGATAAATATGACGCATTGGTGATGATTGATGACTGTCACTCGACCGGCTTCATGGGAGCAAATGGTCGGGGCACACATGAATATTGTGAAGTACTCGATCGCGTGGATATCATCACAGGCACACTTGGAAAGGCGCTTGGCGGCGCTTCAGGTGGGTTTACCTCAGGCAGAAGGGAGATTATTGAATGGCTGCGCCAAAGATCGCGCCCCTATCTCTTCTCAAACACATTGGCCCCAAGCATTGCGAGCGCCTCTGTTGAAGTCTTCAACTTGTTAGAGAGCGAGGGAGATGAGCTGCGCAAGAGACTCTTTGCCAATGCTAACCACTTCCGCGAAAAGATGACTAAGCTAGGCTTTAAACTGGCCGGCGAAGATCACCCTATCATTCCTGTGATGCTAGGCGATGCAAAGTTAACGCAAGTATTTGCGAAGAAGATGCTTGAAGAAGGCATCTATGTGATTGGCTTTTTCTACCCAGTGGTACCACAGCAAGCGGCGCGTATCCGTACGCAGATGTCAGCTGTGCATACGATTGAGGAGGTAGATCGAGCAATTGCAGCGTTTGAAAAAGTAGGAAAAGAACTAAAGGTGATCTAGGATGAAAGCCATTGTTAAAAAAGAGGCGGGAGAGGGTTTATCATGGGAAGAGGTCCCTATTCCGCTCTACCGCAGTCGTGATCTTCTTGTAAAAGTAGAGAAGACATCGATTTGTGGAACAGACCTTCACTTCTATGTATGGGATGAGTGGGCGCAGAAGACGCTTCCTCTTCCCTCCGTGATTGGTCATGAATTTGTTGGACACATTGTCGACATGGGCGATGAGGTCAAGGACTTTAAGATTGGCCAGCGCATCTCTGCTGAGGGCCATATCACATGTGGTGTTTGCCGCTACTGCCGTACAGGTAAGCGTGTGCTTTGCCCTGATACAGTGGGCATCGGTGTCAACCGAGATGGTGCATTTGCTGAATATGTGAGCATCCCTGCGGAAAACGCCTTTCCTATCCCTGACGATATCGATAGTGAGCTGGCCTCACTAATGGATCCATTGGGTAACGCTGTCCATACAGCGCTCTCCTATGATCTGGTCGGCAAAGATGTGTTGATTACAGGAGCGGGCCCAATTGGCATCATGACCATTCCGATTGTGAAAAAGGCTGGTGCAAGACGGGTCATCATCTCCGATCTCAATCCATACAGATTGGATTTAGCGAAGAAGATGAATCCAGATGCTGCGGTAGATGTCTCAAAGCAGAAGTTAGAAGATGTGATGAAAGAGCATCAGATCAATGGCTTTGATGTCTGCTTGGAGATGTCTGGCAGTCCACACGCTTTTGCTGAGCTACCTAAGGTAGCTGCGCATGGTGGTAAGCTGGTGCTTTTGGGTATTTTGCCAAAAGATGCGCAGCTCGACTGGCACGCTGTGATGTTCAAAATGTTGACGATCAAAGGCATTTACGGCCGTGAAATCTTCAATACTTGGTATCAAGTGTGTGACATGCTGCAATCTGGCTTGGATGTTTCACCTGTGATCACACATCGCCTAAAGGCGGCTGATTTCCAAAAGGGCTTTGATGCAATGCTCAGTGGAAAGAGCGGAAAGGTGATCTTGGATTGGACAGACTAGAAGAGGCAATACAGCAGGCGCTTCCAGACAGCCCCACCTATGAGGCAGCGCGCTACGCCCTGCTTTCTGGCGGCAAGAGAGTAAGACCTAAGCTGGTTTTATTGACTGCTGAGCTACTTGGTGGAGATGTTGATAGAGCATACGCCCCAGCTGTAGCTCTGGAGATGGTCCACACCTACTCCTTAATCCATGATGATCTACCCTGTATGGATGATGACGACTATAGACGGGGCAAACCCTCTGTACATTGCGCCTTTGATGAGGCGACAGCGGTCCTAGCAGGTGACCTTCTTCTGACACACGCCTTTGGCAAACTCAAAGAGGAGCCTCAGCTTGTGCCAATCTTGGCTGAGGCCTCTGGAGGTGAAGGCATGGTGGGAGGTCAGCTGCTCGATATCCAACATTGTGAGGACCTGGATAGATTACACGGCATGAAGACGGCTGCCCTTTTTCGCTGTGCACTCCACTTTGGAGCGGTGATTGCCAGAGTTGATCCAGCGCCCTATATTGAGTTTGGTCAGCTCTTTGGCCTTCTTTTTCAGGCGGCTGATGACTTACAGGATGATGATCCACTAGCCAGTCAGAAAAGAGCTACAGCGCTCTTGAAGAGCTGCCACAAAAAACTGCCTCACCCAGGGTTCAAAACAGTATTGCAGCAGTTTGAAACTCTTTGCTATGTTTAAAACATGCGCTTTGCTCTCTCTTTTGGCTGTCTACTCTTCTTTCCGCTCTTTTTTCCCAAACTGCAGCTGCTTTTCTTCGCTCCCTACTTGATCCATACTCTCTATAAAAAGGAGCTGATCCCTGCGCTTTGGCGCGCCCTATTCTGTGGTGTTTTGATCGATCTCTTCGCCGCCACCCCTCATTTTGGTTTCACCTCCCTCAACTACGTTCTTGCTCTTTTGATCCTACGTACTCAAAAACACAACTTCTTTGAAGATAAGATTGGCACCCTCCCACTCATGTGCGCTCTCTTTTCTATGCTCACAACTTTTTTCATTTTACTAGAGCAGCGCTCCTGTTTTTCCTGGCGCTTTGTAGTCACCGATCTCTTCGAAATGGCGCTTCTAGATGCCCTATTTGCCCTTCTCCTCTATCTTCCCTTCCAATTAAGGAAAAAGTTTCGTAAAATTCGACTGTGATTATCGACGGCAAAACAGTCTCTGAACTTATTCTCGGCGAGATTAAGAGCAATCTTAAGGGGCGCCCCATTCTAACTGTGGTCCAAGTAGGACAAGATCCCGCATCGACCACCTACATTCGCACTAAGAGAAAGGCGTGTGAGCGAGTGGGGATTGAATCGAGATTACTCTCGTTGCCTGAAGAGATCGGTCCCGAAACGCTACTTTTTGAGATCGAGAAACTCAATCGCGGTGACACTCACGGCATTTTACTCCAACTCCCACTTCCAGCGCACCTCGATCCCCACCTAATGCTGGAAGCTATCGCCCCTAATAAAGATGTGGATGGCTTCCACCCCATCAATATGGGACGATTAATGAAGGGGCTTGACTGCTTCATTCCCTGCACACCTCTCGGCATTCAGACAGTGCTACAGCGCTCAAACATTGCTGTGGAGGGCAAACGCGTGGTAATCGTTGGCCGAAGCCAGATTGTTGGTATGCCGCTTTCTACCCTGCTCATGCAAAAACAGCGCGGCTGCAATGCTACCGTCACTGTGGCCCATAGCTGCACTCCTAACCTTGAAGAAGTGACACAAGAAGCAGACATTTTAGTCGCTGCCATTGGTCGCCCCAACTTCATCCAACCCAATATGGTTAAAGAGGGTGCTGTAGTCATCGATGTGGGCATCAACAGAGTTGACAAGAAACTTGTTGGAGACGTTGATTTTGAAAAAGTTAAACCAAAATGTAGCGCCATTACTCCCGTGCCTGGAGGCGTCGGTCCTATGACCGTGGCGATGCTCCTCAAAAACACGGTAAAAGCATGCGAAAACTTATAACCCTACTGCTACTTGCTAGCTGCTCCTTTGAAAACAGTCCTAGTCAGACAAAAACGTACGACCGTACCATCTGGACCATGCCTCTTCATATCAGCTCACCACGCAAGGGAAATGTCGATGCTATCATCAGAAAAACTTTTAAACAAATCAACCAAACCTTCAACAACTATAACTCAAAATCTGAAATCTCTAAACTAAATCAAGCTGCTGCATATCAACATATTGAGCTATCTCCACACCTAGCTGAACTGCTTAAAAAAGTGGGTGAAATTGTGGAAATAACAGAAGGGCGTTTTGACCCAACAGTCGCCCCTCTTGTTCATATGTGGAAAACACACCTCAAAAATGGCGAAATTCCCAAAAAAGAGGCAATTGAGGCTTTAAAGCCAGCAATTGGCTGGCACAATGTTCATATTGAGGGGAACACCTTCTATAAGGAGGATGCACGCACCCAGATTGACTTGAGTGGAATTGCAAAGGGCTATGCTGTTGACCTTCTTAAAGAAAGGCTAGGCCCTCATTCCTATGTTGAATGGGGTGGCGAGATTGCGGTCTCAAATAGCCATCCAACGGGACGTCCGTGGCGCGTGAAAATTTTTGGTGGTGAGATTGTGGAAGTTGAAGATAAGGCAGTCGCTACGAGTGGAAGTTATCTACAAAAGTGGTGGGTTGAGGATAAGGAGTACACTCATTTGATTGATCCACGAACAAAAGAGCCGCTCTTATATGGAAAAGGACTTGTGAGTGCTACTGTAGTGGCAAAAAGCTGTATGGAGGCTGATGCGATTGCGACCAGCCTGATGTTTTTTTCAACAAAAGAGGAGGCTCAGACATGGGCAAGCCATCTTGATGTCGAGGTGCAGCTAATCCCCTACACCCCTGACTGGCAATAAGTGCGTTTTCTGTGATGTCTTAGAAAATCCTTGCCTCCTCACCATAATAGTATCCAAGTGCGCTCAGGGATTTCGGCAAGATTTCTACGCCCAACCCTTTATAGGTTAGTCAAGGCGAAAATCAGGAAGATCTGGTGAGAGAGTTATTCAGCCTCTTCTATGCTGAATTAGTCTTGCTTTTTGATAGCGCGATCCATTTCACGCTTTTTCTCTCGCTCGATGATGGTTTGTCGCTTATCTTGATGCTTCTTGCCCTTTCCCAGGCCAAACTTGAGCTTGACCCGCCCACTTTTCAAATAGAGTGCAAGCGGTACAAGCGCCATTCCCTTCTCACGTATCGCAGATTCAAGCTTTTCAATCTCTTTTTTGTGCATCAAAAGCTTGCGATCGCGCCTCTCTTCATGATTATGGACATTGCCATGGGAGTAGGGGGCGATGTGAGCGCCAATGAGCCAGATCTCGCTGCGAATGATTTTGACATAGGCCTCCTGGAGACTACCGCCATTATTGCGCAGCGACTTTATCTCAGTGCCTAAAAGCGCAATACCCGCCTCAAAAGTCTCACTGATCTGGAAGTCAAACTTCCCCTTACGATTTTGCACTAGATCTTTCATGCCTTCACTTCCTCAAAATCAACAAAGAAATCAAACCCCGCAAACCTTCCTGCTGGAGTACGCTCATTATTCCTAATATTTCTGCAGATTTGCTCCTGCTCCAATTCCCACTGTACCCCTTCTAATATAGAGGTCTCACCTGTTTCAGCATCAATTGCAACACTTCCATAGTAATACATCTTTCTAATTTGAGACATTGGGAGCTTCGACCCTCCCACAACAAGCTCTGGTTTTTTTAGCATCATACTCATATCCAAAATCTTATGTGGCATTTGTTTCAGTATACCAACAATTTGCCGCCCTCTGTTTTTTGTTATACAGTCCTGCGTTCCACCGATAATTACAATCTTAGGCTTCGTAAAGCGCTCAGCAATTGCTGATAACCCCTCTAAGTCACAGGTGATATCAATATGAACAAGCCCCACTCTACCCTTTTCAGCAAAAGTTACTACAAAGCAGCAGGCGGGTGAGCTGGTCACAATTCTTCCGTTAGTCACAACAGCAAACTGCGTCTGGTAGACTTTGACCGGCTCAGGCGGCGCTTTTTTCATTTGAAGTCCTACCCGGTGGATGTGACAAAGGGCGACAGAGGCAATGGGAATTATTTCCCTTTTTTTCGAGTGATATAGCACAGTTACCACTAGAGGGAATTGCGTTCGTAGTACTTGCTCTTTCTTTTGCTGCTCCCTCTTCTTCACAACCAACACACCACTATAGCCGTTGTGCTTACAACTCAAATCATCTGCATCATCTGAGAATCGTCCGATCAGAAAATCATAAGGTATCCCTGATTCCAATACCCCGTTACATTCCCGCTGCCTAAACGTTCTAACTAACCTGCTAACATTAAAGTCTTCATGACCCACCTTGCTACAAGATATTTTATGGTTTTTCCAGTCTAGCTTTTGACAATCTTTTGAACAGTAGGCCGCTTTACACTTAGTGCAGTGAAGCAATTTTTCTACAACTCTTCTGATTTTGCCATCTCGATCCCGAACCTCTTTGGGTGGATTCTCAGTAAAATCGAGGCAAACTGCATCGCAGCCACGACAAAATTCTGCAACAAGTGCCATTTAATCCCTTCTCTGAATAAAAAGTTGCGCTATTATAGGTGACATTTCTTGACAGTGCAATCTCAATTTCGCTATCTTGCTCCTTCCAATAAGGAGAAGCCTATGAAATTTGTTGTCTCACGCGCAGAACTGAGTAACTTGATCCGTAAAATTCAAAATATCGTTCCTCAAAATGCCCCCATTCCCGTCCTATCCCACTTTCTCATAGAAGCTAAAGGCAATGAGCTAGTCTTTACAGCCACCGATCTAGTGGTGGGAACGCGCTGTGCAGCGGAAGCCAAAATCTTTGAGCCGGGAGCGCTCTCTATCCCCTCCAAGCGCTTTTTTCAACTGGTGCGGGAGCTGACCGATGCTCAGATTGAGGTGAATGGTGTTGATGGTGAGATGGCAGAGATCAAGTCGGGTTCATCGAGATTCCGCCTTCACGGCATGGATAAGAGCGAATATCCCACTCTTCCCGACCTACAAGAAGCTGTCAAATTCACCATTCCTGGCGAACAGTTAAAAGAGATGTTTTACCGCACAGCCTTTGCCGTTTCGCGCGAAGACAACCGTTACGTGCTCACCGGAGTTTTGATGCGCTTGGAGGCGGGAAATGCTATCTTTGTGGGAACCGACGGCAAGAGATTGGCCAAGGTGCAAAATGAGATCGCTCTGAACCCTGAAGTATCTGGTGAATACATTATCCCTCTCAAAGCTGTAGAGGAGATGATCAAGATGATCGATGATGAGAGCGACTGCACTGTTTATGTCACAGATGATAAGGTGGGTGTTGAGTCTGGAAACTCTATTTTGGTTACCAAGCTACTTTCTGGTGAGTATCCCGATTTTGAGCAGGTAATCGCTTCGCAAAGTGAAGTGAAGATGCAGCTACACCGTGAAGAGTTGATCGTCTTGCTGCGCCAGATCTCACTCTTTACTACCAACACCTCACAATCTGTCCGTTTCACCTTCTCCCCTGGAGAGCTGACACTGACAGCAAACTGCACCGATGTGGGTGAGGGTAAGGTGAGCATGCCAGTCAACTATGAGGGTGAGAAGATGGAGATTGCCTTCAACCCCTTCTTCTTCCTCGATATCTTGCGCCACAGCCGCGATGAGACGGTCACATTGGGAGTTTCAGACTCTTTCAATCCCGGGGTGATTACCGATTCGACCAATGGGCTCTTTATCATCATGCCAATGCGACTCAATGAGGATTAAAAGCCTACTGCTCAGAAATTTTCGCAGCTATGAAGAGACCCTTATTCCCTTTAGGCCGGGGGTCAATTTCATCTTTGGCGAAAATGGCAGAGGTAAGACCAATATTTTGGAGGCGCTCTATCTTCTGATGACTGGACGCTCTTTCCGCACACGCCATCTTGACGAGCTGATTCGCTTTGGGCAAAGCAGCTTCTATTTGGAGCTGCTTTTTGAGTCTAATGGAATTGAGCAGAGTCTAAGGATGCACCATGAGAGCGGTCGTCGCGTTTTGCTCCATAATAAGACGCCTCTTTCGAAGTTAAGTGCCCTTTTTGAGATTTTGAAGGGCACGCTGCTGGTGCCTGATGACCATCTTCTGATTCAGGGAAATCCCAAGGTGCGTCGCCTCTATTTAGATCTGCAAATTGCTCAGACACATCCTCTCTATCTACACCACCTGACCCGCTATCAAAAGGCGGTCAAGCAGCGCAATACGCTCCTGAGGCGCAAGCAGACTAAGACGCTCGATGTGTGGGAGGAGCAGATGACAGAGTCAGCTGCCTACTTGCAGAAAAAAAGAGATGAAACAGTCGAGGAACTAGCTCGCTTTTTGCACAACCAGATCGAACTCAGCTATCTTCCAAGCCCCTGTGATGCGGCAAAACTTGAGAAGAGTCGAGAGCGCGATCTCATTTTGGGCACCACCTCTTTGGGACCCCACAAAGATGATCTGACTATTCTGCTCAAAGAGCGTTCCGCCAGATCATTTGCCAGCGAAGGACAAAAGAGACATACTGTAGCCAGTTTACGCTTTGCTCAATGGAAAAGACTTAACAGTCTACTTCCAGAAAAGCCTCTACTTCTTGTTGATGATGTGAGCATGAGCTTTGATCCTAAAAGGGAGGAGGCGCTTCTTGCCTCATTGCACAAATATGGCCAGGTCTTTGTCACTTCAGCGCGCCCGACTCCTCTGCAAGAGGCACATCTTCTTGAAGTCTTGGGCGGTGGAAGAGTCCAAACACTGTCCCAGCCAGTAGCATCATAACACCACCTAGCAGAACTGCTGCCTTAGGATGAGCACCAACTGCTCCACCGATCAAAAAGGGGCTAATACCCAGAGCGAGCGCATTGACTGCGTGGTAGATCCCCATCGCCTCCCCCTGCTCCTTTTCGGAGGCTGTATTGGAAATAACAGTGCTCGCTGCGGGATGGACAAAGGAGAAGCAGAGCTGAGAAAAGGGAACATAGAGCCACAGAATCAGTCTCGAATGGAAGGTAAGCATACCCAAAACACTCAGACCTGAGAGCAAGAGTCCCAAAAAGAGCACACGCGTTGCTCCAAAACGTTTCACCATTGGCAGAATGAAGAGCGCTGCTGAAAAGGCGTAAAACAGCGCCCCATAGCCATAGAACAGTCCCATATCAACTGCAGAGAAGGCGAAGTGTGCTCGTAAAAAGACACCATTGAATTCCACAAAGAAGGACCAGCCAATTGAAAAGAGTAGGTGGGCCAAGAAGACGAAACGAAGATGCTTCATGTCAAACGATCGACGGATCATTGTGAGCGCCACAAAGGGGCTCAATTTCTTGCTGCTCTTTTGAACAAGACTCTCCTGTAACTTGGTTCTCACCAAGATATAGTTCAAAATCACAAGAGCAAGCGGCAGGCAGAAAGGCACCAAAATGCCAAAGTAGGCGCTCAAAAGACTACTGAAAAGCGGGGCTACGATAAAGCCAAGCGCCATGCTCATGCTCAACAATCCAAAATGCTTCGCCTTGTTTTCAGGAGTGCTCAGATCGCCCACCATAGCGGCAATAACAGAGCTATTTCCCGCTCCAATACCAGTCAGAAGGCGATAGAGTACGAGGAGCCAGATGTTTTGGGAAATCACGGCAAACACAGCCAATGAGTAGCCCACAACTTGAAGGAGCACTGTGCTCTTCATTAGGCTCTTTCTCCCTCTCTTGTCTGAGAGTACACCACAAATAGGGGCGCTGAAAAATTGAGCAAGAGGATGGAGTGCTGTTAGGATCGCCAATACAAGACCGCGCGTGGCATCTGAGGTGCCAAAGGGCAGAAAGTGCAGCGTGGGATCAAAGAGAAGGAAGGTAAAGAGAGTGAAGACAATCGCCACACCCGCATAGTCGATGAACGCTGAGAAATAGAGGACGCTAAGCGCCGATTTTTTAGTCATTGATCTAGTCTACAGCTTTTTCTATTTTTCGCAATTTCGCTCGTAAAAAATGGTCCATTTTCAAGTAGGCCTCATGGCTCACATGCTTATCGAAAAGTACATTAGCCATCGCTGCTATACAGCCAGTAATGACCATCATACTTCCCACAAGCTGATGGTGTGGAATGCTCTGCATCGCAATGATACCACCAGTGACTCCCAATATCGCCAAGAAGAGCATCAACGCTTGTGTTGCGATCTTGCGGTTGAGTTCCGCCTTCACCTCTTCGAGCACATCAAAGCTGAGCTCTTCAAGCTTATCGATCTCCTCTTTTTGCCGCTGCAACGCCTCCCGAAATGCCTCGATCTCTTCACCAATAAAGTAGTCTGGATGCGCATCTAGCACCCCTTTGATCTCATTCACGATTTTTCGCAAATCATCGATCTGCACCTCATCTGTCAAGATCAAGTGGAATAGATTTCGCACCTTGTGCAGCAAATCATATTTATCCTCTTGAGGAATGAGCTGATCGTGAGGCGTCTTCAAATCTTTGAGCGGACAGGCGTAGGTGAAGCTGTGCCCTTCTAACCTTTTGGCGATCGACTGCTTTCTTTTGGGATGATCACTCACAAAGAGGTCGATTCGCCTCTTCTCATCCAGCTTATCAATATGCTCCATCTGAATCGAATTAAAGACCTCAGCCAACTTCTCAAAGTCGGGATCATGCAATTTCTTTCTCAACTTATTGAGTTCATTTTGTGCGCGCCACATCTGTGCGGCAGCAGAAAGACCAGAAATGGAGCCTGCAGCAACCATCACAATAGGGATCACTCTGCCAAAGACCAAGGCACAAGCGCCTCGATGAGAGAGACCAGCCAGCTGCACACCACTGGAAAAAGGCTTGATCACATCGCCCAATGCAGTTCCAAAAGAGCTTAGCCCCAACACGAGAAAGAAGAGGCCTTCGCTGACTCGTTTCGTCTTGCCCGCCTCATTTAACATCTTGAAATTTGCGGCAGTACCCTTCATCGCATGGACCAGATAGAGCGGTGATGAGGCGAGACCCAGATAGGGCGCAAACTGCGCAGTTTGAGTTCCAGCTAGAGTAAATGTGTGGGTGGCAACACCGAAAAAGAGTACAAGGAAGAGCATCCACTGCTGGTCACCAAAAAATGAGCCGGGAATAGCCCAAAAGCGACCGCAAGTGGAAAGTTTTTGAGGCCCCTTCACCTCGTCATGAGGCAGAGGCAAAATCGGCTTGCTGATATGAGGCAACTCCCCTGAGGAGAGCTTCTCAGATCCTCTGATTGGATCAACAGACATACTCTAACCCCCTACAGAGTCATTATATTACATAAATATTAAGATTTAATTAATACCTTTAGGTAGCGCTTTGCTGCTACAATTGAGCTCACGCCCATCTATCGACCTCATCATAGGCCGGAGGTGCATCTGGATTCAGAGGTGGCGCCATTGGCGGCCCTGCTGGCATCCTGTGAGTGGGATGGTGTTGAGCTCTTAAATAGCCAATAGCCGCTCTTGGGTTACCACTGTAGCGGAGCATGAAGAAGATAAGCCCTCCACCCGCAGCAACGCCGCCAGCGATTGTGAGCTGCATATAGGGGCCCATTCTCTTAATTCCAAAAACGCAAGCAGCAACTAGAAGCGCTGAGGCTGCAGCACCACCAAGGTGCGCAAATCCTGTAAAAACGCGCTCTCTTTGCAATGCGCCATAGACCTGATTAACCTCTGACTTAATACATTCTTTGCGCTTTTCATGATACTTTGCTGCAGAATTAAACGCCTTTGCCGAAAGCACAGTGAAGATCACCGTGGAAAAAAGAGCGATTGCAGCTGCAAGAGCAAGACAGCCCTCACCACTATCAGCGCCGCCACAGCTGTGACAGATAATCGGAGAGCCATACCCAGGATCAGCACTCCGCCACTCGGCTCTATGCTGCCTCGTTCCCCAAACGCTATGATCATAACAGCGCAGTGCATCAACTGTAGACATAAAGAACTCCTTAGGTTTATGCTATAGTGTACTATTTACGCAATCTTTACTCAAGAAATAGAATGATAGAACTCAAAAATGTCGCTTTTGGCTATGGATTAAAGAAAGTACTACACAACGTCTCTTTCTCTATCCAGGATGGCGAAATTGTAGCGCTAATCGGGGTTTCTGGCAGTGGCAAGACCACCCTCTTTCGCTTGATGACAGGTGTGGAGCAGCCTCAAGAGGGCTCAATCAGCGGAAGTGACTCTGTCAGCTACATGCAGCAGGAGGATCTTCTTTTGCCATGGCGTACCGTCTTAGCAAATCTGCTTCTTATCGATGAGCTTGGCCGAAAAGAGCGCAATAGCAAAATGCGTGAGCGCGCCTTGCGCCTACTCAAACTTGTCGGACTAGAAGGTTGTGAAGATGCGATGCCAAGTGAACTCTCCGGTGGCATGAGACAGCGCGTTTCACTTGTGCGTGCACTATTGCAGGATCGCCCCATCCTACTGCTTGATGAGCCATTTGGACCACTCGATGTGATTGTACGCGAAGAGCTCTACGCGCTCTTACGCTCCGTGCGTGATATGGGCAAAACTATCATCATGGTGACACATGACTTTCGTGACGCATTGGCGATGGCAGATCGTATTCTAGTTCTCACAGAGGGCGAAATTGTGCAAGACATTGCTGTTGTGCAGGGCGAAGAAGATGTCATCGTCGAAACGATTCGCTCAAGTTTGAGCTGTGTGAGGAATCACACATAAAAAAGGCGACACCTCAAAGCTACGCCGCACACACCCCTGGTCATCTATCACAGGAAAGTCGCGATCTTGCGCCTTTTGCGGCACGCGCATCGGTTCCTCACCATCGGTTTGCCCACGCAGTAGCGGATGATTCTCCCTTTCCATTGCAGCTAAGATGGTGAAATCCTTCTGCTGCAGATAGTCCTCAATCGTTTCGGGAAAGCCCACCTCTTTATAGTAGCGATCCATAAACTTAGCCATCTGCGTAGAAAAAATGCGCACCTTAGGATGGTGGCAAACGCGCGAAAACATCATGTAGCGCGCAATCCAAAGCGACTCCACTGATTGAATTCCGCTAATATGAATTCCAATCTCTCCATCCATAATTTTCAGAGATTCAATCAGATGATTAGCATCTAAATGACCAAAACGCACACCTGTATAGGTGGCATCACGCAAAAGATAGTCAATACGATCTGCACCAAAATTGTCATCCATAATGATCTGCGCCGCCACGCCCTCTTTATGCAAAGCAGCCAGCACCTTCTCTTTGTGTGGAATCTCTAGCTGCTTCACGATCTCAATCGTCATCTCCTCATGCCCCTCTTCCCCCAAAAGCTCCAGCTCCGCTGTGTGTGAAAAGGGCAAATGGCCCAAATCGTGACAAAGCGCCACAAGACGTAGCACCTCCTCTTCACAATCTGGCTTTAACTGACGGTAGATACGACTAGCCAACTCCATCACTCCCAGTGAATGCTCAAAACGCGTATGAGTCGCTCCTGGATAGACCAAATAGGCCATTCCCATCTGATTTAAGTAGCGTAAGCGCTGAAAAGCCACCGTTTCAACCAACGCCTTCTCACTGGATGTCAATCTGATAAAGCCATGTATTGGATCGCAGATCTTGTGTGAATAGTGCTCCATTGCCTATGATTCCTTTATATGATTAGTAGCGCAACCTACCAAAATTTCCGCCATCACGCAAGAATTGCCACAACCACCACCACTTTGGCGGTGGTAGCTGTTGTCATTCCCCTGCTTGTGATTACAGCCTCTTTGCCCACTCTACACCTCGGAGTTAAGCTGGCAGATCTGCATGTTGTCCTCATTCCCTCAGCAATTGTTCTAGCTGGTAGCCTTCCGCTGATGCTCATTGCCATTCGCGCCAATAGAGCGCGTAACCGCGTCTTCAAACCTTTTATGGGCGACCTGAAAGCAAAAGTACGCAAGCTCCACCTTCCACAAAAACTACCTAAAAAGCCAACTCCCGCCCAAAAAAAGGCGCATAGGGCGCAAATGAAAACTTTCCGCAAAACTTTGCTCAAGCAGATTCTCAGCAAAGAAAGTTCAGTTGACTTCCGCTATTTTCTTCTTTCAGAGCTGGCCAAAAGTTATCCTAAAAAGTCTCGATGGAGAGAAGCTATCGAAGAGGTACGTGCAAGCAGTGTGCAGTAATGCGGTTACCAAGACTTGAACTTGGGACCTCGACATTATCAGTGTCGCGCTCTAACCAACTGAGCTATAACCGCAGGATTTGAAAGACTCAGACTACCCTTGGGGGGGGGGATGGGCAGTCCGAGTCCTTCGATGGAGGCTAGGAGATTCGAACTCCTGACCTTCTGAATGCAAATCAGATGCTCTACCAACTGAGCTAAGCCCCCGAAATAAACCCTTGATTCCCCTCACAACCTTTTATATCGTGAAGGGAAGTAAAATTTAACGAAAGGGCACTTTTTAGCCAATGAAAATCTTATCCATCTTTGCAATTCTTTCTCTTCCCCTTTTCGCCGACGATATCGGCGAGGGCGCAGCACCGGCTCCAGGAACATCTGCTGGCGGCTATACACCAACAGTTTACAACAAAAACTACAGCAAAGGTTTTTTAGGAAAGGATGCCAATCCAACTGAGGAGCTGGAAGCAATGTATCCTCAATCTTCATATACCTTGAGCAGCCAAGAAGATCCAAAGAAGTCTGCTGATTCACGTACAACTGGATCTGACTTTACTGGAGCAAAGTCGCAGGCAAACTACTGGCTCAGCCTACTTGACCAGCGCGCCTACTCCGCCTCCTATGCTCAAGCGGGAGGCCTTTTGCAAGATATTGTGAGTGGAAACATTTGGACAGCAGCGATGAAAGAGGTGCGTGGCAGCTTTGGAAATAACACTTCGCGCAAAGTGACTGGCCACCATATGGTGAGCAAGCTCCCGCACGGCACCAAGGGGAAATTCATGGTGATTAAATTTGATTCCACCTTCTCGTCCAAGGGAAAGGTTGAGGAGCAGGTCACCTTGATTCAACAAGGTAATCGTGGACAGTGGAAGGTCATTTCCTATAAAGTTGGTTCATGAAAAGGGCACTTTTTCTTCTTTTTACAGGCTTCTTGTTGGCCTATGGCTCGTTCACAATTGGGGCCATACTCCTCTGTGACCACTTCTCTCCAGGCGATCTTTTTGCATGCGATAGCTACAACCGCCGCTTTGCCACAGATAAAAGTTACGATCCAGCATTCTTTCAACAGCCCTACTTCTATATGGGAAAGGGATCTCAAAGCTACGTCTTTGTCAGCGAGGATGGCAACTATGTGATTAAATTCTTTCGCAAGAAGAGGCTCACCCCCACAACCCTTTGTAGCGGCCCTACCTTCATGCAGGAGATCTATTACGAGGCGCGCAGAAAAAAAATGAAGGAGCGCTGGGACCTTTTTGCCAGCTGCCATCTCGCCTACATGCGTCTAAGAAGCGAGTGCGGCCTGCTCTACATGCACCTCAACCCCTCTGATGATCTCGGATCACTTCTGATCCATGATGCGTTAAAGAGAAAGCGTTCAATCGATTTGAACCAGTACAGCTTCTTTGTACAGAAAAGAGCAGAACCGCTACTGGCTCGCTTTGCTCCTCAAGATGTGGCTCAAATCCCCCACCTTCTAAAAAAGAGATTTGACAAAGGAATCGACGATCACGACCCAGTTTTACAGAAAAATATGGGCTTTGTCGGCAGTGAACCCATTTTCATCGATATCGGCGCCTTCTATCCAAATCCCACTGTCAAAAAGGGGCAGTATCAAAATGCCTACCAGATGACACGCAAACTGGGACGCTGGCTTGATCAAAAGCAAGAGGGGCTATCAGAGGAATTGGACAGCGCCTTAAAAATAGTCCTTTAACCTTTAAACTCTTTGCAATTTTTTTCACGAATCGATAGACTCTTCCTTTGATCATAGGAGAATAACATTAATGAACAAAGAAGAACAATACACATGGTCATCCAAGAAGATCCTTGACAACATTGAGTTTCAAGAGGATGACGCGAAGGAGTTTCAGGAACTCCTGACAGGAAGCGTAAAAAACAGTGATAAGCCGGAGATGACTCCTGGCACAATTTTGCGCGGAAACATTGTCGAGATTGGCAAGGATTTTGTTGTCATCGACGTCGGTCTAAAATCTGAGGGACTTGTCCAGGCTACTGAGTTTGATGCTGAGGAGTTGGAGCTTGGCAATGAGGTTGAAGTCCTACTTGAGCAAGCTGAGAATGACCGAGGTCAGATCGTTCTTTCACGTGAAAAAGCAGCTCGTCTACGTCAGTGGGAGTACATCATTGAGCACTGTGAAGAGGGCTCAATTGTAAAGGGTAAGATCATCCGCAAAGTAAAAGGCGGATTGATGGTTGATATCGGGATGGAAGCCTTCCTTCCTGGCTCACAGATTGACAACAAGCGCATCAAGAACTTGGATGAGTATCTTGGAAAGACTTGCGAATTCAAGATCCTCAAGATCAACATCGAGCGCAAGAATATTGTTGTTTCTCGCCGCGAACTTCTAGAAGCGGAGCGCATCTCTAAGAAAGCTGAGCTTCTTGAGACGATTGCCGAGGGAGATATCTGTAAGGGTGTTGTCAAAAACATCACAGATTTTGGTGTCTTCCTAGATCTAGATGGCATCGATGGTCTTCTACATATCACGGATATGACATGGAAGCGCATCAAGCATCCATCTGAGATGGTAGAGATGGGTCAAGAGATTGAGGTAATGATCCTCAACATCGACCAGGAGAAGGGCCGTGTAGCGCTTGGCTTGAAGCAAAAAGAGCCAAATCCTTGGGATGATATTGAGCAGAAGTATCCACCGGGCACTCAGGTGAAGGGCAAGATTGTCAAGCTTCTTCCCTATGGTGCATTCATTGAAATTGAGCCGGGTATTGAGGGCTTGATTCACGTCTCTGAAATGTCGTGGGTGAAGAATATTACAGATCCAAGCGAAGTGGTGAACAAAGGTGATGAAGTTGAGGCAGTTGTTCTTAGCGTTCAGAAAGAAGATGGAAAGATCTCTCTTGGCATCAAGCAGCTTGAGCACAACCCTTGGGATGATGCAGAGGACAAATACCCTCTAGGATCACGTGTTGTTGCAGAGGTTAAGAGCTTGACTAACTATGGTGCCTTCGTTGAGTTGGAGCCAGGTATTGAGGGCTTGATTCACATCTCTGATATGAGCTGGATCAAAAAGGTTTCACACCCTTCTGAACTATTGAAGAAGGGCGACAAGATTGAAGCTCTGGTCCTTACTGTTGATCGTGAGAGCAAGAAGATCACTTTGGGTGTGAAGCAGCTGGGTGATAATCCTTGGGAGTCTATTGAGAAATCAATTCCAGTGGGTTCTGTTGTGAAAGGCAGAGTAACAAAGGTAACAGCCTTTGGTGCATTTGTTGAGCTTGACAACGGTATTGAGGGTTTGATCCATGTGACTGAGCTTTCAGATCAGCCATTTGCTAAGGTTGAGGATGTGATCTCAGCTAGTGATGAGGTGCAGGCTAAGGTAATGAAGCTTGATCCTGAGCACAAGAAGGTTTCTCTATCAATCAAGGAATTCTTGATCGATGAGAACCAAGAAAACCGTGACGACATCGTTGTGGGTGAGCAGGGGTAAGTCTAAACCTAAAGGTTTTATACCTGATAAAACCGAAGGGCGACCTTCGGTTTTTTCATACGAGGAGGAAAAATGAATAAGAAAGATCTCATCGCGATGTTTGAGTACATGGAACGCGAAAAAGGGGTCAAGCGTGAGGTTGTTGCGACAGCCATTGAGACTGCTCTCAAAGCGGCTGCTAAAAAGGGCTTGCGTGATGAGGCTAATGTGGCTGTCCAGATCAATCCGCGCACAGGCGATATTGATGTCTTCTGTGAAAAAGAGATTGTGGAAGAGGTGCAAAACCCCTCTTTACAGATCAAGCTAGAGACAGCACAAGAGCTCGATCCTGACTGTGAGATTGGCCAATTTTTAGATGTGCCTGTGACACCCGAGAATTTTGGACGCATTGCCGCACAAACGGCGCGTCAGATTATTAGCCAGAAGCTCCGTGGAGCTGAGCGTGACGTGATCTATGAAGAGTATCGCCACAGACTGGGTGAGATGATCTCTGGAACTGTGAAGCGTTTTGTACGTGGGCCCAACATGATTATCGACCTAGGTCGAGTGGAAGCGATGCTTCCGGGCCGCAACTATCCAAAGATTGAGCGCTACAATGTGGGAGATCGCGTCTATGCGATGATTCATGAGGTGCAGGATCTAGAAAATGGCGGTGCTGAGGTTGTTTTAACCAGAAGCCATCCTGAGTTTGTGAAGCAGCTCTTCATTCAGGAGGTCCCGGAGTTAGAGGATCATACGATTGAGATTGTCTCAATTGTGCGTGATGCTGGCTACAGAACAAAATTGGCGGTGCGCTCTTCGGATGAGAAGGTGGACCCAGTGGGTGCCTGTGTTGGTGTGCGCGGAACACGTGTGAAAAATGTGATTCGTGAACTCAACAACGAGAAGATTGACATTGTTCCCTATATGGATGATCCTGTGTATCTTTTACAGAACATCCTCTCCCCTATTGAGATCCGCAAGATTGGGGTCAATGATGAGGAGAATGTGATTGCCATCGTAGTGGATGATGAGGACTACCCTGCTGTTATTGGTAAGCGCGGCATGAATGCGCGTTTGACTGGTCAGATGGTGGGCTACGAGCTTGAAGTACAACGCATGAGCGAGTATAACAAGTCACTCGAAATTCAAAGAATGCAGCTTGCAGAGAGCAAGGATCCAAAAATGGATGCATCTTTGGAGGTGGAAGGAGTGAACAAGCTGATTATACAGAATCTAGTCGAGGCGGGCTTTGACACGCCGCGCAAGCTTTTATTAGCGCGCACGGATGAGATAGCATCTGTTCCGGGCATAAGCCAGGAGCTTGCCTTTACGATTATGGAAGAAGTCAGCAAACAGTGTGAGAAGGATATTGGCGAAGAACCTAAAGATCAAGATTAAGAACACGCAGCTTGCCAAAGTTGCTGGGCTCAAGAACCTCAAACCTAAGATTGAGAAGAAGCCGACAGCGACAAAAGCGAAGCCGAAGGAAAAAGAGAAGCCTGAGGCTGAGCCTGTGGAGCAGGAAGAGGTTGAAAAGCCTCGTGTGAAAGCAAAGAGCCGCTCTGCGTTTGCTCCTAAGGAGGAGGATGCGCCCAAAAAGAGTGAGGCTGTAGAGAAGAAGGCTGAGAAGGAGGCTCCTGCGAAAAAGGAGGTTCCAGCTAAGCCAAAGAGTGAGAAGCTGGGTCCGACGGGCCGCCACGTGAAGGATCTTCTTCCGAAGAAGCCTCCGGTGGCGCCTAAGGCGAAGAGCGCTCCTAAGGAGCAAACCTCTACTACAACTGCTGCTTCCAAGGAGGGCGATCGTAAGGGTAAGAAGGTGCGCGATTTTCGCGATCTTAAGCCAGCGCGTCGCGGGCAGCAGCAGATGCGCGCTTTTGACTCACGCGACAGAGCGGGTCTTTCAGCTGGTGATGAGGAGCGTTGGCGCAAGAGGCGTCATCCCAAAATGCACAGGCAGAAGCCTGACTATGAAGTTGTACGCCCCACTTCCTTGACTGTGCGTCTGCCGATTCAGTTGAAGGATTTGGCGGCTGAGATGAAGTTAAAAGCATCTGAGTTGATCCAAAAGCTCTTCTTGAGTGGAATGACTTTCACGATGAACGACTATCTTGATGATGAGACAACGGTTCAGTTCATTGGTTCTGAGTTTGGCTGTGAGATCAAAGTTGATACGACAGAAGAGGAGCGCATTCAGGTCACAAAGGCGTCAGTGCGTGAGGAGATAGCTAAAGCAGATCCTAGCAATTTGACTCTACGTCCTCCTGTTGTTACCTTTATGGGTCACGTTGACCATGGTAAGACGAGCTTGATTGATGCGATTCGTAAGAGTAACATCACTTCTGGTGAGGCGGGAGCGATCACGCAGCATATTGGTGCTTTTAAGTGTCATACGGCTGTGGGTGACTTGACTGTATTGGACACTCCTGGTCATGAGGCGTTTTCAGCGATGAGGGCGCGTGGTGCTGAGGTGACAGACATTGTGGTCTTGGTGGTTGCTGGTGATGAGGGTATGCGCGATCAGACGATTGAGGCGTTGCACCATGCGAAAGAGGCTGGAGTGACAATTGTTGTAGCGATCAACAAGTGTGACAAGCCGGGCTTCAACGCGGATAATATTTATCGTGAGTTATCGGAGAATGAGCTCCTTCCGGAGTCGTGGGGTGGTCAGACGATTACGGTTAACACCTCGGCAGTGACTGGAGAGGGAATCTCTACACTTCTTGAGATGTTGGCGCTTCAGACTGAGGTTTTGGAACTAAAAGCTGATCCAACAAACAGGGCTCGCGGTGTTGTTTTGGAATCTGAGATGCACAAGGGTCTTGGCCGTGTTGCGACTATCTTGGTACAAAACGGTACTTTGAACAAGGGTGATGCGCTGGTCTTTGAGAGCAACTTTGGCCGTGTGAAGACGATGCATGATGAGACGGGCAAGACCGTTAAGAAGGCTGGACCTTCAACCCCTGTGGAGCTGACAGGTCTTTCTGGCTTACCGAAAGCGGGCGATCCCTTCATTGTAGTGGAGAGTGAGAAAGAGGCGGAGCATATCATTGAGTCGCGTCAAGTTGGTCGCGAACATCTAGCATTGCAGCAGCGTAAGCCGGCGGCACTCGAGAGCTTCTTGCAGGAGAGTGAGAAGACTCCGAAGAAGGTATTGAAGCTGGTGGTTCGTGGTGATGTAGCTGGATCTGTGGAGGCGTTAAAAACTTCGATTATGAAGATTGAGTCTCAGAAGGCTGAGGCTGACATTATCTTTGCGGGAGTGGGTGAGATTTCTGAATCTGATGTGCAGCTTGCTGCAGCATCAAATGCGGTGATCTTGGGCTTCCATACGAAGGTGGAGAGTCACGCTGAGGGTTTGATCAAGGAGCATGGTGTGACTGTGCGTCTTTTTGATGTGATCTACCACGCTGTGGATGATGTCAAAGCGTTGATGACGGGTCTTTTGGACAAGGTGACAGAAGAGAAGGAGATGGGCGAAGCGACTGTGCAGGCTGTCTTCAAATCGTCACATTTGGGCAAGATTGCAGGTTGCTTGGTACAAGATGGCAAGATCACTCGCAACCACAGAGCGCGTGTAGTGCGTGATGGTGAGGTTGTCTGGAAGGGATCGATTGCTTCGATCAAGCGTGTGAAGGAGGATGTCAAAGAGGTCAAGAAGGGTCTTGAGTGTGGTATCGTTTTGGATGGCTACAGCGAGGTTCAGGAGGGCGATGTCATCCAGGCTTATGAAATCATATATCTATCGCAGGAGCTATAGTGCAAGGAAGAAGGACAGAGCGGGTCAATTCATTATTGAAGGAGGTGATCTCGAGCATTATTCGTTCGGAGGTCAAGAACCCGCATATTCCGGAGCTTTTGACGGTTACCGAGGTACGAGTGACAAAGGATTTGCACTATGCCAAAGTCTATGTCAGTCTTATCGAGGGTGACAAGAACAAGGCAATTGAGGCGTTGCAAACGGCAGCGGGCTTTATTGCAGTGAGGGCGTCCAAGCAGGTGGTATTGCGTTACTTTCCTGAGCTTAAATTTATTTTGGACGAGAGTGTTGAAAACCAGATGCGTATTGAATCGGTGATTGATGGAATTAGAAAAGAGAGAGAGAAGCGAGCTCCCGACGGCGACTGAATTGAAGGAGGGTATCTTGCTGGTGAATAAGCCGCAGGGTAAGACTTCATTTAGTTTAATCCGCAACTTGCGACGGCTAACAGGCATTAAGAAAGTGGGTCATGCGGGGACGCTGGATCCTTTTGCAACGGGTGTGATGGTATTGCTCCTGGGTCGTTACTATACAAAGCTTTCTGACAAACTCCTTCTTGCTGACAAGCAGTATCATGCGACTCTTCACCTTGGTGTGACAACGGATACATATGACTGTGATGGCAAGATTACTGCCAGCTCCAAAAAGAAACCAACGATTGGTCAGATTGAGAAGGTTGTGGCGCAATTTCAGGGTGATTTGGAGCAGACGCCGCCGATGTTTTCTGCGAAGAAGGTGAAGGGCAAGCCTCTCTATAAGTTGGCTCGTGAGGGTATTGAGATTGAGCGCAAGCCTTGCAAGGTGCGCGTTGCTATTACGATTTTGGATTATGCCTATCCTCATCTTCAAGTGGCGGTCAATTGTAGTAAGGGCACCTATATTCGTTCATTGGCGCATGATATAGGTGAGAAGTTGGGGTCTGGTGCTCATTTGACGCAGCTCAAGAGAACTAAGAGCGGGCAGTATGATTTGGAGAGTTGCATCGATGGATCGCTGCTTTTTGGTGATGAGTTTGATATTACCCCCCATCTGATGACGCATGAGTAGAGCTCTGACTATTGGCAACTTTGATGGTGTCCACTTGGGTCATATGCGGGTCATCAAAAGGATTTGCCAGCTTGGTTCTCCTACGCTTTATACTTTTTCAAATCACCCCTCTGAGGTCCTTCAAAGCAGTTCCAAAAAGCTATTGGTTTTGCCAGAGCATAAGATCTGGCTTTTGCAGAGTCTCGGTATCGAGACTCTGGTAGAGCCCTTTACCACACAACTTTCTCAACTGACAGCTGAGCAATTTTTATCTCGTTTTGAGTTTGACCATCTGGTGTTGGGTCATGATGCTGTGATTGGCAAGAATCGCAGTGGTGATTATGAGGAGCTGACTCGGTTGAGCCAGAAAATGGGCTTTACGCTTGAATATGTGGATCCTGCGCTGCACAACGACAAGCCGATTTCTAGCAGCCGCATCCGCGACCATATTGAGAAGGGAGAGCTTGAAAGCGCCTCTACCCTATTGGGTAGAGCTTATACAATTCGCGGTAAGGTAATAGAAGGTTCGAAGCGAAATCTTGGTTTTGCAACGGCAAATATTGATGTATCGGGGCTCTGTCTGCCGCCACTTGGTGTCTATCGGGTCAGGGTTGGAGAGCTATGCGGCCTTGCCAATTTGGGTGTGGCGCCGACATTTGGTCCCCAACCACCCAAGTTAGAGGTGCATCTTCTCGACTTTTCTGGGGATTTGTATGGTCAGACGATTGAGGTTGAGCTGGAGGATTTCATCCGCAAAGAGCGCAGCTTTTCTTCTAGGGAAGAGTTAATTGCCCAGATTCAAGAGGATCTGGCACTGCCCCGTTAGTCAGCGGCGGTAAAGCCGCCCTGACTTTCGTGGCATGCGCGGCAAGTTTCACTTGCCGTCAGTACTAAGCAGACTCTGCCTGTGCAACACTTGTAGAACCTTGCTGCACGATCTCTAGCGCTTCTTCGTAAGTCTCTTCATGAACTTCGATGCTCGGATAGCTATTTGTTTCAGGATCCAACCTATAGTAGCTAATATTGCCCAAAACCAATAAAGCAGCCGAAATATAGTCAATATGTGGATCTTCTGGTATTGGTCCTCCAATATCAAAACTCGCTATATTGATATT
>JAJACG010000005.1 GCA_022601635.1 Chlamydiales bacterium | reverse complement strand
TTCGGCTAAATTCGGAGACGAGCGCTAACCACTTGCTGGTTAGACGAGTCGAGAATGACACCGAATCGAAAATTGTGGCAGAAGGTTCCGGACGGGAGTTGTTCAGTGGCTCCCTAAGGAGATACTGAATAAGTACCTTGGCAGAGGTTTCGGCAAGATTTCTATCGAGGGGAAGTTCGGAGCCAAACGTCTAACCCCTTGTGGGTTAGTTGAGGCAAGAACGATGCCTCGATAGAAAGATTGTCGGAAGATCTGGTGAGGGAGTTGTTCAGTGGCTCCCTAGCTAGTGCAGCGATGAGAGCTTCCTGCTATTTCAACCGCCTTCAAGCAGACGTCACAGCGCAAACTACTCACAGTACCAGAGAAAGACGCCTCTAAACCATAAAAGTTTCTTTGTCTCGCCGTATAACGGTACCAGTTATCACACCCAAGGTCAGGATGGCCTCTCATATGCTCACTCAATTGTGCAATGTATTTAAAACCCTCTTTGCAGACGTGACAGACAAAGCGATCGACACCAACATGGGTTTTTCGATGCTCATAATAGTCTTTCCACAAAGAAAAATTATGGTTGCATCCCTCTTGAGTACAGTAGATTGAAGACATGCACTACAGTATAAATCGCTCTTTGATTAATTGCCATCGATATCCCTCTTGGCATAGAAAGTAGCTCCTGGGATCGGGGCAAGTGGCAACATCTTTGATCTCCTGATCAGAAAGATGAATCAGCAACGCGAGTGGATTTTCTACAAGAGGCATCAACTTTTTGCACGCCTTTGCCAAAGTTCTGTGAGCTGAAAAGAGGCGGCCGAATCCCAAAAACAGAGTGGCTGCCACCACCCCAATGAAGGGCAGCTGCAGATATGGAAAAAAAAGAGTGATGGGAAAGAGAAGAATGAGGCTAAAAAAGAGCGCGTTTTCCCTCGCTGTTCGGAAAAAAGGGCCAAAAAACCTTCGAAATCGTGAAGGAGATGTTTGGTAGGCAAGCAGCTCCTCAAAACGCGGCTCATTAAAAGCTTGGCGCAAGCCATGCACCGTCTCATGCTCTAATAGCTCCTTTTTTGAAACCAATCCAAGATAGTGGTCCTTTTTCAGAAAGCATTTTCGCAGCTGTAAAACCACTTGACTACCTTCAATCCAGGCGCAGCCAGCTTCCCAAGGGGCAAGTTTTTTGTTGCTGTAGTGAACAGGAAGCGAATGGGTAGTGATGCCAAAAACAGAAAGTGGCTCTTCCCCACTATTTTGACGTGCATAAAATGACTTTTCTGATTCTTGTGGGCCTGGGATCATCATCCGAGATCTCTAACTAGTTGTGGTGCCAGCTGCTGAAGCGTCGCGTAGTCCTCATGCCGCTCAGAGTCCACAACAGGATCACGCGTCCACTTTACGAGTCTATCATCAAAGAGTTCCATTCTTTTATTATAGGCTGGGTTAATACTATGTCCCGTTCTAAATTCACGGAAATCTTTTCGTCTTTTGATCTCTGTTAGGCGGCGCATGCTTTTGTTTTGCGCTTGTTTGGCACCCTCAATCCAAACCTCTGGTTTGTCTGCCGGCTTTTCGAGAAGATGAGCATTGAGTGCTTCCCATCGATCTCTAAAAGTGGAAACGATCCCTTTGATCCGACGCAGATGCCCATTGTAGTGCCAGTGGCGCCAAACTTTGTCTCGTCCCGTATGATTACGGCTTAGACTAGCTGCAAGAGCTGTTCGGCTGGCTGCTTCGCGATCGTCATCTGCCATAAAGAGCCACTTCTTAAACGAAGAGCGTGTATTTAGATCATTCCAAAAGGTGTGGAAATCATCTGCGGTAGTGATATTGACCAAATTGTGAATCGCAATCATGGCTATCGTTTCATATGCAGAGCGATCGCCATCTTGGAAGAGCTCTCTTATCTCTTGTGAGAAAACCTCTTTCATTCCTGGCAGCACTTCAAAGAGGTAGGCAAGGCGCACTTCAAATTTAGATGTAGGGTGGCGACGCGGCATCGAGGATCCACCATCATGTTTGATGATCATAAAACCCTCTTCATCGTGAAATAGAGCGTCATGAAGCTGGTAGAAGATGTTTTCGTCAAATAGCCTCACATCAACAAAGTGATCAAAATCGATCTCTTTGCCCTTCATAAGGTTTACAAGGGCGGTATCCTCAACCTTTTTCTTTTTCACAAACCAGTTGTCAAAATGGCAGTCGGTATCACCGATGAGAAAGTTGTGAATCACAAACCTTGAAAACGCTCTTTGGAATGCCTCCTCTTTATTGCCAATAACCTCTTGAAGGTTTTCTGCAAAAACACCCTCCTCCTCAAAGCTCTTAGCAACAGATTCGCGACTCAAGAAGTTTTGATGTACCTTCCAAAGCAGATCATTTCTCAAATTTCTAAAGTAGGCCTTCAGTCCAGCAAATCTACCCTTAACCTCATCGGAGTGGGCCACACTCTTGATCGCTTTGATCAAGCTGCGATCAGAATCCAAACCTAGAGCTGCTTGCATCGGTTTACAGCCATCGACATAGGCTTGAACTGAGCACCACTTGCTCTTGATTTTCACGAAAGTACCGCTCTCAAGACGTCGAACAGAGGTTGAAGGAACAATATTGAGATCAAATCCTCTGTCCATATTGAAAGAACTCACCTCTGTCACTGGCTCGGAATTTTCCGCCAAACAGCTGCGAATTTTGAGGAAAAACTGCTTGATGTAGGCGCTAAATCGCGGATTATTGCGGCCATATGGTCCCTCATCATCTGGCTTTACAACCAAAATCTTCTTGCCCTTTCTAGAAAAGGCGTAGCGCGCACCTCCACTGCCCCCATCACCCACAGTTTTCAACTTAACCCCAATACTTTGGGCAAATAAAAACTCTTGGATTAGAAGCTCATGGTGTGCATCTTTGGCCTGCTGCTTAGCAATCCGGCAGCGCATATAGTGCACATGCTCGGTAACCATCTCCTGAACCTTGTTCCGATCAACATCATCTCCCCGACTTTCGACAACACTGAAGCGCACATAGCGGCGCAAAAGTACTTCGGCCATCTGCATCTTAGATGCTTCAAGCTCTTGCTCTAGGTCGCCTTTACTCTTTTCCACCAGCTGAGCCTCAATGTATCTCATCAGCTGCCCATCTAGCCGTATCCTTTGCAGCTTCTCTTGAGTTCCAAGCTCAATACCTCTTCTTTCCTTTTCCGATCTCTCCAACACCGCTCTTTTTTCATGGTGGGAATATTTTTTGAGCATTCTCAACTTTGCCTTCAGATCCGCTCGTGCCGCCTCTAAATCATGTTTCAATAGTTTTTCAATACCGCCCCCATGGCTAATACAGCTACGGTCAAAGTGCTCAACTTTCATCTGAGCAAGCTGGCCTGATCCCTGCAGCTTCTTTCGCAAAAAGAATTTTAATGCATCTTCATCATGGCCATTCACAGCATTATCTAGGTGAGAGAGTGCTTGGGTGACAACATTTCGAACACGCTCACGCTCCTCTTTTTTATTACGCCAATAGCTAATGCGGCTGCGCAAAGAACGTACTCTTTGTAACCTGCCCCTCTTTTCTTGAAAGTAACCACCAACTCTTCTCTCAAACAGTTCTTTTAAGTTGTTGTTGATCAGCTTACTTCCCCCAAGATCGATAGATTCGACCCCACTATGCCGATCTGCCGTCGGAAGCGCTCTTGATATGGTTTGATTTTCAGTATCAACACGCCAAAAATGATCGCCAATCACAATGTCAACATGATTTTGAGTCATGTCTCGATTGCAAACTCGATCCCCTTTTGCGCCAATATAGTGCACCTTTTTGCTCAGCACCCCAACACTGCCCTCACGATTGAGTCGGCTGTATAAAAAGTGAGAAAGCGCTCTTTTGGTATCCTCATCTTTAATCCGATCCACATGACGCATTGGCATTGCCATAGCGCAATTCACTGCGATTTTGACTCTCTCTTGGTTGCCAACCCCACGGTGCAATTTACCTTTAGAATCGGCGTAAAAAGTGCTGCCCTTTTTGCGCGTCAGTATTTTTTTTAGATTGTGCTTCCCAACCTCCGAACTCCACTCTGTCAGGTTATAAGAGGCAACCCCTTGCACACGCTGATGAAGCGGCTGTTCTTTTGAAATAAAACCGCTCTCTTTGTTGACGCTCCAAAAAACATTGTCGACGATGATATCCAACTGATTGCTAGTTGAGCGGAAAAAATTGTGTTTATTTTCAATTTTTGAATCTTGTAACAGATAGTAAAAAAAACATTTAGCCCCCTCTGTTTTCATGCCGCCAAAGACAGCAGTGACGGCATTTGTGACCTTGTGGGAGCGCCACGATCTTTGCAACCTGCCCTTTTCGTCGACCTTACAAGAAGAGGTGGAGCGATGTGTAATTAAATAATTTGCATTATGATTGAAAACTGGATCTCTTGAGAGGTCTTCAGCTCCCTCATTTGATTGATCAGCAGCTATATGGCCACTTGTTCGATCTACTGACCAGTAGCTATCTCCAATGCGAATGTGATACATATCAATATGTCTCCAAACAACTTGGAAGGATTATACACTATCTAACTTGTAGAGGGCAAGCAAAGGAGGACCTTGTGAGGGAGCTTCCAAAAGATGAGCTTGACTCTTTTAGTCAGATGTAATTGAATGTTGTGTCCATTTTTGGTATTTACTATAGATTATGACAAAATCCCTCATCATTGTAGAGTCACCCGCTAAGATTAAGACTCTTAAAAAATTCTTAGGCAAAGACTTTCTATTTGAAAGCTCCGTTGGGCATATTCGCGATCTTCCTCAGAAGGGATTTGGCATCGATGTCGAAAATGATTTTGAACCGGAATACCAGACGCTTCCGGATAAGAAGGATGTGATTTCCAAGCTGAAGAAGGCGGCTAAGCAGGCTGATGTTGTCTACCTGGCGCCTGACCCCGACCGTGAGGGGGAGGCGATTGCTTGGCACATTGCTGAGATTTTACCAAAAGGGACGAAGATTGCGCGCACCACATTCAATGCGATTACGAAAGAGGCTGTTTTGGATGCGATCAAGAGTCCGCGTGAGTTGGACCAGGCGTTGATTGATGCGCAGCAGGCGCGCCGTCTTTTGGACCGCATTGTGGGATATAAGATCTCCCCTATTTTGGCGCGCAAATTACAGCAGCGTTCCGGTGTTTCGGCTGGACGCGTGCAGTCTGTGGCACTCAAGCTGGTTGTTGATCGCGAAAAGTTGATTGAGGCGTTTAAGCCGGTTGAGTATTGGAATCTGGGTGCTCTCTTGAAGCTGCACGCCAATGGCAAGCATTTTTCTGCACGTGTTCATACGATTGATGGTTTGCGTTGGGAGAAGGAGCCGGTCGATGGCAAAGAGGTGGCTTTGATCCGCAATGAGGAGGAGGCGACAGCGATTGAAAAGCGGCTCTCTTCTGCAAAGTACACCATTTCCCGCGTTGAGAGGAAGGAGAAGAAGCGGAATCCTGAGCCGCCATTTATTACGTCGACGCTTCAGCAGGAGGCGAGTCGCCACCACCGCTTCTCTTCCAACAAGACGATGAATGTGGCGCAGACTCTCTATGAGGGTGTCGATCTCAAGAATGAGGGAACAGAGGGTTTGATCACCTACATGAGGACTGACTCTGTTCGTTTAGCTCCAGAGGCATTGACAGCTGCTCGCAGCTTCATCAAAGATAAGTTTGGTGACAAATATCTGCCGGCAAAGCCGCGTCAGTATACGACAAAAAAGAGTGCTCAAGATGCGCACGAGGCGATCAGGCCTACAAACTTGGATCATCCACCAGAGTTGGTCAAGCCCTACTTAACTCGCGATCAGTTCCAGATTTACAGTTTGATTTGGGACCGTTTTATCGCCTCTCAGATGACACCTGCGATCTATGACACTATTTCTGCTGATATTGACACTGATCAAAACATCATGCTGAGAGCGACTGGTTCAACGCTCAAATTCAAGGGCTTTTTGGCTCTCTATGAAGAGATGCATGATGATGATGATGGAGAGCAGAATTCTCGTTTGCCACCCTTGGAGGTTGAGCAGCGTCTAGATCTGATGGAGGTGACCAAAGAGCAGTCGTTCACTAAGCCTCCGCCACGCTTTACTGAAGCCTCTTTGGTGAAGGAGCTCGAAAAATCGGGGATTGGGCGTCCGTCGACCTACGCTTCGATTATGGGCAAGATTCAGGGACGTTCTTATACGACAAAAGAGAAGATGCGCCTTAAGCCGACAGAGCTTGGCTGTGTGATTGCCGCCTTCTTGGAAGACAACTTTGGGCAGATCATGAATATCGGCTTTACAGCTGAGATGGAAGATGCTCTAGAGGAGATTGCGGGCAAGAAGAAGGCGTGGAAGGATCTTTTGCGCAATTTCTGGAAGGATTTTATCCCAACGGTGGAGACGGCTGCGAATGAGGCCTATGTTCCGAAGTTGGAGACGGACATTCAGTGCCCGAAGTGTAAAAGTGCTACGCTTCAGAAGATCTGGTCGAAATCGCGCTATTTTTATGGTTGTGCGACCTATCCTGAGTGTGATTTTACTGCCTCATTGGAGGAGTTGAATTTTGACAAATCCAACTATGCAGAGGGATTTGACTGGTCACAGAACTGCCCACTTTGTAGTGAGCCGATGAAGCTAAGGCATGGCCGATTTGGTGCCTTTTTGGGTTGTACAAAGTATCCTGATTGTAAGGGAATTGTATCGATTCCGAAGAAGGGTGAGGAGCTTGTACAGACGCAGAATTTGCCTTCTTGTCCTGCGAAGGGCTGCCCTGGTAAGTTGATATCTCGCAAGTCTCGTTTTGGGAAGATTTTCTTCTCCTGTTCGACCTTTCCAGATTGCAATGTGATTGTGAATGATTTGGCTGAGGTGGATAAGAAGTATCCTGATCATGAGCGGACAGCATATGAGAAGAAGGGCAAAGGTGGCGGTGGTGGTTTGCGTGGTAAGCTGAAGCCATCTAAGGAGCTTGCTGCGGTGATTGGAGATGAGAAGGTGACGCGTGGTGAGGCGATCAAGAAGATGTGGATATACATCAAGGAGGAGAATTTGCAGGATCCTTCAGACAAGCGTCGCATTTTAGCGGATGAGAAGTTAGCGGCGGTATTTGGTTCAACAGAGCCGTTGAGCATGTTCCAGCTCTCCGGAGTCCTGGCCAAGCATCTCTCAAAATAGTAAGCTTTCGATATGGCTACTACACTTGACACCATGTTTGCGGAACTCAAGAACTCCCCTAGCACCCTGCTTCCTTCAAATTTTTGGCTTGCTATTACAGATGAGCACTTAAAAATGCTAGAGGACTTTGGCATTGAAAACTTAAGACAAACCATTGCCCATAAACACTTTACATTTGGATACGATGGTGATTCCAAACGTAAAGCACAATCTAAGCTTACGAAGCTTACTTCTCTTAAGTGTAAGTTAAAGTCGCATACTCAAGCTAAACAAATCCAAAGGCACAAACATATTTATACTTCGCATCTTCAAAACATTCCTGTTCATATGGAATACAAAAGTCTTAAGAGGCACTGTTACTATACAAATCTGCTATATGCATTTTTTAAACGAGTCTATTCTGAAGAGCTGCTTAATGCTGTTTCGGAGTCACCCGTCGGGAATCCCTATCCTATCTATGAAAAAGGCAAGTTACTTTCAGAAGATATGATCAATTCACTCATTGAGTACTCTATGATGAAAAAGTATGTGCCTCTTTCTGAGTGTCAACAGGTGATTGAAATTGGAGCCGGCTACGGTAGAATGGCAGCTATTTTTGGACAGCTGCACCGAGAGTGCAAATATGTTATTGCTGATATCCCTCCGACTCTGTATGTCTCACAGAGCTACCTAAGTAGGCGTTTCCCAGATAAAAAGATCTTCAAATTCCGTCCCTTTTCCTCTTTCGAAGAGATTGAATCTGAATGGAAGGAGGCTGATATTTGCTTCTTACTTCCGCACCAACTACTCATGCTTCCTAGCAAGAGCTGCGACCTGCTCATTAATATCAGTTCCTTTCATGAAATGAAAATGGAGCAGATCAAGCACTATTTTTCAGAAGTAAATCGTCTTGTCTCAGGCCATTTTTACACAAAACAGTGGAAAAAGAGCTACTTGGTTCTAGACAGAACCATGATCTTTCAAGAAGATTATCCGGTTTATGAAGAGTGGCAAGAGCTTTATACAGGCGAGTGCGACCTACAAAACAGGTTCTTTGAATCCATCTACAAAATCTGAGATATAAAGCGACAGTTTTCTTACTGTTTGCGGCTTTCCATCTTTTCAGCTTTGCGCTGCTCTTGGCCCAAACGACCAAGCTCGTAGCCCTCAAAGTCGACAAATTTGAAGAAGCACTCAAACTCCGGGTGCGCCTCCACTGTCAACTTTGCCAGT
Organism: Chlamydiales bacterium; assembly: GCA_022601635.1. GTDB lineage: Bacteria > Chlamydiota > Chlamydiia > Chlamydiales > JAAKFR01 > JACKPM01. Next base: position 11,232 of record JAJACG010000005.1, on the reverse strand, counting down.
TCCTGCGCCACCAAACGGTACTGCGGATGGCCCGCTGGCGTCGAACGCAACTCACAAAGCCACTGCAATGCCCTCAAATTCACATGGAAATACCAACGCACATTGTAGCCCATAGGAACCACATACTGCGCCTCTTCCGGAAGCTCCTGAGCAATCGTACGGAAAACCCCATCCGCACGCTCCATCGCTTCACGATACTCCTTCTCCATCGGCGTGCCCAATAGCTCTGGCGCCACATAGTAGCCATAATGCGTCGTTAAAAGCTGACGCTGCTGAGTCAACATGCGATGACGATGCAAATCGCGATACGCCCCAAAATCGGCCACAATCTCAAAAGTAAACTGCGCATGCTCCAACGCTCGTGGTGATTTATGCCTTCTATTCTCACGCATCGATGAGGCCGCATCAAAAATCTCCGCAATCTGATCCGGTGAAAGCGTCAAACAGTGATTGTACAGCTCCTCAAGCGAGGCATCTCCAGTGTTGTAAAGCAGAGCCGCCGCCACCTTAAAGACATTATCCTTGTCATTTGATACCAAACGCACTCCCGCGCTCGCCTGCTGACCATCGAGCGCCGCCTGCTTCTGCGCAACCGTCTTTAGCTGCTCCGCCATCGACTCCTGAAACTGAGAAAAAGCCTCATGATTGTGATGACTCTCACAACTGCGCCTCACAAATGATGGCACCACCTTCGAAAGCTCATCATAGCAGCGCTTGCCCGTCTCCTGAAGCTCAGCAAGCTGCTCACACTGCATCTTGTTGATCAGCCCCTCCCAAAAACGGCCATTTCCAAAGACACCCATATTAGTCAGTGTTCCCGCCGGCAAAAGTCCCCTCAACGTATCCAACACCTTCGCCCTCAACGCTGCATTATAAGCGACCTTCGACATCTCCGGATCCTTGGGGAAACGCTTTTCCATCAGCTCCGTCACCTGCGGAATCAAGCTGGAATAGGTCTCAAAAAGCATGTCGCAAGTCTGTGTATAAGCATCGCGATAAGCCGATGTCATTAAAATCGGCTCACGATAATAGAGATATTGATCCTTTACCTTCTGATCAAAATAGATGTACCTCGTTGATTTTTCTAGAGGTGACCCCCCAATACGACAATCCTCGAGCGCCTTGGCCGCCAACATCGAAACATTTTCAACCGCTAAGTGTGCACCACCCAACTCCCCAATCGAATCATCTCCATAACCATCCAAAATGCGATCATAAAAATTTTGCGCCTTCTTAATCGCCATGAATTGATCGGCATGCGAATCATCTCGACCCACAATCGATGAAAACTCCGTCTCATCCCCCAAAATAAACTCTTTCAAAAGCAAAGAGCGAAGTCCCAAACTCGAACGAGAGTATCGTGAAAAAAGCGCCCCCTTAATCACCTCTGGTAAATTGCGTAAAACAAAAACATTACTACTCGTGCTGGTAACAAAGCGCTCCAATATCTGAACCTGCTCTTCCGTGAACTCCTCGTAGTCTTCCATATCACCTCTCAATTCAAAAGAAAAAGCGTGCCACAACTTAACTCTCCAATCAAGTAGAAATTTCTTGTGGAAAATCTGTTAACAACCCTGTCAATTATTGTTGATGAATCTTCAGTAAATTGTTCATATTCATGGGTCAGTTCATAACTTCGAAGTTATCATCCAATTATCGACAACTTATGAAATCGAGCTTACCGAGAGCAAAGTGGCCAGTTATAAACAGATCCACAAAAATTGAAGAAGAAGAGTAATTAGGTATTCATATAGTATATCTCTACTCTTACACCCGAGGAATGATGTTATCCAGCCGCCCGCGCCGCAACCGCAAATCCGCCGCAATCCGCGCACTTGTTGAAGAGTGCCGCCTACAAAAGAGCGACCTCGTCTACCCGCTCTTCTTGACAGAGCAATCAAGCAGTGAAATCAAAAGCCTTCCCGCTGTTTGGCGACTCCATATAGACGATCTTCTTCGCGAAATTGAAAAGGCAGCCTCTCTTGGAATCCTCTCTGTCGCGCTCTTTCCAATTTTTCCAGAGGAACTAAAAGATGAGAGCGGCTCCGCTGCTCTTGACCCAGACAACTTTCACCATAAAGCCATCAAGATGATCAAAGAGCGCTTCCCACACATCTGCTTGATCACAGACATAGCTCTTGACCCCTACACGACCCATGGACATGACGGAATTTTCAAAGATAACGCAGTTATGAACGACGACACTGTCGATATCTTGGCCCATATGGCCCTTTTGCAGGCCGCTGCTGGCTCCGATATCGTTGCGCCAAGCGATATGATGGATGGGCGCGTTGGCGCGATTAGACGCGCTTTAGAGCAAAATGGTTTCGAAACCACCTCCATCTTGTCCTACACAGCCAAATATGCCTCGGCATTCTACGGCCCCTTCCGAGACGCCCTAAGTTCTGGACCAAAGGGAGACAAAAAGAGCTACCAGATGAATCCTGCCAACAGAAGAGAGGCGCTTTTGGAAGGAGAGCTCGATCAAAATGAGGGCGCTGATATCTTGATGGTAAAGCCAGCAATTCACTACTTAGATGTGATTGTAAAGCTAAGAGAAGCCACAACACTACCTATTGCTGCCTACCATACAAGTGGTGAGTTTGCACAGCTGATCGCAGCAGCTCAAAATGGTTGGATTGAGAGAGAAAAAGCGCTTTTAGAGGCAACATTGAGCATCAAGCGAGCGGGTGCTGATATGATTTTTAGCTATGCAGCAGTTGAACTCGCTACCAGCGACGCTCTTTGTTGATTGTTTCAAATAGTGGAACCCCTGTTGAGCTCCAGTAACCAGCATCACGCAGCCATGCAGCTACGTTGCGGCTATAGGTTTTGCGGCAACTTTTTTGGAAAAAGACATCAAGTGGCACTTCAAGCAGAACGCCGCGGTTGTAGTAATTCACCCCATGGACTAGATCTTCCGCATTTGTGAACGTCATCCAGCCACCGAGACGCAACCCATTATTGAAATAGCGCACCCCCTCGACGTAAGCACCCTTATCGTAGGCTAAGAATTGGCCTGCAGAAACCTTGAGATCAAACTGCAAAGCAGAGACATTCCAGTAGAGATTGACAAAGTATTGCGGGAGCAGAAAGTAGTTGCTCCACTGCTCAATATCTGCCTGCGGACCGCCCCACCGACGCAGCTGATCTTGAAAACTGAGTCCTGTATAGCTTCGTTTGCGAAGAGCAGCGCCCTCAATACCAATTGCCAAACAGGAATCAGCAGGATAGTAGAGCCACTCACCGGCAACTCCAGCGTAGTTGAGCTGGAAATAGCCTAAAGCGGCTTTACCGAAGTGTCCGCGGCCAAAATTCCAGTTTTTCTGCGCATAGAGGTAGTCAAAGTTGACAATTCCTTGCTTCTCATAGTTGATCAGATCGGTTGCCACATTATTTAGAGATGAGGGATGGACAAGTAGGCGATCTGAGACACTGTCGATATTGGCGGCGGCCGACCAGCTAGTTTGAATTGCATAGTAGACGCCCCACCAAAAACCGCTAGCACTGGCAGAAAGTCGCACAGCATATTTGAATTTTCCAGAGGCGCCTCCCAAAAAGCTATTATAGGTAGGAAATAGCGCCCACTGAAAGCGAGCTGAGGGGCAGTTGTAGATCTGTGTCATATTACAGCGTCTATGAAAGTCCTTGCGAGGAGCCAAAACTTCCATCTCAAAGGGGTGGACACAATCTAAGCGGTAATCTTCAAGCCAACCACGTGGATAGCGATACTCTTGGCAAGGCAGCTCATAAGATTCCAGAATCACTACAACATTGTCGATGTTGGCCGGTGTTAGACCCGCCAAAACAGACTGCACACGCTTCCGCACCACATGCTCGTGCATGTAGCAGCAGTTTCTAAGCGTGATCACCAAATTTTGCTCCTCACACTGCCGCTGAATGAAGGCGCGGTGTACATCAAAACCCTGCCTATTGAGCACAAAGACCATGTCTTGAATCATTACAGATTCAGCTCTGTAACAGCCCAATGGTTCATGGTCAACCGGCGCTTTGTAGGGCGGTGGATCCTGTGTCTTTGGAATAATGTCGCGAAGGCTTTCAATATTGAGGTGCAAATTGGCGCTTCCTGCAAATTGATTCCCTCGGATATAGCTTCCAGAAAGATAGAGTATTTCTCCTACCTGATATTCAACACCGAAGTTAATTGTAGAGTGTTGTACACGAGCGTCGTGATGAGGGTCTTCTGAATAATTGGTTGGGTCATACTCAGCGGCAACTCCAAGCCCCTTGTACCACCAGCAGGAACTGCGCCAAAAGGGGTACCAAGAAAAACCACCAAACCATCCATTCGAAGGGCCGTCTGTGTAAACCCCTCCTCCCCATCCAAAAGAGGTTTCAATACCAAAAGTTGGGAAGACATAGGTACCCACTACAAAGTAGTTGCGAAAGGTTTGCGAACCGATAAAATCTTCGATTCCAAAAGCAACACCCGGCAAGCTATAACCCGACTGCTCCGGTGTCATGAGGTTGATTTTGAAATTGGCCCCACGATCTGCAACATCACCAAAACCAGCATTCAAGGTTGAATCGGGCATCCCCATAAAGATGCGATAGGCGTAGCTAAAGGCGAGGTTGGCATAGGGTTGAACACGTGCAATCCAGTTTCGATATGGAGGGGCCGCAGCAATTCCACCACCCAAATCACCAGGCTTTGCCATACGCGCAGAGGGCGTTACATAGTAACCAGCCTCAAAGATATGCGTGTAGGTTAAAGGGTACCATTCATACTCTCTTTCATCCCAATACTTCGCGATGCAAAGATCCTCAGAAAGAGCATCAAAGTCGTATCGGGCGAAGAGCGCCGTCTGTGCAAGAAGCAGTAATGTTGTGATACGCTTCATAGGAGCGTTCACTCATACCAGAATTTAGAATAGTTAATCAATGACCCATTTCATTAGCAAAAAGTGAAAGCCCCTGTTTCACAATATCTGCCATTTCAATTTTGGATGGGCAGATAAAAGAGGGAAGCAAAAAGTCCTCAGGAGCAACCTCATAAACACCCAAGACCTCGGCCAGCTCAAAATCTTGCGCCATCAGCGCTTTAACCAATTGCACCGTTGGAATACGCATCGGCATCACTTTGTCATAAAGCGCAGGGTCGATAAAAGCGCGCTCTTCACCATGCTGGTTGGTGGTAAAATCAAACCCCTTTCCCTTTGGTAAAAAAGCAGAGAGGTAGGTACGTGTAGCAGTAAATTTGTTGGCACCAAGTCTAAAAAAGTGCAGCGGCTGACGCTTTGTACTGACCGGCAAAAGCGAGACGGAGCTGTCATAGAAGCCCAAATAGTCAGATTCATCAACATGAGAACCAGAAAGCGGATCACCACTAAGCATGCAGAGCAGGCCCTCCTCCTTTCGGCCAGCAACTAGATCAGCAATTGGATAGCCCATGCGCGCTTTGAAAATGGCGCTTTGACTCACACCAGGACCCTCAAGTTGAATCGTTCGATCAACAAAGTAGGTGTGATCCAAAAGCAGCTTTCCAATGGTCACTACTCCCACAGTATCGATGGTCCAAGTGTAATCATGCGCACTCTTAATTGGCAAAATGTGGTGGATATGCACCGAAGAGTTGCCAGCTGGATGCGGCCCCATAACAGTGTGCTTCTCTACCCCCTCTGCTTTTACAAAGGCTGGGCAGCTACTTTTTTCTCTGTAAACCAGGTGGACAGCAGCAATTTGGCCGAGTGCTTCCAATCCCTTTGCAAAGTAGCGCTCATTCTCTTGTTCTACCACGATCTCTTGTGAAAGAGGACGGCTCTCTACAGCGCGCACAAAAATCGCGCGTGGCAGATGGGTTGGATCAGCAACAAGATCAAAGGGGCGGAGACGAATGTGTGGGAAGACTCCAGCGCGCAGAAAAAACTCTAAAAGCTCCTCTTTTCCCTCTTTTGGTGGCTCGTGCTGATAGAGCTCTTCCTTTTCATCAACCTCAATGACCACATCGAGAAGGCGTCTTTTTAGCCCCCGTTTAAGCTCTACGACAGTACCAGAGGCGGGGGAGAGAAACATTTGACCAGCAATCGCTTTATTCTCAGCGATAGGCTCGCCGAGCTTAACATGATCACCTACTTTGACATGCAACTTGAAGCGGATCGCATCAAATGGATCAAGGTTTAACGCTAGGCGTTTTGGTTTAGACAGTGTAGTTTGAACCGGCTTGCTTTTTGGGAAGGGGAGGTCGAGACCCCTTTTAATGCGAATTTTCATAGAAACGCATTATAGGAAGCGGATGACTATCCGGACAACCAGTTTTTCTTGGAAGCAAACTTGCGCTTCTGTTTTTTCGAGGAGGCTGGTTTTTGTCGCTCCAACTCCTTTTGCGGCCTCTCAAGCATGTGCGAAGTCTGATTCTTCATCTGATCACACGCTTCGCGAACCTGCTCCAACGACTCCCACTCAGACCGCGTGAAGTTGTTGGGGTTCGAGGCATACTCCAGAAGCTCTTCGCGACTCATCCCCGTCTTCTTATAGATCTCTTCAGCCTTCATAGTTAGCTCATCAATCTTGTCTTGCGTCTTCGAAATCACCTCGGAGTAGTCGATAACTTCTTCACCCTCGGCTTCCTTCAAGATTTCGTCATCAAGCTTAATGTCATACATCTGCATAACCTGCTTCAATGCACCAACAAGCTCTTTTTCTGCATCACTAACCATACCTATTATTATAGCTTATTTATCCCATTCAAATGTATTAACTTTTTATTGCTCAAATATAGAAAACCACCTATACTCTCCCCCAAAATCATTTAGGATAAATACTATGAGCTACTTAAAAGAGTTTGAAAAACTGGTTGAAGACGAGGCGCTTTCTCCCTTCTTAAAGATATGGGAAGAATACTGCATGGCCGATGAGGTCGATGGCCCAGAACTCGTTGCAGTTTTAGAACTTGTGAAAGGCTCATTGCTAGCAAGGCCCTTTGGTCAGCTCATTGAAACTGTTCTCCCAATGTGGAAGAAGGTTGAGGATGAAGAAGTTAAGAATGAGGTGCTCCGCTTGATTCTCGATCTTCAGATTGAAAATAAGCCGCTTTTTGCTGACTTGGCTCTCGACTATCTGAAGCGCAAGTATAGTGAGCAGAGCAACTATAGTGACAAGCTCCGTCTAGTGGGGCTAAGATCGCGCCGAAATTTCCAGGGAGCAATCACAAATTTTGAGCTTTTGACCCATATGGACAAGGGAAAATTTGTTTTCCATACAGGAGGTTGGGGTGTTGGTGAGGTGATGGATATCTCTCTTCTTCAGGAGCATGTTCTCATCGAATTTGAAGGAATTGCCGCACCAAAAGATCTCTCTTTTGAGAATGCATTCAAAAATTTAACAAAACTCCCCTCTGACCACTTTTTAGCGCGCCGTTTTGGCGATGCTGACAAGCTTGAGGCGGAGGGAAAGGTGGACCCGTGCGGTCTTGTAAGGTTGATGTTGAGTGACTTGGGACCAAAAACAGCTCAAGAGATCAAAGAGGAGCTAGAGGAGTTGGTGATTCCTGAGGCTGACTGGACGCGTTGGTGGCAGGCTGCGAGAACAAAATTGAAAAAAGACACGATGATTCAGTCGCCAAAAACGACACGTGAGCCATTTGTTCTGCGTGAGCAAGAGGTTCCTCACTATGTGAGATTGACTGAGGCGCTACGCAATCCTAAAAACCACGATGTTGCGCTGACAACAGTGTATAGCTTTACGCGCGACTTTCCAGAGGTTTTGAAAAATCCGGAGACGAAGCAGCTGATCAAAGAGAGGTTGATGGCTACTTTAGAGGGTGATCCAGATGCGCCTCTTTTGAGCTTGGCGAGAAAGCTTCAGGCTAGTTTTTTGCTAGAGGATCTCTTTCCTGGCGAATTTCCTGGTGCTCAATCTAGCTTGATTGAATCGATTGAGAATTTGGGAGATGTCATTCAGCTTGTAGATACAACGGCCTTCAAAAAGCGTATTCTTGTTGCTGTTCGCAAGAGTCGCGCTGACTGGGAGGAGCTCTTTTTGCAGCTTCTGTTCCACGTCGAACAGAATTCTTTACGTGATTATATGTTTAAGGAGCTCGGTTCTGAGTTGTTGCAGGACAAGATTCATGAGCTATTGCATAACATGAATCTCTATCCTGAGGCCTTTTTCTGGTATTTTCAGAAGTTAGATGGTAAGGCAGAAATACCTTTTAATGATCGTGAGGGTCATCTCAAGTTTTTGGAAGCCTTTATGATTGCGTTGCACTACCTAGAGATGCAAGGTGAGCAGAAGAGGGATGTAGTGAAGAAGATGCATGCCTTTTTGGTTTCCAAGAGATATGAGGCTGTGCGGCGCATGATTGAGGGTGCTGACATTGACTATTTACGCGAGCTTCTTCTTTTGGCGAGCAAGTGTTATAGCTTTACGAAGCATGATCAGCGTATTTTGCACAATCTAGCTGAGGTTGTGCAGCCCTCTCTTTCTAAGAAGAAGAAGAAAAGTCCGCAAGATGATGAGGATATCATTTGGACCACATCTGATGGTTATAGAAGGCTTCAGGAGCGTATTCAAGAGATTGGCACTGTTGAGATGATTGACAATGCTAGAGAAATTGAAGAGGCGCGTGCGCATGGCGATTTGCGTGAGAATGCGGAGTACAAGTTTGCTCTTGAGAGGCGTTCTCGTTTACAGGGCGAGCTAAAGCTGCTTTCTGAGCAGATCAATCGAGCGCGAATTTTAACGAAGCAGGATATTATTCCGACGATAGTTGGGCCTGGAACTATAGTTGATTTGGTGGATAGCAGTGGTAAAAGGCTCTCTTATACGCTTTTGGGTCCCTGGGATGCTGATCCTGAGAACTGCATTCTCTCTTTCCAGTCCAAGTTTTCACAGGCGATGAAGGGCTGCAAGAAGGGTGAGGAGTTTCAATTTCAAGGTGAGCAATATCAAATTGCCAATACGCGGAGTTTTTTAGAGTGAAGCTCATACTAGCAACGACAAATGCGCACAAGGCGCGTGAGCTCAAGGCGCTTTTGAAGCATCTTGACTATGACATCTACACATTGATGGATTTTCCTGACTATGTTCCACCTGAGGAGACAGGTAAAACTTTTGAGGAGAACGCCACTTTGAAGGCTGAAAGTGCAGCCAAGGCGTTGGGAGAATTTGTTGTTGCGGACGACTCTGGTTTGGTTGTGCCAGCGATCAATGGAGAGCCTGGTATCTATTCTGCCCGCTATGCTGGTGAGGGGGCTTCTGACAAGGAGAATCGCAAGAGATTGCTTGAGAGGATGCATAATGTGCACAATCGAGCTGCATACTTTGAGTGTGCGATTGCTTTGGCCTCACCAGAGGGTTTAGTGCGCTGCGTTCGCGGTACGGCTGAGGGGGAGATTTTGGAGCAAGAGCGTGGTGGTCATGGTTTTGGTTATGATCCTCTTTTTGTGAAGCATGATTACAACCAAACCTTTGCTGAGCTACCTGAGGCGACGAAAAACAAGATCTCGCATAGAGCTAAGGCGTTACAAAAACTGCTGCTAGTCTTGGAGTCTAAAGCTACAAGCTAGGGAGCGAGATCATCGTATGCTGTTTCAAGCTTATCACGGATCTCGTTCATTAGGTTGAGTGCGTGAGTGATCTCTGCTTGCACCTCTTTGAGCTCTTGCAACTCTGAAACTACCTGCAAGCTTTCTGCGCAGCGCGCTCCTTCCAACGAGGCAATCGTCTTACTGCTCATCTTCTTTGTGGCTATAACGCCGCTGATCTCATCCATCGATTTGCCAATTTATTGGTTCTTTCCCCTGACTTGTAAGCAATTCGTTGATTTTTGAAAAGTGGTGGGAGCCAAAAAAGCCATTTGACGCGGAATAAGGAGAGGGGTGAGCGGCCATCAAAACGAAGTGGCGGTTGCAAGATTCACCTAAAAAGTGGCGACACTTCTCCTGTGCTGATTTACCCCAGAGGACAAAGATCACGGGGTCTGGTCGATCAACAAGTCGCTTTACAATGGCATCGGTAAAATTTTCCCATCCCTTTTTGGAGTGTGACTGTGGGGTTTTAGCGCGTACGGTGAGGACGCTATTGAGCATGAGGATGCCTTGCTTTGCCCAAGATTCGAGATTGCCGTGAGTGGGTGGTTCGATGTTTAGGTCTTGCTTGATCTCTTTGAAGATATTTTGCAGTGAGGGGGGCTGTTTGACGCCTTTGGGCACGGAGAAGGAGAGGCCGTGGGCTTGTCCGGGACCGTGGTAGGGGTCTTGACCGATGATGACAACTTTGACATCTTCGAAGTCTACAAAGTTTAGAGCGTTGAAAACCAGTTCTTTTGGCGGAAAGATTTGGTGGGTATTGCGTTCACACTTCAAAAATTGGGTGAGTGCTTGCATGTAGGGTTGTTCCCACTGATCTTTGAGTGCATTTTGCCAGGAAGGGTTGAGTTGTGGTGGTTTCATAGCGATAGTTTACATTGACCAAAAGGAAAAGGGCAAGCATACTGTTTGGCATGCACGACAACAATTTAGTACGATTTAAGAACATTTCCAAGAAGAAAGAGGGGATGTTTGCCAACTTTAAAGTTAAGGGTGTTATGGGCGGTACGCATTTTACTGCCTCTATTGCTGTTGACATCGATGCTGCGGAGGTTCATGCGGGAGATACGCTTGAGACCATCATTGAGCAGTGTGCCAAAATGGGCGTGAAGGAGTTCCAGAAGTGTGAATTCCAGTTTGAAGGCCTTTCAATGATTTAATTTTTTTGTCTGGGTGTAGCGCAGCTTGGCCAGCGCACTTGCATGGGGTGCAAGGGGTCGGAGGTTCGAATCCTCTCACCCAGATGCTTTGTATGAGCCCAAATGAGTGGGCACCTACCATTTTTTGGGGTATGCCGCCCACTCATTTGAACTCATACAAAGCATCTGCTCTACAGACGTTCTGAAAATTAACCTCCTCATTTTTTCTTTACAGAAAGACAACAAGATTTTACATATATCTATATGTTTCTCGTTTTATTACTACTCTCATCGATTCTTTTCGCCGAGGTAGATGACAGAAGAGAGAACTTCTTCCTCGAACAAACTCCCGGAGGCTTCCTCCTTCAAGTCGATCCGATTAGCGGGACATATATAGAAAATGAATCAGATCTAACCATTGCTGGCGTACAGCCAATTGATATCTCCCGTTTTTACTGCAGTTTCTCACCAAGAGATGACCGTACGGGCAATTGGCTTTTTAACTCCGAGACCTACCTAGTTGCCAACTTTGAATGGAAAGAGCA
>JAJACG010000004.1 GCA_022601635.1 Chlamydiales bacterium | reverse complement strand
TGGTTTTGGGCGACCGTAAGCAGCACTTTCGAGTGCTTGGTGAGGATATCATTTTGTTATGTACCTCGATTCTTGAGCTGATTTCTGGGTCGATTGGAGTGATTTGTCCTCTAGCTGCTTGGAAGTTTGAGCACCATCTCTATTCGAGTGATTTATTGACAAGAAGAGCCTACTTTACAGAGCGGGTGGAGCCACGTAAGCAGTTTAGAACTGGTTTTGATCAAGATCTGTCGACAGGGGAGCGGCCGGTTGCTGAGCCTGTAGCTGCCGACTACGCCCCACCTCTAGATGCGGTGGCAGCAGATCTTGAGTGGTCAGATCGTGAGGTTGAAGATGTCTGTGTTCTCCTACAGCAGTTGCAACAGAGAGTAACAGCAGTTGCTCCCGATGTTACAGCAGTGGTTCATGAGGCCCTTACTAAAGCGGTTGAATTCTTATCAGTTGATATTCAGGAGAAACGGGATCAGGAGTTTAGAAGGGCGCAAGCTGAATTGCGAGAGGCTGAGAACGCTCTTCGCGAAATAGGCGATAATCGGGATGAGGCCGCTCGGCAACAAATTGTTGTTAATCAAAAAGATCGTTGTTGTAACCAAGCACAGGAGAATGCAAGAGCAGATGCAGTTCGTGCTGCTGCAACAGAGGAGCTGAATGCATTGATTCAGGGTCGCGACAACAAAGTTTTGAACTTAGCCTTTCTCTATGTTTTACATGCAAATGCTGATCAGGATTTGATGCGTGATTTTGTGCGTCCTGAAAGAGAGCTTGGAAAGGTATGGGATGATGCGAAGCGCAATTGGGCCACTCTTCCTAGTAACTGCTGGAATGTCTGGAATGGCCAAACAGGAGGCAGTACGGCTCAGGGTAAACTGGCGCTTGGCCTAGAGAAGCTGCGCCATTTAGCTAATAGAACTGAGCCTCAGGTAGCTCCTGAACTCTACGCCCGACTCTTTGACGCGCCTTTTGCCAGCTTTGGACAGCAAGGGGCAGATGAGGTGGCTTAGCCACAAGAAGCCACTGAACAGCTCGCTCATTGAATCTTCGCACCGCTGCATCATTTTCACCTTCACTAACCAGCAAGTGGTTAGAGCTCGCCTCCGAATTTAACCGAATCAAAAATTCTGACGAAATCTGCCAAACGGTAGTTATTCAGTATCTCCTATACTGCGCTATTTCTTGAACAAAAAAAAATACTCATGTACCCTTAGATCCCTAGAAAAACAAGCGGTTTTGTCTCTTGGGGATTGCCAACTATCTCACCTTTTCTCGGATCATTATAAGTCCAATTTTTATGTTCTTCTATTTAGAGCATGAACTTTTGGGCATCCCAATGGCCGTTTTGCCCTATATTCTTCTTTTCTTGCTGATCATCACGGAGCTATCAGACGCCTTTGATGGCTACTTTGCTAGAAAGTATAACCAGGTAACAGATCTCGGAAAACTGCTGGACCCCATGGCAGATAGCATCTACCGTATCTCTGTCTTCTTCACCTTCACAAAACCACCAATTAACCTGCCGCTGCTACTTGTCTTCGTCTTTCTCTATCGCGACTCAATCATCAGCACCCTGAGGTCAATCTGCGCTCTACGCGGTTTTGCCCTCGCTGCGAGGGCAACAGGCAAGATCAAGGCGATTCTACAGGCAGTTGCTATCTTTCTCATTGTAGTAGCGATGATTCCCTACTCTTTGGGTGTGATAACAGCCGGTACGCTGCATAGGATCGCTCTGATCTCTACGTCAATTGCCGCTGCTTACGCTCTATTTGCTGGGGTTGAGTACATCTGGGCCAATCGCGACTATGTGATTCGGCTTCTTGCGGGTAAAAAAGCGTAACAATCTCAGAACCTTGATCGAGACTTCCTCGTGCCATCACACAGCCGTGCTGCGCTCTGATCTCCACCCAAACCTCGTCCGTCTTCAGCTGTTCGACTAGGCAGTTGCCAATTTCCTGAGTCAATCTCTCTTGAAGCTGCGGCCTCTTAGAAAAGTGGTGGACAATCTCATGCAAATTAGAAAGCCCCATAATCCATTCTCTAGGGCAGTAACTCAAGGTGACCCTGCCAAAAAATGGGAGAAGGTGGTGTTCACAATAACTGACAAAAGAGATCCCCTCAATAGTCACTTTTCGATTAGAAGGAGCCTCAAAAAGAGAGATCTTTGGAAAGGGTGGAGCAGTGGCCAGCTCTTTATAGAAATCGATCAACCTCTTAGCTGTACCAGGTAACTCAAGGCCTAACTCTTCAAGGATCTCCTCAAGCCGCTCTTCCATTAGCCCTTCTTAGCTAGATAGTCAGCCAAAGGTCCATCAAAGGTGTGGATGCCATCCTCTTCAAACGCAATGATTTTTGTGGCGAACTCTTCAATCAAAGTCCTGTCATGCGCCACAACAACTGCAGTACCACGATAATCCTTCAACCCCCAACCAAGGGCACTCACCGCTTCTAAGTCAAGGTGGTTGTTAGGCTCATCAAGCACAATGAAGTTGTGCTCCTGCAGCATCATGCCTGCCAAAATCAACCGCGCTGTTTCCCCACCAGAAAGTGTTGCTACCTTCTTAAAAGCATCATCTCCGCCAAAAAGCATCTTACCCAAGACACCACGAATATCTTGATCATACAAACCCTCTTTGCGGCTGCGTAACCAGTCAAAGGCGTTGACCACCTCCTCTTTGTCCACAATCTCACTGTGATTCTGAGGAAAGTAACTTTTTTCTACCTGATGGCCAAGCTCTACTCCACCATAGTCAGGGTCTAAAGTACCCGCAATCAAGCGCGCTAACGTTGATTTTCCACGCCCATTGCTTCCAATAATGCCAATTTTATCACCTCGATGAACCTCATAGGAGAAATCCTTGATCACATCCTTGTCATCGAAACTCTTTGATACATGCTCCAACTTACAGACAATCTTGCCAGGCTGCTTCTCAATCGGCTTAAAACGGATATAGGGCCGCTGAATATTGGACTTTTTCAAGTCCTGTGGCTGCAAACGCTCTATCTCCTTCTTGCGCGATTGCACCTGAGATGCTCGCGTTCCTGCACTAAATTTGGAAACAAACTCTTGAAGCTGCTTGATCTTCTTCTCTTTCGATTTAGCATCCGCAGCTTCACGATCACGCATCTGGGTCTTGGTAAAGACCATCTGATCATAATTGCCCGGGTAGATGATAACCGTGTCATAATCAATATCAGCGATATGTGTAGTAACAGAGTTAAGGAAGTGCCTGTCATGCGATACAACAATCAAAGTTCCTGAATAACTAAATAGAAATTCCTCTAACCAGCCAATTGACTCCAAATCGAGGTGGTTAGTCGGCTCGTCCAATAAAAGCGCATGCGGATTTCCAAAGAGCGCTTGGCAAAGAAGTGACCTAAATTGCAAATCAGTCGGTACATTCTTCATCTTCTCATTCTGCAGATCCTCAGGAATGCCCGCTCCAGTCAAAAGCTCCTCAGCATTGGCCTCAGCGCTGTAACCATCCTCATCTGCAACAACCTCTTCCAACTCCCCAAGGCGAAGGCCGATCGCATCAGTCATCTCTCCCTCATAGAGCTCATCTCGCTCCACTAAAGCCTTCCAAAGACGCTCATTGCCCATAATCACCGTCTCAATCAAGGTGCGCTCAGCATAATCCTCAATATTTTGACGCAAAATACCCACCTTTTGAGGCAAAGTAACCTGGCCACCATTTTGCTCCTCCTCACCCATGATGATGCGAAGTAGGGTCGATTTTCCAGCCCCATTAGGACCAGTCAAACCGTAGCGATTTCCCGGGTTGAAGGTGACAGAGACGCCCCCAAATAAAAGGCGGCTTCCAAAACTTTTTGTGATTTCATCTAAAACAATACTCATGGGCAAAAGGGTAGCATAGGAGGCGGATTTCATGCACGTGGATGTGCGCGATCATAGACCTCTTTTTTCAGCTTGGTTGAAACTTGTGTATAGAGAGTTGTGGTGGCAAGGGAGCTGTGGCCCAAAAGCGTCTGAATGGTCTTCAAATCCATCCCATTTTCAAGCCAATGCGTCGCAATCGTATGCCGAATTGTATGAGGGGTTACCTTTCCCGCCAGTCCGCTTGCTGTCAAATATTTGTCAAAATTGCGGTCGACAGAGCGGGAGGTGAGTCGGCTACCATTGCGATTCAAAAATATAGCCTCTTCATCCACTTGGGCGAGATGGCCATCCATATCTTTGTGCCTCTCAGTATGATCCAAATAGGTAACGATCCAATCGGCAGCATTCTGAGTGATAGGCACGATACGCTCTTTACGCCCTTTTCCACGCAGACGCATCAAGAGCCCCTCCATATCAAAATCCAGCCTATTGAGTCCCACAAGTTCACTGACGCGTAGCCCAGAGCTGTAAAAAAGCTCCATAATAGCGCGATCGCGCAGACCGAGGTAGTTTCCCGTATCGGGCTGGTCAAAGAGACGCTGCAGCTCTACAAAGGAGAGGGAATAGGGGATACGCTTTTCCAGCTTTGGACTCTCCATCAATTCGACAGGATTGCTACTGGCTAGATCATGCTTGATCAAGAAGCGGAAAAAGGTGCGCAATGAGGAGAGGCGGCGCACAACAGTGCGTCTGCCGCCATTCATCTCACTTAGCCAGTGACGCAGCAAAGAGCGGTCGATCTCTTTGATGGCAATAGGTGCCTCTTGTCCGCAATAAGAACCGAGATGTTTGAGTCGCTCACTTCTCTTTTCAGGAGGCAGATCACGCTCAATAAAGGCGATCAAATTGGAGAGATCAATAGCGTAGTTGCGCACAGTATGGTCACTTGCATTTTTGACAAAACGCAGGTATTCTAGGAAGCGGTAACACTCCTCAATCATAGGAAAAAGATCTACTATGGGAAACTTTATTTGTCAACTCGCCTGTCTCTTAGGAGCGATATTCCAAACAGATTGCTTGCAAACCGTTGAGGAGGAGTCAACGCCCCAAACACTCTGTTTCTTTGATGTGGATATGGTTTTGATACAGCCGAGCAACCCCGCTTTTCAGATTCCTAACATGAAGAAACATAACTACAAACGTATCGTCCAAGATCTGACTGATGAACAAAATAGAGAGTTATGGACACAGATTGCAACTAGTGGAACCTCAACGCTTGTACAGAGCGACGCTCCCTGTATCATCCGCAGATTGAAAAATCGCGGGATAGCGATGGCTGGGCTGACGAAGACATTGACTAAGGATCCCTACGAGGTGAACAAACTAGAGCGCCTCAAGAGGCTTGGGTTTTACTTCCCTCCACTTTGCTCAGAAGAGATTATCTTCTCTAACTTAGAGAAGTTTAACAGCACCTATCCAACCTATAGGCAGGGTGTATTATTCGCCAATGACACATCTAAAGGTGCTGTCGCTGTTGATTTCATCAGACGGCTCGACCTGCATCCCAAAAAGATTATTTTTGTGGATGATCATAAACACAACCTAGAGGATGTAGAGGAGGCGCTTGCTAAAATGGATTCCTCTATTGAGTATGTGGGCTATCTCTATCGGGCGGCATGGGACTATCCCTCAGAGGAGATTAGTCAAGAGAAATTTGATGAAGAGTGGCAGATATTGATTGACAAAATCATTAACTAACTCTTAATATTTTTGTATGACTATTAGTGTTGATAGAATCAGAGTTGAAATCACAGTTACATGGGATATTTCTGATGAGCGGACAGAGGCAGCTGAGGATATGCTTTCGGATGCTGCCCGCTCTGTTCTCAAGCAGCTGCATGGTCAAAATAAATCTATGCTCACTCCAGGAGTTGAGTTTCGTATTCCAGCATCACTGTTGCAACTGCGTCCAATTGATATAAGCACATCTGCTTGGGCAGGAGTTCTACAACCAGTGATCCCTATGCCAAATTCTCCCTCTTCCAATGGGAGTATGATGGAAGCGGTGGAGATTCAGTCGGGAGGTTTTGCGTTTGGAAGAGGTGCGGCACGAGCGGCCAAGGCTAAGATTTCCAAGGATATAGCAGAACTAAATAAACAAGAAGCAGGGCCGCAGTCTTGGGAGTTAATGCCGGCAGCAGGGGGGAGCTCTCAAAGAATGAGAGGGCAAAAAATGAGAGCTTCCAAGCGAGCGCAATCGGCTTCAGATAATTACAGATGGTAGATGTCCATCAGAGTGTTGATGCGCTGGCCTACCCTAATTCTCGCAGAAAAGCGCATAGGAGACACTGAATAACTCGCTCATTGAATTTCCGACAATCTTCACGCCACTGCATCATTCTCGACTCGACTAACCAGCAAGTAGTTCAGTAATAGCTACTGATTCACAGGAAAGGGAAAAACCTTCATATCCTCAGCTGCCTCAACATTGGCAAAAACCTCCTGCGCCTCCTTTACAAAGGGTGCCGTCTTCAAATAGCGCGCTGAGAAGTGTGTCAGAATCAGCTTTTCTACATCGGCCTCTTTCGCAATAGTAGCCGCCTGCTTTGCTGTTAGATGAAAATGCTTCTTCGCTAACTTCTGATGCTCCTCCATGTAGGTGCTCTCACAAAGAAGAATTTTGGCATCTTTTGCGATATCAATCGCCTGCTGGCAAAAACGAGTATCACTCACGTAGACGACGCTGTCACCTTTGCGCACCCAAGAGACATCTTCCAGAAGCACTTTTTCGCCATCGATAACAACGGAGCCCTTTGCAATCAACTCACGCACTTTGGGGCCGCGGATTTCATGGGCGTGCAATTTTTTTTGGTCAAACTTGAGTCTATCTGGCTCTGTGATTCTCCAGGCGATATTATCGACGCCATGCTCCAAAAAGGTTGCTTCAATACGAAACTTGCCATCATCTTCAACAAGACCAGCCTCACTTACTGGATGCTCAATCACATTGATGGTTTCGTGGTAGATAGTTCCATAGCGAAGGCGATCAAAATATTTCTTTCCACTGGCTGGGTAGTAGCAGTGAATCGGATGGGTCACTTTATCGAGGTTAAGTCGCATCAGCATAGAGCCAAGGCCAAGGCAGTGATCGCCATGGAAGTGGCTAACGAAGATGCGCGTAACACAGGGCGGAGCGATGTTCGCATAGATAAATTGACGCTGCGTGCCTTCGCCTGGATCTAGAAGCAGCCCCTCCTCATTCCAGCGCAGCAAATAGGCGCCATGGTTACGCCGCCTGGTGGGCTGCTGGCTAGAAGATCCTAAAATTGTGAGATCACGTACACTCATGGCGAAGTAGATTAGTGGAAATTTTGCTTAAGGTCAATCCTCTTCCTCGCTGGAAGAGTCGACTGCGAGGTGAGTCGGCTCCTTTAAGTTTACGCTCTTTAAAAAAGAATCTTTGCGGTCGTTAATAATACAGAGTGCAACCGGACAGACAAAAAGCGCTCCAACACAGACATAGACCCCAGTCAATTGATGGAACGGGGGTGGCGCTTGGCATGCAATGGCAAGTAATACGAAACCAGCTACTTGAGATACTAAAAAGGAAACAAATGTCACCCTATAGGCTAAATCATATTTGCGCAAAGAGCTGGCATAGGGCTGCGCCTCTTCAGTCAAATCGTTCAACGGTGTCCACCAGAAATTTTTACACCATACAGCGCCATTTCTGGAGGTGCCGAGACAGCCCGCAGGACAAGCTTTTAGTAGAGCACAGATCTGAACCATGCAAAGATAGTATCATAGAATCAAATTGTTAGCTATGATTGACTGATGGATTATCAATGTAAAATTATAAGCTCTGTTTCCTCCTCGCTACTTCTGGCAGGAGGCATCGCTTCCATCTTCGTTCCCTCGTTTGGACGCAATGTGCGCCTAGCAATTAGCTGTACAACAATCCCGATCGGTTTTTTTTCCGCCCACGCCCTTTGCATGCGCAAGGCGAAATCGACCCTTTTTAGCTTTGGAGAGGCGCTGCAGCAACCCTTCCTCTTTCAAGCAGAGGGAATCACTGCTGTAATTAAAGGGAGGCGAAGTGCAAAAAGCGTTGCTGGAGCCGCCCTAACAGCAACCATTGCACTGCCTCTTTTATTTGGTTTAACCACTCTTTTGGGCTCTACGCTACGCGCTTTTGCGACTAGGCAAGCTCCAAGATTTAAAGAGCAGGGGAGGGGAACCTTCAGTACTAGACATGGCCTAACTGTCATGACATACAACACGGGGCTCCTGCCCAACTACATTAGCAATGTCAATAACTTGCGTCCTGTCGAAGAGAGGGTCGCCGAGATCAAAAAATGCCCACCCACAGGAGATATACATTGCTTCCAAGAGGTCTTTGACCATAGGGCACGACAAAAATTGGTTGAACTGCTGCCAGGTCATGTGATTTATGATGTGGATGAGTCGCAGTTTGGTTTTGGCAGTGGTCTGGTTGTAGCCAGTCTTCTTCCGATCAGCAATATTGCCTATAGGCGCTTCTCTGTTGCTGCTAAAGAGGATCGACTTGCTAACAAGGGGGTGCTGGCAATGACAGTAAAGGTCAATAGTCAGAAAAGATTTCAGCTCTATGCAACCCACCTACAGGCGCGGGATGATTGTAAGAGTGTACGCGCTCTTCAGCTTCAGGAGCTCATGAAATTTGTGGGTGAGAGACATCAAAATGGGATAGAAGATGTGATTGCTGGAGATCTCAATATCACAGGATCGGTCACCCTACCCGGTTTTGTGGATGCCAATCCCGATCAAGGAACCTGGTATGAGCAGAATGAGACCTGGGGTACTGATGATTGGGATAAAGAGGTGAGTGATAAGAACTATGACCACATTCTGACTAGAAATCCTATCCAGCGGACTAGCGTCATACATCTAGACGCTGAAAAAAGCGGCATTTCTGACCACCTGCCCTTCACAGCTACTATTCGCACTTAGCTGGCTTGATCGCAAAGCAGCGGCGCATTCTTCCTAGCAAATAGCCGACAATCCCGCCCATAATATGTGCTGTGTTCGCAATGCCGATCGACGCTTGGAAATCGGTGAAAATCTGCAAGAAGAAGAAGGCTGCTTGAAGCGCAAACATACCACCCACGAAGATACCGAGAAAAATCAGCGTAAGCCGATGCAGAAGATAGCCCTCCCAAGGTGCTACTAGCTGTCTCGCCCAAATAAAGGCTGCCATTGCACAGACAACGCCCGATAATCCCATGAAAAAAGGGCCGCTCATCAGATACTGCGCTGTATTCGTCACAACAGCTGCCACAATCACTAAAGCCAAATAGCGCAGCTTTCCAATGCGATACTCAATTTGATTTCCTAAGATAATCAACCAAAGAAGATTAAAGAAGATATGCAAGAAATCAAAGTGTAAGAAGATAGGTGTGATCAGACGCCACACCTCTCCACTCTTGATATTCTCAAAAATGGGTCCATGATAGGAAAGTGTACTCGCACCATTGCGAATATGATCAACAACCAAGCTGTAAGCACCCATCCAGGTGGTCTTTTTCTGCAGCATGTGAATCTGCAGCAGCGCCTCTTCTGAGGGGGCCGTCCTCTCTTTAATCTCTTTGGGCGTATAGAGGGTCAGTAGCTTGTCACGCTCTTGAAAGTAGGTGGGATAGTTGAAGATCAATTTCTGCTCAATTGGGGGCAAAACAGGTGCTTGAATCACACCGCGAATAGGAGGTGGAACTGAGGTGCCATGCTGTATCTGTGCCCAGAAAAAGAGCAAAATACAGGTTGCGAGAAGTCCTATTGTAATCGCCCCATATGGTGCAGAAGAGAGAAAGCCGCGCTGCTTTCTTAATGGGGGAGGAGTCTCCTCCTCATCCTCTTCGAGTTCCTCTTCCTCAATAGGAATCACTACCTGATACTTGGGGTCTTTTGGGTTTTGCTGATACTCGGCAAATAGCGCCTCCGCCTTTTGCACATCATCTTCATCGACTACCCAGATCTGAAAGAGACCATCAGGGGTTTGATCACACTGGTTTTGGATTCCTTGCTCAGCAAGAAAGTGGGAAAAGGCAAGTCCATTGCCCTCTATTTGGCCAAGGAGGCGCATGCTTCAATCCTATCTATGATTGAGGAGGTGGCAAGCCCAGGAATTCGATCCACAAGATGTAGCTCTGCTCCCATCTGCTTGATAATCTCCGCCTCAATACAATTTTCCCCATACTCCACACCATTGACATGAACATCGGGGCCAATTTTTTGCAAAATAGCGCGTGGATCCGTCTCCTCAAAAGAGGTGACAAAATCGACAAAGGCAAGAGCTCCTAGCATCTCCATTCGCTGCCGCAAAGGAATGATCGGCCGGCTCTTATCTTTGTAGGCGCGCACACTTGCATCGCTATTAACTAAGATAAGCAAGATGTCTGCCACTTTGGCCGCCTCAAAGAGCATATAGAGATGGCCCGCATGCAAAAGATCAAAACTGCCATTGAGCGTTGCTAACCTTTTGCCTCGCCTGATTTCAGGTAAGAGGGAGTCTAAATCTTTGGGATCAATGATTTTATTGGAGTGCCAACTCTCAAGATCACTGCAAGGTAGGGAAGGCAATGGCAAACACCTCTTCGTAGCTTTGCACAAAGTGTACCACAATGCCCTTTTTCAAGTAGTCTGGAAGCTCTTCATAATCGCGTTCATTGTCTTTGGGGAAGATCAAACTTGTGAGGCCACTTCTTCTGGCCGCAATCATCTTCTCGCGAATACCACCCACCGCTAACACTCGGCCGGTCAATGTAATCTCTCCCGTCATCCCCAAATCATCTAAAACAGGGGTGTCCAAAAGCAGAGAAAGCAGCGCTGTCACCATCGTCACTCCAGCGGAAGGGCCATCTTTAGGCGTCGCCCCCTCAGGAATATGAATGTGCACCTGGCTCTTTTCAAAGAAGGTGTGTCCCGGTGCAAACTTGCTGCAAGCGCTATGTAGATAGTTCCACGCAATCTGCGATGACTCCTTCATCACATCACCAGCTTGACCCGTCAGCATCATCTCAGAGCGCTCACCACCAGCCACTTTGATTACCTCAATGTAGAGCGTTGCTCCACCAAGAGAGGTCCAAGCAAGACCCGTTGCCACACCAATCGGTGTTCTCTCATAGAAGCGGTCAGTGGTAAACTCAGGCTTGCCAATATAGTCGGGTAGCGTCTTAGACGTAATTGAGCTCTTCTTCGGCTTTTTCTTATTCTTCTTATCTTTGACAACTGCCATAGCCACGCGACGTAGCACCTTTTTGATCATATTCTCAAAGGTTCTAACTCCAGCCTCACGCGCATAACCGTTGATCACACTCTTCAATGCATCTGTTGTGAAGCTCACTTGATCTGCTTTCAATCCCATAATCTTGCGGTTGCGCGGAATCAAATATTTTTTGGCGATCTCCACCTTC
This sequence comes from Chlamydiales bacterium, assembly GCA_022601635.1. Lineage (GTDB taxonomy): Bacteria > Chlamydiota > Chlamydiia > Chlamydiales > JAAKFR01 > JACKPM01. The sequence goes on along the minus strand of JAJACG010000004.1, from coordinate 124,992 downwards.
TCTTCCATAATGTATCCAGAAAGACGCAAGATCTCCATTCGATCAATTAGAGGCTCTGGAATGGTATCCAAAACGTTGGCTGTCACAATGAAGAGCACGTTGGAGAGATCGATACGTACATCGAGATAGTGATCCAAAAAGTCCTTGTTCTGCTCTGGATCTAAAACCTCCAAAAGTGCAGAAGCAGGATCACCCTGATAGCTCATTCCCATCTTGTCCACTTCATCAATCATGATGACGGGATTCATCGATTGGCACTGTTTGAGCGCTTGAACCAGTTTGCCCGGCATCGCTCCTACATATGTACGCCTATGTCCCTTAATCTCCGCCTCATCACGCATTCCACCCACAGAGAAACGGAAAAACTCGCGATTCAGCGCACGCGCTACACTCTTTCCAACAGAGGTCTTTCCAACACCTGGAGGACCTACAAGACAGATAATATTGCCCTTCAAACCACCAGTCAACTTGCCAACGGAGATCAGCTCCAGAATACGCTCTTTGATCTCATCCAAACCGTAGTGATCTTTGTTCAAGATCGCCTCAGCCTTATCAAGATCGTGGCGCTCCTTGTTATTCATTCCCCAAGGAATCACCGTGAGCCAATCCAAATAGTTGCGGCAAACACTATACTCTGCAGACATCGATTCAAGTGAACCAAGCTTGTCCAACTCCTCTTGAATTGTCTCCATCACATTCTCAGGCACATCGCGCTTCTTCAGCCTCTGCTCAAACTTGTCAGCATCGATCGCCTTCTCATCCTTCTCAATGCCCAACTCTTTTTTGATCGTCTTCAGCTGCTCACGCAAAAAGTACTCTTTTTGACTCTTTGTGATTGTCTGCTCAATCTGCGAATTGATGCTGTTTTGCAAAATAGAAAGATCCAGCTCCTTGCGCAATAAATTGAGCGCCTTCGTAATCCTCTTTCTAAGATCAAAGCAGGCCAAAATCTTCTGCAGCTCATCGCGAGAAGCAGTGGTCAAGGCAACAGCAAAATCTGCCAGCTTACCCGGCTCAGTGAAATCAGAATGACCTAGGAAAATCTGCAACTCCTCTTTGAAAAGAGGATTGAGCTTCAATAAATCTTTGATCACTGAGATAATGTTAATCGAATAAGCTTTCAGCTCATCTGTTGTCTTCTTTGGATCGGGATGGTAGCTCACCTTGGCACGCAGATGCTTGCCCTTCATTGGCTTTTCAAGACGCACACGATCTTCTATGTTCAAAACAACTTGAGCACCACCACTCTCAATAGGAATAATGCGCAAGATACGCGCCAAAACACCCACCTTGTGCAGACCTGAAAAACCCACATCATAGATGTCAGCATTCTCCTTCTTAGTCAAAACAAGAGCGATATATTTCTGGTCATCCTTGGCAAGCTTTTTGAGCACCTCGTAATAGGCACCCGGCTCAATCATGATCGGCGCTGCCATTCCAGGGAAAAAGGGGCGTCTATTTACAGGGAGAATAAAGAGATCTGTCGGAAGAGCAGCCTCATCTTCGAGAATAGCATCCTCCTCGAGAGACTCCTCTAGCGCCTCTTGCAGTTGCGCTTCTATCAAACTTTTGGCCTTTTGTGATCTTTTTGTCAATTGGCAGCCTAGTCTAGCAAGGGTCTTGATAAGAAGCAAGACCCTCATATTTCCCTTTCAATCAAATCTTAGAATAGCATATAATATCATTTAGTTTACATATTATATATTTGATGAAAGTAATAGTAATTGACACAAGTACTGAGAAATCAATGGTCATCGTCAAAATGGCCGATGGTTCAATCCAAAAAAAGTCATTACCCTCTGGTTATCAAAGTTCTAAGTATTTGATAGAATCGCTAAATATTGATTTTCAAGATGTTAGTCTCATCGGTGTTACTGTTGGTCCTGGGTTAATGACGGGGATACGAGTGGGGATGGCGGCTGCGCAGGGTCTTTCTCTCGGCTTAGGTGTGCCTCTTGTGGGAATCTCTTCATTTGCCGGCTATCTTGGTGAGGGTTCGGCTGCTGTGATCGATGCGAAGGTGAGGGGGGCACATATTCAGGAATATGGACAAAAACCGCGTCTCGTTGATCTGGAGGATTTGGGGCAATTTGAGAGGATTGTGGGGCCCAATTTGAGTCGGGTTGATCATCCGCAGAAGGTTGAGGTAGAGCCCTGTCCTGAAAAAATGATTGCTGCGGTTTTGGCCAAGTTCATGGCTCGTGACTTTTCGGTCTCGGCAATCTACAGTTGATGTGAAACTCTTCAACTGGTACAATGTTTGAATTAAAAACTACAAATTGGAGGCATATGACCAACGTCAAAGTGCGCATGGGCGAATCGATCGACAAAGCGCTAAGAGTATTGAAAAAGAAACTTGATAAAGAGGGTGTTATGAAGACAGCCAAAGCGCGTCGCTATTACGACAAGCCATCAATCAAGAAGAGAGCAAAATCCAAAGCTGCAGCGAAATACCGTAATCGATAAATGAATAATACTATGGAATATTATGAAACCTTAGGCATCTCAAGAGATGCAACTGACGAAGAGATCAAGAAGGCGTATCGCAAGATGGCCATCAAGTATCACCCAGACAAAAATCCGGGAGATGCTGATGCGGAGGCGCAGTTTAAAGAGGTTTCCGAGGCGTATGAGGTGCTCAGCAACCCAGAGAAGAGGCAGATGTATGATCGCTATGGCAAGGATGCGATGAGCGGCGCAGCTGGCGGCATGGGTGGAGCACAAGGTTTTGGTTCTATGGACGATGCGCTGCGTACCTTTATGGATGCCTTTGGCGGTGGAGGTGGTGGTTCAATTTTCGATTCGCTTTTTGGCGGTATGGCTGGTGGACAAGGCGGTTCAATGGCTGAGCAGGGTGCCTCTAAAAAGGCCAATGTAAGAATCAGCTTTGCTGAGGCTGCCAAGGGTGTGGAAAAAGAGCTTGTGATTGCCAATTATGCGGCGTGTGAAGGCTGCCGTGGCAGCGGCGCGGCAACAGCTGGTGGTAAGCAGACTTGCGCCAAGTGCCAAGGTCGCGGTCAGGTCTTTCAATCACGCGGCTTCTTTTCGATGTCATCTCCCTGTCCTGATTGTCGTGGAACTGGGGAGCGAATCACCGATCCATGTAAATCATGTTCGGGTGCTGGGCGTGTGAAGAAGAAGCAGCATGTCAAGGTGCACATTCCAGCTGGAGTGGACAACGGCATGCGACTGAAGATGACGGGCTATGGTGATGCGGGTGTCAATGGGGGTCCAGCGGGTGATCTCTATGTCTTTATTACTGTAGAAGATCATCCTGTTTTTGAGAGGGATGGTGATGACATTGTGCTTGATTTGCCGATCGGCTTTGCGGAGGCGGCATTGGGTGTGAAGAAGGAGATTCCAACGCTTGGTGAGCACTGTATGATCACGATTCCTGAGGGAACGCAGGCGGGCAAAGTTTTCCGTGTGCGAGGCAAGGGTTTTCCAAATGTTCATGGCAGGGGCAGGGGTGATCTGCTTGTGCGCACAATGGTTGAAACACCGACTCGTTTGACTAAAGAGCAGAAAGAGATGCTCAAGCGTTTTGGTGAAACAGAAGGGGTCGACAATATGCCGGCTAAAAAGGGATTCATGGATAAGTTAAAGGGGCTATTTTCATGAAAATCAAGACCAAAAATGAAGTTTTGCAGAAGATGCTTCTATCCAGGTTTATGGATGAGAAGATGCTCAAACTTGTGAAGCAAAACAAGGGGGGCACCTTCCAGTTGGCATCGATGGGCCATGAGATGGTGGGTGTTGTTTGTGCGAGTCATCTTGAGCAAGGCAAGGATTGGTCCTGTCCCTACTACCGCGATCAGCCTTTTGCAGTGGGTATGGGTTGTGACGTCACTGAGCTCTTTGGTGTCTTCATGGGTAGAGCGACTAAAAATCACGGTTCTGGCCGCATGATGCCCTACCACTATTCGCACAAAGATCTGCGCATTATCTGCCAATCGAGTGTAGTGGGTTCCCAGCTTTTGCACGCTGTTGGCAAGGCTTGGGCGATTAAAAATTTAGGCCTTGATGAGGTTGTTTACGTCTCTTTTGGAGATGGAGCGACATCGCAGGGTGATTTCCATGAGAGTTTGAATTTCGCAGCGATCCACAAGCTGCCGGTTATCTTTGTTGTGCAAAACAATGGGCTAGCGATTTCTGTGCAGCCGCATGAGCAGAGTGCTGGTGGCAGTATGATCGATGTGGCAAGAGGCTACCAGGGACTTGAGGTACACGATGTAGATGGTACAGATCATGAGGCGCTATCGAGTGCGATGGAGAGCTCTGTTGATCGTGGAAGAGCGCATGAGGGGCCTTCGCTGATTATGGCGCATGTGCCTCGTCTTGGTTCGCATAGTAATAGTGATGATCCGCGAAAGTATGGTTTGACCATTGATTGGGAGCGCGATCCGATCAAGCGACTAGAAAGGGAGTTGGGACTTTCTGAAGAGGAGATTGAGAAGCTACATGCAGAAGTAAAAGAGAGCGTTGAACAAGCTGCTATTGAGGCTGAAAAGATTCCATTTCCAGCAGAAGGTAGTGCGCGCCAAAATGTCTTTGCTGCTTATGAGCCCTCTTTGTCGACAGAAGATGCATCGGGTGAAAAGGTGGCCTTCATCGATGCAATCAACCATGCGATTGATGAGGAGATGGCCAACGATCCCTACGTGGTCACTTTTGGTCAAGATGTGGCGCATGGCAAGGGGGGAGTCTTTGGTGCAACGCGCGGTTTGACTGAAAAATATGGAGAAAATCGCTGCTTCAACTCACCACTTGCTGAATCAACTATTGTGGGTGCGGCAATTGGTATGAGCCTTGATGGAATTCACAAACCTGTTGCTGAGATTCAATTTGCTGACTATCTATGGACTGGGATCAATCAGCTCTTTAATGAGGCGGCAAGCATCCACTACCGTTCAAATGGTGAGTTTCAGGTGCCACTTGTGGTGCGCATGCCGTGTGGTGGTTACATTCAAGGTGGGCCTTACCACTCGCAAAGTATTGAAGGCTTTATGGCGCACTGCCCTGGTCTCAAGGTTGTGATGCCGAGTAATGCAGCTGATGCAAAGGCGCTGATGAAGACGGCGATTCGCGATCCAAATCCCGTTGTCTTCTTAGAACATAAAGCGCTCTACCGCCAGCAAAAATTTGCAGCAAGAGCTGAGCCATCAAAAGACTATCTTCTACCATTTGGTCAGGCCAATGTGGTGCGTGAGGGGGCCGATTTAACGATTGTCGCTTGGGGCATGATGGTGATGGTAGCTGATGAGATTGCTCAGAAACTGGCCTATGAGAAGATTTCGATTGAAGTGATCGATCTACGGACACTTGTTCCACTGGATACAGAGACGATTTTGGAGTCATTGAAGAAGACAGGCAAGCTTCTGGTGGTTCAAGAGGCGCCGGGAAGTGGCGGCTTTGGCGCTGAGGTGATTGCACGCCTAGCAGAGCAGGGCTTCCCCTTCTTGGATGGTCCACTTGCGAGAGTATGCGGTTTTGAGAGTGCTGTTCCCTACAGCAAGCCATTAGAGAATGAGGTTCTACCTCAGGCAGCGGAGATTGAATCAGCCATCCGCAAACTCCTCAATTACTGAAACACTATTTGTTAGATCAACTCTAGTGGCCATGCAGCATGGTCGCAATTTACCAATTCCTTATAAATAAATCTCTATACATTGACAAAAAGTATTCGAGGGCTAAAACTGTTAGCATGAGATAGGAGTGCAAATGGCTTATAGTCTAGACCTTGATCCTCAGACGTTTGATCCTCAGGTCCTACTGTGGTTTTCAGATAAGAAGTTAACCGTTGACCAGCATTTAGTAGGTCCTCTGCAATCACTTGTTGAGAGGCTTAAAATCGAACTGCTCCCTAATCCTCGACATTGTGAAATCCAGCATGCAACGTCCTCATTATATCCCGATCACCACTTCACACTGCGCCCAACTTGTAACCAGGGTGAGTTTTTGGCCAAATTGATACTAGGTGATGCGCCAGTCGAACAACCGCTGCCTGAAGAGAAGAGCGTCTATACACCTACACTGATTGAAGGCGAGTCAGTTGAGGTGACGCCAGAGCAGTTGAAGCAATTAAATCTAATTCCAACAGGAGAGGAGGGACTCTTTATTTCTAAAACAGAGCCCTATCTCAATGTCTATCACGGATATAGTTTTCACGTTGAGGAGCGGATGGTCACTGTGCATCCTAGGTTGCCTGTTCATCTGAAGCTTGGAGAGTTTGTCACTCTTTTGGATCAAAATGGGTGGGGCACAAGACCCTATCATGAAGCGTATAATGATCACTTTGGACCCTTGGAGCTAAGGCATACAGAGAGGGTTAGTTCTGCTCTGCCGATGTTTAATTCCTTCTACTTTGAGGTAGAGATTAAGCGCTATATAGAATATAGAGTGAGGTTCTCCCAACCCTCACCTTTTTTTCCAAAAGTAAAGCCAGGCACGCCACTATATCTGTGCGAAGAGACTTTTCAACTTTTGGGGCTCAAATGTCCCAAGGCAAAAAAGGCCTACCGTATGGTCAAAAGAGGCATCACATACGACTATAAAGCTTTGGAAGGCGATATACCGCGTGTCAAAATTTTGGAGCTTCCTAGAGTAGGACGTGCAAGAGCCGTCTCGGTCAAAGGGTCAGATTCAGGAATAGAGTAACCTCTTCAATCTCCTTCTTATCAAAGGCAAAGGGTCTGTCTGTTGCTTGGATTGTCGCCCTGAAGCTGTTGGTACTCGCATCGTAGTCAGGTTGCACAAGACGTATACCTTCATGGTCATACTGCTTTCCATCTAAATCAAAGAATAGAAAAGCAGTGTTGGGGGGGATTCGTCTCTGCTTATTTGCGCTTGTATTCCACTGCATCATGAATGCACTCAATGTAATAGATCCAGCAACACGCTTGGGTGTCGGGGTAAAGAAGGGCACCTGATCACTCACATTGATCATCTCCAAGGTAGCAGTGCGCGGATCGATCGCATCTCTTGTGATGTGCGCTTTTGGGGCGTGCAGGATATAGAGTCGCTCTTCTGGTTGGTGGGGTTGGCTCTGACAGCCACTGAGTAGGACAAGTAGAGTAAGAAAGAGTGTCATTCATGCACCTCGTCAATGAAAAGGGTGACCGAATTCATTTCGATACGGTCGTAAGCAAAGGGCTCAGAGATGGCGGTCAGCTGGAAGTTCAACGTGTGGTTGACCGGGTCCAACTTTGGCTCAGAGAGGGTCACTGAAATCTCCGAAAAGCTGTTGTGCACATCGTGATAAAAGACAAAGCCCGCATTGGGTGGAGCATCACCAAATCGTTTTTCCCACTGATTGAGTAGCTCCACTGTTGTCATCTGTCCCGTTTTCTTGATGGGAATAGAATCAAAATAGAGAACATCGGGGTCTGTTTGATAAAGTGTAAGTGTTCCCTTTTCGGAGGGGTGGTTGGGGTCAGACAAGAAACGGCCAGTTCTCGCATGTAGAACCAAAAGCGTCTGCTTTTTTTCAGGCACCTGCTTGCCGCAGCCAATCAGGCTGATCAGATACAGAAGGGATAGCAGTCGATAAATAGGGTCACCTCACCTAGATTTTCTTTTATGTCTGGCTGATCAGATAAAAAGCGCAGCTCGAATGACATGCTAGTTGCTCCCTCTGTATAGGCCACAGAGGTGAGCTCAACGAGTAGATCTACATAGTCTCCTCCTCTTGCATCATAGTAAAAGAGGTGAGCATCTGGCGGATCATTTTCATACTGTAACCGATCACCAGCTGCCCAGACACGCATGAACTCAGTTAAGTTTTGCGCTCCAACTCGTCTTACTGGATGTGAATAGATAAAGGGAACCGTTTGATCTACCTCTTCTAGCATCAAGATCGCCGTCTGCTTCGACTTCATCTCTAACATCCCCTGGTCTGCATGGATGATGTAGACAGGACCTTGTGCTTGGCGCGCTGCAGATAAAAAGAGAAGCAGTGAAAGAAAAAGTATACGTCTCATGTCCCTTCTATAGCATGCTGCCTAACTATCCCCCAAACAAAAAGAAGCAAAAGAGGAATCACCACTGCCCATATTGAGAAGTTTTCGAAATAAATTGAGGGAAGTAGCAGGGGAGGGTTTTCAATAGCAAAGAGCAAAGCGGAGGTGTACAGGCTATTTAGAGGGTGCAAAAAGGGGAGTAGAAAGCCCGCCATTAATAGAAGCAAGCTGATCGAGACAAAAAAGGGGAAAAGAAGGTTGTAGAGTAACGTATGCACTGAAAAAGTGTGAAAGTGGTACAAAAGCAGCGGCACAATCATCAGATGAACAGCAAGGTTGAGGGAGCAGGCGCGTAAAAAAAGGGTTCTGCATATCGCAAGGAGCTGCTTCATTGGGCTCAACTTCACCACTTCTAACAATTTTTCCCTATACGGACGGTAGAATAACAAAATGCCTAGCGTTGCCAAAAAGCTGAGTTGCAAACTCAAGCTTTTGAGAGAAAAGGGGTCGGTTACTACAGCGATCAAAAGAGCGCCGCCAAGTGTATTGAGAGCGTTTCCATCACGTTCTAAGAGCTGGCTCAAAAGGGCAATGATCGAGAAAAAAAAGGCGCGCTGGACAGAGGCAGAGTTGCCGAGAAAGATAAAGTAGGTCGTAACCAAAAGAAGGAGCGCGAAAATGCGCGGCTTTAAAGGCAAAAAGGAGAGCAATAGGCGACAAAAGAGTACAAAGATTGCAAAGTGAAAGCCAGAGATAGCAAGCAGATGAGCAAGGCCCAATCTGCAGAACTCCTGCCGCATCAAACGCTCCTCTAAGTCACCGGTAAAGAGCGCTGATAAAAAAGATGAGGCGCCCTTATTCTCTACTCTTCTATGGATATAAGATCTCACACTCTTTTTAGCCCTCTCGCGAAGCGGCAGTAAGCTAAAGCGAGCAATGGTTACTCTCTGCTCGGCTTTGAGTTGAAGCTGTGGTGAGAGTACCCCCTTAGCAGAAAAAGAGCGCAGTCTTTTTTTATCAAAAATAGTGCAGGGATAGCCTCTGCCTTTCGCCCGCTCATCAAAATGCCAATAGCCGCGATGCGCATACCCCCTTTCACCTCTACTGATCGATTTGATGATGAATCGACCCGGCCCCTCAATCTCACCAAGAGGCTGATGTACATAGCTTATCGGTATAATAAAGAGCAGTGTCATGTGAAAGATCTGCCTACTCTCAATAAGAAGAAGCAGCAGACAAAATGCAATCAGACCCGACAACATTTGGAGTGCAAAAAGAGTGCCAAAACTAATTGCCAGAGCGAAACGAAGAAGTGGCGCCTGCTGCCAAAGGCGAAGAAATGCTTGCCGAATATCCTGTCGAATAGAAAATAATTGCATGAGTGATTTTCTAGGAGACTCTGCTGGCGACATTTTTCACAAGGTGATTTCCATTAATGATGGGGAATACAGCTGGGAAGCGCTCCAAAAAAATATGCCTCTGCTACCGCGCGGCTGGTTTGAGCTCTCTAGGCTTCCTAAGGAAGAGAGACTTGAGTTTACTCGCGACTTTTGGCTCTCCAAAATGCTCTTCGTTTCGAAAAATGGCACAAGCTATGAGAAGAGACTTGAAGAGTTTTTCGAACATCTAGAGGATGTTGAGATCTTTGCCACGCAGACAGCGCCTGATCAACCCTTCGAATTGCATATGGTCTACTCTTTAAGCGATGCTACGGGGTTTTTTCAAGGAAGACCACCAGCTTCTCCCGACAAAATTGCCACTTTGAAGAAGCAGTTTGAGATCTTTAGCTTTCCACCCGACTATCTAGCTTTTTTGGAGATCCATGACGGCTTTTCCAAATATACGGACACAGGCGTTTTGCCCACAGCTCATATGGCAAGACTCTACCAGCAGCTGCAAAATATCTTGAGCGAAGAGATGCTTGTACGCCCCGATGGACAGCTGATCAACCCCTCTAATCTGATTCCCTTCTACGAATCATTTGGCTTGCACTCCTACCAATGCTTTTATAGCGATTGGTATCCAGAAAATGAAATGGGTAATGTCTATTTTTCTGAACATGATCGTACAATTAGCAACTTTCTAAATGAGAGTAAGCTGGAAGAGAATCTCGCCTTTTCCACATTCTTAGGCTGGCTTGTCTTTTATTTGGAAGATATCTGGCACCTATGAAAATATCCCTTCTTTATCAGCAAAAAATGGCGGAGTGGAAGTTGGAGCTTGTCACTGGAAAAGAGTCGGTTGAGCGCGCTATCAAAGTGCCGGAGGTGCATAGACCCGGCCTTAGTCTTGCTGGCTATGTGAAAGAGAATAGTCCCCGTCGCCTCCTCGTTCTGGGGCGTGTGGAAATCTCCTATCTAAAAGATCTCGACCCCAAAACTCGCATGAAAAGATTGAGGCAGGTTGTCAGTGCTAAAACACCTGCACTTTTCATCTGTAGGCAGTATTTGCCGCCAGCTGAATTGATTGAGGTGTGTGAAGAGCGCAATGTGCCCCTATTTCGTAGTCGATTGAGAACCATTGATCTGATCACAGCTCTCAACCTCTATTTAGTTGAACACTTTGCACCGCAAACGAGCTGTCACGGCTCACTTGTAGATGTGCATGGACTTGGAGTTTTGATTCAAGGGGAGTCAGCTGTGGGAAAGAGTGAGACGGCGCTTGGTCTTGTTGAGCGAGGACATACATTGATTGGTGATGACATTGTCCGCATCAAGAAGCGGGGTAATTGGTTGGAGGGAGTGGGAGTGGAGCCTTCGCGTCACCATATGGAGGTGCGCGGAATCGGCATTATCAATGTGGCCAACCTCTACGGTGTGGCGCGTGTTCAAGAGAAAAAAAGAGTTGATGTAGTTGTTGAACTTGAAGATTGGGATGATAACACCTTCTATGATCGGATAGGATTGGAAGAAAAGACCACAAAAATGTTAGGATTATCCCTCCCTTTTTACCGGCTACCAATCAAACCGGGAAGGGATGTAGTGCTTCTGCTAGAGACGCTAGCTTTGAACCACAAGCTGAAGGGGATGGGTTACCACTCAGCTCAGGAACTAGATCGAAAATTGCTCTCACTAATTGAAAGGAAAAGTGGACAAGCGCATTGTCAAAAAGATCCGTGTGAAAAATGAGCTGGGGCTGCATACGCGCCCAGCAACAATGATTGTGAAACTGCTTCAAAGCTGTCGTAGTAAGGTCACCTTCACCTATAAAAAAGAGACAGTTGATGCTAAGAGCATATTGAGTATTTTGATGTTAGCAGTACAAAAAAATGGCCTACTCACAGTTCGAATTGAGGGTGAAGATGCTAAGGAGACTCTAAGGCTTTTAGAGGAGGCATTTGATAGCCACTTTGGGGAGAAAAGCTGTGGGTGAGATCTGCCTGAGGGGCTATCCTATTTGTGGGGGAATTGCGATTGGCACGCCATTTGTCTTTTCTCATGCGGAAGAGAGAGTGACAGAGTTTGCTGTTGATAATGTTGATCATGAGGTAGAACGCTACTATGATGCGCTGAAGAGCTCTCGCAAAGATCTTCTTTCTATGCAGAGAAGGCTTAAGAAAGAGGGCGGCAGTGAGGCGGTAGATATTTTGCGTGCTCATTTGGAGATCACTCATGATCCTTTGATGACGCGCAAGGTGGAGAGTGAGATTCGTCGCAAGGGAATGAATACAGAATCTGTCTTCACTACGGTGATTGGTGAGTACCAGGAGCGTTTTAGCAAGATTTCAGACTCCTTTTTTCAAGAGCGTATTCAAGATTTTCAAGATATTTCGCGCCGTATCATCCGCTACTTGAACAAGAGTGAGGAGAAGAATCTTTCCCATCTTGAGCAGCCGGTGATTGTCTTTGCGCATGAGCTTCTTCCCTCTGATACGGCGGAGTCGAAGGGGGAGTGCATTGAGGCTTTTGTGACTAGAAGTGGATCGGAGACTAGCCATGTGGCTATTGTAGCCAGAGCTCGCGGAATTCCTTTTGTATCGAAGGTGGACTTTCCCTCTCTTGAGAATGAGAGTTGTGTGATTGTAGATGGGGAGAGTGGCGCTGTTGTGATCAACCCCTCTCAGGAGACGCTTGGTTACTATAAAAAAGAGCAGAAAAAGCTACAAAAGGCGCAGCGCGGTTTGCGCAAATGTTGTGATTTTGATGCCAAAACACTTGATGGAGAGCAGCTGCTGCTCTCAGCCAATGTCGAGATGTTTGATGAGCTGGAGGAGCTGGATAAATATTGCGCCAAAGGTGTGGGACTCTTCCGCTCAGAATATCTCTTTTTGGCTAAAGATGGCTTTCCCTCAGAAGAGGAGCAGTTTCAGCTCTATCGTAAGGTAGTAGAGAAGGTAGGCGATGACCATGCGGTGATCCGAACTTTTGATATTGGTGGTGATAAGCTTGGAGATCTCTATCCCACACGGATGGAGAAGAATCCCTTTTTGGGATGCCGTGCGATTCGTCTGATGTTGAAGGAAAAGACTGCCTTTTTGAAGCAGCTGCGAGCGATGCTGCGCGCTTCTGCCTTTGGCAATCTCTCTATTCTCTTTCCGATGATTTCTGGTTTAGTTGAGCTAAGGGAAGCGAAGGAGCTTGTGGAGGAAGCGAAAGAGGAGCTACGTAGCCGAGGTATTCCTTTTAATGAGAATGTGCCGATTGGCTGTATGATCGAGGTGCCCTCTGCTGCATTTACTGCAGATCTTCTGCTTCAAGAGTGTGATTTTCTTTCTATTGGTACCAATGATCTTGTTCAATACTCTTTAGCGGTTGAGCGGGGCAATCCCGGTATGGACTATCTTTACACAGCAGCGCATCCCTGCATCATCCGTATGATTCGGCATGTGGTTGAGGAGGGTAAAAAGGCGGGCAAGCCGGTTGCTGTTTGTGGTGAAGTGGCAGCTGATCCGCGCTACACAGCTCTACTTTTGGGGCTTGGTGTGCGGGAGCTTTCACTCTCAATGCCTGCGATGCCGCAGATCAATGAGGTGATTCGTCGCATTTCGATTGACGAGGCGCAGCACTTTGCTGATTGGGTGATGACACTTAGTACCTATATCGAAGTTGAAGAGGCGCTCGAGGAGGCCTACGACAAAATCCTTTAATAAAACTTGATCTTCTGGTAGCCTGCTTCTCCAGTCTGGAGAAATTGATGTCAGCTATTGATTACCCGCACCTCTTTTCAACAAGTGGTATTGAATTGAATGAGACCAACGTTTGTAGCACGCCTTTCATGCGGTGTGCTAGCTGGCAGCTAGACGGTGAACCGCGAGAAATAGGAAAGATACTAAAGAAGCTGGATATGCGGGGTCATCTGCGCGTTGACTATACCATAACAACCGCCCCATTTTGCATGATGAAGCCTTCAGAAAAGGTATCTGCTCTGCTGAATAGGATTGTTGAGTATGCCACCAAGGTAGGGCTTGTGAAGTCAGAGGCTATGGATCACTTTACAGTGCGCGCCTTTCGTCCTGATCATGATTACAATGCTAGGGTGGTAGAGGAGGTGTTTCAGATCTTTGGTAAAACGGTAACCACAACTTTGCAACCAAAAGGTTGCTACCAAGATATTGATATTAAACCTTTAACGTTATAGGAGAAGTGAAGATGGCATCGCCTTTTGTACATTGTGCGCGGATCAAGCGCACTCTGAGTGATCAGGGGCTCACAATAACGAGCCAAGAGCGTGAAGAGAGAGGGTTCCAAGTTCGAGTAACGATGATAGCATTAGGTGCGCTGAAAGGAGAGTTGCCCCCAACACCTGGAGCGCTGCTGACGCACTATCCAGATGATAGCAAACTCGAGCTTGTGATGCCGGGTAAGAAGGCTGGGGAGTTTGTAGAGGCTGTAAGGAAACAATTTCCATGTAGAAATGTGACGCTCATTGCAGTCAAAGAGCAGGAGATAACTTTTACTGTCTCAATTGGTCATAAAATAAAGACTAGGGCCGTTGAAATACCTACAAAAGAGATTGCTAGACAGATTTTTGGAGGAAGTCCAAGCGCGCTTGCAGCGACCCGTGATCGTACTAGAGGGGTAGTCTACTTCACATATAAATCAGAAGGGGAGGCCGCCCATTTTGCCTAGAGAGGGAGTCTCCTTCTCTAACTCTTTTTTCGCATCGCTATAGGCAGCGCGAATCAAATCCTCCAAGCCCTCTACATCTTCAGGATCGACACAATCTGGCTTGATTGAGATTTTGGTCATCTCATGCTCGCCATTAAGAGTGATGGAGACAAGGCCGCCCCCAGCTGTTCCTGTAGCTGTTGCCTCCTTCATCTTCTCCTGCATTGCCTGCATCTGCTCCTGCATCCGCTTCGCTTCTTTCTTTCTCTTGGCAAATCCGCTGCCCATTAATTTCTCCTCAGTGATCCATTTAACTCTTTTGCTGCAAAGCGCATCAATGTGTCGACACGCCCCTGCATCTCTCTGCTCAAACTCTCTTTTGGTATTTCCTTTGGGGGAACTCTCTTTTCTACCATCTGCTTGGGAGGCTCCTCTCTTTTTACAGCTGGCTTAATAGGCGTTGGCTTCACAGCTGCCCTTGTGGGGGGCTCCACTTTTGAGGGCCCCTTTTCCAGAAGCTCCAAAATAGCCTCATTACTCACCAACTTCTTTACCTGAATGATCTGTAAGAGCAACATTTCCAGTGCAATACGCTCAGATGGTGCTTGTTTCAATGTCAGTTCTGCTTTTGAGAGTAGCTCCATAATAGAGAGCAGATTATCTTGTGAATAGATGCGCACGGAAGAGGCAAGAAGCTCATCTTCACAGTGGACGCCAGTTTTGACCAGAAGTAGAGAGCGGAAGTGGTGCATTAGTTCTTCCAAAAAGCAGAAGCAGTTTTTGCCACTTGTATAGACCTCATTGACAATCTCAAAGGCAGCCTTGTAGTCACCCTGTAAAACAGCAGCATCCAATTCAAAGAGTAGCTCTTGCGGTGGCAGGCCGAGTACTTCACAGACCACCTCTTCAGTGAGTTCTCTCTCTTCGAAGGCAATCACCTGGTCAAGCAGCGACTGCGCATCGCGCAAACTGCCCTCTGCTCTTTTGGCTACAATCGAAAGGGCGCGTGGCTGTGTTTTAATTCCCAGCTCCTCGCAAATCTCCAAAAGCTTATTCTCGATCTCCTCTGTGGCGATGCGACGTAGATTGAATCGCTGCGTGCGACTCAAAATCGTCGCAGGAATTTTGTGCACCTCTGTTGTGGCAAAGAAAAACTTGGCGTGCGATGGCGGCTCTTCCAAGGTTTTGAGCAGCGCATTGAATGCCTCTTTTGTCAGCATGTGCACTTCATCGATGATGTAGATCTTGTAGCGCGAAGAGGTGGGAGAGAATTTGATCGCTTCATTGATCTGGCGGATATCCTCAATTCCGCGATGTGATGCACCATCAATCTCCAAGACATCGATGGCATCGCCTCTAGCTATTTCCAAACAGGAGGAGCATTTGCCGCATGGCTCACCAGATTGGGGATCTCTGCAGTTGATAGCCATAGCGAAGAGGCGAGCCAATGTTGTCTTTCCTGTACCTCTTGTGCCGCAAAAGAGGTAGGCTTGGGCGATGCGATGATGGCCAATTGCATGCTTGATTGTTTGGACAACAGCGCGCTGGCCAATCACTTCTAAAAACTTTTTTGGGCGGTAACGCCTCGCGAGAACTTGGTACTCTTTCATGAGGTCTGAGTATAGAATTTTACGAAAATGGTGTCATCCACTATTCTGGGGGTCTATGGACGAGCCAGTGGCCAACTCCACAATCGAAGATGAGCTGAGTGAGCTGCGCTATTCGCGTACGCAAGGCTATTTTGATAAAAGTCTTACTATTCGCTGGATCATCGCTATCCTCTTTGCTTTTGTCGTCGCCCTATTTTTGCACTTTAGGGAAAATTATGTTGAAACACTCGATCTTGGCCAAGAGGCGAAGCGCTACGTTGTAGCACAAGTAGACTTCTCTTTTCCCGATGATGAAGCAACAGTTGTCTTGCGCCAGGAGGCTGCCTATACGATTGGTTCTGTTTATAGATTGTCTGAGCGTGAGATTCAGATGCAGGCGACCGACTTTCAAAAATATGTGACACAAACTGCGACAGGCAAGGAGAAGTGGAAGGCGATTGAGAAAAGGGCGCAGTTTGAGGATGTCGCTTTGGCGCTCAGCCTCTATTCTGAGGCGTTGATGGAGAGCCGTTTTGCTGATGAGCGGACAGTGAACCAGGTGCAGAGCATGCCCTCTGATGAGCTTCCTATCCCGGCGCACTATTTCTATAGATTTGTGCCACCGCGCATCGGCTCTCGCGTCCATTTGCCTGAGGGATTTTGGCAGAGCTTGAATGAAAAAGCACTTTTGCAAAGCGAACTGCCTGCTGAGGTGCTCGCCTTTATCACCGATTTTTTGATTCCAAAGAAGTGGTCATTTGAGGTGGATCAGGGCGTGGAATACACGCTGCGTAAGATTGCACAGACGCAGGTGAATCAAAAATATACTAAGGTGCATGCGGGTGAGAGACTGATTGATCAGGGGGAAAAGGCGAGCACCCGCCATATTGCGATGCTGCAGGCGATGAAGGAGCGACTGCGCGATGAGCACAATATTTGGAGCCCCATCACCATTTCTGGAACGCTATTGATTGTCTTCTTGATTTTGGCAGTTGGTGTGGTCTTTCTGAAATCGACCCATCCAGAGCTTCTGCACTCCAATAAGAAGCTCGCTCTTATGACTACCATCTTCACCTTGGCGCTGATCTTTGCTAAGGTTGTAGAATTCTTTTTAGTGCGTGACAGCGGCCCTTTTTTCAATCTGGTGCGTTTTCCGCTCTTTGTTCCTTTTGCTGCGATCATGCTCTGCAGCTTACTCAATGCAAGAGTGGCTGCCTTTGGCACCATCTTCCTTACAGTTGTTTTTGCGATGGGATTGGCGGTTGAAACGATCCCCTTCATTTTGATCAACATGTTGACCTCCACCTCAGCGATTTTTACCAACCGCCGAGTGCGTCGCCGCAAAGAGATCTTTGCTGTCTGCGCCAAGGCGTGGCTCTGCGCCTTTTTGATCGCCTTCTCTTTCAATCTCTATGCCAACACCATTTTAGATTTCATGGTGATAGGCGATCTGGTCAGCACCTTCTTATTCATGCTCTTTACGAGTGTGATGGTGGTTGGCTTGATTCCAGTCTTGGAATCGCTCTTCCACATCTTGACAGACATCACTCTGATGGAGTTCTTAGATCCTAGCAATGAGCTTCTGCGCCGTCTGACTATAGAGGCGCCGGGCACCTACCAGCATAGCGTGGTAGTGGGTAATCTAGCTGAGTCGGCAGCTACAGCAATTGGTGCTAATGGCCTCTTTTGCCGCGTGGCAACGCAGTATCATGATATTGGCAAGCTGGCCAACCCGCAATATTTTACAGAGAATCAGATGGGCGGAATGGATATGCATCAGCTGCTGACACCGCTTGAATCTGCTCAGGTGATCATCGCTCATGTAAGTGAAGGTGTAGCACTTGCACGTAAAGAGGGGCTGCCTGAAAAGTTCATTGATGTGATTAAGGAGCATCACGGCACAACTTTAGTCTACTACTTCTATCACAAGCAGCTTGAGAGTATGGGTGGAGATAAGAGTCGTGTTGATGAGCGTGATTTCCGTTATAGTGGGCCGAAGCCGCGCAGTAAGGAGTCAACGATCATCATGATTTCTGATACTTTAGAGGCTGCCTCTCGCTCTTTAGATGATTATAATATGGAGACAGTAACCGAGCTAATTGATAGCTTGATTGCGCAGAAGGTTGAGGATGGTCAGTTTGATGAATCGCTCCTCACTTTTGAGGAGTTGGGTGTCGTCAAAACTGTCTTGCTCAAAACGCTCATGGCTGCCAGTCACCCTAGAGTTAGATATCCTAAGCACCATCCGGGCGAGGAAGGATGAGCAAAGTAGAGGTCAATTTAGGAAGGCTTTTTGGCTGATTTTGTCACGATTTGAACGATCTCTCGCTTGCCGTATTCAGCCCTACTGTCTGCGCTCGAGAGCGATCAACTTGCAACAAAATCCCCAAAAAATATCGCTCTCCCTTTCAGGTGATAAATGAGTGCAGCCAGTAAAAACTATCAGAGTCAGAATTCTCGGATGAGGGCCATTATTACTGGGGGCAGCTCCGGAATAGGAAAGGCATTCGCCACACTCCTGCAAAGCAAAAAATATGAGGTGATCGCTCTTGGCAGTAAAGATGCCAAATTGCCGCACCAAACAGAACGCATCATCGACCTGATTCATCAAAAAAAACCAGATCTTCTGGTCAACTGCGCTGGCTTTGGGCTCTATGGCAAAGTACATGAGCTGTCGATTACCGAGCAGATGGAGATGGTGGAGGTGAACTGTCAGGCGCTTATGGAGCTATCGTGGGAGATGGCAAATAGCTTGCTCAAAGAGGGCAGATCTGGCACTATATTCAACATTTCCTCCCTAGCTAGCCACTTTCCATCACCTGGCATGGCCAGCTACGGGGCAACCAAGGCGTTTGTCACCTCCTTTAGCGAAGCGATGGATTTTGAGCTAAAGGGAAGCGGTGTGCGCGTTTTGGTCAGCTGCCCAGGGATGGTGGAAAGCCGCTTTGCAACAAGAGCGGCAAAAAAAAGAGTAAAAATCAGCGGGCAGATGTCCCCTACCTATGTGGCCAATCGTATGTGGCGTCAGTTGAAAAGGGGGATTGGAAGAGATAGCTTTCCCAATTTCAGCTTCTGCCCCAAGAGCCTAGCAAAATGGCTCATCTATAGGAGTATCCAAAAAAGGCTATGAGCTTTGAATCTTTTGACCTCGACCCTGCAGTAATTGAAGCCCTCGTTGCGATTGACTTCACCAAACCAACAGCTGTCCAAGAAAAAACTTTGCCACTCATCTTGGGGGGGCATGACATTATTGCGACAGCGGAAACTGGATCGGGAAAGACAGCTGCTTGCGCCATCCCGTTATGCAGCCAAATAGATAAAAACGAATCGAAAATTCAGGTGCTAATCGTTGTTCCAACACGTGAACTAGCGCTTCAGTATGCAACAGAAACACAGAGAATTGGAAAGTTCAAGAAGGTCAAAACCTTTGCTATCTTTGGTGGTGAGGATATGGATCTGCAGCTAGCCAAGCTCAAAGCGGGTGTTGATGTTTTGGTGGCGACACCTGGGCGTCTGATTGATTTGATCTATGCACGAAGAATTGATTTGACTGGTGTGCGCCACTTGGTTCTGGATGAGGCGGATCAGATGCTATCGATGGGCTTTATTGAGGATCTGGAATTTATCATGGACTGCCTGGTGCAGACGCATCAGGTGCTGCTCTTTTCAGCGACGATGCCGAAGGAGATTCAAGATATCGCTGTGACGCGGATGAAGAATCCACAGCATGTGAAGTTGATCGGCAAGAAGCCAGCGCCAGATAAGCTGGAGCATAAATTTCTCTTCTGCCGTAATCCGCATAAGAAGCAGGAGCAGCTGGCCAAGCTGCTGGATGATTTGCCGATCAAGCAGTGTATCATCTTTGGCAATGCGCGTCACGAGGTGGAGAAGCTGTGCAGCTCTTTGAAAAAGAAGTATGGCCCGATGGACTACCTGCATGGTGGGCTGGATCAGAGGATGCGCACTTCAATAACAGGGAAGTTTGCTAGAGGCAAGCTAAAGTTTTTAGTTGCATCAGATGTAGCGGCGAGGGGGTTAGATTTCTCCAATGTGACGCATGTGATCAATCTCCATTTTCCGCATGATCAGGAGAGTTATCTGCATCGTTCGGGTCGAACAGGGCGGATTGGTGCGAAGGGGACCTGTGTGACGCTTGTGACGAAGCGTGATTTTGGCAAAGTTAAAAAGCTGATTAGTTATCTAAAGAGAAAGAGTCCGGACTGGTTGGGTGAGGCTCCAAAGGAGTTTTGATTTTTTCTTAATCATGCTATAATGTTAGCATGAGATGCGCGCCTTCAACTATTTCGTTTACTTCTTCCCAGTTGGGGAATTTTAAAAAGAGTTCTGCGACTATCTTGGTCGCGCTTGTTGCGCTTTCAATTGTGGCACTTGCTTGCCATTCTAAGATTTCTATGAAGCTACGCAAATTTACACAGCCGTTTGCTGCATCAACCTTGGCACTTTCTTCTCTATGTCTGCCGCTTCTATTTTTGAAGAAGAGAGAGATTCCTTCTTTTGAGAATTTTCCCAACGATATGGATCTCGCTATCCCGATCCCCACAACGAAAGGTGCCATTGTGACAGTTGGTCCTGAGGGTATGAGTATAGAAGGTGTTGCGGGTAGGGGCGAGATGATTCTTACAGGCAAGCATACTCCTAGTAGTTGTGTTTTATGTAAGAATAAGAGTCCTTTTCAGTTCAAACGGGATCTTGATCAAAGACATCTGCTGGCCTCTGCCTTTGGGAACCCTATTATTTATCTACTGGGTCGAGAGATTCCACCAACCTTCCTTCATATGACTGGTAATCAAAAACGCGCTATGCTTCTTCAAGCGGATCGTGTGATCTCCATTTTGAAGAGAAGCTACCCCAATCAAGAGTTCAAGGTGGAGTTTCGCTGCGGATCCATGGCCCATCAGGTTAACACACATGTCGGTGGCAGGATCGAGCATATTCGATCACGCGTATTTTTTCATGCCCATCGTGGCGAGCTGGATGACTTAACAGAGGTGGGAAAAGATTGGAAGAGGAAGATGGAAAATGAATTGTAGCCGAATGGAAGCTTTGCGATGCCCACAACTCTCATTAAAAAATAAGTATATTGCTATTAGCACGCTAACCAGCATAGCACTGATTAGTCTAGCTGCCTCGTTTGCTAGTTATTATCTCAAAATACCGATGCGTTCACGCTTAGTGATGTGCAATAGTTCAGCGATTACTGCTTGCATCTCAGGCCTAGCTGTTAGCATACTTTTATGCTCTTGCAAGGGTGCGGAGGAGGAGCGGTCAGACGATTTGGCAAGATTGAAAAGCTATGCCAATTTCCAAGGTGATATCAATCATACTATCGTAGAACCTCATAATAGAGGTGTTATGGTCCGGTTCAGTAATGAGGGGGTCGAGCTTATGGGTAGAGGTAATATCGGCGATCTTGAAGTGGAACCTCATACCCCTGCATGCGCACTTTGTAATATAGAGGCAGTAGGCTATAACGAGCGTGGCTACACCTTGATTCGATCTCCTGCTGGGTATCCTCTGATCATCCCAACTAGTGATAATCCACCGGTTACCTTCCTGGCTATGAGCCTGAATCAAAGGGCAGAGATCGTGCGGCTTGCTGATCGCTTCATCACTGAGCTCAAAGAGCAGACAGAGGGGGAAGACTATCGGTTAGTCTTCCCATGCGGTAGGCCAGCTGGTCAGAGGCAGTGGCATGCGTATGGCCGTATTGCAGCCGAAAACCTCGGTGACTGGCAGAATAATCACTACGATACCTTTCCGCCTCGATAGAGTTCTTATGGAGATACTGAACAACTCCCTCACCAGATCTTCCGCCAATCTTCACCTCGCTGCATTATTCTCGCCTAAACGTACCGCAAGGGGTTAGCGTCAGGCTCCGAATTTTCCAGCGTCATAAATCTTGGCAGAATCTCTAATAACCGAGTTATTCAGTAACTCCTTTACGCAGCGCCCAAACGGTAGAGCTGCTCAATCTTCTCATCGATCTGCCGGTAACACTTCTCAAGCGACTTCTGCACGCTGTGGCGATCTGGATGAAAATGCGGGTCCACAACCTCGCAGTAAAACTTGATTTTTGGCTCCGTTCCCGACGGCCGTACAACAAGTTTTGAGCCATCCACCAAACGAAAGAGAATCACATTGGACTTGGGAAGTGTCAGTGGTGCCGTTTTGCCCGTCTCCAAATTCTTCATCTGATGTGTCCAGTAATCCTCCATCACTCGCACATCCACATGGCCAATCTTCTTCGGTGGAGCCTCACGCAGATGCTGCATCATCTGCTCCATCTTCTCCTGACCCTCCTTGCCCTCAAATTCAAACGATTTGGTCGCATTGGCATACACGCCATACTTCATATAGATCTCAAAGAGAAAATCAGAAAGTGTCTTGTCCTGTAACTTGCACTGCAGCGCCATCTGGGAAATCACAGCCGCCATCACAACAGCATCCTTATCGCGCGCATGCGTCCCCGGTAAGTAGCCATAGGACTCCTCACCACCAAAAATGTAGTGATGAGTTGAGGTTAACCTCTTACTCTCATCTTCCCACTGTGCAATCTTCTCCCCAATATATTTGAAGCCAGTCAAGACATCGAGGCAAGAGGCGCCATAGTGTTTTGCAATCGTTGCAAAAAGCTCCGTCGTCACAATCGTCTTCACAAACATCGGCTTCGGCGGCATCTTGCCCTGCATCGACTGGCAAAGATGCTCCAGCACCATACACGCCACCTCATTCCCATTGAAATAGACAGGCTTTCCATGCTCAAGTGTAGCAATCCCAATACGGTCCGCATCAGGATCCGTCGCAATCAAAAGATCGCCCTGCACCCTTTTCAGCTCCTCAATACCGAGCTCTAAGGCTGCCGGCTCCTCCGGATTAGGACGGCTCACTGTTGGAAAAGAACCATCTGGAATCACCTGCTTCTCAACAAGATTAAGAGTGTCAAACCCCCAGCTCTTTAAAACCTTCGGAACAACAGAGATGCCCGCCCCATGCAAACTTGTATAGACAATGCTCAGCTCACCCCCGCAGATGCGGTTTTCAGGATGAAGCGACAGCTTGGAGATCGCCTCAATATAGGCCTCATCAACCTCCTCACCCATCTGATGGATCAAAGTTGAACTCTCCACGCGGTGCACCCGCTCCACCCGACTTACCTCATCGATGATCCCCTCATCATGAGGCGGTAAAACTTGACCACCATGCTCCCAATAGACCTTATAACCATTATATTGAGGCGGATTGTGCGACGCTGTAATCATGATCCCCGCAATCGCATTTTTGTGCCTTACAGCAAATGAGACAAGTGGCGTCGGTCGCATCTGCTCAAATAAAAAGACCTCGATTCCATTGGCCGCCAAAACAAGAGCCGCCTCCTGAGCAAAGAGAGCAGAGTTTTTGCGCGAATCATAGCCAATCACCACTCCCTTCTTGCTCTTCTTACTCAATATGTAGTTAGCAAGCCCCTGAGTCGCCCTTTGAATCGTATAGAGATTGATGCGGTTGGTGCCAATACCCATTATGCCGCGCAGCCCTCCCGTTCCAAAGGCGAGGTCGCGGTAAAAAGCGTCGGTGCGCTCCCTCTCACTCATCTGGTCAATTGCTGCTCTATCTGGGTTGTCTTTGAGCCAACGCTCTATGTTGGCTTCAGTCTGATCATCTAACTTCATGCACTAAGAGTAACGTCATCTCTCCAAAAAGACAATAGTCTACTCTTGGTCATGCCTACGCAAAATGCCAGCTACAACAAAGAGCACAAGAAAAATTCCTGTGATGATGAAAATAACAACTGCTTCAGGATCAACCATAAACAACCGGATGCTTTTCAGGGTTTAGATAGCGCTTCGTAAATCTCGTGTAGAGAAACTCCCCATCTATCTTCTCCTCAATTCTGGGAAAGGCGGAGTTAAAAATAATTACCCAGCCATGAACCACCGATTGCAGCAAGACGCAATCAGTGAGATCATCAATAGGTTCAGGGACTTCAGGAAACTTTTTTAAGCTCTTTTTTTCCACAATACGCAAGGGTGTCAGGTCGGTCAGCTCATTAATCAGCTGCGCTACCTCTCGCTCCTTATTTGTGGGAAGCTCATCAAAGGTGATATAGCCCTTGCGGACAAAAAATTTCTTCTGTTCTGGGGTCACTGCAAAACGCATGGGAAAATATTAACACGATGCACTATAGTGCGTCCAATGAAAGAAGAGATCGAAAAAAAAATTGGCTACTCTTTTCAAGATTCAGCCCTCTTGGAGCTCGCTTTTACCCACCGCTCTTTTTGGAATGAGCATCAAAATAGCTGTTTAGGCCACAATGAGCGTCTCGAATTTTTAGGTGACTCTATCTTGGGCCTTCTTGTGGCTGAATATCTCTACACCTCGCTGCCTGACGCCTCTGAGGGCAGCTGCTCCAAGATAAGGGCGCAGCTTGTCGCTGCTTCTGCCTGTGCTGAGCATGTCAAAGCGCTCGAGATCGACTCCTATTTGCGCCTCGGAAAGGGTGAGCAGTTCAATCAAGGCAAGGGGCGCGACTCCATTTTGGCAGACCTTTTTGAAGCGCTTTTGGGGGCTATATACCTCGATGGAGGCTACCAAGTCGCACGCAGCTTCTTTTTTGACAACTTTTTGGAAGCGATCCAGAGCCAGCAAGCAGCGCCCGAGCGCAATTGGAAGGCTGATCTACAAGACTACACACAGAAACATTTTCAGCTGACGCCTGCTTATGAGGTGCTCGAGGAGTTTGGCCCCTCACACAAGAAGGAGTTTCGTGTCGCTGTTTTGATGGGTAATGAGAAAATTGGAGAGGGATGCGGTCTTTCCAAAAAAGAGGCACAAAAGGAGGCAGCAAAGGCTGCCCTACTGGAGATTGAGAGATGAAGCAGAAGATGCTTTGGAGCTGCAACGCCTGCGGCCACAGCCTCTCCAAATGGGTGGGGCAGTGCCCCTCATGTGAGGGGTGGAATACCTTTGTTGAAGGCGCTATGGCTCACTCTGCAGCTGTGCGTCTTGACAGCGTCGAGCAGGAAAATGTGCAGAGATTTCCCACCGGTCTCGAAGAGTTTGATCGTCTTATTGGCGGGGGAGTTGTTCCTGGCTCACTCACCTTGGTTGGTGGAGATCCAGGCATTGGAAAATCGACTCTGCTTTTACAGGTCTCTCAAGGCATCGCTCAGCAGGGAAAAACAGTACTCTATGTCTGTGGTGAGGAGTCGGTGGCGCAAACTTCGATGAGAGCGCAGCGCCTCCAAGTTACCTCTGACAAGATTTTGCTACTCAGCGAAACCAACCTCTCCTTGATCAAACAGCAGATTGAGCAGCATAAGCCCGATCTTCTGATCATTGATTCAATCCAGATCGTCTATAAAGAGGAGCTGCCTTCAGCTCCCGGTTCAGTTGTTCAGGTGCGAGAGGCTGCCGCTGAATGCATGCATATTGCCAAAGGGAAGGGGATTTCCACCTTTTTGATAGGCCATGTGACCAAATCTGGAGAGATCGCAGGTCCGCGAGTTTTAGAACACATTGTGGATACCGTACTCTACTTTGAAGGAGAAAAGCGCAACAACTACCGCCTGTTGCGCGGCATCAAAAATCGCTTTGGCTCCACTGATGAGGTGGCTGTCTTTCAGATGACAGGAGGGGGACTATCTGAGGTAAGCAACCCCTCTGAAATCTTCCTTGAAGAGCGACTCCGAGGAGCTTCTGGATCCGTCATTTTTCCAACTCTTGAAGGGACCAGACCCATTTTGATTGAAACACAGGCGCTTGTCACAGCAAGCACCTACAGCTCTCCCTCAAGGCGCTGCTCCGGATTTGACCAAAATCGTCTTGTTTTGCTTCTAGCTGTGCTTGAAAAGCGCGTTGGCTATCAGCTTCACAACCGAGATGTCTTTGTTTCAATTGCTGGCGGTTTGCGAATCACCGAGCCAGCTGTTGATCTTGCAGCTACTATTGCCGTCTCCTCATCTTTGAGTAATCGCGAAGTGGATGCGAACACAGTCGTGCTTGGGGAGGTTGGCCTGGGCGGAGAGGTACGCTCTGTATCGCGCATTGAGGTGCGACTCAAAGAGGCTGTGATGATGGGGTTCAAACGAGCTGTTGTCCCTAAACGTGATATGGTAAAGGTTCCAAATATTGAAGTAATAGGAGTTGAACGTGTTGAAGAAGCAATCGAAGCCACTCTCTCTTAAGGTTGGAGCAAGAGATTCTCTACTTTCCAGAAGGCAGGTTGAGGAGATTTTTTCACAAATGGAGTGTGAGTATGAACCAGTGTGGATGAAGACTCATGGAGATCTAGACCACTTCACTTCATTAAGAGATTTGGGTCAGACAGATTTCTTCACCCGTGAATTAGATGAGGCGCTTTTGACATACAAGGTGCATGTAACCATTCACTCAGCAAAAGATCTACCAGATCCTCTGCCTGAAGGTGTTGAGATGGTTGCCTTGACGCAAGGTATTGACCCTTCTGATGCTCTTGTTTTGCGCGAGGGAGAAGAGCTCAAATCAGGAATGGTGATAGGCACAAGCTCGACTCGTCGTGAGGAGGTGGTGAGCCAGCTGCGAGATGGACTAGATTTTGTTGATATACGCGGTACGATTCGACAGAGGTTGGATCGTCTCTATGAGCGCAAAGTGGATGGAGTCGTGATTGCTGAGGCAGCGCTAATTCGCCTCGGTTTGACCAACCTCAACCGCATCCGCCTTCCAGGTGAAACAGCGCCACTTCAAGGAAGGCTGGCTGTGTTAGCAAGAGTTGGTGATGAGCAGATGCGACAGCTCTTTTCACAGGTACATCATGACCAATACGCTCTATCTGGGGCTTGATCCCTCAAGGTTTCCAGGAGAGGTCGTCCACTTTCCCATCATTGAGATCCAACCAAGAGAGGGGCTAGAGCAGCAATTTGAATACCTCCCCCAATTTGATTTTGTCATATTTACAAGCAGATCAGCTGTTTCGATCTACGCGAAATATGCGCGCTGCTCTCGCCCCGCAATTGTGGTAGGCAAGGCAACCGCTAAACTCTGCTCTGAACTCAATATCGAACTCTTCAAAGTGGCTGACCTAGAACAGGCTGAAGGTGTACTGGAAATTTTGAAAGTAACAGAGGGCTCCTTCTTTTTTCCCCATTCCTCCTCTGCTCGACCCCTTCTTCTGGACTATTTGATGAAGAGAGAGGCGCACGCCTTTATTGCCTATGATACGCTCCCAACAAAAAAGAGAATCGATATTGAACCCTTTGATCGTTTTATTTTTACAAGTCCATCAACTGTACACGCCTTTGTGGAGATATTTGGCTATCTGCCAAAAAAGAAACTAGTTGCAATAGGTCCGATCACAAAAAAGGAGTTAAAAAGAGTACAAATTTTGCTAGGCCAAAAAGCAAAGAGGGGATAAATTTGTCCCTCAAACTTTTACCAAAGGAGTTACGGATGGCAAGTGTGGTGAAAAACGGTGTGAATGCTGTTATTGAAAATTCAAGGGGATTATCGAGACTGATCTTCGGATCTGGGAGTGGTGATACGGTTCTACCGTCTGAGGTTAGAAAGGCTATTCACGCACATAATCCTGATAACGTTGAATTTCGTGGTCGGGTCGATGGTCCACTTTTGGATACCTATGTGCAACAAATGCAAGGGTCTAATGTGAGTCAAATTACTTTTTCTCGCAATTCAGATCTTCAAAATAGCGATTTGGGGCCGCTGAAACAGGTAGCTGGGCTCACGTCTATCATTTTTCAAAACTGCTGGGGTGTTGATAAAGGTGCTGAGGTACCAGGAGTTAATATCTATCACGAAAAGGCGTAACGTACTTATTCAGTGGCTCCTTACGGATAAATAAATGTCGAAGATTATAATCTACTCATGTACAAAGAGCTGAACATCGCGAATAGTGCTGTAGGGCGTTAGAACTATTTTGCCCTGTATATCAAACGTGAGTAGCTGGCGCGCTCTGTCATAGTAGGGTTTTGAGAGCTCAAACTCTAGGTGAGTATCCTCTTCATTGTTTTGAAAAGTGATCGACGCTTTGGATGGAAATTCTGACCAATCAGCTAACCAGGAACGTATGGTGAGGCTGGCCGCTTTACCGCGCGCTGGGTAGTGAATCACTGAGGGTCTTACCTGCGTCAATACAATGCGCCCTTGAATGGGGTTGTGAGAAGAAGCCATAATCTCTCCTCTGCTAGCAACAATTTCATAGCGCGTCTGCTTTTCTAAGCGCGACTTGGCAAATAAAAAGGCAGAGGTACCGGTGATGATGAGCAGAAGAAAAATGAAAAAAAATCGTCTATTATTCATGAGTCAAAAAGAGCGCTGTCTCCCCCAGTTTCTCAGTTTTTGTTTTCTCAGGGATCACAAAGAGTAAACTCTCAGATTCCTTGTCATAGCTTGGATTTGTCAAATGAATTGGCATCGCATTGTAGTGTGTATCCCAATCCATATAAGATACGTAGTGCGCAGAGGCACCCTCTTTGCCGAAAAGATGCTCCTTTTCCCACTTTTGCAAGAAGGTGGTCAGAGGCATTGAACCAGCCTGCCTCTTCCCATCTTGGGAAAAATAGACAATGGATTGATCAACATTATGTAAAATGAACTTATTGTCAGCGATCTCTCCACTCCGACCATGCACAATATAGATGTGCTGTGCAAAGAGTTGGATGGGAAGTAGTAGAAAAAAAAGTAACCTCATAGCTTTTCGGGAACTCCATCGACAAATAAGTTGACCTCTTCCATATGCTCATGAAGAGGGACATCTTGCGTTACTACTCGCACAGTAAAAGATAGCTCACTTTTTTCAAAGTTATAGTGAGGCCTCGTAAGAACGATTGCGATATCACTATACTGCTCATGCTCATCGGTAAAGTAGATGAAGCCCGCGTTGAACTCCTTATCTTCACCCATCAGATTGCTCAAAAAGTTGCTCAAAGTTGTCTTACCAGCTCTGGAAGGGTCTGTATCTGAGAAATAGGTGACGGAGTGGTCGATATCGTTGAGAACAAGTCTCTTCTCACTTTCATCATAGGAGCCTGTTTTTGCATGGATGATATAGAGAAGCTCATCTCCGAAGAGGGGAGTGGAAAAAAGTAGTAGGGCAAGTAAAAATCTCATAGTCCCATCCATTTATCCCAAAAGACACGATCTTCGGGATCGATATAAAATATAAGCTCGACGGAGTCCATCTTTGTAGGAATTTTCCTCTTGTCTGTTGGTTTTGCCATCAAAATCATCTCATTGAGAAGGGGATCAAACTCCGCAGCTCGGAAAAAGATGGGGATGTGACGCGTCTTTTTTTTGCCCAAGTAGATGATTTTACCATCTACAGCGTGGGCGGTTTGTTCCCAAGCGGAAAAAAAATCTTCGACGCGCATGGCGCCGCGCTGTTTCTCTTTTTTGAATGTTGCAAGTGGTTCGACTCCATCAAGACGGAGTAAGCCCCATTTGCCATCGACCTCATGAAAGTATGCAGCAGCAGCGGTCATGGTCACACTCATATAGTTGACAGGCTTGTGGCAGGCTGTCAGGAGAAGTAAGAGTGTAAGGAACTTTCTCATATTTTGCGGTGTAACAAAAATTTTGATTTCTTGATATCATTTCTTTTTTCTATTACTCTCGCCCCAAAAAGAGATACTGAATAAGTACCTTGCCAGAAATCTTGTCGGGAGATCTAGTGGGGGAGTTGTTCAGCATCTCCAAAATGGAGGAAACGATGCACGAACTACCCAAACTTCCCTACAGCTATGACGCTTTAGAGCCTGTAATCAGCAAAGAGATCATGGAGCTGCACCACAAGAAGCACCACAACGCCTATGTGACCAATCTCAATAAGGCTTTGGAGGCCTATGAGTCGGCAGAACTGGAGGAGCAGATTGCGCTTCAAAAGGCGATTCGCTTCAATGGAGGAGGCCATCTCAACCACTCCATTTTCTGGACCAATTTGGCACCTCAAAATGAAGGTGGTGGAAAGCCTCCTGAGGGTGAGCTTGCTGAGGCGATCAATGGGAGATGGGGCTCTTTGGAGAGCTTCATTGAGGAGTTCAACGCAAAGGCGGGACCTTTACAAGGCTCTGGCTGGTGCTGGTTAGCCTACAGCAAGAAGAGCCGTCAGCTTTTGATCATGACCTGTGCTAATCAAGACCCACTTTTTGCGACAACGGGGCTGGTGCCTCTGCTTGGCATCGATGTGTGGGAGCATGCTTACTACTTGCAGTACAAAAATGCACGCCCAGAGTATCTAAAAAATATTTGGAAAGTGGTTAATTGGGCCAATATTGCAAAGCGCTATAAGGCGGCAACGACCTGTAATGCCTGCAAAGTATAAGTAAAAACTTTGCTATGGTTCAGATAAATCTGAAGGTACGGTATAATAGAGGCCTATGAGACTATTTTCACGCGATAAGCCTAAAATTAAGGTTGAAACTGAGAAAGCAGATGGGTTCAGCGGTTGGTTGAAGTGTACCTGCTGTCATGAGATGATCCACAAGAATGAGTTGGGGGAGAACCTTAACTGCTGTCCTAAATGTGGATCACACTACCGCATTTCGGCGCGAGAGCGCATTGATCTGCTTTCAGATGCGGGCTCTTTTAAGGAGCTATTTGCCAATCTGCGTTCGGTGGATACTTTGGGTTTTGTGGATTCGAAGCGCTACCTGGATCGTTTGGAAGAGGCGAAGAGGAAGTCAGGTGAGGGTGATGCGATTATCACTGGAGAGTGTGAGGTTGGTGGTATCCGCAGCTGTCTCGCTGTGATGAATTTTGCCTTTATGGCGGGGTCGATGGGCTCTGTTGTGGGTGAGAAGTTGACCCGCCTGATTGAGCATGCATTGGATAAGAGATTACCGCTTGTGGTGGTATCGGCATCTGGCGGTGCTCGGATGCAGGAGTCGACGCTTTCACTGATGCAGATGGCCAAGACGTCGGCAGCACTTTCGCGTTTACATAAGGCGGGTGTTCCCTATATTTCAATTTTGACCAATCCGACATCGGGGGGTGTGACAGCCTCTTTTGCAGCTCTTGGTGATGTGATTATAGCGGAGCCGGATGCTTTGATCTGCTTTGCGGGTCCTCGTGTTGTAGAGCAGGTAATTCGTGAGAAGCTGCCTCCTGGAGCGCAGCGCTCAGAGTTTCTTTTGGAGCATGGCATGATTGATATGATTGCCAAAAGGGAGGAGTTGAAGCAAAAGTTGCATCAGACCCTTGACTTTCTAACGGGCAATGAGCGTAAATATAGCAGCAAACAGAAAATGACCAGTGACGAGATCACACAAAAGCTGCAGGAATTATTTAGCCATGCCAAGACTCCTTGTAAAAACGAGCGATAAAAGTTTACTTCCAACCTATGCAACGAAAGAGGCTGCGGGAGCTGATGTCAAAGCAGCTATTGCTGAGCCTGTGACAATAGAGCCGGGCTGCAGCGCTCTGATTCCAACAGGTCTTTTCATGCAGATCCCTAAAGGATTTGAGATTCAGATTCGTCCAAGAAGCGGCCTTGCCTACAAAAATCAGGTGACTGTGCTCAATACTCCGGGAACGATTGACTCTGACTACCGTGGTGAAGTGGGGGTGATTTTGATTAACCATGGCAAAAAGAGCTTTGTGGTAGAGCCAAAAATGCGCATTGCTCAGGCGGTATTTGCACCTGTTTTTCAGGCTCAGTATGAGGTGGTTGAGGATCTCGTGACAAGTGAGCGAGGTTCTGGAGGTTTTGGGCATACGGGAGTGCAATGATCCGCGATTTTCTAGATGAGAAGTTGATTACATTTTTGGATGTGGATGATCAGGAGGGAGCGCTGCAGCAGCTTGTGGCCTTACTGGATCATGAGAAGAAGCTGCTAGATTGCCACCAATTTTATGAGGCAATTTTGAAGCGTGAGGCGATTGTTTCGACGGGAATCGGTATGGGGGTTGCCGTGCCGCACGCAAAACTTCCTGGCTACCACTCCTTTTTCATTGCTGTAGGGATTCATCCAAAGGGAATTGCGTGGGATGCCTTAGATGGTGTGCCGGTTCGACTGATCTTTATGATTGGTGGACCTGAAGACCAGCAGACCAAATATTTGCAACTACTGTCTCGTTTGACACTTGCGATCAAGGATGAGCAGAGACGAAAAAAAATGTTGCAATTGAAAAATCCAAGCGAGATGATGGCTCTTTTTGAGGGCATCTGACATGGATTTGAAATTAAAAGATGTAGCGGATTTATTAGGGATATCGGAGACGACGGTGCGTCGCTGGTTGGCTGAAGGCAAGATTCCTGCCTATCGGTTGAATAGGCAGTACCGTTTCAGTCGTGCTGAGATTGAGGATTGGCTGTTACAGCAGCGTCTTGATCCTGTTGAGGAGGAGAAGAAGGCTTCGGGGACGATGCAATTTTCGCTCTACCGTGCGCTTTATCGTGGTGATGTGCTTTCTGACTTAGATGTGAATTCTAAGGAGGGAGTGATCGAGAAGACGATGGAAGAGATGGGGAAGCGCTTTGATTTGGATCCGGCGGTATTGACAGATCTCTTTATGGATCGTGAGCGCATGATGTCGACGGCTTTAGGTCGTGGTGTTGCTGCGCCGCACACGCGTGATTTTCTGCTTGATACGCACTATGATGTTTTGATGGTGGTCCATCCGCGTCAACCGATTGAGTTTGGTGCGTTAGATGGCCAGAGTGTCCACACGCTCTTTTTCATGTTTGCAGCGGATGATAGAAGTCACTTGAATCTGCTTGCCAAGGTGGCACATCTCTCATCTCATGAGAAGAATCGCGCCTTTTTCCAGACGCAACCGACAAAAGAGCGTTGGCTTGCCTACATCAAGCATTGGGAAAGTCATATTGTAGAATAGACTCTCCTCCCACTATGATAAAAAAAGTTGAATTTTAGCGAGTCAGGTGCTATCCTATAATCCCTAAATAGGATAAGGAAATGAAAATAGTTGTTGGCATGTCAGGTGGGGTCGACTCCTCCGTAGCAGCCTATCTTCTCAAACAGCAGGGCCATGAGGTGATTGGCCTCTTCATGAAGAATTGGGACGATGATGGCTGCTCCGCCGCCTCC
Source organism: Chlamydiales bacterium (assembly GCA_022601635.1). Lineage (GTDB taxonomy): Bacteria > Chlamydiota > Chlamydiia > Chlamydiales > JAAKFR01 > JACKPM01. The sequence continues at coordinate 92,341 of JAJACG010000004.1, read as the reverse complement.
GATATGGAGGATGTCGCTGCAGTCGCCGGAAAGCTCGATATCCCCTTCTATACAGTCAATTTCGCCAAGGAGTATTGGGATAGGGTCTTCTCTAGGTGTCTCAGCGAATTTGAAGCGGGCTACACGCCCAATCCTGATATCTGGTGCAATCAAGAGATCAAATTCAAGCTTTTCTTTGAAAAAGCATTACGACTTGGTGCTGACTATCTGGCCACTGGCCACTACTGCCAGAAGGTGGATGGAGCGCTGCATCGCGGTTTTGATGAGAATAAGGATCAGAGCTACTTTCTCTATACGATGAGAAGCGAGGTACTGGATCGCGTGCTCTTTCCTGTGGGTCACCTGCCTAAGAGTGAGGTGAGGCGAATTGCCGAAGAGGCGGGGCTTGCGACTGCTAAGAAGCGTGATAGTACGGGTATCTGCTTCATTGGGAAGCGCGATTTTCGTCCCTTCTTGGCCAAATATCTTCCTCCTAAAAGGGGGGAGTTTCAGAAGAGCGATGGAACGGTTGTAGGGGAGCATGAGGGGGCTCACTTCTATACGATTGGGCAGAGGCGCGGATTGGCTATAGGCGGCGCAGGAGAGGCTTGGTATGTGGTGGGTAAGAAGATGGAGCAAAATGTGGTGGTGGTCGAGCAGGGAGAGGCGCCCGAGCTCTTTTCGAATGAGCTGATTGCAACCGAGCTTTCCTGGGTCAATGAGGAGCCGCAACTGCCTCTTCGCTGCACTGCGAAGATCCGCTACCGCAGCGCTGATGAGCCGTGTGAGCTGCATGGGTATGAGGGAGGAGTGCGCGCTGTCTTTGACAAGAAGCAGAAGGCGATCACCAAGCGGCAATCGGTAGTCTTTTATGATGGACCTATCTGTTTAGGCGGGGGATTGATCGCTTAGGGAGACACTGATTAACTCGTTCATTGAATCTTCCGCCAATCTTCACACCACTGCATCATTCTCGCCTTCACTAACCCGCAAGGGGTTAGCGTCAGGTTCCAAATTTCCCAGCGTTGCAAATCTTGGCGGAATCTCCAATAACCGAGTTATTCAGTATCTCCTTAGGGAGACACTGATTAACTCCCATCCGGCATCTTCCGCCACAACTTTCGATTCGGTGTCATTCTCGACTCGTCTAACCAACAAGTGGTTAGCGCTCATCTCCGAATTTAGCCGAATCAAAAAATCTGACGAAATCTGCCAAATGGTAGTTAATCAGTGTCTCCTTACGATGGGCTCGGCAGCATGTAGCTACCGAACCAAATATTACAGCAATGCTACAGGCGTTTATTACTCGTCTGAACTACCGTCCTGCAGCTTAGTCAGCACTTTATTCATAGCCTCTGTACGAATCTCAGAAGAGATTATGGCCACATCAATTTCATCAAAAGCTGCTGTGATGCGCTCTTTGAAGGCTGCATCATCTTCTTGCTCTTCCCTTACAACTCCTTCAACATTGTAAGAGCCCATGAATGAAACGGATTTATTGTCCTGACCAGAAGTATAAGGAACAACTGCTCTGTAGCATACAGTTCCAGTTGTAACAGGATCTTCACCCTCACTAGTGCGGAAGTCTACGCTACCAGCGCGGCAGAATTGGTTCTCATTAAGGCCATTCTCTTCGGTGTCAGCATCTACACGCTCATATTGGGCTGCCTCAAAGGTTGCGACACACTCACCATCTTTCAGAATTTGGGTGTCCTCGATTGAAAATGTAGATTTAGCCGGTTCCTCGTTGCTCTTCTTAAGAGTTCTGCTTGCACAAACTGTTGCCAGAAGTATCAACACTACACTCGCTGCAGCTGTTGCAACTGCAGGCACAAAGTTAAAACCTGCTAGTGGGAAACCACCACCCATTACCAGACGCGTAACACCAAGCGCAAGTGCCGCAAGAGCCACCACCGTTACAGTTGTCATCGCGGAACGCATCGCTGCTGGGTGTGACCCATTAAAATTTTGAATCGCATTAATCATATTAACCCCTTATTTGGATTGTTCAAATAAGGAAAATATAAATTAAGATCGTTTAAACAGCAACCTCTAAAGTAATATGATCTTGACTAGCTCTCTTTCTTGTCTGTGAGAACAGGGTCTGCTAGCTCTTCAAAATCTAACTTCTCTTCCTTCACCAAAACTTTGTAGCGCTGACCATCATGCGGATTGCGAATCAGCTTCTCTGCCAGCGGATCCTCCACATATTGCTCAATCACACGACGAAGAGGTCTCGCCCCCATCTCAGGAACATTGCCCAGTTTCACAAGATAATCCACAGCCTCTTCTGTAAGCTCAATGAAGATATTGTGCACCGCAAGTCGCTTCTTTACCTTCTCAATTTCTAGGTGAACAATCTCATGCAACGCAATCTCATCAAGCGGTCTAAAGATCACTGTACCATCCAAACGGTTGACAAATTCCGGCTTGAAGTGCTTCTTCATCGCACCCTCAATCTTACTCTGGATCGTATCAAAGTCTGGCATGCCCTGCTTCGATGAGAAGCCAATCTCTGTCGAACGGCGAATCAAATCAGCACCCAAATTAGAGGTCATGATCACAATCGCATGACGGAAATCGATTTTGCGACCAAATGAGTCGGTCAACCTTCCCTCCTCAAGAATCTGCAGCAAGATGTCCATCACATCGGGGTGCGCCTTCTCAATCTCATCAAAGAGCACCACGCAGTAAGGTCTTTGGCGCACACGCTCTGTCAGCTGGCCACCCTCCTCATGTCCCACATATCCTGGAGGCGAACCCGTCATCCGGCTCACAGCAAACTTCTCCATATACTCCGACATATCGACCTGGATCAGCGCATTCTCACCACCAAACATCTGAATAGCAAGCTGGCGCGCCAGGTGCGTCTTTCCAACACCAGTTGGCCCCAAGAAGAGGAAAGAGCCCGTCGGCCTATTTGGATCCTTAATACCTGTCCTTGCACGGCGAATCGCACGGCAAATCACATTGAGCGCATCATCTTGACCAATGATCTGTGAGCGCAAAGTCTCCTCCATCTTAATCAACTTCTGCGTCTCTTCTTCCGTCAGCTGCACTACAGGAATGCCTGTTTGAGAGGCAACAACTGCTGCAACCGCCTCATCATCAACAGGGATCAGATGCTCCTCTTTGTGGTTCTCCCACTCATTACGGATCACCTGCAGCTTCTCTCTCTGCTTCTTCTCATCATCTCGTAGCCGCGCAGCCTTCTCATACTCCTGCGTGCTAATCGCCTTCTCTTTCGCCCTCCTGGTCTCCTCAATCTCATTTTCCAGCTTCGAAATGTCTGTAGGCTGGCTCATTGTCGAAACGCGCATTCTCGCCCCCGCCTCATCAAGCAGGTCGATCGCCTTGTCCGGTAAGAAGCGGCCATGCACATAGCGATCAGAAAGAATCGCCGCCTGCTCCAGCGCCTCATCTGTAATCGTCACATTGTGGTGCTCCTCATACTTCTTCTTCAAGCCTTGCAAGATCTGAATCGTATCTTCCACACTAGGAGGCTGAACCACAATTTTTTGGAAGCGTCTCTCCAGAGCTGCATCCTTTTCAATATGTTTGCGATATTCATCAATGGTTGTAGCACCAATACATTGCAGATCACCACGCGCAAGCGCCGGTTTCAAAATATTCGAGGCATCAATCGCACCCTCCGCCGCCCCAGCTCCCACAATCGTGTGAAGCTCATCGATGAAGAGCAGAATATTGCCATTCTTCTTGATCTCATCCATCACAGCTTTGATGCGCTCCTCAAATTGACCGCGGTACTTTGTTCCTGCAATCATCAGAGCTAAGTCTAAAGTAATCAAACGTTTCTTTCGCAGGTTGTCTGGTACCTCACCCTTGACAATCTTCTGTGCCAAGCCCTCCACAATCGCTGTTTTTCCAACACCCGCCTCACCAATCAGAACAGGGTTATTTTTCCGTCTGCGGCATAAGATCAAAATCAGCCTCTCAACCTCTTTACTGCGCCCAATCACAGGATCTAACTTGCCCTCACGGCTCATCTCCGTTAGATCGTAGCCATAGGCTCGCAAAGCTGGCATCTTATCATTGCCACCCTTCTCCGATTTGGGTGAGCCACTGCCAGAGGGAGGAAGCTGCAAGTTAAATGTCTCTAACTCCTTCAAAACCTCTTTTCGAATCTCAGTTAGATCGACATTCAGATTCTCAAGCACTTGAGCCGCCACTCCATCTGTTTGACGCAAAAGACCGAGAAGAAGGTGCTCAGTACCCACATAGTTGTGACCAAGGTTTGAGGCCTCCTCATTAGCAAATTCAAACACTTTTTTAACGCGGCCAGTTAGAGCTGGGTCACCATAAACCTGAATTTCTGGCCCATATCCAACCAACCTTTCCACCTCTTGACGCACCGTCTCAAAGTCAAGACCGAGGTTGCGCAAGACATTGACCGCCACCCCTTGCCCCAATTTTAGAAGGCCAAGCAGAATATGCTCTGTTCCCAAATAGTTGTGATTCAGCCTTTGCGCCTCTTTCTTGGCTAGCTTGATGACTTGCTTTGCACGGTTTGTGAACTTGTCGAACATCTTCTGTCCTCGGTTGTCGAATTAAAATATTGTATTTACTGCAGTGGGAAATAATGAGCAATACCTATGCCATCTTATCCAAGAATTTCTCGTACTTCAACTGGAATTTTATCTCAATTTTCACTAAACTTCTCACCTCTATGGATTGGATGGATTCCGGTAGCCGAACGGCTGAAGAGAATATGGAACTTGATCGTGGCCTTCTTGCTGATTTAGGTGAGATGGAGGACCTCTTCTTGCACCTATATGATTGGAAGAATCCCTCACTGACCTACGGCCACTTCATCGATCCCTCCAAATACTTAAATAGCGGTATCATCGATATGGCAAGAAGGCCGACTGGTGGTGGCATCGTATTTCATTTAAGTGATTTAGCCTTTTCAGTCTTGGTTCCTAGCTCTCATCCCTCGTTTAGTGAGAATACGATGGAGAACTATGCATTCATTAATAATAAGGTGATTGAGGCCTTAGGTGGTGGGGAGCTTTTGCCGGTAGAGCCAACAGCGCTTGATGCAGCGGCAAAGAATTTCTGTATGGCGAAACCGACTCGTTATGATGTGATTTTGAATGGGAAGAAGGTTGGTGGAGCGGCGCAGAGGCGGACGAAGGCTGGCTATTTGCATCAGGGGACTATTTTTTTGCAGGAGCCAGATATGGAGCTGCTGCAGAGGATCGTCTTGCCCGGGACGCGTGTTTTGGAGGGGATGGAGCAAAATAGTCATCCCTTTGCACCAGATGTTCCGCTTGAGGAGGCGAGAAGGCAGATGAAGCAGAGGCTTGTGGAGGCATTTGCCGAATGAGACTATTAGTGCTGCTCCTTTTTCTTGGGACTCTTTTTGCGAGTGAAAATGAGATTCTCATCTGTGAGAATGGGACTGAGCTTTTAGAGTGGAATCACGCCTTCTTAGAGGCAGCGGAGGAATCAATCGAATTTTCTGCCTGCTTCTTTGGTGGAAAGGTATGCCAAGATCTGCTCCATGCAATGGAGCGCAAGCTAGAGTCTATCGATCATTTTCAGGTCCACATCTTGACCACACCAGTTCTCTTTAGTCCTGATGACTATGTACTTGTCGATCGCCTATTAAAGCGCTACCCAGACCGCTTCCATCTTGTACATGCCTACAATGTCTTGACAATGGAATCGGTGGGCTCAATCGATAACCATATGAAGCTCTTTGTAGTGGATGGCAAGTACTATTCAATGGGCGGTTCTAACTATAGTGAGATTGCAATCACAGAGGGAACTAACGGCATTGAGAAGTATAAGCGTATTGATTCAGTTATTGTGGATTTGCCGCTTGGCTCGAGAGATCAAGATCTGGTAGGCAGAGGAGAGGCTGCCAAAGAGCTGCGGCTGATCTTCTTCAAAATGTATGCGATTTGGGAGAGATTTAATGCTGAAAACCGCCTTTGGCAGCTCGATCCTGAGCGCTACACCACTCGCTTTTTTGAAGTCTCTGCTGATCCCATTGTGCCCTCATTTGAGGAGGCCAAGACTATTTCTCTGGAACAGGGGCAGTTTCAACTTTTTATGGGTGGTCCACATCAATCGCCCAATGTGATCACCAAGAAATATGAGAGTCTGCTTGCTGGTGCAAAGAGCAACGTCTGGATCGCCAACCTCTATTTTCATCCAGCTAGCTGCATTATGAAGAAGTTAAAGGGCTTGACCATTCCAATTACGCTTTTGACCAATGGAGCGCGAGATAATGCTCCTGGCTGTAACCATCTCTTTTGCTGGGCGCACCGCGTGAATTATGTACCGCTTCTGTATGGGCGCAGCTATAGGTTTTGGGAAAAGAGGCTGTGTGAAAGGAGTCGAATCCACCCGGTTGAGATCTTTGAGTATGATGTGAAGAATGTGATTTTACACAAGAAGGCGATGGTTGTGGATGATAAGATTGCGGTGATAGGCAGCTATAACTTGGGCACTAAGAGTGACAAGTGTGACTATGAGCTGATCGCGGTGATCTATAGCGAGGAGGCGGCGGCTGAGGTGAAGAGGGTGATGAAGCGTGACAAGCAGTTTTCTGTGCCCATTTCGCCGAAAAAGGCGCGTAGCTGGTATTTTGATTTACACACCTCCATCATTGGTGAGACGCAAAAAGATTTTAATGGCTTTGTATAACCCCTCTGTATAGAATTCTGACCTATGTTACAGCTATTTCGAAAGTATCAAAAGTATATCTTCTATGTGGTGACAGTGGTCATCATCTTCAGCTTTGTCTTTTTTGGCACCTACCAGAGCTTTGCTCCGAGTGGTAAAAAAGAGAATCCGGTGGTTGCCAAGGTGGGTGGTCAGAAGATTCGCCGCGATCTGCTTGATCAGATGGTGCTCTTTTTGAAAACAGAGAGTCCTGCCTTTCCCAATCCGCAAACGATTTTGAGTGATAACTATCTCAATCGCGGTGTGATTAGCCATCTCTTATTGAGTTCACCTCTGCACAAGCGTGTGGAAGATTTTGATAGCTGGTTGCGAGATGCGCAGGAAAAGGAGAGGGGATTTAAGCCCTATGTGCATCCCTTTGCTCCTGCGCTTTCGGCGGAGAGCTGTTGGCAGCTCTTTGCTCCCGATATGAAGGAGCATTTGGCAGCTTGGAAAAATGGTGAGGCCACATTTGAGAATCGCCTAGCGCTTTTCCAAGCAGAGCAAAAATTCCCAGCGCCGCTTCTGGCACAGATGTTGCGCTATCAGGAGCGTGAGTATGCCAATATGGGTGGTGATCCCAAACTTGCTAAGGGCGAGCTCTCTTTGTTTGGTCATAGCAATCTTGAGGATTGGTTTGGCGAGGAGTACCTGGAGAAGGCGGCTCTTTTCGTTTTTGAAGCAGCTGGAATCGCGAAGAGTAAGGGTTATGTTGTGACTAAAGAGGAGGTGCAAACTGAGATTTTATCGCGCACAGCCTCTTTGTATGAGGGGTATCGTTCAGAGCTAGAGCAGTATGTGGGATCTCCCCATGCATTTTATCAAGCATTCATGCGTTATAATAGTTTTGATGAGAAGCAGTTGATGAGTGTGATGGAAGCTGTGATGCTCTTTGACAAGATGGTTGAAGATGTGAGTAGTGCTGCTTTGGTCGACACTTTGGCGCTTGAGGAGTTTTATACCTATGCGCATGAGTATGCGACGGTAAAGGTGACGCAGATGCCAAAGGAGCTTCGTTTCAAGGATGTCGATCAGTGGAAGCAATTTGAGCTCTACTTGGCGGCAGTTGCGCCTCAAGAGGGTCTTGGTTTGCCTCAGCAGTTTGATGAGCTATCAAAGATTAAAGAGCGCGCTCCTAGTCTTGTGGGCAAGCGCTATGAGCTCTATGTGGGGCAGCTTTCGAAGCGCGCTTTGGAGGCGAAGGTGAGTATGAGGCAGACTTGGGAGTGGGAGGAGGCGAACCTACCACTTTTGCAAGAGCGTTTTCCTGAGTTGAAGAGTGCGGATCTCGATTCCTTTGATCGCAAGAAGAGAGCGCAGGTAGATGTCTTTGCCAGGGAGCAGATTGTGGAGCAAAATCCGCAGTGGCTTGATGAGGCATTTGCAGATGTAGAGATGGAATCTGTAGAGCTCTTTGTTGCTGAGGGAACAGAGTTTAGAGGATTGAAGAATTTTGCCTTCTTGGATCAGGAGGAGACGGTGGGCTACTCGGAAGATGGTGAGAACTATTTCCGTATCTTAGTGATGGGCTGTGGTGATGAGGAGTTGTTGCCACTTGCGAAGGCGCCGAGCTTGGGTGATGGTACAGCATTGATTGAGAAGAGAAGGGAGCAGATTGATTCAAGGTTGACACTTGAGGAGGCGATGCAGCGCAGATTTGCTGCCTACTTGGAGAGTGATGAGCAGTCTCTTTTTGCACCGGTTACACATGATATGACTGTGTCGCGTGTGGAGCCTAGTTTCATTGCGATGGATGATCTTGTTGAGGGCAAATCACCTCTGCTTTTTGACAAGGTAGAGGGTGCTTACTTCTATGAGTTTGTTGACAAGCGAGTCGATCGTGTAGTCCCGCAGAAGAAGATTGTGCAGGCTCAGCAACTACTTGCTAGCGAACTCAAAGAGAAATACATAGCAACCTTATTAGGTGACTAAAGAGATAGTGAATAACTCCCGTTTTGGAGTTGATCAGTGTTAACTTAAGTAGTCTCTATAGGAGATATAGTTGACGCCTTTAAAGGTTTCGCTATCTCCTTGATAGATCAAGGTTTTGGGATGGTCTCCTGCCAAAGAAAGCAGGGATTGTATCATGCTCGACTTGAATGTAGACGACTTTTTGATCTCAATCCACTCTAGCTTTCCCCGTCTCTCAACAATCAGATCAACCTCACTCTTGTCATAGGTACGCATGTAGTAGAGCTGCGCATGCGTTGCCCGATGAAGCTCTCTTTTATAGATCTCAGAGATGATATAGTTCTCAAATAACGCCCCCGCCATCGGCCCTAGATCATACTGTTCAAAGGTTTCAATCCCCGTGAAAAAGCTAACCAACCCCGTGTCAAAGAAGTAAAGCTTGGGGCTTTTAGTCACTCTTTTCCCCCGATTTTGATAGTAAGGAGGCAGCAAAAATATGACATAGCTCGCCTCCAATATAGAGATCCAGCGCTTAATAGTTGGTACAGAGACTCCAACTGCCTTGGCAAAATGTGAAAGATCAATCACTTGACTTGCATGGGTAGCGAGTAGCTGTAAAAAGCGGCGGAAATCGCGCAAATCTCCAATGTTCGCCAAAAGGCGCAGATCTTTATTCAGGTAGGTATCAATATATGAAGAGTACCAATTAGCTGCATGCGTGTATTCACGCACCACCAGTTCCGGATAGCTACCAGCAAAAATCGCCTCTCGTCTTGCTTTTTCAGGAAGCTCTGCATACTCAAATGGGAGAAGCGACTGTAGACCAATTCGCCCGGCAAGAGATTCAGATATAGATTTCAGAAATGAAAAATGAGAAGAACCTGTCAGTACAAACTTGCCATAGCTTTGCCTGTCTCTGTCAACCAAAAGCTTGATCAAACTAAATATCTCTGGAACACGCTGTACTTCGTCAAAGATTACTCGGTCAGAGTAGCGCTCCATAAACCCCATCGGGTCATCCTCAAAGAGGGAGATCTTTCGAATATCATCAAAGGTGACATACTCATAATCTGGGAGTAAGTATTGTAGTAGCGTCGATTTACCCGACTGCCTAGGACCTGTCAATCCAACTACAGGAAAAGCACTCAGTAGCTCCCTTAATGACTCTTCTGCGCTTCTATTTCTATAATTTGTCATATTTTCAGTATATCAGATGTCTGAATTTACGTAAATATTAACATTCGATATTAATATTTGCACTAGAGTGCAATCATTTCTCTTGCTATACTCTTTTCTATGCTTGAAGAGATTGTTCCGATGGAGCCGCTGCACTTCTTTGATCTAGAAGTGGATGTGAATAAAGAGCCCACCCTACTTCCTGACCTCATGGATTCAAAGATGGCCAAGGTCTACATGTGGTGGGCAGCAAACGGCTTGCATTTCCGTTTTCAGTTTCGCGCAGCCTTTGATCAGCCCCATCCGCGTGGCGATTGCGTTGAGCTGATGATTGACACACGAAATATCAAGAGTTCATCTGTCACCAGATTTTGCCACCACTTTCTGATCTTTCCTCGCATCGTTGATGGTGAGATTGCTAAAGAGATCACCCGCTTTCGTACCGAGGAGCGACATAACTTAGCATCGCCCGATCTCTTTAAGGTGAAAGGGGAGGGCAAGAAGTTAGAAATCTTTATTCCTAAAGAGGCGCTGCACGGCTATGATCCACAGCGGATAAGTAAGCTCGGCTTTAACTATAAGATTCAAGAGGTATCAGGGGAGTGGCAGGTCTTCTCTGCATCGCCCGATGATTTTGTAGTTGAGCAGCATCCACTTCTTTGGGCCACAATTAATCTGGAGTCAAAATGAGATATACAAAGACACATGAGTGGGTGAAACTGGAGGGCAATAGGGCGACAGTTGGGATTACTGATTTGGCGCAAAAGGAGTTAGGTGAGATTGTCTTCGTAGAACTTCCTACTGTTGGAGCGAGTGTGAAGGCTGGAGATGAGGGAGTCGTTGTCGAATCGACTAAGGCGGCTGTTGATCTCTACTACCCACTTTCTGGCGAGATCAGCAAGGTAAATCTTTCGTTGAAAGAGAACCCAGAGTTGATCAATTCTTCAGCTCAAAGTGAGGGGTGGCTCTATCAAGTAACCATTTCTGACAAGAGTGAATTTGAAAGTTTACTCTCTGAGGAGCAATACAGTAAAGATTTGCCTTCAAGTTGAGTGTCATGATATAATTGACACCCACCAAGGAGGAGATATGGCTCAAACTGAGAGTTGTGCAAGCAAACCGATTCATGCGGCAGCATATGTCGTCTACAATCTAGGAGCTTCAGTGCTCTTGGGAGTTGCCAGGGCGGCAATTTCACTAGTGGGGCTTGCTTATTACAGCCTCTTTAGCAAGGAAGCTAAGCTGGAACAGCGTGCGAAGATAGATGCTGAGCATGGTCGTGGAGCGAAGGCAGCGGCGAAGCGCTTCTTTAACTGGGGTGCTAAAAAGGCGGATAGAGCCGAATCTGCATTGAATGGTAAGGCATCTGCTTCTGATGCTAAGCGTATCTTTCGTAGTCAGCTTCTGAGGGGAGCAGCTGAAATAACTGTGGTCGGCGGCTGGTATTACAGCTACCGTGACCATCTAAATTATGACGGCGGTCTTATGGGCTTTGGTGAGCTACAGAAGGCATTTGATAGATTAGATAGAGACATTGGCACTTAGTCTTCCATTTCAAACAGCGCGTTGCGAGCTAGTTGCTGTTCAGCAAGAGGCTTGGAAACTCTTTTCAAATGAGGAGCTGATGCGCTCCTATTCGGGTGGCTCTGCTTGGACTAGAGCAGTCTTTGATAAGCGACTTGAAAACTGGGGGAGTGGCTATTCGATTCTTCACGAAGGACGCTTGATCGGACATTTAGAACTGGTGCCTGGATCAGGGATGACCGAGGTGGCTATGATGGTTGATCAAGCATTTCAAGGGCGGGGATTTGCCAAAGAGGTGCTCAATGCAGTTTTGTCAAAAATTAAAAATCCAGTAGGCTATATTGATAGGCAAAATGCAAAAGCGCATAAGTTAGCATCTAGCTGCGGCTTTAAAGAAGAAAATGGAGTATACAAAAAATGTTCTGGATCACACTGCTAGCAGTCTTTACTCCCCAGAGCGAGTTGGCTGATGGAGTCGACAGCTCTGTTAGTATAAACCCTACACCCATGAGAGTGGAGAGGTGCGCAAGGGCACAGTTGCGGCGACACTCAATAATGTCTACCTGATTAATTCAGAGGGCCACTCAGAAGAGGTTGCTGATGCGATGGCAAAGCTTGTCCCTAGCTTGCGTTATGTTCTCTATGAGTGGATTGGCAAGGGAGAGTAGGAGGGACGCGTTTTGCTCGTACTTCTCTATTTTGAGCAATATCCAGAAGATTTGACTAAAGAGCATTGCAAACGTTTAAAAAAGCTCAAACTCTCACCAGAATTGACCGAGATTAGAAATCGAGTAGTGCGATAGCGGGTGTGGCTTCGTCAAATTGAGCGATAGGCACAGAGTTTTCCTTAAAAGCATCTTCCTCTTGTGTCGGTAGCTTTTGGCCTGTTGGATTGGCCAAATCAATACCGAGCAGTCCCATGAATGCCATTGCCATCAAACCTGTCATGATGAAGGTGATGCCCATTCCCTTCAACCCCTCCGGAATGTGGGAGTAGGTGAGCTTTTCGCGGATTGCGGCAATGAGGGCAATCGCCACCCACCAGCCAAGACCCGATCCAAAAGAGAAGACCAAGTTGGGAATACAGGGATATTCTCTTGTCACCCCAAAGAGCACACCACCTAAAATAGCGCAGTTGACTGTGATCAGAGGCAGAAACATGCCAAGGGCGTGGTAAAGAGCGGGAGAAAAGCGCTCGATCACGATCTCCAAAACTTGGACAAAGGCGGCAATCACAGAGATAAAGACAATCAGCTCCAAGAAGCTAAGGTCAATGGCTGAGCCGTTGATACCAAAGGCAGAAAGCCATGCTAATGCGCCCTTGCCAGTGATAAAGGTGTGCACAAACCAGTTGATTGTACCAGCTCCCACAAGCACAACGGTGACCGCCATGCCAAGACCGTTAGCTGTTGTCACACGGCTAGAACAGGCCAAGTAGCTGCACATCCCCAAAAAGTAGGAGAGCAGAATGTTCTGAATGAAGACCGACTGAATCATCAGCCCCAAAAGATTTAACAGTGTGTAGTCACCCATCCACATCAGGCAGGATTCTCCGGTTTTGAAATGATATTGGCGATCCAGATGAAGAAGCCCAAGATAAAAAAGGCAGCTGGTGCCAGCACCATGATGCTCAGATTTTGATAACGTTGCGGATGGTCAGGTGTGGCATACCAGCTCTCGGGAATCAGCTGGAAGTTGAAAAGCTGACCAAAGCCGAAGAACTCGCGCAAAGCGGCAACCAAGACCAGAACAAAGCCGTAGCCTAGTCCAGCAGAGAGACCATCCAAAAAGGCGGGTACAGGCGGCACATTGCGCGCCATACTCTCTGTTCTCCCCATCACAATGCAGTTAGTAATAATCAAGCCGACAAAGACTGAGAGCGTTTTGGAAATGGTGAAAAAGTAGGCGCGTAAAAACTCATCCACAATGATTACAAAAGAGGAGATCACAGCCAGCTGCGTAATCATCCGCACCGAATCAGGGGTGAACTTGCGCAAGAGCGAAACAATATAGCAGGAAAAGGCGGTCACTAAGCTGACCGAAATACTCATCGTAAAGGCGGTACTCAACGTCGTTGTCACCGCTAAAGCTGAACAGATACCCAAGATCGCAACCAAAATCTGATTGTTCTTCCAAAGCGGCTCTAGAAAATACTCACTTAGCGGCGTTTTTCTTGCCATCCCTCACCTTGATGAAAAAGTTGCGATATGGAGTCAAGCTGTCACTATAGGCAGCTGTCACACCATCCCCTGTCAATGTAGCACCTGAAATACCATCCACTGCACTATGCGATTTCGCAGAGCTGCCATAGACATCACTCACCTTACCCTTGACCACCACAATACCAATATTAGCACTCTTGAAATCAGGCTTGCCAGCAGCAGGCTCATGGAAAATCACCTTTCCAAAGAATTGATTTTGCCACCACGCCTCAGTGATATTTGCACCAAGACCAGGCGTCTCACCCATCTCATACCACGTTGTGCCAATCACCGTATCCGCATCAGCCTCCAACGCAATATAGCCATAAATCGGCGCCCAAAGACCAAAACCAGAGACCGGAATCACAAAGCCGTAAACCTTGTCCAACTCTTTGAGCAGCCCCTCCTCACTTAGATCACTTCCATTTGGAAGCACCGCATAGAGCAGTTTATTGGGCAAATCGGCATAGCCAGCCTTTTTGTTCTCCTCCAAATACTGAGAGAGATCAAGTCCCTTCTGCTTCAATGTGAACACATCGCCCTTACTATCTGTAATCAGAGGGCGAATGCGCTTTTCAGCCAACTGCGCAATCTGTTCATCTGTCGCCTTCTGCGCCTCAGGATCTGGCTTTAGCACACCATCAGCAAAAGCAGCGCGCACACTCTTACCACTCCTCTCATCGAGAAGGATGAAAAAGCCCTCATGGTCAACAATCTTAGCCGCAATCAACATCTGTTTGGATCGATCAAAGGCGCGCGCTCTCTCCTGTGGACCTTGCAAACTGTAGGCAATCACCGCCAAAAGAAGACCGCAAACAACGCAGAGCACGGTAATGAAAAGAATCGTTTGACCATCTGTCTTCTTAGTTGACATACTTCCTCCTATAACGGCGAACCGCATAGTAGTCAAAAAGAGGCGCAAAAACATTGGCAAATAATATCGCCAACATCACACCCTCTGGATAGGCAGGGTTGATCACTCGAATCAAAATAGTCACCAGACCAATCAAGCCACCATAGATCCAACGAGCACTCTTCATCCCAGCGCTGCTGACAGGATCTGTTGCCATGTAGACCAGACCAAATGCCAACCCTCCTGCCATCAGCTGACGTAGAGCTGGCATAGCATACCTCGCTGAATTCCAAGCCCCCATGTCATCTCCAAGAGAAGAAAAGAATGAGAAAAGCCAAGCAGTAATGAAGGCGCTAAGACCAAATGAGAGCATGTTGCGCCAAGAGCCTACTCCCACAACAAGCAACATGATCGCTCCAAGAAGACAGGCAAGCGTCGAAGTCTCACCCAAGCTACCGGGAATATTTCCGAAAAAGAGATTGCCATTGGAAAACTTCTTTCCGCCATGAATCGATTCAGCACAGGAATAAGCTGCTGCCATACTACCAGGAGCAAGTGCTAAGCCTCCCTTAGCCATAGGTGCCATCAAGAAGGCGCGCAGCTGCTCTTGCGATAGCTCACCCAGCTTACCCTCAGATTTGCTCTCTTTTTTCCACTGGTCAAAGCGCTTTTGTACTACAGGGAGCAGTCCAATCTTCTGATTCTGATATTGCGTTGCAATTGCGGCTACATGAATCCGCTTGATATCGGGGCTGGCTTGGTTGACGCCTTGCAAGACAGTCGCTTGCGAATAGCCATCTACCTCATCTTTATGCGCCTCTTGGTTAACCTTATTGACGCTCTGAGCAATTTCATACTGGTTAGTGCCAACCCATACATCTCCGCTCATATTACCAGGAAATGTGAAGAATAAGAAGGCGCGAGCAGTTAGAGCGGGATTTAAAATATTCATCCCTGTACCACCAAAAAGCTCCTTGCCGACGATCACGCCAAAGGCAATACCAAGAGCAGCTTGCCAGTAGGGAATGGTGGGTGGAAGGATAAGAGGGTAGAGCATGCCGGTCACGAGGAAGCCTTCAGCGATCTCATGGTTGCGAACAGAGGCAAAGATGCCTTCACAGATGCCTCCCACCAAATAGCTGATCAGCATGAGAGGGACAAAGGCGATTGCACCAAGTGCAAAGATCTTGCCGGCGTAGGGAAGGGTGAATGCGAAATAGCCTTTGAAACTTTGTGAGGCGTCTAAATATTGGTCCATCAACTTTAGGTCGCCACTTTGGTAGACCATCTGTTGCACTCCACTATTCCAAAGAGCCATCAAGATGGTGGGAAAAAGGGCGAGCACAACAAGAAACATCCATCTCTTGAGGTCGACTGCATCGCGCACAAAGGGGCGCCTACTTGTGTTGAGGGCGGGTTCGTAGCAAAAGGTGTCAATTGCAGAGACAAGAGGCCGCATTTTGTGCAGCGGTTTGCCTTTTTCTACAAGCGAAAGTTGGAAGTCTAGAAAACGTCTGAGCATTTTCTCGGGAGAATAGCAAATTTTGTTCATGTTGCAAAGATGAATCTGCTATATAGGCTGTCAATGCGACGTATGCTCCCCAAAGCCTTCGCTCTAGCTCTTCTTTTTTCACTTGCGCTTTTCTCGCAAGAGCTCTTCCTCAAATCGGTAGAGTGGGGGTCACATAAATTCATTGCCAAGAGATTGGGTTCTACCTTCTCTTTTGACACCCTCGCTTGGAAGGAGGGTGCGCTTGTGGTTTCTGGCGGAAGGCTTGAGGGTGCTGTTGAGGGCTCTTTTTCAGTGGCCAGCTGGAAACCTGCCTTTTCATTGAGACGGTGTGAAATTGGTGGCAAGGTTGTTGTGGAGGATCTCGATCTTTGCCAGAAAAGGTGGAATTCCTCTTCTGGGCAGAAGCGTAAGAGGCGCTCTTTGATTCGCACCGATTTTGATCTGCAGATTCCGCAGGCGCATTTGCAGCTTGCCGATGTGGAGTTGATGCTTGATGTAGCACGTCAAGATCAGCAGCTCACTTTGAGCTCTGATCTATCGGGCCAAAATCTCTGCGATCTCTACCGTATGGTTTGTCAGATCTGGCAGCTTCCAGAGCCCTATAGTGATTGGGATGTCACTGGTGGAGAGCTTCGAGGTGAGCTTCTCATCGCTTTTTCTAAGGGGCAGCTCTACAATTTGGTTGGACAGATTGATGCGACGAAGATTGAGATGGAGAACTCTCTTTTTGCTGTCTGCGGGCAGTGGGAGCGGCTGCATATCGACTTCGATCTCGATATGAGCTCCTCTTTGAAGGTGGATACATGGGATGGCACCTTCAGCTTGGTGGGAGGGCGGATTGCTCTTTTGCCTGACACGCTCGATTTCTGGGATGGGATGTGGGATCTATCGAAGCTACATTCGATGGTGAGTGTGAAAAATGGCAAGGTAGACAGCTCCTTTTTGCGCGGCACCTTTTTTGGAATGGAGGGGGAGATCGACCTTGACTGGTATAGTCATGAGACGTTGATGTCACTCGCCTTTGCCTGCAACTCACAGGAGATGATTCCACTGCTGCCCAAACAGATTCGAGGAGGCTTTGAGCGCGGCTTTCCCGACGATCATTTTGCGATCAATGCAACGCTCAAAAGGCAGAGTGAGGGGCTTCTTCTTGAGGGAATCTTACAGGCAGCTGATCATGAGCTTGATTTTGGCTGCCACTTTGGACAAGAGGCGAAGAGGAATATCTCTTTACCACCTCTGGATACATTTGCAGACAAGTTGAAGGAACAGTTTTGTCTCTCCGACAAGAGGTTGGGATGGATTCGTGGAGAGCAGATTCCGCTTGAGAAGTTCATGGCGCCCTTCGTCCTGCCTGATGAGGAGATGGAGCTCTCAGGCGTTGTCAATTTTGAGGGCACTTTTGATGAGCGCTACTTGGTTCTCTACTATGAGGGCGAGGATTTCCATCTTGAGGGGCAATCATTTGATATGAAGATTGCGCGAGTTGATGAGGAAGTTTCTAACAACACTGTGGCGGTCCACTATGTCGATCTAAAGACGGGGGATCATGAGGGACTTTTACCTATCTCTTATGGGCAGTACACACACAAGAGTCGTGGCGTGGTCTTTGAGCCTGTGATGGCTCTGGCACATATTCATAACAATCGCATTGAGATGAAGCAGTTGGAGAGCAGCTGGTCGGGTCTCAACCTCTATGGTGAGGTGACGATTGTGATGGACGATTTCTCTAATATCGATGTTGACTTGCAGCTCTTCAACTCAGGGGGGCCGATTGCAGACGCTTTTGAGCTCTGTAACTGCTTCTACAAATTGCCCTATAAGCAGCCATTAGAGGGCAGCTTTGAGATGGGCAATCAGGGGATGCGGCTGCGCTATTATGAGAATAGATTACAAGATGTTCAGATGCAGGCGCGCTGCTTGGCAAGTAGTGCTCTCTTTGGAATGGCGATCGAGGAGGCTGACTTTCTCTTCACCTATGATCGCAAGAGCAAAACAATCAGCTTTGCAGATGGCAGCTTTAACCTCTTCTATGATCAGCAATCCTACCCGTTGAGTTTTGAGAAACTGCGATTTTCACCGGGCAATTGGGAGCTTGAGGCTCAAGATCTGCATGGATCAATTGTTCAAGGGCAGATAGCTATCGATGGCTTAGTGCAAGCGAGTGGCTTTTGGGATGATAATCACATCAAATTGGATCATATAGCTTGGGGTGATTGGCTTGGAGATCTAGAGATTGAGGGATCACTTCTGCACCATTTCCAGGTGAGCAACAAGCAGAGCGAACTCTTTGTGAGTGGAGATTGGAAAAATCGCCAATTTTTGGTGGAGCGAGTAGCGCTCGACCTGGCAACAATTCTACCGCATAGCATGGATCAGTGGAAGCCTACGGGGCTCTTTGAGGGGAGTGGACAGATCTACTATGATGGAGAGCTTCAGGGTGAGATCATTGCTACCTTCAGAGATTTACACTTTGGTGGGATCAGCTTTGGTGATGGAGAGCATCTGCTCTGCCAGCTCAATCAGACCAGTGGTGTTTCGATCGAAGGGCTTGAGGCGCAAGTTGGCGGCTCTTCCTACAAATTGGGTGGCTTTCATTACAACTACCGTGAAGAAAAGCTGCATTTTGATGGCTTTGACTTCACTATTCCAGCGCATCGCCTTGAAAGCGTGGTTGATGTCGCATCGGAGCTCTTCCCTGGCAAGATCCACGGATCGATCCGCAGACATTTGGTGGCTCTAAAAGATGATGAGGAGTTTGCTGGCCGGGTCAATATTGAGCTTTTCCCCAACACTGTCTGGATCCAACTTTCACTCAATGATGGCTGCTACACGCTCTTTGATCAGCAGGTCGATCTGCGCAGCTTTACACTCTCCTACGATCCGCTTGAGCTTCTGATTAAGACTGAAGCGCGCTACCAAGATAGCTACTACTGGCTGCGCTTTTTGACGCAGACTCCAACTCTCAATGAGGGAGTTTTGGCTATCTATGAGCATGAGGATGAAGAGCTCTGTATTTATTGGGATCCAGGGTGGGAGGTCTGCAAGATTGAGGGGGAGGCGGCTGGCTGCTGCGCAAATTTAGCTGCAACAAATTCGCAAGAGCGGCTTGATCTTGAGGGATCTCTTGCGATTGAGTCTGACCGCATCGTCCCGCTTCTTTCTGGCCGATTGCATCAGATGCTGCAAAACATTTCGATTGAGGGCGGCTATGAGTTGGATGGGCAGTGGTATTTTTCCAAGGAGGATCCTTTTAATCCTGAGTTTTATGGCACAATAGAGGGAAGGAATTTTGGAGTCTACAATGTGGCGTGCAACAGCTTTTGTTCCGATTTGACCTACTGTAATGACCAGCTGACGATGCATGATTTCAAGGTGATTGATTGGAGTGGTACACTGAGTGTGCGTGAGCTACTGCTCAACAGAGCGGGTGATTTTTCAGTTGAGGAGGTGAAGGTTGAAAATTTTCGACTCTCCCGTCTCAATAGTCCTTGGACGGATATGGAGAAG
This sequence comes from Chlamydiales bacterium, assembly GCA_022601635.1. Lineage (GTDB taxonomy): Bacteria > Chlamydiota > Chlamydiia > Chlamydiales > JAAKFR01 > JACKPM01. Next base: position 72,981 of record JAJACG010000004.1, on the reverse strand, counting down.
CGGGAGCGGCCACTATTTCGTTCATTCTGTGTGCCGCAATTTATTCTAACGAATCTGCAGGGGCAGATTAAGGATCCAGCAAGTTATACAGGTGAGGGGTCGCTCTATTTCACCAACTATGCGAAGAAGACGCTCTTTTCCAATCTGATGCAGCTACCGACGGAGATTTCGGCGCGTCTTGGGCTTGATCTGACCAATTTGATTCCGGTGAGGGGACAGCTGATCTACACGATTGAGGATGGCTTGGTGAAGGTGACGGAGATGCGCGATGTCTATTCGGAGGGAAAAAGGGCGCGCTTTTTCTTGGCGGATGATGAGCCAGCCTATTTAGATTTCGAGGGCAATATTGATGTGAAGATTCGGATGAAGCAATATACGTTACTGATGAAGATTGCTGAGTTATTTACCTTTAGTGTGAAGGGTACGATTTTCAATCCGCTCTACACGGTTACGAACCATGATTAAGGGCTGCGTCCATTAATTCATGCCTGACAATGAGCTCAAAGTGGTCATCTGTCACAAATAGCACAACAAAATCAGGTAGATTTTGTGAAAGGGCCACTTGATCTGTGAGATCCTCTACAGGAGATAAAAGGGTAAGATCTGCAAAATCCAAGTTTGGGCCAGAATAGCCACGTCCATATGTCGAATTGGCGCCACCTGTACCACACTCTCCAACCCCAAAATAGGCTTGAAGAGAGGATGCAATACCTCCATGCGCCCACTCCCTCATTCTCAGCTGTGTCGCTGAGCGGTTGCCATTACCTGTTGCATGCAAAAAGGCGATCTCCCTCAAAAACAGGACAAAGGCATCCACCTTCTTTTCATCAGACATGAATCTGCAGATATCATCATAGGTTTTGATTGACTGCACTATCTCAACTATTGCTGCTGAAGACTCAATATTGTAGTTAGGAAGATGTCTCTTATAGTTAGAGACTTGTCGGTAGGGTTGTCCGTTTTCGTCTACTCCGGTAAAAACTCTCTTCTTAAATTTGAGGATCCACTCCTCTACACCCTCTTGATAATTCTGAATCTTCTCAATTACAGAGTCTTGCTTATTATTAGCGACCATGTCGATGAGTAGACCTTTCATGAAGGCGCGGTAGCAGCAGTCTCCATTTCCCAATACGGGAAGATATTTATAGTAAGGATCGAGCTTGGTGGCTTGATCTATTATATTTTCAGATTTTCCATAGTAATACAGCCCCTCCTGCATAGTTAGAGGTTTAGTCCACCTTGTTCGCCTTTCGCCAGAAAGGGAAGCCTTTGCACCAGAGGGAAAACCTATTTTGCAGGCAAGCGTTGTGCTACCAGCAAGTACAACAGCTCCACCGCCCATCCAGAGATTGAGGGGATGCGTGGAAAGACGAGCTGCAACAAATTTGCCTAGCGCAATCGCGGCGATTCCAGTGATTACAGCAAGCGCCCCCGAAATGGTCACTGGATTGAGATGTTGTCTAAAAGATGGACCCACTATTTTACTCATATTAAATAGTGTAGCACAAAAAGCCTTTATTGTAAAGCTTATTTTAAGATAGGTTGGAGATATGCTAGATTTGCTCTTTCCTCCTCTTTGTATCCACTGCGCTCAGCCAACGAAGCAGCTTGTCTGCCCCCTCTGTGCCCACTTTTTTGAGTTTCTCCCCCCAGGCCGCCGCTACTTGGCCTGCTTTTCCGATATCGAGAGCGTCTCTACCTTTGTCCATCTTTTGCGTAGCTCTCCTAGATGCCAGAAAGCGGCCATCTCCTTTCTCATTTTACAGCACGAAAGGGCGAAGTGGCCGCTGCCTGATCTGATCACTTCGGTGCCAAAACGGCACTTTTGGAGCTCCAATATTAGCGCTATTTTAGCAAGGGGGGTAGCGCGTAAGCTACGCATTCCCTTTAGACAGCTTGCCTATAGATGTTTTGGCGACCTTCCAAAGGTGGAGAAGCCGCAGTTCTTTTTGAGGAAGAGAGTGGAGGCGGAGCGTATCTTGATTATCGATGACTACATGGATCGCGGTGCAACGATGAGGAGTTTAGCGCGCACACTACAGCAAGGAAGTGGCGCGCAGCTATGTGGGTTAGCGATCAGTCAAATTTAAGTTGTCTTTAAAAAACATTTGCACGATATTGTGATTTTTACTTGAACCTCTGGAGGTAAAAAGATGAAAAGATTGGCAATGGCTCTCTTTTTTTTGATGACGCTATTTACAACTCAAGCATTTGCAGAATATTTTGTGGTATCTGCTGATCAGGTTACAACGACCAATGGTTACCTATTCGTGAATATTGAGGGTGAAATGAGAGCTGTCGATGCTTTGAATATGGCAAATGATGGTAAGATTGTCGCCTTTCCAACACCCAATGCAGATGTCTGCCCAAACTGCAGGCATCGAGGGTATGTCCCAGGGAAGTTTTGTCGATGGTGCAATTTTCCTGATGATGCTAGTGTGAGAAGAGATGTTACGTATTACTAGCCTATTGCTCTTGTTTGTATTCTGTACGCTCCATGCTGCAGATATAAAGAGTAGGTGGAATAGAATCCCACAGCCCGATCAAGTAAAGATCGAGCGTCTTTTTGAGCACCTTGTGCAGAAAGAGGGGCTGGGCTTTGTTCTATTTGAAGAGACAAAGCCAGCCTGTATGATCTCCCTACCATTAACACACAAACGGTATGTTATGCCGTATAAACATGATGAACCACTCCGTTTTCAGCGTGAAATAGCTTCGAGTTGGCGAGCTTGGGAGAAATATCGCCACCTCTTCGAGCCAAATGATCTGATTGTTTGTGAGGAGTATGATTCGATCAATGGTGGTATGTATCTACAACTGTTTGTAATTAATAAGAAAACGGCAGCTTGTATGCTTGAAGATTATAAGAGCGATTTCGAAGAGGTTTTGGGAGAATCATTCGTACCCACAGACTTTCTGGCTAAGCTAAAGACAAAGAAGAAATTGCGTCCATTGCTCCATTTTGATGAGAAGCTGCTTGGTCTATTCCTAGGATTTGGGCATGACTCATCCTCTGCCTTTAGAGATCTCGTTAATGGAGGGGAGGTAGAACTGGAAAAAGCTGGATACCGACCGCCAGGATGTATCATCACTCCAGTGGCTTTTCGCGGTGTGCCCAACTCGTCAGAGGTAGAAAGTCTGGTAGATGCCTATAGTAAAGAGGTGCTAGAAATTGAAAAGATTTTCGAGGGTGACAGATTTGTTCTGCAAACCCTCGAAAGATATTCCTCTAGATAGCTGATTTATTCGGGTGTGCCGCCCACCTTGATGAGACCCTCTAGTGTGACTCCTTCATCAACACAGATCGTCTTTGCTTGAATGTCACCCTTCACAGATGCCTCGCCACGCAGCTCCAGCTTCTCCTGAACAGTCACATCCCCCTCAATCACACCCTCTACAACCGCCTCACGCAAAACAAGGTTAGCCTTCACAACACCCTTCGGTCCCACAATCACTTTGCCCTGGGAGAGTAGCTCACCCTCAAATGTACCATCAATGCGCAGTAGGCGCTCAAAGCTCAGCTCACCACGAAAGGTAACACCCTCACCAAGCGTCGTCTCAGGAGCTTCCTCATTCATCACATTTTGGAAGTGGTGCGGAAGCGTGCTTTTATCCTCTTCAGGCCAACTCTCTTCACGCGGAAGAGGTGTAGTCACAGGCTGACGCGGCGCCTCAAAGACACGTGGCGGTGCCTCACTCTTTGGTGGCTCAGCTGAATATTTGTACTGATCTTCTTCGAGGGGGCTTTTTCCAGGTCGGCGAAACATGATGAGGTCTCCAGTTATGAATCAATATTGCGGCGGCAGAGTGAAATCTGCCTTCTCAAAGATTCCTCTTTCTTCACTTTATTTTCAATAGTCTTGCAAGCATGTAGAATTGTTGAGTGTGTCTTGCCAAATGAAGCGCCAATCATCATCAACGATTCATTGATCATCTCCTTGGCCAAGTACATCGCCACCTGACGCGCCAACGCAATCTCCTTCGTGCGCGATGTGCCCTTCAAATCAGAGACGCGCACCTGAAAAATAGTCGCCACACTCTTCAAAATGTTCTCAACAGATACCTTCTGCTTAGGCACCACTTGGAATAGCTCGCTCAATGTCGACTCAACCAGCTCCTCTGAAATCTCCTGGTTAAGAAGACGACAGTGCGCTGTGAGACGATTGATCGCCCCCTCCAACTGACGGACGTTGCCGAAGATATGCTCGGCAATGTAAAAAGCGACGCGACTGGGGATTTTGAGTCCCTTTTGTTCTGCTTTATGTTGCAAAATCGCGACGCGTGTCTCTAAATCGGGAATCCCCACATGGGCCACCAAGCCCCACTCCATCCTAGCCACAATCCGCTCCGAAAGCTTCAACTGACCAGGAGGCTTATCCGATGTGATTACAATCTGCTTGTTCTGATTGATCAAACTCTCAAATGTGTTGCAAAACTCCTCCTCAAAGTTGAGGCGGTTCTGCAGAAATTGAATATCATCGACTAGCAGTACATCAAGCGAACGGTAAAAACGCTTCATCTGATCAACAGACTTGTTCCTCAAACTGTCAACCAAGTCATTGATGAACCCCTCTGTCGTGATACACTGAACTCGCAGCTGCTTATGCTGCTCCTTCACATGGTGACCAATCGCATGCAAAAGATGCGTCTTTCCCAATCCAACACCACCATGAATGAAAAGAGGATTATACGATCGACCCGGACGATTGGCAATCCCTACCGCTGCCGACTTCACAAATTGATTCGATGGACCCTCAATGAAATTCTCAAAACGATAATATTGGTTGAGCTTGAGCGCATACTTTTCATTAACCGGTGCTTTCGGAAGCTCAGGCTTCTTATTAGGAAATTGACGCTCCTTCTTCTCCGGCGCCTGCGCTATCACAAAGTCAATCGCCGGCTCACCCTCCGGAGTAACCGGAACAAAACTGCAGAGATCCTTCTTGTAGTTGTCCAATAAGTAAGCCTTCACAAAAATGTTGGGCACCTGCAAACAGACACGCTCACCAGAAGTCTCCATCACCTCAATCGGTGCCAACCAATTCTCATAGGCCGTCGAAGAACAGCGTTGCTTCACATATTCCAAAAATTGTGTCCAGGCATCGCGCGCATCTATCGTTAACATCTACTCTTTTCCTTTATGAACAATCGTTTCCACATTCGCTTCTGAGCCAACTTTCTGAAGCTTGAAGATGAAAATCTAGCACGCAGAAAAAATGGCTGCAATCATTTTGTGAACAACGTAAATGCAATGCAAGCTAAATGATTGTTCATAAGCATCCTTGCTGCAGAAATTTTTTTATGAACAAATAAGTTACTGAATATGATGAGCTTTATATTTTTTTGACAAAGAAAAGCTGTTCTATGAACAATTTAGGAATGAACCATGATCAAAGCTTCAGCATCACTTGCGAGTATTTCGTTATCGCTTTTGGTTAGTTTTTGGACAATTGCGAGTGCTTCACTGGGTCGATCTGAGGCAAAAAGCGCTTTTGCTTTGTTCAAAAGGGTCGGCTCATGGCCTGGCTCTTTTTCTAATGCAAGGTCAAGCTGCTCGATTGCCTGCTCATTTTCATTCATCTGTAGGTGGATCGCGCCGAGCGTTTGGCGGTCAAATGGGGAGTCATCCAATATAAGGAGCACTTCGAAGAAGAGTTTTGCATCCTCATACTTTCCCTCTCTTAGAATGGAGAAGCCAAAGAAGCGGATCTCCTCGATGCGTTCGCTGCCCCAACCTAGAAGCTCTGTCCATTTATTTGATGCCAAAACTACCCCTGTAAGAACTGCTTGATGCGCGCCATTACGTCGCTCACAAGATCGTTATAGTTGGTCACTTTTGTGAGGAAGTTGGCAATTGTCTCACCCTCATGGCTGTCACCATAGCCTTGATTCTGCTCATTGTGTGCGATCACGCGCTCACGATCGGCTGCAATTTTGTCGTTAGAGCCAAGAAAGTAGGAACTTTGGTAGCGCCAAGAGAAGTAGTTGGTTGGGTAAGCGAAGTCAGCCCAGCTCTTACGATGGTCCTGCCGCATAAGGCGTACAACATGCGGCACCTCCGGCTGCAGCTGTAAAACTGTAGTATGGTGCGCAACAGTTCCACTATCTTTGGGCGGCTTGAGAGTCTGTTCAAACTCTTGCAGCTGCCGCACACCTTGTGCATAGAAGTCATGTGCAGCCGGGTCTACATTCCACGATTCAGCCATACCCACCATCTTATCACTCAGAGAGAAAAGTGACAAGTGTCTGACGGTATTTGCTTCAATATTAAATCTATATCAATATAATAGTTGCATGCCCCTACTCTCTGTTCGACATCCAATCACAGTTTCCACAGCACTTGTCTGTAGCTTCTCACTCACCCTTGTTGGTATTTTGAGTATCATTCGAGCTCAAGGTGTTCTAAATTCACGACTTTCGATGATCCCAGCTAGTGTTTCAGCAGGGGTGAGCCTTATTCTACTTGGCCAAGGCGCTGCTGCTGGCGTGACACTTCCATTGGTCAAGGGAAAGGGAAAATTTAACCTTAACTCTTTGGTTGGTAAGGCTGAAAACGTCTACTTGATCGGAGATAAGGAGCAGCTTGCTCTTATATATAAACGATATAGTGACAAGCTGCTTCTACATGTCTATAATGGGTGCCATGCACAAGAGTGTCTTACTGGAAGAGATTATATCGTTTTTTGCCATCCCGATGGAGAGCTTTCTGGATGGAACGCTCGGACTTGGGGGGCATGCAGAGGCGATCTTGGAGCAGCACCCCGAGTTAAAGAGCTATTTTGGGATCGACAAGGATCCTGAAGCTCTCGCTTTGGCGAAGCAGCGGCTGGGTGATCGCCTCATTGGCCTACACGGCTCCTTTGGTGATCTCGATGAATTAGTTGATAGCCAAGTTGATGGAATTTTGCTCGATCTCGGAGTCAGCTCTTTGCAGCTAGACAAGGCGGAAAAGGGTTTTAGCTTTATGCGCGACGGTCCGTTAGATATGCGGATGAATCCAGAAGCTGATATTGATGCGGCTGCTGTTGTTAACAGCTACAGCGAGCGCGACTTGGGACGCATCTTTCAAGAGTATGGTGAGGAGAGGCGCTGGCGGCAGGCTGCCAAAGCAATTGTGCAGGCGCGGCGCAAAAAGCGGCTTGAAACTACTTTTGATCTTTGTCATGCGCTGGAGCAGACGCTAAAAAGAAGTGGCAAGATCCATCCGATGACACGCGTTTTTCAAGCGTTGCGCATAGAGGTCAATGGAGAGCTCGATGTTTTGAAAGAGGTGATTCCCAAGGCGATAGCAAAGTTGAGACCGGGTGGCCGCTTGGCGATCATCAGCTTTCACAGCCTTGAGGATCGCATTGTAAAATATGCGTTTCGACACTTTATGGTGGAAGAAAAAATGGTCAACATTTTAACAAAGAAGCCGCAGGTGGCGACATTCCAAGAGTGTCGAAAGAATCCACGTGCAAGAAGTGCGAAACTGCGTGTTTTGGAAAAGCTGTGAAACTTGGACTTTTGATCCGCATCTTCATCTGTATCGCTGCGACTGCGGCTTTTCTCTATTTCTATATAGAGAAGCAAAACCGCATCACACAGCTGCGTTTGGAGATTCCTCAGCTGGCACGTCAAGTTGAGCTGTTGAGGCAAGAAATTGTGCGCGTGCAGTTTGAGGTGGATCAGTTTGAAAATCCTGTTCATCTATTGGAGTTGGCGCGCAAGCCGGAGTATGGCCATCTGCGCCAGCCGAAGGTGAATGAGATTGTGACCATCCAATGAAAAAGCGCGTTGCAGCTGTAGCACTCTTTCTTTTTGCTCTTTTTTCGCTATTGATTGCCCAATATTTTAAGATTCAAATTGTTGAAGGGGATAGGTGGAGTGATGCGGCACTAGCGCAGCATGAATGCCTTTTGAAGGAACCTTTTCGGCGCGGCTCATTTTATTCCAATACTGCTGTGAAGCGTGGACATGATGAGTCGCCGCGTCTTCTAGTTCATGATGTAACTAAGTTTCATCTTTTTGTGGACCCTCTGGCTATTCCAGGTGAGCATCATGAGGAGGTGAGTCGCCAGCTGAATGCACTACTATCATTGGATTGTGAGTCTGTTTCTAGGGAGTTGGCCAGGCGTAGTCGCAGCCGTAAGTTGCAGCCCTTCTTGAGCCGGCAGCAGAAAGAGATTGTTTTGGAGTGGTGGAAGCCCTTTGCGAAGAGGAACAAAATTGCCTCTAACGCGCTCTTTTTTGTTACTGATTACCAAAGGAGTTACCCTTTTGGGAAGCTGCTGGGCCAGGTGCTGCATACGATTCGTGATTTGAAGGATGAGAAGACGGGGCGTGCGATGCCAACGGGTGGTATGGAGGCCTATTTCAATCTCTATTTGACGGGAAAAGAGGGAAAGAGGGTACTGCTGCGTTCACCACTCAATCGACTGGAAAGCGATGAGGTTGTGGAGCTTCCAGAAGATGGGGCGGATGTCTATTTGACGATCAATCACTGCATTCAGGCGATTTTAGAGGAGGAGTTAGAGAGGGGAGTTGTGGCAGCCAAGGCGAAGGGGGGCTGGGCTGTAATGATGGAGGCGAAGACGGGGGAGATTTTGGCACTGGCGCAGTATCCCTTCTTCTACCCCTCTGATTATCGCGACTACTTTAATGACCCGGGTAAGATTGAGCAGACAAAAGCGAAGGCGATCACTGATTCATTTGAGTTGGGATCGATCATGAAGCCTATTACGATGGGGATCTGTTTGAAGGCTAATGAGGAGTTAGCTAAAAGGGGCGAACCTCCGATCTTTCTACCTGAGGAGAGAATCGATGTTCAGCGCTCGCACTTTCCTGGAAGGGGATCGAAGCCGCTCTATGATTTGCCGCGTCACAAGAGTTTGAATATGTATATGGCGCTTCAAAAGTCGTCCAATATCTATATGGCTCAGGTGGTAGAGAGGGTAATTGAACGGATGGGAGCTGCTTGGTATCGCGAGCAGCTGGTGGAGAGTTTTGGTTTTGGACAGAAGAGTGGTGTGGAGTTGCCGGCTGAGTCACCCGGTCTTGTTCCCAGAATAGGCAAGGTGCATCAAAATGGAGCGTTGGAGTGGTCGCTTGGGACGCCCTATTCACTCTCATTTGGCTACAATATGTTGGCGACGAGTATTCAGATGTTAAGGGCGATTGCTATCTTTCCAAATGGTGGCTATTTGGTGGAGCCGACGCTTGTGAAGCGTGTGCAAAAGGGTGAGCAGCTTTTGATTGATGGCAAGTTGAAGGCGAAGAAAAGGGTGCTTTCAGAAGAGAGCGCCTATGAGATTGTGAAAGGGATGAAGTTTTCGACGAAGCCGGGAGGGACGGGCACACGTGCAGAGCTTCCTGGATATACGGAAGCTGGTAAGACTGGAACGGCTGAAAAAATAGTTGGTGGTGTTTATTCCAAACAAAAGTATATTTCCTCCTTTGTGGGATTTGCACCCGCTTCTAGGAGTGAGCAAAATGCGCTTGTGCTTGTTGTAACAATTGATGAGCCGGCTCCAATTCGCTTAGAGGGTGGTGTGAAGAACTATCTGGGGGGGCGTTGTGCAGCTCCTGTTTTTTGCCAGATGATGCGCAGAACATTGAATTACTTGGGGATTCCAAAAGATGATCCGCACGGCTATCCAGCTAAGGATCCGCGTTTTGATGCAAAGAGAGCGGACTGGATGGCGGAAGTTGAGAGTTTGAAGGCGCAATATAGCGAGTGGAATGGACGATGAAGCTGAAGAAATTGATTGATGGTTTGCCGATTTCGCTCTTTAAGGGGTCGAAGGAGGTTGAGATTTCGGGGCTCTGCTCACACTCTAGAAAGGTGGCACCGGGGGATCTATTCATTGCGAAGAGCGGAATGTTGGATGATGGTGTGCGTTATATTGATGAGGCAATTGCTGCTGGGGCTGCTGCAGTTTTGACAGATCTTCCCGACCCTTCCTTACCAGTCGCTGTGGCGATAACTTCTGATGTACGCGCTTTAGAGGGGGAGTTGGCGAAACGTTTTTATGGTGATCCCTCTTCAGAGCTCTTTGTGATTGGGGTGACGGGCACCAATGGTAAGACAACGACGGCGCATCTGATCCATCATCTGCTTGGCGGTGGGATGATCGGTACGATTGAATATGTGATTGGCGATTTTCGGATGGATGCGGAGTTGACGACACCCGATGTGATCACCAACCAGAAACTTTTGCGTGAGATGGTCAAAGTGGGCTGTGAATCGGTGGTGATGGAGGTCTCTTCTCACGCTTTGGATCAAGGTAGAGTAGATGGGATCGATTTTGATGTAGCGATTTTCACCAATCTCTCTCAAGACCATCTTGACTATCACGGTTCGATGGAGGCTTATGCTGAGACAAAGGCTAAGCTCTTTGCCAGCTTGAAGAGTGAGGCAACGGCGATCATCCCAGTGGGAGAGGAACGTATGATCAAGGAGTGTCAAGCCTCTGTTGTTACCTACGGTATTGAAGCGGGTGATATCTCTGCGACAGATCTGCATCTCGCTTCAGATCATTCTAGCTTTAAGGTGGATGGTATCTCCTATACGATTCCACTAGTTGGCAGGTTCAATGTGCTCAATGCGCTGGCAGCTTTGGCTGTGAGGCGCGGCTCTTTTGCTGCTTTTCCCCCTGTTCGTGGTAGATTGGAGCAGGTGGCTCCCAATGTCTTTGTTGATTTTGCACACACGCCAGATGCCTTGGAGAAGGTGCTTGTGGCGTTGCGTGAGTTTACGAAGGGGCGCATTATTTTGGTCTTTGGTGCTGGTGGGGATCGGGATCAGAATAAGAGGCCTCAGATGGGCGAGGTAGCGCAGCAGTTTGCCGATGTGACGATTCTCACCTCTGACAATCCACGTAGTGAGGATCCGCAGAAGATTTGCGAGCAGATCAGTGAGAGTGCTTTGATTGTGGTGGATCGCAAAGAGGCGATTCAAAAGGCGCTGGAGCAGGCGGAGTCAGATGATGTTGTTTTGATCGCTGGGAAGGGGCATGAGAGTTACCAGGTTTTTGCTCATAAGACGATCCCATTTGATGATCGCAAAGTTATTGAAGAGGTTTTATGTTGAGAAAGTTTTTGCTCCTCCTGCTACTGACAGCGTGTGCTCGCAAGATTCCTGATGAGGTGTCACTGATCAATGGAAAGGATTTTATCCCCAAAATCCCCCAAAGAGATGAGTTGATTGTTGTAGATGCGGGGCATGGTGGTCATGATACAGGCTCGATGTCTAAGGCGCATGATTATATGGAAAAGCATTTGGCGTTAGATACGGCAATTTTGGTGCGTCAATACCTCCAAGAGATGGGTTATAAGACGCAGATGACGCGTAGCAATGATAGCTATGTGACGCTTTCAGATAGAGCGAAGTTGGCCAATGAGTTAGAGGCGGATCTTTTTGTGAGTGTGCACTACAACCACTGCCCATCCCATGAGCCCCATGGCATTGAGGTGTTTACCTATAAGGAGCATTCACCGCGGACATTGGAGTCGAGGCGAGTGGCAGAGCAGGTGAGCTCGCATGTAGTGAAGTATACGGGGATGCATAGTCGAGGTGTGAAGCAGGGGAATTTAGCTGTTGTGCGTGAGACGCGGATGCCAGCTATTTTAGTGGAGGCTGGTTTTTTGTCCAATCCGCGTGAGAGGGAGAGGGTGAAGGATCCGAGTCATCAAAAGGCGATAGCTTGGGGCATAGCCAAGGGAATTGATCACTATCTGAGCCAACGTCGATAAATGGCCGTATTCTGGCAGATTTGGCCGATTTCTGCAGAAAAATGGCCGTATTCCGATAGATTTGGCCGATTTCTGTAGAAAAATGGCCGTATTTCTGTAATAATGGCCGTATTATGGTAGATAAACCCAATAAATTGGCCGTATTAGAGGTGTTACGCTCTGCTGATGGAGGGTCGTTATCTCTGCGGGAGATTCAGCGGCATCTGGGGGAGCGGTATAAAGAGCGCACCTTACGCCGCTTCCTGGCCGAGCTTGTTGACGAGGGGCTATTACAACGGGTTGGACAAAGAAGGGGGACTCAGTATCGTCTGGCAGCGACTAACTTTTCGGAAATGCCCGGTGTCCTTGCTGTTCGCAGACCATTGTCGAAGAGGCAGCCAGTGAGTTACTGCTCCGATTTCTTGGAAAGATATATTCCCAATCAGACGCGCTATCTTTCACTACAACTATCTGCCGAGTTAAAGCGAGCTGGTGATCGTTCTAAGTCGAACGAACCAGCTGGAACCTATGCACGCCATATCTTCAACCATTTGTTGATCGATCTCTCCTATAACTCTTCCCGTCTTGAAGGAAATACCTACTCACTATTGGATACAAAGCATCTATTGTTAGAGGGGGAGGGTGTTGAAGGCAAGATGGATGAAGAGAGGGTAATGATTTTGAATCACAAGGAAGCAATTCGTTTCTTGGTAGAAAATCCAGACTCGCTCTCAGTTTCCAAATTGCTCACTTTGCACTATCTTCTATCCGATGGATTAGTAGAAGCTGCATATAGTGGAGCTTTACGAAATTTTGGCGTGCGCGTTGGCGGCTCTGTCTATATTCCGCTAGAGGATCCTCAATACTACTTTCCCCTAATCGTTGAAAAAGCGAGCCAAATAACAGACGAGTTTGAGCAGAGCTTCTTTCTTCTGATTCAGATATCCTATTTACAGGCGTTTGTAGACGTAAATAAGCGTACAGCACGTATGGCTGCAAACCTGCCGCTTATCAAGCATAATCTGGTCCCAATTTCATTCAATGAGGTTGAAACAGAAGATTACATCTCGGCAATTCTTGCCATCTATGAATGCTTGGATGTAGAACCTCTTCTGCAACTGTACCGTTCCTCATATATCAGAAGCTGCCTTCTATATGCTGCAAAGGCGGATGCGGTTGGATACGATCGTGTGCGTGTTGTCTACCGTCAACAACGAAGAGAGGTTGTGCGGCATGTTATTGTGGATCTTTTGTATGACAAGGATCAGAGTGCCTATATTGAGCGCTGTGCCATAACAATTCCGGAGCAAGACCGAGCCTCATTTATTCACGATGTTAAAGAAGATTTAGCACTTATAGATGAAGTGAAACTAGCTGGTTTAAGCGTTTCTCTTGACCAACTTCAAAAATGGTCTAGTCGAACTGATTAGATTCGATCACCTTGTTGCCCAATATGATAGCCAGTGCGAGAAGAAGGCCGATAGTAGTTCCTGCGGCAACGATACCAATGGTGCCACCAACAGGTACTCCCGCATAGGTGCGTGTTACAAAGGCGGCCAATGCCCCCAAAGCTGTTGCTGTGATGACCAGGGTAAAAGGCATAGACATTCCTTTGTCTAGTCGCTGCCTTTGCACTGGATAGATAGGTTGAAGATCTGCTGCCATGTCTACTCCAAAATTTATAATGTCCCCGGCGCGATTCGAACGCACGGCCTGCTGCTTAGGAGGCAGCCGCTCTATCCAGCTGAGCTACGAGGACGTACCTTACCTACGGGCTTATCGCATCGAGGGCGCCACTGAAGGTGCTCTTTTTAGTTACGTTTCTGTAACTAGTCATGAACGAGTAGTATACTATTGTCTAGACTTTCCAGCAAACCTATGCTACGCTCCGGCTAAAATAAGGAGTGTAAAAAACTATGACCCAAGCAGACATCGGACTCATCGGCATGGCCGTTATGGGGCAAAATCTTGTCCTCAATATGAACGATCACGGCTACACCGTTGCTGTATTCAACCGCTCAACCAATAAAGTTGATGACTTCCTTAATGGTCCAGCTAAAGGCACTAAAGTCATCGGATGCCACACACTCAACGAATTTGTATCAAAACTCAAACGTCCTCGCCGCATCATGCTCATGGTCAAAGCGGGTGATCCCGTCGATGAATTCATCAGCCATCTTGAGCCGCTTCTAGAAAAGGGCGATATCATCATCGACGGCGGAAACAGTCACTTCCCCGACACAACTCGTCGCTGTCAAGAGCTCAAATCAAAAGGCATCTACTACATCGGCGCTGGTGTCTCCGGTGGAGAGGAGGGCGCTAGACATGGCCCCTCTATTATGCCAGGTGGACACCCAGAGGCGTGGCCTCATGTCAAAGGCATATTCCAAGACATTGCTGCTAAAGTGGAAAATGGCGATCCCTGCTGTGATTGGGTAGGTGAAGAGGGTGCTGGACACTATGTCAAAATGGTCCATAACGGCATTGAATATGGTGATATTCAGCTGATCTGTGAAGCCTTCTCTTTAATGACAGGCCTTCTTGGCATGGACTACAATGAGATCGCTGACACCTTCCAAGATTGGAATAGCCGTGAATTGGACAGCTACCTCATTGAAATTTCTAGTCATATTTTCAGGACGACTGACACAGATGGCAAGCCGTTGATTGACAAGATTCTTGATGTGGCTGGTCAAAAAGGGACGGGCAAGTGGACAGCGATCAACTCAGTGGATATGGGGATGCCTGTGACGCTGATTGGAGAGGCTGTCTTTGCAAGGTGTCTCTCTGCATTGAAGGATGAGCGAGTTCAAGCGGCGAAGGTATTGAAGGGGCCACAGCCTAAATTTACGGGTGATAAGAAGGCCTTTTTGGAGGACATCTTCCATGCGCTCTATGCCTCTAAGATGACAAGCTATGCGCAGGGCTATATGTTGATGCGCGAGGCATCTAAGGATTATAACTGGAAGCTCAACTATGGTGGAATTGCTCTGATGTGGCGTGGTGGCTGTATCATTCGCAGCGTCTTCTTGGGCAATATCAAGAAGGCGTTTGATAAGAATCCAGATCTCTACAATCTTCTTTTGGATGATTTCTTCCACAAGGAGATGGACAAGTGTCAAAATGGCTGGCGTAGTGTTGTTGCTCAGGCGGCTCTCAACGGCGTTCCAGTGCCTTGCTTTAGCTCTGCATTAGCCTTTTATGATGGTTACAGAGCCGAAAGATTGCCGGCCAATTTATTGCAGGCGATTCGCGACTACTTTGGTGCGCACACCTATGAGCGCCTTGACAAGCCGCGCGGCGAGTTTTTCCACACCAATTGGACAGGAACAGGCGGTACGGTGAGCGCCTCTTCTTATTCAATTTAATAGCCGATTAGGGTAGAATACTTCGCCATGCGACATGTAGACCGCGAGCAGATTCGCAACTTTTCCATCATTGCCCATATTGATCATGGCAAATCGACTATTGCAGATAGGCTCATGGAGCTGACTCAAACAGTTGAGCAGCGTGAGATGCAGGAGCAGCTTCTCGACTCTATGGATTTAGAGCGGGAGCGCGGTATCACGATCAAGGCGCATCCTGTCACAATGTTTTACAAAGCGCAGGATGGAAAGCTCTACCAGCTCAACTTCATTGACACTCCAGGGCATGTTGACTTCACCTATGAAGTCTCTAGAAGTCTAGCTGCTTGTGAAGGAGCGCTTTTAATTGTCGATGCAGCGCAAGGTGTACAGGCGCAGAGTTTGGCCAATGTCTACCTTGCTCTTGATCGCGATTTAGAGATCATTCCTGTTTTGAACAAGGTGGATCTCCCAGCTGCTGATCCTGAAGAGGTGAAGCGGCAAATTGAGGATTTTATTGGATTGGATGCGAGTGAAGCGGTTCCCTGCTCTGCGAAGACCGGCAAGGGGGTGGATCTTGTTCTGGAACAGATCATTGAAAAGGTACCGCCTCCGCCTCTTCCTGCCGATGATCAGCTGCGCGCTCTTGTCTTTGATTCCCATTATGATGCTTATCGCGGTGTGATGATCTATGTTCGGGTGATGAGCGGAGAGTTGAAGGCGGGCAGTTCGATCAAGCTTTTAGCGACGAAGAAGATCTATGAGGTGCAGGAGGTTGGCACTTTTACACCAAAGGCGACTAAGATTGACAAGTTGCAGGCGGGTGAGACTGGCTATTTGGTTGCCAACATCAAGAATGTGCGTGATGTGAAGATTGGTGATACGATCACTCTGTCAAAGGGTGGTGTGACCAAGCAGCTGCCCGGTTTTAAGGAGATTCAGCCGGTTGTTTTTGCGGCGATCTATCCGGTGGATACAACAGATTTTGAGCAGCTGAAGGATTCGCTTGTGAAGCTGCAGCTCAATGATTCAGCACTTTTTGTGGAGCAGGAGAGTTCTACAGCGCTTGGTTTTGGTTTTAGGTGTGGATTTTTGGGCTTGTTGCATCTGGAGATTGTTTTTGAGCGTATCATTCGTGAGTTTAAGGTTGATGTGATCACGACGGCGCCGAGTGTCGTCTACAAAGTGCACATGAATGATAAGAGGGTGTTGGAGGTTGATAATCCGGCGCACTACCCTGATCCAGCGCAGATTGATTTTATCGAAGAGCCGTGGGTGACAGCTCACGTGATGATTCCCTCGGAGTTTTTGGGTGCGGTGATGAATCTTGGGATGGAGAAGCGGGGAGATTGTCTTAAGACGGATACATTGGATGCTAGGCGTTTGGTGTTGACCTATAGATTTCCGCTCAATGAGATTATCATCGATTTCAATGATAAGTTGAAGTCGGTAACGCGCGGTTATGGCTCTTTTGATTATGAGTTTGATTGCTATGAGAAGGGTGACATTATCAAGCTTGAGATTCGTGTGAATGAGGAGCCTGTGGATGCTTTTTCACTGTTGGTACATAGATCGAAGGCTGAGACGAAGGGTAAAGAGGTGTGTGGGAAGCTTGTGAAGGTGATTCCGCAGCAGCTTTTCAAGGTACCGATTCAGGCGGCAATAGGTGGTAAGATTGTGGCGCGGGAGACGATCCGGGCGCTTGCGAAGAATGTGACAGCGAAGTGTTATGGTGGTGATATCACACGTAAGCGCAAGCTGTGGGAGAAGCAGAAGAAGGGTAAGAAGAAGATGAAGGAGTTTGGCAAGGTTAGCATCCCCCAAAGCGCCTTCATGGCAGTTCTTAAGTCTAATGAATAAACAGGCTTAGATAGGTTTTGGCTGATTTCACTCCGATTTGACCGATCTCTCGCTTGCTGTATTAGGACATACTATCTGCGCTCGAGATCGATCAACTTGCAGCGAAATCCCCAAAAGTGCTTTGGTTTTCAATTGATAAGGATCTGCGCTCGAGATTTCTCAATTGGAAACAAAATCCCCAAAAGCGTTTTGGATTACAGTTGGACTTTAGGCTAATATTGTTCCCACTTGAGAGATCTCTCGTGTGCTTGCTCAGCTAGCACTTCTACGTAACTTCTAGAGGGTAGACTCGGCTAGCTGAGTTGCAGCAAATGCCGCATCCGTTTTAAGCATGTAGGCATGCTCTTGCTGATTCTCCCGAAACTGCTTGCTACGCTGATCTCTCAACTCCGTACTGCGGGTACGGTCCTCTATACGCCTCTGCACAAGCTTATCTAGACGACGCTTATCAACCACAACATTTGTAAATGATATCACACCAAGAATCAGTATCGAAATCTGAAAAAACTTAAACATTCCAGTTACGACATGGGGAACCCTATGAACCACACTATAGGGAAGAAATCCACCACCTAGACCCAAAAATAGCGTAGCAGTCCCTAAAGAGAACACCGCCATACCTGCACTCTCATTAAAGTCCTGATTCGTTCGCTCAATACCTCTAGTCATAGAATCCCCCCTCTATAGATATCTCTATTATATAGGGTTAAAATAAAGAAGAGATTAAGATGGTTGTACAGACATTTTTTGAAGTCGCTGCTCCAGCCCTACCCATACAGCATCGGTGTTATCTGTTTGATAATCACCATGTTTGATCTCTTGCCACTGCAGCCTCTCACTAAAGTGACGGTCTACCTGAGCTCCATCATAAGCGGTCAAGCATTGCCCATTTTCATCACCAAAGGGGTGGAAGATATAGCGGTTCCATCCATGATAACCCGCTCCATACCAGAAAAATGCAGGTCTTCCAGTATCGTTATGGCAAACCCAAACATCGAAGCCAACCTCTGAAAAAGGCTTTGCCTTTAGCTCTTCAAGCCTTAAATCCTTAGCATACTTGACAGAGGGAGCAAGGTCGCCAAACCAATCATTTACGCACTCCTCTAGTGATTCCTCAGGCGCAGGTTCAATATACGCAGTATCAAGGGTAGCATCTGCTTCATGAGAAATATACATGTGGTTAGTGAAGCCAGAGTAACTTCCGCCATCAACCTCATAAGATTCGTTATTCGGCAGAATGATATTCAAAGCCACGGAAACAGCTCGATGGTCAGAGAGGCTTGCATAGGTTTGTATCTCAAATTTATATTTGCCCCAAGCATTTGTTGTAGCTTCGAATTGCAGAGATTCAAATTGCCCCTTAGCAATGATAACAGTGACATGACAGCCTGATAGTCGTTGCATTGCACTATTTCTCACAATACCTGATATGTAGACGGTGTGGCGCTCACCACATGCTGCTCTTGCTATATGATCGCCAAATACGGCCGCAAAAACATCCTTACGAGTCGGCAAAAAGCCAGCTAATGCCATAGAGACCTCCTATAAAAAAGCGAGTGTAGTCTTTACGTTGACTTGATGTCAATATTAGAATATGGTGTCAGCGAGATGAAGAAGGGGGTGTGTCCAACTGCTTTAGTTCAAACTGAATAGGTTTATCATCAAACTTCTCTCTACTATCTAGAATGTAGCGGCAGTAGACCGATTGTAGCTTATAGTCGATAGCGCTTAGTTTGTAGTTGAAGTTGACTTTGAATACGCCCTCATTAGATGTTGTACTGAACTCTTCGTAGGACTCATCATGATTTTTGTCAAAAACAACACCAACTCTGCAATTTGCCACTGGTTGTCCAGTTGGGGAGACACTGAATAACTCCCTTACCAGATCTTCCAACAATCTTTCCATTGAGGCATCGTTCTCGCCTCGACTAACCCGCAAGGGGCTAGACGTTCGGCTCCGAACGAAATCTTGCCGAAATCTCTAGCAAGGTAGATATTCAGTATCTCCTTGGCGTTATAACCCTTCCAGTAACCGTAAAAATACTCTTCAAATTTTCCTCTAAAAAAAACCTCGCCCTTGAAATAAGAGCGAGGTTTTGCTTTTCCATAAACAGAGTGTTTACGCCTTTGCAGGTGCCTCGTCGGCAGATGCAACTGGAGCCTCTTCAGCAGCAGGCTTAGTAAGCGCAACAAAACGCTTTCCAAGTGCTCTTGCTGAGACCAGCCAGAATGCAATGATACCGAACAGGATGATCGCTAAGTAGGGCGTAATAGCAGCCAAGCTACCAAACGTCACAAGCAAGCCCTGTTGGAGTAGTGAACCACCACTCTTTCCAAGACGAGCTCCCACTACGTCAATCGCCGCCTTACCCTTCACCTTCTGCTCCTGGTCAAGAGGGATGTATGCCATCTCCTTGGTAGGATCGAATAAAGAGTACTTACACGACTTACTCATGATGTTTTGCACCATACCGACAACTACTGCCATCAGAAGTGGTGTCATACCCAAGATCATCGTGCCTGCATCCAAGTTTGTACGGAATAGAATCAAGCTAAAGAAGATTCCACCCGTAATAAGTAGGACGATCGGCGTTACAACTGCCGCAACAGTCCAGCCAAAACGGCGCATCACATTTCCACCCACAAAGAGCATCATGAAGACCGTTACAGCTCCCGTAATTGTCGAAAATAGACCCATGAAGGCACTATATTCATTCGCATTCGGGTACTGAAGCTTAAGCTGACTCTTCCATGTTACCTCAACAATGTTGATCGCAACACCGTAAGAAATCACCAATACAGCCAATAGGCCGATGTATGGAGACTTCACAAGGTACATGAAGCTCTCTTTCAAGCTCATCTTCGGCTTCGACTTCTTCTTCGCCTTCTGCTCGTTTGGATCAAAGAAGCGAGGGTCTGTCAAAACATTCTTGTTAATCCAACGGTAGGTCAACATGATCACAACACCTGCAATCATAACCATACCCATCAACAAGTTGAGTGAAACACCCCAAGGATCTACTCCCTCCGGTACATGACTGCGGATCTTAGATACCGCAATAATACATGGACCTGAGCAAAGAAGCGCCAAGTTAGCCCCAATTCCAAATAGAGCATAGAAGCGCTTAGCCTCACTCACACGAGTGATCTCATTGGCAAAGCCCCAGAACATCAAGCTCAACATCACAGATCCCCATAGCTCCGCCAGCACATAAAAGGCTGCGAAAGTCCAGTTGCGGAAGATCGCGATCATTCCCATCATCCCCACCGGAAGCGAAGCCTGCAGATTATCAGCCAAAGCTGTTGGATGCAGAAGCTCACGGTTTGGGTAAATTACTGTTGGGAATAAAGCAAAGAAGATCAAGAAGGGTGTAATCACCGCATAGAAGAGCTTCTGTTTACTCAAAATATTACTTAGTTTTGCATAGATGATCATGAACACAATGGCACATGGAACAACTAGCCACACCTTAATAAAAGGAATGGCCTCCGCCCCAGAACCCGGTGCCGTCACAATCAATGTGTCCTTCGTATCCCTCAAAATCGTATAGTTGAAGGAAATACAGAAGAACATTAGGAACATGGGAAGAATCTTCTTCAGCTCGTAGGCATGAATTGGCCAGAAAAATGACCTCCACTTCCCAAATTCTTTTGTTGTTTCATTGGACATGTATATTCGCCTCTAATGGTTTAGAAAAGAGAATGAGTATACCAGAATTGGGATAGAATGCAATGAAAAAATCGACAACTATATTTTTTATTCGTCGTCGCCAAAGAGCGACGGCGCATTCTGTAATGTAGTAATCGACTCCACATAGCTGTTCCATAGCTCAGGACAGATTTGATTAGCGCGAATTGAGCGAACCAACTCTTTTTTTAGTGCTGGCAATGATCTTTTAGGACTAAATCTAGCTAGAAGGTCGGTGTCGCCCGTTTTGCGTGCCAATTCAAGAACTTTTTCTATGTCTGTGCGCGAAAAGCTGATAAAATCGCGACGCTTACGTGAACCTCTAGGAGCGCGCGGCTTTGGATCCAGAGCGTGAGGTGTTGCTGCCTGAACAATATGTTCTTCAATCAGCTTGAAAAGCTGCTCAGGATCACTATTTTTTAGTTTGCGCATTGTAAAATGATGCATATAGCCACCTGTAGGACCAGGAAGATATTTACAAAGATCATTCTCTTTGGCTCCCGCTACTTTTCGAATAGCCTTTTCTAGTAGCTTTTCCAATTCCTCTTTTGTGATCTTTCCAGTTGTTGTCATGTCAATTTCCTTCCTTTGTCATTTTCCAGACAACTTAGTTAACTAATCGCCGCTTTTTTTTCCATAAGAATCATGCTGATTGCAAAATTTTAGATTTGAGTATAGCATCCTTTTCGATGCTACCACTATTTAAAACCAGACGTATAGCTGTTGCTGCAGGAAAGGGAGGCGTGGGAAAAACAACCTGCGCCATTGCGCTTGCTCTTGCTTTGCAAAAAAGCGCTTCTAGTGCACTTCTCGACGGTGATTTGTATGGTCCATCTGTTGGAAAAATGTTGCAGATGGATCATCTACCTACTGAAAAAGAGGGCGTAGTTTTACCAGGCGAGGTAGATGGGCTCAAGGTGATGAGCCTCGCCTTTTTTGATCAGCCTAACTTTGTTGTACGCGCTCCTATTGCCAATCGCGTTCTCGATCAATTCCTCAATAAGATTTATTGGGGTGATGTAGAATATATGATCTATGACTTCCCTCCGGGCACAGGTGATATCCCCATAACCTTAGCAAAAGATCTCGACGGCGCGATCTTAGTAACGACCCCTCAAGAGGTCGCCCTCTTCGATGTGGCGCGCTGCCACCGCTTCTTTGAGAAGCTGCAGGTGCCTATTTTGGGCGTGGTTGAGAATATGACAGGGGAGTTCTTTGGCAGGGGAGCAGGGCGCCGTTTCGCCTTCCAAGCTGGAGTCGATTTTCTCGGTGAGGTGGAGATGAGTAAAGAGATTTCTCAAAAACAGGACAGCTCGGAGGCTGCCTTATTGAGAATCCCCCTTTTCGAAGAAATAGCAAATAGGTTACAACTATTGCCGAAATGAAGTATTGGCCCCTATTTCTACTTCTGATTGTGGCTGCATGTACTAAGCCCGAGCGAGCTCAAGAAGAGAGCCGCTGGCGCGCTTCAAATGGTCGCATCAAGGTGCTGACTACCACGGCGATGATTCATGATGTCGTTACTCAAGTTGGTGGAAGTGAGGTTGATAGTATTCCTTTGATTCGAGGGGAGCTCGATCCACACAGCTATGAGTTGGTCAAAGGCGATGATGAAAAATTTTCTAGAGCTGATGTTATTTTTTATAATGGCCTTGGCTTGGAGCACTCGTTGAGCATGAGGCGTAAGCTGGAAGGCAATCGCAAAGCGGTGGCTGTTGCCAACCATCTTTTAGAAAAAGATACTTCCCTTATTTTGATCGTTGATGGACAATATGATCCCCATGTTTGGACAGATCTCTCCTTGTGGGCCTCAGTAATTGAGCCCATTGTTGAGGCACTTTCTCATTTGGAACCATCGAAGGCGGCGCTTTTTGAGAAGAGGGGAGAGGCATTTCGAAAGCGTATGCTGGCGCTCGATCGCTTTGCCTTTCAGAGATTGCAGTCGATTGAGCAAGAGAGGCGCTATTTAGTCACCAGTCATGACGCCTTCAACTACTTTACAAGGCGTTATTTGAGAGCGCCTGGGGAGTTGGATTGGAAGAGGCGTTTTCGTGCACCAGAGGGACTTGCACCTGAAGCGCAGCTGTCGATCGCTGATATCAAGGCGGTTGTGGATCATATCAGCGAGTGTGGTGTCACAGTTCTCTTTCCAGAGTCTAATGTGTCGCGCGACTCGTTGAAGAAGATTCTCTCCGCTGTTGGCCCCAATGTGCGGCTTTGTGAGAGGCCGCTTTATGGAGATGCCATGGAGGAGGGGCAGAGTTATTTGGAAATGATGGAGCACAACATCTCTGTCATCGCTCGTGAGCTAGATGAAAGAAAAGGTTCTTGAATTAGATCAGATTTCCGTCTTCTACGACAAATTGCCAGTTCTAAAAGAGCTGTCGATGCAGGTTGTGGCAGGGGAGCTTGTTGCGATTGTTGGTCCCAATGGGGCGGGCAAGAGCACGCTCCTAAAGACTATACTTGGGCTGGTTTCGCCTGCTGCTGGTAGAGTGCGTCTTTTTGGCAAAGGGATTGAAAAGGTGCGAGGGCGTATTGCCTATGTGCCTCAATGCGAGTCAGTCGACTGGGACTTTCCCATCACTGTGTTCGATCTAGTGTTGATGGGTTGCTTTGGACGCAACCGCTTTCGCTTATGGCCGAGCAAGGCGGAGAGAGCTGCTGTTTTTGAGGCGCTTGAGCGTGTGGGGATGAGCCCCTTTGTTGACCGTCAAATTTCACAGCTCTCTTGTGGGCAGAGACAGCGCGCCTTTTTGGCAAGAGCGCTTGTGCAGCAGGCTGATCTCTACTTTCTGGATGAGCCCTTTGCAGGCATCGATGCTGCCTCCTCAAAGCGCGTCTTGCAAACTCTCCATGAGCTGCGCGATGAAGGAAAATCTCTGCTTGTTGTCCACCACGATCTCGATAGTGTTTCGCGCGACTTTGACTCTGTGATTCTGCTCAACAAAGAGCTGATTGCCTACGGCCCAACAGAAGAGGCTTTCACTGAGCCATTGATCGAGGCGACTTATGCAACTGCTTGATCTATTGACAGATCCAATCCTGCGTGGACCTGCTTTGGGCACTATGTTGATGGCAATCTCAGCAGCTCTGATCGGTGTTCTTCTCTTTGTGCGCAAGCGCTCTTTGATAGCTGAGACGCTCTCTCATGCCACTTACCCCGGTGTTACAATTGTTGCCATCTTTGCTGGTGACAACCTGCCTCTTTGGATTTTGGTTGGTGCCTTTTTTGCCGCTCTTTTGGGCTACTTCTGCGTTGAACAGCTGCAGCGCCGCTTTTTGGTGCGCATCGATGTTGCACTCACTTTTGTATTGGCTGCCTTTTTTGGCGTTGGTGTAACGATTGCCAGCGTCGTACAGAACACACATACAGCTGCCTACCGCCAGATCCAAAGCTATCTTTTTGGACAGGCTGCGACTATGGGTGATAGTCATATCTTGGTTTATAGCGCTCTTTCACTCTTTGTGATAGTGTCACTTATACTTTTTTTTCGTCCTCTCTTTGCAGCTACATTTGACCGCTCTTTTGCACATGTGATTGGCTTGGGCAATAAGCGCATTGAAACGCTGCTCCTCATTTTGGTAGCGCTATGCGTTGTGATTGGGATTCGCAGTGTGGGGGTGGTTCTGCTCTCTGCGATGTTCATTGCGCCAGCAACAGCGGCGCGCCAGTTCACGGATAAGCTACTTAACATGTTTTGGATGGCAGCTCTAGTTGGCGCTTTTAGCGCTCTTGCGGGAGTCTATTTGTCGGTGAAGTATGCACTGCCAACGGGGCCTATTGTTGCCATTGTTGCTGGAGGTGTAGCGATCTCTTCATTGATCATTTCACCAAAAAGGAGGAGAGCGCGTGCATCCCTACAGCGAGCTTGATTTCTTCTCCTTCTTCGCACTGTTTTTCAAGAGACTCTTTTTGGGCTTCCCAAATGGTCTTGCCTCAGATGAACTTCAGCTGATTTTGCTCGTTGGTGTAGCAATTTCTGGCGCCTTGGTGGGAACCTTTTTGGTTTTACGCCGCATGACCATGCTTGCCAATGCGCTTTCTCACACCATCTTATTTGGTATTGTACTCGCCTTCTTGCTGCTCTGCCGTAGCTTTGGCCCCCTCGATATTCCAGTTTTGATGATCAGCGCCCTGCTTTGCGGCTTTTTGACTACCTTCTGTACTACCTTTTTGACGCGCAACTTGAAACTGCAAGAAGATGCTAGCATTGGCCTTATCTTTACACTCTTCTTTGCTCTGGGCATTCTTTTGGTCACACTCTACACGCGCAATGTACATATCGGAACGGAACTTGTGATGGGAAATTGTGATGCTTTGCAGCTGAGTGACTTGAAGTTGGTCTATGCGATACTCCTTGGAAATGTGTTGCTCTTTGCCTTTTTATATCGCGCTTTTGCGGTTACCACCTTTGATTCCTACTTGAGTCGAGTTGTAGGTTTTTCGCCTCTTGTTTTGAACTATCTACTGATGGTGCAGACCTCTTTGACTTCGATTGTTACTTTTAGGGCGGTGGGTGTCTTGATGCTGCTCGCATTTTTGACGGCGCCTGTTTTGATTGCCAGAACGTGGACCAATCGATTGGGCAGACTACTTCTTCTTTCATCGCTTGTAGCAAGCTTTGCGGCGGCAGTTGGTGTGGCGCTTTCTCGCCATCTCTACACCTTCTTGGGAATAGGGCTTTCAACGGGGGGATTGATCGTCTGCATCTTGGTTCTGCTCTACATCATTTCCTTGACATTTCACACTTTGAGGACTAGAATTTCGGCATGAAAAAGATCTCTTTGCTAGGCAGTACTGGTTCAATTGGGAAGAGCACATTGGAGGTGGTACGCCACCTTGGCTATGAGGTGACAGCTCTTGGTTGTCATAGCAATATCGACCTATTAGAAGAACAGATTAAAGAGTTTGCACCAAAAAAGATCGCTGTCTTTGATGAGAAGGCGGCTGCTGAATTGAAAGGGCGCGGCTATGATCCTCTTGTTGGCCAAGAGGGGATGTGTGAGATTGCTGTTGAGGGTGATATTGTTGTGATGGCAATCATGGGCCTGGCGGCTCTTGCTCCAACGCTTGCTGCGCTTGATGCGAAGAAGTGGGTGGGGCTGGCCAACAAAGAGGTGCTTGTGGCAGCGGGGGAGCTTGTAATGAGCCGCGTGCAGTCACCGCTGATTCCGATTGATAGTGAGCATAGTGCCCTTTTCCAATGTTTGGAGAAGACAGCTGGAGCGAAAAAGTTGGTTTTGACAGCATCTGGTGGTCCTTTTCGCGAACATAGTCAGAAGCAGTTGGAGCAGGTGACAGTTGAGCAGGCGCTCAAACATCCGACCTGGGATATGGGGGCGAAGATTACAATTGACTCATCCACTTTGATGAACAAGGGGTTTAAGGTGATCGAGGCGCACCACCTATTTGGTTTTCCAATGGATCAGATCGATGTTGTGGTTCATCCGCAGAGCTTGATTCACTGTTTTGTTGAGGGGCCAGACGGTGTGCTCTTTGCCCAGCTGCATGAGCCGAGCATGACGATTCCAATTCAATACGCTCTGACCTATCCACTGAGGGAAAAGGGGCTGGCTGAGCCTTTTGACTTTTTTGCCCACAGTCGTTTAGACTTCCACAAGCCTGATAGGGAGCGTTTCCGCTGCTTGGAGATGGCTTTTGAGGCTGTGAAAAGGGGAAAGAGCAGCTGCTGTTTTCTCAACGGCGCCAATGAGGTTTTAGTGGAGCGCTTCTTGCGTAAGGAGATTTCTTGGGTGGAGATTGGGCAGAAGCTGGAGCGTCTGATGGAGGCGCATAGTGAGACTGCGCTGGAATCTGTGGAGTGTGTGATGGAGATTGACAAAGAGGCTAGGAAGGAGGCGATGAGCAGATGACGCTATTTTATTTCGTATTGGCAGCGGCAGCGCTTGGAATTTTGGTCTTCATACATGAGCTGGGCCACTACTTTGTTGCACGCAAAGTGGGAATGACAGTTGAGACATTTAGCATCGGTTTTGGTCATCCCATTGTGAAGTGGAAGTGGCAGGATGTCGACTGGCAGATTGGCTGGCTACCCTTTGGTGGCTACGTCAAGATCATGGGCATGGAGTTTTCCAAAGAGGATCGCAAAAAGTATGAGGAGCCCTATGAGATTCCAAATGGCTTCTTTGCCAAAGCGCCTTGGCGCCGCATCTTGGTTGCTCTAGCTGGACCTTTTGCCAACTTCATTTTGGCATTCCTGCTCTTTCTGACACTCTTTTTGATGGGTGGGCGTCAAAAACCATTCTCTGAGTTCACTCAAATTATTGGCTGGGTTGATCCCGGTTCTGAAATCTATGCGCACGGCGTGAGGCCGGGCGACATCTTGTCTGAATACAATGGGCAGCCCTACAAAAGTTCAAAAGATCTACTCTATGCAACGATGCTAGGAGGCAAAGATGTGGAGCTGAAGGGCTACCACGTTGATTATGCTTCTGGTGAGAAGACTCCTTTTACCTACACAGTTGAGAGCTATCCTGCAGAGGGGGCGCTCGATGATATTTTGACCACAGGGATTACTGCCAATGCGCGCTACATGATTTATGGCAAGGGATTGCAGCTGCCTGAGGGTTCACCGATGCTCGGCAGTGGAATTGAGCAGGGTGACCAGCTTGTTTGGGCAGATGGGCAGATGCTCTTTTCAATGGATCAGGTGAATCACATCTTAAATTCTGATCATGCTCTTTTGACGATTAAGCGTGGGGATGAGACCTTTTTGAGCAGGCAGCCACGCGTTCTAACTGAGGAGCTGCAATTTCCCTCTCATGTGAAGGCGGAGCTGCAAGATTGGCAGTATGAGGGTAAGATTGATGCAAAGTGGCAGGAGCTCTTTGTTTTGCCATATGTGATCAATAGTGAGGGCTACGTTGAGGGGCCGATCGCCTTTTTGGATGAAGATGGCAAGAAAGAGGCATTTCCAACTCACCCCTATGATGCAAAGTTGGAGTCGAAGCTGCAGCCGGGCGATCGCATTTTGTCGGTTGATGGAACAGCAGCTCTGCGTGGACAGCAGATTCTGGAGAAGCTACAAACACATCAAGTTCAGCTGATTGCCAAGAGGGGAGTCGCGAATATGTCCTCTGTGGATTCTAGTAAAGAGGATGCGCTCTTCATTGCCGATATAGATTGGAAGGCATTAAATGAGGCGGTCTCTTTGATTGGCACAGATGTGCGTGAGCATGAGGGTTTTGTTTTGCTCAACCCAGTTCAGCCACGCCAGATTGATCAATTTGTATTGACTGCGCAGCAGCGTGCCAGCTTAGCTGATGAGTTTGAGAAGCAGAAGAAGCAGGTGGAGGGGATTCGCGATCGTGAGAAGCGCGCGGCAGCAATGAACTTCCTGGAAAAGGCGCATACCCGCTTGATGCTGGGGATTCCATTGCAAGATAGGCTTGTTGAATACAACCCAGGCCCCTTTGCCCTTTTTGGCAGCGTCTTCTCGGAGACGGGGCAGACGCTAAAGGCACTTGTGATGGGTTATTTACATCCAAAGTGGCTCAGTGGACCGATTGGGATTGTGCGAGTGATCCACCACGGTTGGAAGATCGGCATCGGAGAAGCGCTCTTTTGGATTGGCGCAATCAGCCTTAACCTCGGCTTCTTGAACCTCATGCCTATCCCTGTTCTTGATGGCGGCTACGTCTGCCTATCACTTTGGGAGTGGATCACGAAGAGGCGTATCAAGGCGAAGACGATGGAGCGGTTGATCATACCATTTGTGGTGCTACTAATCGGCTTCTTGGTCTTTCTAACCTTCCAAGATATCAGCAGGCTATTTTGACACCGCTGAAGTGGTATGGCAACCATGCACCATCGGAGCTTTCACAACGCTTCTGTGATTTCTCCTATCTCTTTGAGATGTCCCTTGGGCACTGTACGATATATAAAGTTGCGCGCACAGCCTACACCCTATTCTATAGAATCTCCGATGCCAAGGTGGTGGTGGTTCCAATCGGAGATCGGGAGGCTCAGCTCCAGGTTAAGGAGAATATGCTCAAGTATCATGATCAGACTCTCCTCGACCTCTCAAAGCCTGTTCAGCAGCTTGATCAGCGTACACAGACCATATTCTTGTCATTGATTATCAATGATAAGGAGAATCAAATAAACGCCCCCCTTCGACAGTCTTAATAAAATATTAACTATTATGTGATATAATGATGGTATGTCCTCTTATGTATCGTCAGTATCCTATCATCTGCCTGCCTTGGAGAGCTCTTTTGTAAAGAGTTTGGGGGGGATCACAGCGCTCTCTTTGAGTGTGATTGCCTGTACTGCTCTTAGCTGTAGAGTCTCTTTTGTTTCTGTATTAAATATTGATGCCAGACCTCTATTTGCATTTGCTCTTGGGACATCGCTTGTAGCAGGGCTTTTTTTTGCTCGATGCGCGAGGAAAATAGAAGAACCCAAACCGCCTCAGAAAAAGGCAATTCGATCCCCTATCCTACCAAATGAGCGAACTCCCAAAGAGTTTAAACTGTTTTGGTTGATGGAGGCCCTTAACAAAGGGGAGTGTGAAGTAAAGGTGGTTCGGTTCGGTAAAAGTTATCGAGTGGTAGTAGGAGAAGAGGAGTACAACTTCAACTATGAAGCGGGTTACATGCGTTTTGATGCATTGCCCTCTTTTCGTTTTACGCTTGATGAATCGGGGGCTTATTCAACGACGCTTTGGGAAAAGAGGTATGAGCTGCCCGTTATTAAGGCACCAGCAGATACTGATTCTATCGATCTACTGACATTGGTTATGTCTATGAAGTATCAACCCGATATCCAAAAAAAGGATAACCACTACAGGGTTTCTACTTCTAGTAGTGACTTCATTTTGAGGGTACATGAGGATGGAACGGCCTCATTTGATCATCTGCCTACATGGAAATTCACCCCCAATGGAAATGGGGAGTTTAAAATCAAAATCAACACAAAGGAGTATACAGTAAACCTTCCCTAAGGAGCCACTGAATAACTCCCGTTCGCCATCTTTCACCACAATTTTCGATTCGGTGTCATTCTCGACTCGTCTAACCAGCAAGTGGTTAGCGCTCGTCTCCGAATTTAGCCGAATCAAAAATTCTGACGAAATCTGCCAAATGGTAGTTAATCAGGACTTCCCTAGCAATGCCTCTTTCTTTGAGCAGTGTTGCCGATGTTAAGTTCACCTCGATATTTTGCCACTGTTCTTCTTGCACATGAAATGCCCTTTGCCTTGATCATCGATGAGATCGTCTCATCTGAAAGCGGCTTCCTCTTGTCCTCCTGAGAGATGATCTCCTGAAGGCACTCTCTCACAGTGTTGGCGCTAATTGTTTCACCCTGCTCATTGGTGTAGGAGTTGGTGAAAAAACTGCGCAACGGAAAAATTCCGCGCGGCGCTTGCAACACTTTGCTGGCAACTGCTCTGGCAATCGTTGACTCATGCAGCTCCAGCCTACTTGCTAGCTCCTTCATCGTCAATGGTGTCAGCTTTCCTTGCGGTTCTGTCAAAAAGCTCTTTTGGAAGTAGATGATCTCCTCTGCAATGCGGTAAAGCGTCTGATTTCTCTCAGCTAGATTGCGCAGTAGCCACTTGCCAGATGAAATCTTCTCCTCAATATAGGCCTTTTCTTCAGAAGAAAGTGCTTCGCTGTGTAGCATCGACAGATAGTTAGAACGAAAGCGAATCGATGGCAGCTTGCCCTCGTTGATCTCGATTGTAAATTTGCCCTCATGGTAGTGGATCACAACATCAGGTGTAAGGTGGTGGGAACGCTCCTGGTAGTGTCCCTCCGGCATATTGGCTCCAGGTCGCAGATCGAGGTGTGCGATCTCTTCATAGATGGAGTGCTGAATCTCCTCCGCTTTTGCTTTAAGCTTCTTCGCAATCATCGGAATGCGGTTGTGCAGCATATCATCATAGTTGGTCTCAATGATGCGGTAGGCTAATGAATCACACTTGCCCATCGCGCGAAGTTGAATCAGAAGCGCCTCTTGGCAAGATCTTGCCCCTACACCTGTAGGCTCAAAACTTTGAATCTCCTCCAAGACTTTGAGCAGCTCTCTCTCTTTTACAGCTTCTAGTAGAGCAATCTCTTCTAAAGAAGAGGTAAGAAAACCGTTGTGATCCAAATAGCCGATCAAGAGCTCCGCAATCTCTAACTCTTTTTGCTTTTCAAAGGTCTCGTGCGCCTGACGCAATAAACAGTCAGAGAGGGACTCTTCATAGGCAACAGTATTTTCAATGAAGGCGCGCAAATCCTCCTCTTCACGCATCGAAGAGCTTCGGCTCTCTTTCGATACCTCCGGCATTACCTCAACAGCAGATTCTGGATATTCTAAAAGCGGATTGAGCGAGAGCTCCTCATCAATTAGTGTGGATAGCTCTTGAATAGGCAGCTGCAGAAGGTGCAGCGCCTGTTGCATTTGTGGTGATAAAATCAGCCGCTGAAGCTGTTTTGTCTGTTGCGTAAATTCCTGACGCATCGGTTCCCCTACCAAAATACATCATGTGTCACATCTCTCGAGATAGTGACGCGGTATTTCGCGAAGAAAACGACTCGGTCTCATCTGCTTGTGCTGACCCCATAAAAACCTGGTCTCAGCCGCCGTCAAGTAAAGCCTCTCCTTCGCCCTCGTCATTCCTACATAGCAAAGACGCCTTTCTTCTTCCACAGATTCAAACGAATCGCGACTGTTCACATGCGGAAATAGATCCTCCTCCATTCCCACTAAAAAGACCGTGTTGAACTCAAGTCCCTTACCATTATGGACCGTCATCAAATTCAACGCATCATCTGGCTGCTCGGCTTCATCCAAAGAAGATTTTAAAGAGAGCTCCTCCAAAAAGGCCAAAAGTGACTCCCCCTCCCACTCACGCGCCTTGGCAACCAATTCCTCAACGTTCGCCTTGCGATCCTCATAAGTCTCCTTATCCTCCCGCAAAACATCCAAGTAGCGACTCTCACGAATCGTCTCCAAAACCAATTTGTGCAGCGGCTCCTTTTCCTTCACCTGACGTAAATAGTGAATTAGCTCGCGGTACTCCCGCAAACCACCCTCAATCTTTGGCGTCAGCTTGATTGAGTAGGGCCCAAGCAGGTTGGCACGATCAGAATCAAAAATCTTTTGCAGGGTTGTCGGACCAATTCCCCTTTTTGGTAGATTGACCGTTCGAGCAAACGAAATCGCATCGCAATCAGACTCCACAACTCGCAAAAAGGCCAAAACATCCTTGATTTCCTTCCTCTGATAGAAGCTAATACCCCCCACAATCGTGTAGGGAATCTGCCTTCTAAGCAAAAAGTCCTCAAAAATACGAGATTGGAAGTTCGTGCGGTAGAAGATCGAAATCTCTGAAAGCGGAATCTTATGAAAATCATGCAGATGCTCCAGCTCACGCACAACGTAAGCAGCCTCCTCCTTCTCATTGCCCGCTACAAAGAGATGGATCATCTCCCCCTCTCCAAGATCACTCCATAAATTCTTCTCTAAACGACTCTGGTTGTGCTCAATCAACGCGTTGGCGGCATCCAAAATATTGGAGCGACTACGGTAGTTCTGCTCCAACCTCACCGTCTTTGCACCTGGATAGTCGCGCTCAAAATTCAAGATGTTCTTGATGTTCGCGCCGCGCCAACTATAAATCGACTGATCGGGATCCCCCACAACCAAAATATTCTGACTCTTCGAAACCAAAAGCTTGGCTAACATATACTGAGCATGGTTGGTATCTTGATACTCATCAATGCTCATGTAGCGCCAACGCCTCTGATAGCTCTCTAAAACCTCAGGGCAGGAACGAAATAACTGCACCGGCATCAATAGCAGATCATCAAAGTCAAGCGCATTAGCCTGCTGTAATCTCTCTTTGTAAAGCCGGTAGGCTTGTGGCACCAGCTGTTGAAGCTGCGGTTTTGCTCCAGTCAGGTCGAGATCATCTGGTCCAAGCAGCTCATTTTTGGAATTGGAGATGATTGAGCGCGTCATTTTGAGCAGACTCTTCTCTTTGGGGGCGTCGAGTGATTCAAGGCAGCCCTTAAGTAGTTTGTTTGTATCCTCTTCATCGTAGATGGTGAAGTTGTTGGAGTAGCCGAGATGGTGCGCCGATTCGCGTAAGATTTGGACACCGAGGCTATGAAAGGTAGAGATAGTTGGGTAGCCCTCATAGCATGTGGCATGCAGAAGATTGTGGATACGCTCTTGCATCTCGCGCGCCGCTTTGTTTGTGAAGGTAACGGCTAAAATTTCTTCGGGCAGTACACCCCTTTCGATCAGCTTGGCGATGCGGTAGGTGACGATGCGTGTCTTTCCAGAGCCCGCTCCAGCCAAAACGAGCATAGGTCCATCTTCATGCAAAGCTGCATCTAGTTGTTCTTGGTTCAGTTCCATGGAGGTATCATACACAGATCGATCCTAAATGTCGCGAATTCTCTACCGTTTTGATTTGCCCATATGGTATACTCCAGCAGCCATGAAATGGAAAGTCCTTTTGCCTCTTCTAATGCTAACCGCTTCCCTGCAAGCTTTTGTACAAGTTGGTGCCGACGTTCTTGTTCGCGATGGGCGCTATAAACAGCACATCAAAAATCGGCGCATTGGACTCATCTCTAACCAATCAGCTGTCAACCACGATCACGACACAACACTCGACCTATTACAACGTTATGGCTACAACGTCTCCGTCGTCTTCGCTCCAGAACATGGCTACTTTGGAAATGCACACGCTGGCGCAAAAATTGACCATAGCAAAATAGGCTCAGTCCCCATCATGAGCATGCATGGCCAATCAAAACGGCCAAATGATGAAATGCTCTCAAGGGTTGATGTGCTTGTATATGATATTCAGGATATTGGAACGTGTGGATACACCTACATCACAACACTTTTTTACTGCATGGAAGAGGCTGCGCGCAAAAAAATTCCTGTGATTGTTCTCGATCGACCCAATCCTCTAGGGGGACATATCGTGGATGGTCCAACTCTCAATGAGATGCATCGCTCCTTTGTCTCCTATATTTCTGTTCCATATTGTCATGGGATGACAGCTGGTGAGTTAGCGCGCTTTTTTAACTCTGAATATCGAGTTGGATGCGATCTCACAGTGGTGCCGATGCGCGGCTGGAAGAGAGGGATGACCTTTGATGAAACAGAACTCCCTTGGGTGCCCCTCAGCCCTCAGATCCCAGAGGCAGACACCCCCTTTTTCTATGCCACAACAGGGATCATAGGTCACTGTAGCTTCATGAGCATTGGCATCGGCTACACTCTGCCCTTCAAAATTGTTGGAGCGCCTTGGATCGATGCGCACAGCTATGCTGAAAGATTAAACAATCAGCGATTACCGGGGGTAAAGTTCAAGCCCTTCTATTTCAAGCCCTTTTACGGGAAGTATAAACTGCAGGATTGTGAGGGTGTCCGGATTGTGATCACAGATAGTGATCAATATCTGCCGCTAACGACGCAGTACACAATGATCGGTGTTTTAAAGACTCTCTATCCCAAACAGTTTGAGGAGTCCATGCGGCAGCTTGTCAAAGCGAAGGGAAAGCTGGCGGCCTTCCATCAGCTCAATGGCAGTCACGATGTCTTGCGTATCTTTAATGATGAACAATTTATAACCTGGAAGCTGCGGGAAATCATCCAGAAGGATCGGGAGAAATTCCTGCCAATACGCGCCAAATATCTGTTATATTAATTTTTTAATTGTTCTTTACAATATCACATTGACTTTTCGGTGACCACTCGGTAAAATCTCCCCCTCAAATCGTATAATTAAGGAGTCTAAAATGGACAAAATCAAACCGTTGAGTGATCGAGTGCTTGTAAAACGTTTTAAGGCTGAATCATCTAAGGGTGGCATTATTCTGCCCGATTCAGCGCAAGAAAAGCCGCAGGAGGGCGAGGTGATCGCCGTTGGTCCGGGTCGTTTGGATGACAATGGGAAGCGTGAAGAGCTTTCTGTAAAAGTGGGAGAGCGCGTTTTGTTCTCCTCTTATGCAGGAACAGAGGTGAAAGAGGGCGATGAGGAGTTTTTAATCCTCAGCGAGAAAGATATTTTAGGCGTACTTGTATAAGGGGTTGACATGAGTAAGATTTTTAAATTTCAAGAAGATGCATTGAAGTCGATCCAAGAGGGGATTCGCAAATTGGCAAAAGCTGTGATTGTGACGCTTGGGCCTAAGGGTCGTAATGTTGTGATCAAGAAGAGTTTTGGGGCTCCACTTAGCACGAAGGATGGTGTGACGGTTGCCAAAGAGGTTGCGCACAAGGACAAGTTTGAGAACATGGGAGCTCAGCTGGTTAAAGAGGTGGCTGCAAAGACTGCTGATGTGGCTGGTGATGGAACGACGACAGCGATTGTTTTAGCTGAGGCGATTTTCAATCAGGGTGTCCGTAACTTGGCAGCTGGCTGCAATGCGATGGAAGTGAAACGCGGCATTGACAAGGCAGTGGAGGCGCTCTGTGTGGAGCTTTCTAAGCTGGCGCGTCCGATTGGGAAGCATGAGGAGATTGAGCAGATTGCGACAATTTCGGCGAACAATGATCCTGAGATTGGTGCGATCATTGCCAATGCGATGAAGCGTGTTGGGAAGGATGGCATCATCACAGTGGATGAGGCGAAGGGTATTGAGACTGAGCTTGACGTTGTTGAGGGTATGCAGTTTGACAAGGGTTTCTTGTCGCCCTACTTCATCACCAATCCAAACAGCATGACAGTTGAATTGGAAAATGCTGCGATCTTGCTCGTTGAGAACAAGATTTCTACGGCGAAAGAGCTTGTTCCTCTTTTGGAGAAGGTGATGGAGAATGGTCCAAAGCCGCTTTTGATCATTGCAGAGGATGTGGATGGCGAGGCGTTGGCGACACTTGTAGTGAACAAGTTGAAGGGTGGCTTGCCGGTTTGTGCGGTGAAGGCGCCTGCATTTGGTGATCGTCGCAAGGCTATGTTGGAAGATATCGCCTGCTTGAGTGGAGCTACTGTTGTTTCCGAAGAGCTTGGATTGAAGCTTGAGGAGGTTGGACCTGAGGTTTTGGGTATGGCGAAGCGCATCAAGATTGGAAAAGAGGAGACAACGCTTGTCGATGGCATGGGTGATCATGACCGTATTGCAGCGCGTGAGGCTCAGATCCGTGGTGAGTTGGCTAACTGTTCATCTGACTATGATCGTGAGAAGCTGGAAGAGCGCCTTGCGAAGATGGCGGGTGGTGTTGCAGTGATCCGTGCTGGAGCTGCGACTGAGACTGAGATGAAAGAGAAGAAGATGCGCATTGAAGATGCGTTGCATGCGACGAGAGCTGCTGCTGCTGAGGGCATTGTTCCTGGTGGTGGTGTTGCGCTATTGCGTGTGGTGGATGCATTGGATGGGCTAAAACTTCATGGTGATCAGCAGATTGGTGTTCAGATTTTGCGTATGGCGGTCTTTGCTCCAGCAACAGCGATTGCGGACAACTGTGGGCGTCAGGGCAATTTGATTGCGCAGAAGATCTATGAGGAGAAGGAGAAGGCTAACTGGGGATACAACGGCCTTCTTGATGAGTTCATGGATATGATTGAGGCGGGTGTGATTGATCCAGTGATGGTGACAAAGAGCGCGCTTCGTCACGCAGGTTCGGTGTCGGGATTGCTTTTGACAACGGCGGCGATGATGAGTGACAAGCCTCAGCCGAAAGAGGATGCTGCTCCTGGTGGTGCTCCTATGGGCGGAATGCCCGGTATGGGGGGAATGGGAGGCATGCCTGGAATGGGCGGTATGGGTGGCATGGGCGGAATGCCCGGCATGGGAATGATGTAGTCATTCCTAGCTCAAAAGAACCCGGCAGAAATGCCGGGTTTTTTTAGCTCCTTCGCCAAAAGGCGGGAACAAAAGCAATTAGGAGGGCAAAGAACTCAAGTCTTCCAGCGATCATCATGAAAATAGACCAGAGCTTGCTAAGGGGCGGCAAGAAGGCAAAGCTGTGAGTTGGGCCTGCTGCTCTAAAGGCAATGCCCACATTATTGATCATACAGCCTGCAGTGGTCAGGCTCGTTTCAGGATCAATTCCATCTACAACGAAGAGGTAGGTGGAGAGAATAGTCAAACTACCTACAATCAAAAAGAAGCAGAGAACGGTCATCGCTGTTCGTGTGGAGATGATGCTCGAACCGAGTCGGTATTCACGCACTGTGTCGGGGCGAAAGATTGTCTCAATTTTATTGAGCAAGATGCGGAAGAAGGTTTGTTGCCGCACAATTTTGATACCTCCTGCT
Organism: Chlamydiales bacterium; assembly: GCA_022601635.1. Lineage (GTDB taxonomy): Bacteria > Chlamydiota > Chlamydiia > Chlamydiales > JAAKFR01 > JACKPM01. The sequence continues at coordinate 36,136 of JAJACG010000004.1, read as the reverse complement.
GTTGACCCAGCCATACCGCCGACAAAAAAGAGAATCAGTAGCAGTACTTGTGTGGAAAAGGGCCAGACATCGAAGTTGGAGACGACAAATCCGGTGGAGGTTTGTGCTGAAACAGCCATAAAGGCGCCATAGGAGATTCCTTCCCAAAGGGAAAAAAAGGTGCCATCTGTATTTGAAATTGCATCACGCATCACTCCAAATAGTTGCCAAGCGATGAGCAAAACAGTGACCAAAATAATAGAGAGGAAGGCTTTTAGTTCTGGGTCATTGAGTTTGGAGAATTTGCCACGCATGCAGAGAAAGTAGAGGGTGAAGTTGACACTTCCCATGATCATAAAGAGGATAACGATCCAGTTTGTTAGAAGACTTTGGTAGGTAGCTATGCTGCCGCTTGTTGGAGCAAATCCTCCGGTCGAAAGAGTGGAGAAGCTGATGTTGAGAGCATCAAAGAGCGGCATCCGTTCATTGGTGAGGTAGAGCAGAATGGTTTCGGCAAAAATGAGACCAAGGTAGACCTTCCAAAGCATGCTGGCTGTCTCTTTCACTCTGGGGAAGATCGACTCTTTTGAGGGACCAGTCACCTCTGTTTGATAGAGGATTTTACCACCGACACCAAGCGCTGGCAAGATGGCGACAAAGAGAACGACAATTCCACCACCACCGAGGCACTGCATGAAGCTGCGCCAAAAGATAAGAGCTTTGGAAACCGCAGCAATACCTGTGTATAGCGGCTCTCCATCAGCAGCTAGAATGGGTGTAATGGTTCCATAATATTCATATTCAACATCGCGATCGATACAGAAGGAGGTTTCGATGGGCACCTCTTCTCCTGTTAGGGGGTTGTATTGCTTCGCTTCCATGACGGAGGCGCCAGTGGTTGTAAAGCCGGAGACGGCTTCGAAGTAGGCATCGACAGGGTTGGAGAGTGTGCCGTTGAGCCAAAAGGGTAGGGCGCCAATTGCAGGTGTGAGAAAGTAGACGATCAAAACGAGGAGAAGTCCCTCCCGCCTAAAGAGATGGTGATGGCTTCTGAGGCCGCAGAACCAGAAGATCAACCCGAGCAGGGCAGTGATAGTCATGGTGAGCAAAAAAGCGAAGGCGGAGTGGGGCTGGGGAAATGCTGAGGCTTCTGCGATCCAATCGGTGTAGATGGCAATACCAGTTGGGATAGCGAGTGGAATCAGTAGGATCCATAGATAGAAGCCAAGAGCGCGAGCCACATCTCTGTAGTGCATTAGAAGAGGGTCCTCAAATCATCCACATGTTTGGGTGAGCAGATCACAATCACTGTATCACCAGGCGACAAGACGCGATCACCATCAGCGATGAAGATGCGTCCTCTACTTTGGATCACAACAATCAGCATATCTTTGGGCAGATGGGGGCCCAAAAAGCGAATGGGGATGCCGGCGAGCTTAGAATCATGTGATACCTTCATCTCCATGATTTCCGCTTGGTTGTTATACATCGATACCATCGATGCGATGGTTTTTTTACGTGCGATGGAGAGAATGCGATTGGCAGCATTGACTCTAGGTGATGCAGTTTGTGTGATACCGAGTTGCTCAGTCAGTGGCTGATAGCTTGTGTCTGAAAGGGATGTGATCACATTTTGGCAGCCCAAGTTGCGCGCAATGTTTCCAGCTAAAAAGTTGATTTCGTCATCGCGTGTGACGGCGACAAAGACATCATATTCCCCTACTTTTTCCTGTTGCAAATAGCGGTAGTCGACACCATCTCTATTGACGATGGTGGCGTGCGGCAATACCTCTGCGAGAAATTTGCACTTCTCAAAGTCTTTTTCCATGATGACTGTGCGGATTTGATTGTCTCGCAAAGAGCGGGAGAGGTGACCAGCGATGAGTGAGCCACCGCAGATCATGACAGAGCGCGGTTTGGTAGTGGTAACACCAAAAAAGCGGTGGAGCTCACGAATGGGCCCAGTCTTGCCAATGAAGGTGACTTCATCTTTGGGAAGAATCACATCATGTCCATGGGGGAAGATGATCTGCTCTTTGTGAGCGACAGTCTTTCCGTGGACCATCTTTTCGGCGCGTCTTTTGATGAGAGCGACCATGACATCTTTTGGCAGTTCGAGCTCTTTTTTGTTACTAAGCGGCACTTTGTCTTTGCGCCACATGGGTGGCACTTTGATAGTTCTCATCTGAACATGGCCGTGGGCAAAACTTTCGATGGCGCTTGATCCGGGCATCAAGACCATGTTGGCGATTGAATCGGCTGTGAGTTTTTCGGGGCCAATGAGGTGGTCGACGCAGAAGATCTGCTCGAAGTTGATGCGACTTTGAAGGAAATACTTTGTTTTGCGCACGCGCGCGATAGTTTTGGGGTATCCGAGCTGCTTGCCCATGTTGCAGCAGACTAGGTTTTTTTCGTCGTCGTTAGTGAGAGCAATGAGGACATCGGGGGCGAAGTCAAGGAGTTCTTCTAGAAGTTCCCAGTCGGTGGCATCGCCGACTCTTGTACCGATATCGAGCTCTCTTGCGGCTCGGTCGAGCTTATGCGGATCGGTGTCGATCAACATGATACGGTAGCCTTCTTGCGAGAAGATCATGGCGAGATGCTCGCCGATACTACCCGCTCCCATGATCACAATGTTCATAGGTTTATTTCTATAGCACTTTACTGAATATGTCGAGCATTGAGATTTGTTTCCCTTACAGAGATAAAAGGATCTCCAATAACCGAGTCTCCTTAAGGCAGCAGTCGCTAGTTAGTGTCTTCACAAAATGAAAGAGTAAATTCATCAAGATGGGGGGCTAGTAACCTAAAGAAGAGAGTCATACTCTCCAAAGACATTTGGAGGTCGGGCTCACCTGTTGGGACTCCTAAGTAGTTTTTTTTGTGCGGCCTAGGCATAGTCAAATGTAGTTTTGAAACTTGACTTGCATAAGCTCGAAAACGGAGTATCCAGTGGTAAGCACTTGGATGTTTATTCGAAAACTCCAGCGTTAACTCTCTTTGATCAGGATCTAAAACCTCTTTTTCAATGGGTTTGTAGCCGCAGTTTACCTTTTGGCATCCGATGTGATCGAATATTAAATCATATCGGTCAAACGCAAGATAATAGCGCCCATTTGGTTTGAGTAGGCTGTGTACAGCAACACTATCTTCAAAAGCTGTTGAGAGAAAGTAGTCGTGATCAATTGCTGCGATAATGTGAAATTTACCTGATGTGTTTCTATATGAGTGATGGTATTCAACTGAAAACTTGATTCCAAGTTCATGAGCAACCGCAAAAAGAAATTCAAACTGATCTTGATCTCTCATCTCATCGTCATTAGCTACAAGCTTGAGTGCTGGATCAACCAAAACCACTTCAATCTTCTTGTAGCCGGCTCGCATCAAGTTTCCAACATTGATAAAATCCTGCAGTAGCTCGCCTGCACCAAAACCGAGATAGCGAATTTCACTACTTTCAGGGGGGAAATTGGTCACGACATTTTGAAGTAGGCTAGTTTCAAGTTGAGTTCTTCGATCCGTCATAAAGCGATTGAAATTACCTGAGTTGACACAGGCACATTCTCGGATCAAAGGAGGCAGTGTTACGTAGCTACCATCCATCATTCCATATGACAAAATAAGATACTGCTTTGGATCATCCAGAAATTCAAAGAGATGCTGTGCCGCCTTCCCTCGTTCGATTCTATGAGAAACTTGTAGCTCTAGAGACTCACTATAGCGATAAAAACTTCTGAGGTCGTTTTCATCAGGAAAGCATCCAAAAGTAGCAACAGTTCCATTTGGGAAAGGATTTGGTTGCCTTCTAAAGCGACGGTAGGCCAGAGCTCCCATCCCAACAAGGGCGCCGATTCCAAGCCCCAGCCCCTTGCGCCCAGAGCGGAATGCGAGAATGCTGGCGAATGTCAATGTCGCTACGAGCGTTACCCTCCGACGAATCCCAAGATCTTCTAGATCTAAGACTGCAAAAGGAAGAAACCTTCTGATGCTTGTTCCTAGGGGATTTACCATTTTAAACCTTGCCTTTTTGGTTAGTATATAATATTAAAGTTAAGGTTTAATAAACAAAAGATTGACTTATAGTAAAGTTTTTGTAGGAGAGTGTTGCCATTTTTCGGAGGGGTAAATCATCTACAAGGTAGGATTTTCCTGAATCTATCCTTCTGTACAAGGACAGATTTCTTGATTGCAATAATCTGGCCGTTTGCCTACACTGGCGCTACCTATTTTGCACTGGTAGCTCAGCTGGATAGAGTACCTGGCTACGAACCAGGCGGTCAGAGGTTCGAATCCTCTCCAGTGCATTCACAACCTCAGGAGGACACTATGCTAACTGGTAAATCTGCCCCTCAATTCAGTGAAAACGCCGTTGTCAATGGAGTTGTTCAAGAAAACTTTTCCCTAGCCTCCATGAAAGGTAAATATGTCGTCCTCTTCTTCTACCCTCTCGACTTTACCTTTGTCTGCCCAACCGAACTACACGCCTTCCAAGACAAACTCAATGAATTCAAAAAGCGTGGCGCTGAAGTGGTCGGCTGCTCTGTAGACAGCTGCTTCTCTCACCTCGCCTGGCTCAGCACTCCACGCGTTCAAGGCGGAATCGAAGGTGTCACCTATCCGCTTATCGGTGACCTAAACAAATCTGTCGCAAGAGACTATGGTGTCCTCAAAGAGGACCAAGGTATTGCCTACCGTGGCCTATTCTTGATCGACCAAGAGGGCGTTGTACGCCACTCTCTTGTCAACGACCTACCACTTGGAAGAAGCGTTGATGAGGCGATTCGTATGCTCGATGCGCTAATCTTCTTCGAAGAAAATGGCGAAGTTTGCCCCGCAAACTGGCAAGCGGGTGAAAGATCAATGAAAGCTACACCAGAAGGTTTGACTGAGTATTTCTCAGAAGAAGTTACTTGCTAGTTAGGTAGTCGTAGAGATCGCGCTCATTTAGAATGAGTAGACTGCTGTAAAGCGAACAAACAGGCTTCGTCGCTTCAATAATCGTACGCTCACCAACACCAGGCATTCCAAGCGCTGAAATTTTGGGAAACTTTTTGTGATCCTGCAAGAAGTCTAGCCCAAAGAGGTAGTCCTCCTCACTAAAACCCTCCTCTTTGACACGAAAGAAGACCACTGGGCAGCTGTAAAGTAGTGATTGAATAGCAAAATGAAGCCCCAGGCTCTCTTGCGTTGGTGGTTCACCAAGATGCGTTGCCAGATCCGCAAGATCTTGACAATGATAAGCTGTGCGGTATTCTCCCTTCTCAGCCTCACCAAATAGTGCCACACAACAGCGCATCCAACTCCCCCTGAGAGTTATATTAACAGATCATGCGCTATTTTCAAAATATATTTTTATCCTGCAGAGGGACAGCGACCTTCACGTCTACAGAGGTTACTATCTCTATATGAAGAGTTTACACCAAGCTCTGCCTCTATCTCCAGCAGCCTGTTGTATTTCGCAACGCGATCAGATCTCGAAAGAGAGCCGGTTTTGATCTGGCCAGCGCCTGTTGCCACAGCAATGTCAGCAATAGTCGTATCCTCCGTCTCACCAGAGCGATGAGAGAGAACAGTGGTATAACCATGAGAGTGAGCAAGTTCAATGCATTTTAGCGTCTCAGTCAATGTGCCGATCTGGTTCACCTTGATCAAAATGCTGTTGGCAACGCCTTCTCTTAGTCCCTTTTGGAGGAATTTGACATTGGTAACAAACAGGTCATCACCAACCAGTTGCACCTTCTTTCCAAGGCGGTCGGTGAGTGTTTTCCAGCCCTCCCAGTCATTTTCTGCCATTCCATCTTCGACAGAGTCAATTGGATATTTGGAGCAGAGCGTTTCTAAGTAGTCTACCTGCTCATTGGAGCTACGATTAAGGTACTTGCCCTCTTTATAGAATTCGGAAGCGGCACAATCAAGAGCGAGGCTCACCTTATCGCTATAACCTGCTGCTTCTATTGCCTCAAGAAGAGTGGATAGCGCTTCATCATCAGAACCAAGATTTGGAGCAAAGCCACCCTCATCGCCTACCGCTGTGATCTGACCCTTTTTTTTCAGGATCGTTTTAAGTGCGTGGAAGATCTCAGCGCCGTAACGCACTGCCTCGCCAAAGGAGGGTGCTTTAAAGGGACGGATCATGAACTCTTGAATATCGAGAGAGTTATCTGCGTGCGCTCCACCATTAATCAAATTCATCATTGGGCAGGGAAGCAATTGCGCTGTAGGGCCTCCCAAATAGCGGTAGAGCGGCTCTTGCTTGGCAGCGGCAGCTGCTTTTGCACAGGCAAGCGAAACACCCAAGATAGCGTTGGCACCAAAACGGGACTTGTCCTCTTTGCCATCCGCTTCGATCATTTTGCTGTCAATGCCCACTTGATCAAAGATATCGTGGCCAACAAGCAGTTTGTGCAAATCTCTGTTCACATGTTCACACGCTTTGAGAACACCCTTGCCGTTGTAGCGCTTTTTATCGCCGTCACGCAGCTCTAAAGCTTCATGTTCGCCGGTGGAAGCGCCAGAAGGAACAGAGGCTACACCTACAGAGTTTTCAGTTTCAACAGTGACGCGCACAGTGGGGTTTCCACGTGAGTCCAAAATTTCTAAAGCGGATATATTGATGATTTTCATATCGATAGTCTAGTCACTATTACTCTTTTCTGCTACTTTTTTTGCCATGAGTGAAGAGCTGAAGAAAATCTATCGAGAAGCCTATGAGGTGGTCATTCCTGATCTTGACTACTTTTTGCGGCAAATTGATTGTCGCCACGGCTGTCCTGTCAAAACAGATGGTCGCGGATACATGATGGCAATCCACGCAGGTGATCTGATGGAGGGCTATAAAATTGCGCGCGGCCCCAATCCTTTTGCTTCAATCTGCGGTATTATCTGCGGCGCTCCATGCGAAATCGCCTGTCGTCGTGACCGTGTTGACAAGACACTCACTATCCGCGCACAAAAGCGCTACCTTGATGAGTGGTTTGGTCTCGACAAAGAGGCGCACATCAAATCGCTCGAATATAGCTACGCGCGCGGATCAACCACTCCCAAACCAAATGGCCTCTCAGTTGCCTGCATCGGCGCTGGTGTGGCGAGTTTGACTTGCTCCCATGACCTTCTGCGCTTAGGCTATAGAGTTGATGTCTATGAACAGATGCCACTTCCAGGTGGTATGCTCACCTACGGCGTGCCTAACTACCGCTTGAAAAATGATGTGGCGATCAATGAGTGTCACGCTATCGAATATCTGGGTGCCAAAGTCTTTTACAACACCAAAGTTGGCAAAGACATCACAATGAGTGAGTTGAGAAAACGCTATGATGCTGTTTTCATTGGCAATGGTCTTTGGCTTAGTCGCGAACTGCCAATGGAGGCCTTCCAAAAGCCTGACATCATTCGTGGTGTCGAGTATTTGCGCAAACTGTGTGCCGATGAGAAGTGGGAGATTGGCAAACGAGTAGTGGTGATTGGTGGAGGAAATGTCGCCTTTGATGTAGCACGTTCCTCTGTGCGCAATGGGGCAGATCATGTGACGATGGTCTGCTTAGAGTCACGCGATGAGCAGACAGCTGATGAGTTTGAAATTGAAGATGGTGTTGAAGAGGGAATTGAGATTGTCAATAGAGTGGGTCCAATCGATGTAGAGCGCTCTGGTGATGGCAAAGTTGCTGGTATTCGTCTGCAGCGTATTCGCTCTCTGTTTGATGCAGATCGACAATTTGCACCTGACTTCATTCCCGATACAGAATTTGTCATTCCATGCGATACAATCATTTTGGCAATTGGCCAATCAATGGATACCTCTATCTTTGATGGTTGGGATGAGGAGATTGAACAGGAACGGGGAGTCATTAAAACAGAAAAGGGAACATGCAGAACGTCACTCAAAGGCGTTTATGCTGGTGGTGATGCAGCATTTGGACCGGCACTATTTATTACAGCGGTGAAGCATGGACAGGAAGCGGCACTTTCGATCGACTCTGATCTTCGTGGAACAAAGCCCTATCAGGAGTTTTTGGGTGAGTTTGTTACAATACCTCCGATGCGTGACAAGAGCTATCTGCGAGAGGTGTGGGCGCTGCCGACGATGCAGCCAGCAGATCAACGCAAGAGAGATCTGAGGCTTGTGGAGAACAACTATACTGCTGAGGAGGTTCACAAGCAGGCGAATCGCTGTTTACAGTGTCATGTATCACCTGTTTTTGATGGCTCTCTCTGTATTAAGTGTAATGGTTGTGTGGATGTCTGTCCGACCAATTGTTTGAAGCAGGTAACACTTTCCTCGATGAATCTCGATCAAAATGACTTGCGAAAAGCTGTCGACAACTACTTTGGAGTTGACTCAGCGACTATGAGCAATCGGGAGTTGGACCAACTTGGGACAGCGATGTTGAAGGATGAGGATCTCTGTATTCGCTGCGGTCTTTGTGCGGAGAAGTGCCCCACCCAAGCAGTCACGATGGATGTAATGAACTACTCATTTCGTTGGATTGGATGATGGAAATAATATGTTTTGTGCTATTCTCCTTGCTCACAGGCTTTGCAGCCTTTGTCATCTTCTTGCGTCAAATGAAAAAAGGGCACTTTGACGATCTCGAAGAGACAAAGTACCAAATATTTCGCGAGGAAGACGATGCCTAAGTATCGTGACAGTCTTAACAGTGGAAAGCGTGGAAAGGTTGAAAAACCCTCCAGAAGAAAGTTTCTTGCACTCGTCGGATGGGGCGCTGTTGCGGGTGTCGGCGGCGTTTTATCTGCTGCAATGGGCGGTTTTTTATATCCCAACGCACTCAAAATTCCACCCTCTGTATTCTCTTTGGGTAGGCCAGAAGATGTTCTCTCTTCTGAAGGACGCGTCTTTATGCCGCTGCAAAAAGTTTTCCTGGAGGTTTTTCGTGGTAAAGTGCGTTGTATGACAGCGATTTGCACACATCTTGGCTGTACAGTAAACAGCGTTGAGATTGGCTACAAATGTCCCTGTCACGGTTCGACCTATGATTTGGATGGAAAAAATACTGGCGGCCCCGCTCCTTTGCCGCTTGTCTATTTTCAGGTTTACAAAGGAGCTTCAGGTGAACTGCTGGTTGACAAAGGGCGACAGATCCAAATGCCAGCAGAGGCGTGGTATAGTCCGAGGGCATAGTGGCAAAATTTCAAGGTGAGAAGAGAAAAGGTTTTTGGCGCACATTAGAAGGGATGCCGGCAGAATTTGTCCGCTCCATTTTTCGCCATAACTATCCGAACAATGATGTAGACCGTTCAGAAGTAGTTTTTAAGAACTTCTTTCTGCATATCCACCCCGTCAAATGTCACAAAACTGTAGTTGATCCCTTCCACACATTGGGTCTTGGTACGATCACAACTAGCCTCTTCTTTCTTCTTGTGATCACGGGTGTCGTTTTGATGTTTTTCTATGTGCCAGCCGTGGATCGCGCCTATGACATTTTGGTCGACTGGCTTGACACAACACCCTTTGCTATGATGTGGCGTAACGTTCATAGATGGAGCGCTCAACTGATGGTGCTCTTCGTCTTTCTGCACATGAGCCGCGTTTTCTACATGGGCGCCTATAAGGGGCCGCGCAAATTTAACTGGGTCATCGGCGTCATGCTGATGGTGATCACACTCTTTATGTCTTTCACGGGCTATTTGCTTCCGTGGGATCAGCTCGCCTTTTGGGCGATCACTGTTGGTTCTGAGATTGCTGGCTATGTGCCGAGCATTCCCGGCATGCAATACAACATCAACAAGTTGATGCTGCTTGGATCTACAACGGTAGGGCAGGATGCGTTGATTCGTTTCTATGTCTTGCATGTGATGGTGCTTCCAGGTCTTTTGGGTATGTTTTTGGGTGTTCACTTTTGGCGCATTCGAAAAGATGGCGGATTGGCGCGTCCTGCTGACAAATATCGGCCTGATCCCTACAGAGTTGTGCAGCGCTCTGACACTAAAGAGTCTTTTGCTCCAGGTGTACGAAGAACATATGGATTGATGGAGCTTGTACGTGGCAATAATCCAACTGTGGATCGCGGTCCTGAGAATACGATTTTTACTTGGCCCCATCTTTTGCGTGCCGAACTGATGGTCTTTTTAGCCACAACAGCGCTGGTTGTTCTGCTTTCCATCTTTATTGATGCTCCTTTGGAAGAGATTGCCGACCCATCCAAACCGACCAATCCCTCTAAGGCGCCGTGGTACTTCTTAGGTCTGCAGGAGATGGTTGCTTACAACGCTTTTTGGGGCGGTGTGGGGATTCCGACATTGATTGTTTTGGGGTTGGCGGTGATCCCCTATATTGATCGCAATCCGCATGGTCAAGGCGTTTGGTTTCATAGGAGCCGCTACTTCGCCATCTTCCTCTACACAACTTTTATGACCATTCAAGGCGTTTTGGTAGTTATCGGTGTGTTCTTTAGAGGACCTAACTGGAGCTGGATCTGGCCATGGACGGAGAACTTTGCGAGGCATTAGATGAAGTATCAAAACATCTATCAGGCGGCATTGATTTTCTTTGCGCTTCTTGTTGTCTTTGCCATCTCCGTCTTTGTCTACAAAGAGCTTTTCCCTGAATACAAAAGCTATCAATTTGCCTACAAAAAGTTAGAAAAATTGAGAAGCGACAAGCCTGCTCCTTTTGATGTTGGCATCAAACAGATCATCATTCCTGATCCAGAAAATGGTCCTGAGATTATTGATCGCTGCACCTCTTGTCACGTTGCGATGAATCTGCCTCACTTCTCTCCAACAAGAGTGGCGCTCGATGTCAATGACAATCCCATCCTCGATGAGAGTGGAATTCCCCATCAAGAGCCTAACCCTGACTACGTCTTTTTGAATGCGCCACAAAAGCTGCAAAAATATCGAGGGGCTCTGAATGCGCATCCATTGATTGGTGCTGAGACAAAGCCTTTTGAGTTTCATCCCGTTGAAGAGTATGGATGCACTTCATGTCACAGCGGAAATGGCCGCTCACTTGTGGCCAAAAGAGCGCATGGGCCGGTCTCAGATTATGAAGAGGCGCACGCTGGACTCACTCCGCAATTTTTGGAGCTTGATGAGCGCTTTGACCCCCCCTTTTCAAAACGGTATAATGGCAAGCCGGGCCATGATCTAACTTTTCAAACTAAGCCACTGCTGGTGGGGCCGTTGATTGAAGCGAAATGCATGCAATGCCACCAAACAGCGCAAGATGATGTTAGCTCCACTGTGATGCAGATCAATCAATTGACTGCTGCTAAGGAGCAGCAGCTTGCGGATCTAAGAGAGGCTGTAGAAGATGAAAAAGAGGCTCTTCTCGCTCTACTCAATCTGCAGCGGCTGATTGCTAAGCGAGATGTTGAGAAGACAATTCGCTATTTGGAAATTGAGCGACAAAACTTTTTGCTGACGCCCACTCAGATTGATGCCTTAGAGGGACAGATCGCCTTTTTGAAAGAGGGTGGTAATATCGCCAGCTCTGTAGAGCAAATTGTGGGCTCTGAAGAGAGGGCAGAAGAGCTGCTCAAAGTTGCTTCTGCTGCTGAGGATGTGAATCAATTGCAGCTTCTTGTTAATCAGCAATCTTTTACCAAGGCAAAGGTGATTGAAGAGCAGAGCAAAAAGTTGCAAGAGTATGAAGAGGCAAAAGAGGGCTATTTGAGCGCTGTCCAAGACAAGCAGCTGATTGCTACCTTGAAGCGCGGCCCACTCTTTGCTCACTATGAGCGGGGACGCGAGCTCTATATCTCACAAAGCTGCTACGCCTGCCACCGTATTGCGGGTCTTTCACGCGCATCTATTGGACCTGAGCTGACACAGATTGGACTCTCCTACCCCTGGTATGTCAAAGAGTCGATTGTCTGGCCTCAAGCAGATTTGCCCTCTTCGACAATGCCCAACTTCCACCTCGATCATCAAGAGGTGGAGGATCTCATGGCCTTCTTGATGGCGCAGACAGGAATGCGCAAAACACACTCTGAAGTGGATCAAAAAGTCTCTATTGCTCAATGGGAAGCGGGAGCAAAGCTTCCATGGGAAGAACCGATTGCCCCAACTGAGCTACGCAACTTGCACTTTGGCCAAACAGTTTTTGCGACTCAAGGTTGCGCCTCCTGTCACAGATTGGAAGGATTTGATAGTCATGTCAAGCCGACAGACAGAGCTTGGTTTGAGCGTACGTTCCCGGAAAACATTTTGGGATCGACTTTAGCTGAGCGGATTCAGGAGAAGGGAGAGGAGATAGATCACAAGTTCTTGGCGACAAAGCAATATACCTTGTTGATGCAGCTTGAGCAGCGCTTTCCGGGTCTTTTGATAGGGTTTTATCCCAACTTCAAGTTTGCCTCTCGTGTTGATGAATCTGAGAAGTATCAAAGAAGACTGAACACAGTTTTGCAAGCTATGATCGGTGAGTATGGGCTGGGTCGTGAGATTGCGCCGCCGCTGAACTGGTCGGGTGTGATGCGCTCGGATGCGTGGCTGCTGGGTCACTTTCGCAATCCAGCTGCTTATACGGCGCGTTCGCTGATGCCCTCAATGCCATTTGACGACACCAAATTTTTTGCACTCAACTACATGCTCAAGGAGATGGGCAAGAGAAATCGCGATAAGTTGCAAAAGCGGTGGGAGAAGGAGGGTTTTAGTCCCTCTGTTGCATATCAAACGCTCTGTGCGAGTTGTCATGGTGATCAGCGTCAGGGCAATGGCCCGGTTGCCCAGTGGATCTATCCTGTGCCGAAGAATTTACGTAACCCCGTCTTTTTGCGTAATTTGACGAAGAAAGAGGCGATTGATTCTATCACAATGGGGGTTGTGGGTACGCCGATGCCACCTTGGGGTGAGGGTGTGTTGAGTGATGGACAGATTACGCAGCTTGTGGACTGGCTCTACCGCGGCTTACCGCCGTCGCATCGAGATCCAGTGATGGATGATGTGAAGTGGCGCTATTCAGCCAATGATGTTGTGCAGGAGATGAGAGATGAGGGAGGGCTGCTATCACCTGTTCCTGACGATGTGTCGGTTGCTGCTTACTTTGATGGAGGGTATATCCGCGAGAAGTATTATACAGAGGGTAATCTGAAAGAGATTGAGCCTTTTTATATTATCAATTGCGCTGTTTGCCATGGAAAGGAGGGGACGGGAGCTGGTGAGCGGGCGACATCGATGCAGGAGGCGAAACCGCGGATGTTTACTAACCTGCCATGGATCCAGTCGCGCGATGATATGCGACTTCTTCGTTCGATCAAATATGGTATTGCTGGGACGGCGATGACGCCTTGGGGTGATCAGACGAGTTCGAAGCAGAGGATGCAGCTGACGATGTATGTGCGCAATTTTTCTAGATCAGCACTAGAGAGGGAGAGATTGCAGGAGGTGCTCTATAAGGTCTTTGATCGCAAGCAGATTGAGCTTGAGGAGGCGAGGATTCCCTTGAAGGGCAAAGATGAGAAATTGGTGAAACAGATTGCATGGGTGAGAGAAGAGAGGGCGATTTTCTATAATTTGGGTGAACTACTGATTAGTAAGCGTGTACCGATGGAGCATTTTTACACCTATATGGAGGTTAGGGATCAGCGTGATTTGGAGCTTGTTTACCGCTATTTGGATGCAAAAATAGCAGAGTATGATGTACAAGTGGATCCGAAAAATCCGTTAGCGGACAAGAAGAAGCAAGAGATATTGGCTGAGCAGGCGGGTTACATCAACTTGAAGACGCGGCTACAAACAGAAACAGCTCGCATAAGGAAGATGAATAGCCATGTACGATGACCGCCCTGTAAAACAGATGCTCTACCCTGCGCTTGGCTTTCTGCTCATGGGACTCTTGGTTGCTATCTTCATTTCGATCAACGGCTTCTTAATTCCCGACTACTTTTCTGGTGAATATGTTACCTTTGGGCGCATTCGTCCTGTTCATGTCGGAACTGTTACCCTCTTGTGGCTCTTATCTGCGGACATGGCGCTTGTCTATTACTTCGTTCCAAGGCTTTGCGGTGTTCCTCTTTGGAGCTATAAGTTAGCCACTTTGACAAGTTGGATTTGGTGGCCCTCTCTTATTTTGGGTGTCTTCTCCTTTCCCTTTGGCACAAACTTTGGTTGGGAATATGCAGAGCTGCCGATGATGCTGTTGCGCTTCATTCCTATCAAAGCTCTGGTCTTTGTTGCTTGGGCACTCTTCTCGGTCAATCTCTTCATGACCATTTTTAGACGTAAGCATAAGAAGATGTATGTTTCGCTCTGGTATGTGATGGCAACGCTTCTGTGGACCACAATTGTCTACTTTGTCGGCAATTTCCTCATTGTCTGGATGCCGATGGGTATCTCACGCGTCAACACCAGTTTCTTCTTTGTCCATAATCTTGTAGGTTTGATTTTCACACCTCTTGGTCTTGCTACTGCTTACTACTTCATCCCCAAATTGGTGAACCGTCCGCTTTACAGCCACACACTTTCGATGGTCGGATTTTGGTCGATTGCTTTTGTCTATGCGTGGATCGGTGCGCATCACATGCTGCATGGACCAGAGTCTCAATGGTTACAGACAACTAGTATCATCTTTTCGATGTGGTTGATCATTCCAGTCTGGACGGTGATTGTGAACTTCTTTGGCACGTTGAAGCAGAATTGGTCTGCCTATAGTGAGAGTGTGGCGCTTCGCTTTTTGACAGTGGGCGTTGCCTTCTACCTGATCGTCTGTCTGCAGGGATCTCTGCAGTCATTGCGCAATGTGAATGAGGTGATTTCGAAAACTGATTGGATCATTGGCCATGCGCATATGGCGCTACTTGGAACCTTTACTTTTTTTGCTATTGGCGGCACTTACTTTGTGATTCCCAAAATTGCAAAGCGGCCACTTTGGTCAGACAAGCTGGCTGAATGGCACTTTGTTTTGGCATTTACAGGCTCTGTTTTGATGTTTGTTGTCTTGTGGATTGGCGGCTTTAAGCAGGGGCTTGAGTGGGCGAGCTGGGGCAGTGGCAGCAGCTATGCGCACTACCATGAGAATCTGAGTTCTTTTCCCTTTTTGGAGACGGTACAGCGAATGTGGTGGTGGTGGTTTTGGCGAATGATGAGCGGTGTTTTGATCTTTATAGGCTGCGCGTTGTTTGTCTATAATATCTGTAATACGCTGATTTTGAGGAGGCATACAATTGAATCTTGAGAAGTCAGCAATTTGGACCGCTGTAGCGATCTTACTGCTTTTTTCGACGGCAATTGCTGTTACTTTGATTACGCCGCACTATGTGGATCCTAGCTGGACGCAGCCATCGAGTAGCTATCAAGTACAGATGTATGAAGTTTCAGACCCCAATGTTTATGTGAGTACCTCCAATCCTGGCGGTGTAGGCTTGCAATATGTCTACCATTTGCAAGAGGGCAAAACATTGCAGGCTTACCAAGAGAGTGAAGCGGTGACGATTGAGACAACGCCCGAGCTGGAATCCTTTGTGACGCGCAAAGAGGACAAGGAGTTGAAGCTGACTTCGCGAGTGCTTCTTTTGAAAAAAAAGGAAGGCAGTGAGGTTCTAGAGCTCTTTGATCCGAAGAGTACTGAGGCGTTTGCCATTGTGCAGAGCGATGGTGTTGTGGAGCCCTGGGCTTCTGAAAACTTTCAGATCAATGGAACGGTACCCTATGACACTTCTGAGGGCGTGCTCTACGTAAATAATCCAAAGGAGTACCGTGTTTCAAAGCGTTTTGTGCGAGGGGATCACTACTGGCTCTATGATGAGATGGGGGAGCCGATCAAGAATCTGAAGGAGCTGAAAAAGGGCAAACAGCGTTTTTTGTCGCGAAAGAGTTTGATTACGATGGGAGAAAACATCTTTCGTGCTGAGGGATGTTGGTACTGCCATACAGATCAGACGCGCACTCTTGTGCAGGATGTGGTGCTCAACGGTTCTGCAGACTACCCAGCGCCGCCCTCCTCCGCAAATGAATATGTCTACCAAGAGGTGACGTTTCCTGGGACAAGGCGTATTGGACCTGATCTTTCGCGTGTGGGGATTAAGCGGCCGCATCGAGATTGGCATATGTCGCATTTCTGGTCTCCTAAATCGGAGAGCCGGGGTAGTATTATGCCCTCCTATGGTCACTTCTTTGACAATGATCCGCGCGGCTCTGCTGAAAATCCCTTTGGTGTTCCCAACTATAAGTTTGAGGCCATCTTTCAATACTTGATGACGAAGGGCACAAGGATTACGCCTCCAACACAAGCTTGGTGGCTTGGGAAGGATCCGGTTCAAACGATCAAAATCTTGGATGAGAAATGACCGGTTTTATTTTGCACTACTCGCTGCTTTTTGCTCTATTTGGGAGTGCCTTGATAGTCTTTATCTTCTTGAGTTTGAAGGGGAGATTGGGGATAGATGAGGAGGCGAAGTACCAACTGTTTGAGGATGATGATGAGTGAAGAAGAGATTCCGCCTTCGCATGAGAATCGTGTGCCTTGGTTTTTACGTATTACCTATATTATCTTGATTGTTTGGGGTATATGGGCTTTTTTTGCTTACTGGGATGGTGCTAACGGTGTACGTGGCCACTGGAAGGCGTTGCAGAAAGCTGCTAAGACGACCAATCCATAGATGTTTCATATCCAAGCTGAATCAGAGCATCTCCTGTTTGCTCTTTGAAAAGATCGCATGCCTCTTTTGTGAAACTTGAACGCCAATCACCAACGCTACCTTTGCGACAGGAGACATTCATTTGGCCTCGTATTTTTGTAGAGTCGTGGCTTCTTTTCCCACCATTTTGATATTGGAAGCTGCCCAAAAAAGCTGCCTTAACAAAACCCTCTTCACTCATGCCAAAGGGATGAGGGAAGAGCTTAAGATCAGACATTAAACCTTTAAGAGCTTCTAGATCGCAGTTATGCATGTCTTCGAAGCGAATGATGACACTGTTTTTCATTTCCAGAGCCCGAAGATAGGTGTTACAGATCTCTTTTGCTGATGGAAGCTTTGCTGTATAGTTGATATGAGTAGATATATCATGACCATTGATGAATTCCAAAATATCACAATTATCAGAACGCCAAAAAAGAGAGTTTAAGATATCGCGTGGATCGCGCATCAATATGACAATTTTACTATCTGAGCTCTGCAGTTTCTCTAGATCAAACCACAGATGGGAAATCAACCATTGGCAGTAGTCTAGCGAGTATAGATGCCAGCGTTGAACCTCATCAGATTCGCTCCATGAAAAACGATTTTTTATCAATCGAGCATTATGAGAGAGCTCGATATGTGGTTTTTGTTCCCACTGGATAGAATTCATAAGATGGCGGAAACCAAACATAAGACGGTTAGTTCCTGCACAGGGATATGCACAGAGGAAAATAGGCTCTTTGGGTTCGATATCTTCAATTTTCATCGACCACTCAACTTTTCCTGGAGTGGCAATGCATTTTCTGTATTCGCGTACATGAATCAAAGCGCGTAAGAAGGGCAGGTAATTCTTCGTTCGCGTTAGGACAACGATCAAATCGAAGTTAAAGTCGAGCTCACGATCATAGAGATCTTCAATAGAAGTAATAGCCTTCGCTGTTGGGAGCCAATTTTGCGCTGGAGTTGTAAATTGAGGCTCTCCAAAAAGTAGTACGTTTGCGTGGCTTTTTGCGAGGCGAACCAATCTCTCTTTGCAAAAGAGATTTGGGATGAAGAGGCAGCTACCAGGATCAAAGGAGTGTGTCGGTTTTGAAGCAACAAAAAGAGCCTCTTGTTGCTTCTTTTTTTTCTTTTTTTCAATGAACTTTAGCATTGGCCTCCCAATCCATCGAAGTTTCATAGCCAAGTTTTATGAGCGCATCACCTGTTTGCTCCTTGAAAAGATCACATGCCTCTTTTGTAAAACTCGAGCGCCAATCACCCACGACTCCCTTGCGACATGCAGAAATAAATCTGAGCTCTTTGCTAGAAGTGCCCTCTCCTCTTTTACGACGATCTCCAATCTGATGGTCAAAGCTGCCCAAAAGAGCAGCGTGAACAAAATCTTGCTCTTGCATTCCAAAAGGATGAGGATAGAGCCCCAACTCCGTCATCAACTTTTTTAACGCTCCTTCATCACTCTTATGCATATCCTCAAAGCGGATCACTGTACAGTTAAGCGATTCTTGAGCATAGAGCATCATCTCACACTTCTCTTTTGCAGAAGGCCACTGATTGGTAAAATCAATGCGCGTAGAGTGGAAAAGGCCTCTGATAATATTGAGTAGATGGTTGGGATCATAGCCATAGTCAGCCCAGGTATGCCAGAAAAATGAGTTGACCACATCGCGAGGATCACGACATAAAACTACACTGCGACATCCCTCAATTTCAACATGTTTAGGATGAATCCAATCATTTGTGGAAGTCCATTGACAGTAGTCCAGGTGATAATTATACCACCTCTGGGCCTCCGCAAACTCATTCCAATTCTTAAAGTTGTCTGTCAGCTTTACATTATGACTTGTCGTTAAGTGTGGTTTCTGCTCCCAATCAATTGTACGCATTAAATGTCTGAAGCCAAACATAAGGCGATTGGCGCCGCAGCAAGCAAAGCATAAAAGGTAGATTGGCATTTTTGATTCGATCCTTTCCAAGGAACAGCTACCTTCTTGGGTTGCGGGGATTGCTAATTCTCCCCGATAGTTTCTGCCATGAATCACCGATCGTAAGAAGACAAAAAAATGCTCCTTTGTAGTTAGCAAAATCACCAGATCAAAGGGCCATTGAACAGTGCGGTAGTAAAGTTGAGTCGGCTCATTGAAAACAGTGATCTCTTTTCCCTCTACTTGTGCCCACTTCGCCGCTTTTTCTGTAAATTCCTTTTGACCATAAATAAGGATACGCTTGTGGTCAGCAACCAATCGATTTATTTCTCTTGGAGAAAAAAGATTGGGAATGAATCGACAGCTTCCCTCTGACTGAAGAGTTGGATTGGCAATATAGAGCTTGTTTTTTCTCTTTTCTCGTCGCGCTTGTTTCAATTTTCTAAACATCTATACCCACTCATGTTGTTCATTTGGACCCTGTTCATAGAGCTCTAAATCAGCAGCAGAATCAACCTCACACCAACGACCCGCAACCTCAACTGCTGCTATCTCCTCTTGATGATCAATCAATTTCTGCAAAATTTCAGTCACAGAAAGGTCGCGCACTCCATCCATCTCTTTAAGCCTCGACCAACCTGAAGGAGTGATCTTCAACAGCCCCATATATTGCCCCTCAACCTCGCTCACACTCTTTGGCTCTGCGCCAATCTCTCTTAGTAAACCATCACTCTGTTTGAAAGTTTCTGCATCTGATAGGGGGTCAGAAAAACGTCTTTTCCATAGCTCCTGCCAACAGCTATCATAGGAAATCGCAATATCTGCCGAAGATTGCATTAACTTCGAAACAATATCACTGTGGTAGACAATATCAGAATAAGAAACGATAACAGGCTCTTTTCTCAGTAGCTCATCCGCCTCCATTAGCGATTGAACCATCTGAGTCGTCTCCCAATTGGGATTCTCAAAAAAGCGGTAGCCCTCTTGAGGAAAACACTCTTTTTTATAGCCACAAACGATATAAATATCTGAGATTCCAGCCTCTTTAAGCGCCTCTGTCTGCCATTGAAGAAGCGTCTTTTGACGAAGCTCAACCAAACACTTGGGCCGATCTTCTGTCAAAGAGCCCATCCTCGATCCGCGACCCGCCGCTAGAATAATAGCCTTTGAATAGCTGTCTGTCTCGATCATCAAAAGATTCCTCCCTTTCTGGGTGCCACATCATACCAATAAGAGGCTTTTTAGTGTGCCAGATTGCTTCCACAATACCATCTTCTGCACGCTCCAAAATCTCTAACGGCTCAACTGTCTCATAACTCCCAAAATCATGAAAACTATTACGCTCATTCAAGTGCCTACTCCTTACATGCCCCTCAATTTTCTGTAAGGGTACACCAAAAAAGTGCTGAATCAGCTGCATACCGCGACAAACTCCAAGCAGTGGCAATGCCCTCTCAAGAGCGTATTCTAAGATCTTGATCTCAAATTGATCGCGCATAAGCGCCTCACCAATCGAATTACCACCCGTTAGCAAAAAGCCGCTACACCTTTTGGCAAGTGCGAATCCTGATTTATGATTAGGAAGCAGCACAAATGGTAGGTCGCATGCAAATAAAAACTGCGCCCACCTTTGATCCAAAGCATCTCGTATTTCCTCACTTTGGGGATGAAATTCGACTCGCTGCGTCACACCAATCAACACAACTTTACCACACGTCTATTGAGACAATCTACCTCAAGCTCCTTAGCTGAAGACCAGCGCTCATAAAGTGTCTCACCAGCCCCGATCACAGCTGGAATTGAAAGCTCGGCTGCACGAATCGCCATATGCGAATTCATCCCCCCGTACATAGTAATTAAGGCTGCTATTTTATGAGAAAAAATCCAGTCATAGCCGGGATCAGCACTCGGAATACAGACTACTGCTCCCTCAATCTCTTTAGACTCTGCGCCTTTTACAACACCACGACCTCTCTTTAAAGTAATAAAGTTGGGCTCATCTGTTGGTAAGAAGAAGCCATAGAGCTGCTTTGTTTTCGTAATCAGTGGGGGAAGCTGAATTAACTTCATTAGATGCGCTTTCTTACAGCCTTCATCAATCGAGGCGCCCATTGTCTCTGCGATATCAGTTGAGCTAGAGTAAAGCTGCTTGATTACACCCACATCCATATGCTGCAGCTGCTCTTTTGCAAAGCCATGCTCCTCACCAAGTTCTTCTATATAGCTCAATGTCTTGCTTAATGTCTTAGTAAAGACAAATTTGGAGTGCTCTCGACCCTCAATTGCTGTTTTTAAAAAAGAGAAGAAGGTCAATACATTGTGTGTGATTCCATGGCTTTTAAGTAAAGATTCAATCTCCTCCAACTGCCTAAGAGAGAGATGAAACTCCTGATGCTCTCTCGGAGGATGCTTATGCTTCCAGTCAAAGTATAGATCAGGCGTTTCTGCATAGGTCGGTGATAAGATATCATAGGTTCCCGGCCTAAGATGTCCATATCGATCTAAAAATGAGGCACGATCTGTTGTAGCAAGATCGTTGACCATCTGACCACTTACAGTGTCCAAAGAGGCTAGAAAATTCTGATAGTCATCTTCCGATAGCACCCCTTCACGCACCAACGACTTCAAAAGTTCCACTGCAATGAAGCCAGCTCTGGCTAAACCTGCAAAGGGAAGAGTGCCATATCTTTTGCAGTTTTCCATCAACCAGTAGATCTTCGACAAGCGATCCAAAGGGCTATCTACAATCGCCTGGTACTGCTCTTCAAGCTTCTCGATCTTCTCAATATCTTGGCGCCAAAGGCCCGTCTCCCCATCGATGATACCATTGGTCAGCTCCCGCAAGCTTTGCGTGATCTGCTCCACCTCATCCTTAGAGAAACCGCGTTCAGCTACCCTCTGAGGTAGATCTACCGTATAGCAGGAAAAAACAACCTCAAACTCAATCTTGTCATGCAGATGAGGGTTTTTCTCCAATCGATCTAGATAGTGCTCGACCAGCTTCTTTGCCATTTTTGGACACAAAGATTGTGGAATAAAAGAGTTAAAGCTGACACGTACATCAATGTAGGGGAGACCACACAAGTCAATTAATAGAGGAAAACTTCGCAGATTCAAATAGCCGTAGTTGTTACGCTGATAGGCCCATATCTGATCGGTGATCAACTCTTTATAGAGAGATAGTGAAAGGGTATTGGGACGAAGCCCAATAATCTCCGCAGGATTCCAATCAGGCATTATCCCAAAAAAGGAGCGAGAGCCATGAAGATTGGGGTGCGGCATTGATAACTTCTCTATCCGCTTTGAGATAGAGTCCAGAGGGAGCTGCTCCATAGGCTTGGACTTGACCAAAAGAGGTCTTACCTGAAAGAGATAGAGCTGATCCTCATCATTAATCGCAAACTCAATATCGATAGAGTCATTTGAAAAGAGTTCCTCAAGTTCGAAAAGCAGCTTTACAACTCGGTCCAACGGATCTGGAGGAGCTGCTTGAGCTTTTCTATAGTAGAGATAAGAGAGCAGTTGATTGGTAGATCCATCAGTGACAGAGGTAGTACTGCCGGAGTCATCATAGTTAATTTGGATATATGGAGCGCCAGTATTAGGCGTTCTAGAAAAGGCAACACCGCAGATTTTGACATTTGTGAGCATTGGTTGCACAAAAATTTCATCTGTAGGATCAGCAAGAGAGTTGGCTACTTGCTTGAGGCCGCTTTTGACAGCATTAAAGCCAACAACGTTTAGAACGGAGACAAAGTGACCTGCCATAGATTCACTTTCAGAATCCTCAATAACAGCACTGCTGCGGATCACCAGCGGCTGGTCTAACCAGCCCTTTTTCTCAATCAACTCGATTGGTTGGACTTTTTCGAGCTCTTTAAGTGAAAAGCGCAGCTGCGGCAGCACGCGAGCTGTTTGAATGCGCGATGCCACAGTTGCAAGCGTCTTTGCTTTGCTTTCAAAAGAGATCGGTTTTACAGTTTTTGTACTGTCCATGCTCGTGTCTTATAGGGGACGGTAATAGAGGGTAGAGAATCTGTTATCTCTTTGACAAAGTCCAGAATTTCAGCAAAACGATCTGGGCCCGCTTGCGCCTGAATATCATTGACTGAGCGCCAAGCTCCCAAATAGCGCTCCTGATCCATCTGCACTTCATGCATACCTTCCATGTAGATAAGATTGCCAAAGAGTTTTTGACGAGTTAAAACATCTTCAATATTGCCTACCTTTGCCCCAGATGAGACCCTTTTTAGATCTGGGATCAGAGATTCAATTTTTCTCTCAATGGTCTGATGAAGTTCATTTTTTTCAACATCGCGAGGGTTCCATATCGCCGTAAAAAAACCACCCGGTCTCAAAATACGCGCAAACTCCTGTAAGGCTTTTTCTTGATCTGTCCAGTGAAAAGACGAAGCCATCAATACCCAATTCACAGATTGATCTGACAAACCAGTTTTTTCGCCTGAGCCCTCTTGCCAAACAAAGTGATCATTTCCAACAATTTCAGCTCCCTCTTCACGCATCGCCTGATTAGGCTCAACTGCAAATCCCTTAAGGCCTAGTTGGATCAATCCCTCAGTCAATTTGCCTGTTCCAGCACCGACATCTGCAACAGAGTTGGGTTGAATTTTGCTGCATAGATAGTCTAAGACTGTATCGGAGTAGCCTGTTCTATTTTTATACTCTTTTGCGAGTGTGGTGAAGTCGCCTTGCTGCATTTCAAAATATCCTCAACGAATGTTTCAATTGGTTTTGTGCCATTATTTTCTATCACAAGATCGGGGCTTTTGGGAAGCTCAATCGGAATATCTACCCCAGCCACAGAGCTTCCTTCGCTATACAACCTCTTCTGATTGCGCCTCTTTAATTCATCCGCCTCTACTTTGAGATAAATTTCAAAGTAGTTTGGAATGTTATTTCTCATCCAAGCTCTTGGCTCGTCAAACATTGAGATCGTTGCGCAAATAACATCAAAGCCTTGCTTAGAAAAGAGATGACACAGCCTAGCATAGTTCATTGCTAAAGCCATTCGTCCTTCAAGAGAATAGTCGTAGTTATTCAATGCTTTGCGAAGAGCATCGCCATCAAGATGAAGAGGGGTTTTGAGCCTTTTTCCAAGCGCATTGGCAAGCGTCGTCTTTCCACCTCCTGCAAGCGCTGTAATCCAAAATACTCTACCCGTCATGCTCATGTAGCTTAGCAGAAACTCTGATTTTCGCATAAAGGTTGATCGTCTCGTAGAGAATCCAAAGCGGACAAACCAGTAGAAGCTGGGAAATAACATCCGGAGGGGTAAATATCGCCGCTAATATAAATAATCCCACCACAACATAACGCCGACCACTCGCCAAATGCTCAGCCCTAACCAAACCAAAATGCACCAAAACAAAGAGAAGAGCAAATAACTCAAAACAAAGCGCATGCGCCAACAATAGCGACAATACAAAGTTGATCGTCGGAGCCAACGCCCAAAGTGGTTCTCCAATTGTAAAGCCGCTTAAAAAGCGCATCACAACTGGCAGAGTAAATTTATAAGCAAAACCAATACCCATAGATAGAAAGAGAATTGTCAGCGGTAAGAGCAGGAAAAAGGCTCTTTTTTCACGGCTGTAAAGAGCTGGTGAGATGAACTTCCAAAGAATGAGTAAAGCAAAGGGGGCTGAAATTAGAAGTGCTGTGCAAAGTGAGAGTTTTAGTGCCACCAAGAAGCCTTCGATAGGACTGAGTTGGATGTAGCTTGTATGATCTAACGGAGCTAGAAGTAGATCTAAAATGTTTTGGTGAAAAAAGAAGGTGGCCACAAAAGTTGTGACCACCAGAAAAACCAGCGATAGGAGCGTTGTTCTTAGCTCTGCTACATGAGCCCAGAACTCACTTCTCTTCATCTTCCTCGATGCCCTGCGATGCCTTTTTAAATGCGCGCATGCCCTTGCCCAAATTCTTGGCAAACTCAGGCAGCTTCTTGCCTCCAAAAAGCACAAGCACCACGATCATGATGACGATAAGCTCCCAAGATCCAATCATAGCGCCATCTGCTTGATGCGCTCACCGATCAAAGCAAGCTCTTTTTTGTGCTTGTCCAGCTCCTCTTTACCCTTCGCATTTTTCATCAGCTCAGGTAGTCGCGCTGAAAAGTGCTGCAGAAGATTCAATGTATTCATCGGATCAGAAAGGAAGGTGAACTCCTCACCATCAATGCGTCGTACACGGTTCAAAAAGGCGCACTCCTCACCTTGTGTCACCATATCGCTTGTGATGATATTGATGAACTCACCGCGCTCAAACACCTCTTTTGCCAAACGGGCAGGAATGGTGAATAGCGTGATGCACTGCTCCAAAACCTCTTGATGCTTCTCATTGACAGTTCCTGGCTTTATCTGACCTGTCATCAATGTTTCAAAGAGAAAGTTTGCCATCTCTTGGTTCTGATTAACGCATGAAAGAATCACATTTTGTAGCTCACGAAAAGTAGAGCGAGTGATCTTCATCGCAAAGATGCGCTTCAAATTCCCTTCGAAAAGCATCACAGTCTTATCATCTAACATTGGTTTTGTTCCTGTTGCTTGCATGATTTTTCCTCAATTTTATTCAATAGTTCAGCGAGGCGCTCCTTCTGATCCTCAGTAAAGTGCACATCAGGTCTTTCCAGCTGAGACAAAACACGTTTTAGCGCTTTGATCCCCATCTCTGGTATATTCTCACGTCTCCCATCCTTCTCACCCAAAGGAAATGCAGTGCGAATCTCCAAGATCATCTCCTGCTTCGTCTGTCCACTGTAGTTGCGGACCATCTCCTCCTTTTTCTCAATCTCTCCCTCTCGGCTCGCAAGCGTATAGACCGCCTGCCTTGGCATCTCTTCCATCTTGCCATGCAAAGCCTTGGGGATTTTGGAATGGAATTCAAAATATTGGAGAAAATTATAGGGCGTTTGACGATTGCCATATGTAGTCAATAGCCAAGCTGTAAATGCACCCTCTTTATACTTCTTCAAAAGCGTTTGCGCCCTTTTAATGCGCTCGCCATGTAATATAGCCGCTTGATTGTTAATTGCTTTGACCTCACAAGTGATCTGACTCAGCTGCTGCAGGTCCTCAGCTGTATCACTTGTTGCATCCTCATACTTCTCCAAAAGATCGCGCAAATCGGCACGCTCTTTGGCTGAAATATCATTGACTTGGAAGACTCCAGAAAAAGCAGCTAAATCTCCTGAGCTACTCTTTTCAGCCAATGAGGCCATCTTCGCCTTTTCTTTCTTCTTAAATCTCTGCTGCAATATTGAGCTTAATTTCACCATCTCTACAACCTACTTAGCATTTCATTTGTAAGGGCGACATAATCCTCGGCCGCTCGGCTCGAGGGAGCAGATTCAAATACCGGCTTCCCATAGATAGCCGCTTCAGAGACGCTAATATCGCGCCGTACCTTAGAAGAGAGGATCTTCTTCGGAAACGTAGCTTCCACGAGGTCCAGAAATGCCGCATTGTTTTTCCCCCGCACGTTCCAAAAAGAGAGAGCCACCCCTAAGACATTCAGCGGATGTCTATGGGAGATGCTGCCGATGAATTCTGCCAGCCGCTCCAATCCTTTCACACTATAGAACTCAGCAGTCGCACAAATCAAGGCATGTTTTGCACCAATCAAGGCAGACTCCGTCAACCAACAGAGTGAAGGAGGCGTATCCACCAAAACATAGTCATAATCCAAACTATCCAAAATTTTCTTCAAGCGCTCATGAGAATAGCGATCAGCTGCCAAAGCACCAGAAACTTCCACACGCTCTAACCAGGTATCCGCTGGAATCAAATCAAGACGGGGATTGTCTGTTTTTTGGATCACCTGGTCAATCTCTTTAGAGCCCTGCAATACCGCAGCTAAACTGTCACATTCATCAGGATCAAAACCAAGACCCGCGGTTAAATTGGCTTGCGCATCAAGGTCAATCAGCAAAACACGCTTCTTATGGTAGCGCGAAAGTGCATCACCAATATGCAGAGTTGTCGATGTCTTTGCTGTACCACCCTTGAAACTGCTAATGGCAATCGATGTCATGAGGCCTCCTTCTTAAAAGGAGATACCAGTGCTCTAGACTGCTTCTCTTTCAAGATCTTCGCCGCAAAATCTTCTAGCTTCATTTCACCATGCACCACATTGTCTCGTGTTCTCAGTGCAATCGTCTTATTCTCCACCTCTGTATCACCCAGCGTCAACATATAGTTGCACTGATCCAGCTGAGCCGCACGAATCTTCTTGCCAACCGACTCATGCGATGCATCAATTTCCACGTGGAACTGCGACAGCTTCTCTTTCAGCTCTTTCGCATACTCCAGATGGCGATCCGCCACTGGAATGAGGCGAATCTGTCTTGGGCTCAACCAAAGAGGGAATTTGGCGGCAAAGTGCTCTATTAAAATACCAAAGAAGCGCTCGATAGAGCCGTAAAGAGCTCTGTGAATCATGATAGGTCGCGGCTGATTACCATCTTTGTCATCGTAAACCAGATCAAAACGCTCGGGCAGCGCCATATCCAACTGTACCGTTCCACACTGCCATGTTCGGCCCAGCGCATCACGAATATGCAGATCAATCTTCGGTCCATAAAATGCACCCTCGCCCTCAGATATCACATAGGGTTTGCCACAGCGATCAAGCGCCGCTTTGAGCGAAGCTGTTGCATGCTCCCAATGCTCATCTGAACCAATCGTCTCCTTTTCAGGACGCGTTGAGAGCTCCAAATGATACTCCAATCCAAAGACTGAGTAGATCTCATCAGTCAGCTGCAGCACGTTGAGAATTTCATCCTCAATTTGATGCGGCTCCATGAAAATGTGCGCATCATCTTGGTGGAAGCTACGCACTCGCATCAAACCGGAAATCGCTCCGGACGCCTCATGGCGGTGCACATGGCCAATCTCACCGATGCGCAGCGGGAATTCTCTGTAGCTGTGGCTCTGCATCTTGTAGTAAAGCATGCAGCCTGGACAATTCATCGGCTTGATCGCAAACTCACGATCATCAATCTCGGAGATGTACATGTTTTGGCGGTAGTTTTGCCAGTGGCCAGATCTCTCCCAAAGCTCCTTGTTCATCATGATCGGAGTTTTGATCTCACTATAGTCAGCCTTACGATGCTTCTCATGCCAAAAATCGAGCAGTGCGTCCCAGATCAGCATGCCCTTCGAATGGATGAACGCCATTCCAGGCGCCTCCTCTCTATGTGAGAAGAGATCAAGCTTGGGCCCCAAAATTTTGTGATCGCGTTTTTTTGCCTCTTCGAGCTGGTGTAAGTAGGCCTTCAATAGCTTACGATCAGGGAAGGTAACGCCGTAGATGCGCGTCAACATCTCACGATCAGAATCGCCGCGCCAGTAGGCTCCCGAAGTGCGCATCAATTTGACAGCCTTCACCTTATTCAAAGCAGAGAGGTGGGGGCCGCAACAAAGATCGAAAAACTCTCCTTGTCGATAGGCGGTCAGCTGCTGGTCATCAAAGCTCTCAATCAACTCAACCTTATAGGGATTTTCTCCAAAAGCCTCAATCGCGGCTGCCTTCGAATCTAGCAGCTCCCTTTGCGGCTTGTAATTCTCTTTTATAATCGCTTGCATCTCCTTCTCAATGCGAGGAAAATCCTCATCTGAGATAGTCAAATCAGCAAAGTCGTAGTAAAAACCAGTTTCAATGGGAGGACCAATAGTCGGCTTTGCCTCCGGCCAGAGGCGTAAAACAGCTTGCGCTAAGATGTGCGCAGAGCTGTGCCAAAAAATCTCTTGCCCCTCTTTGTCAGAAAAGCCAAGAAGAGATACCTCATCTCCATCATTGAGAGGTGTAAAAAGATCGACATTTTGGCCGTTGACCTTGGCTGCAATCGCCTGATCTGGTGCCGTCTGATTGAGCTTTAGAGCCAGGTCGAAGCAAGAGGCACCCTTCTCTAACTCGACACTCTCATCTTTGTGGGTTACTTGGATCATGATGGGGCAGATTCTACTGGAAAAGGATTGAAAAGAAAAGAGCAAAGATAAAGGATAGCCGCATGAAAAAAGCGCTCATCACAGGAATCACAGGTCAAGATGGCTCCTATCTTGCAGAACTTCTTCTAGAAAAAGGATATGAGGTGCACGGTATCAAGCGGCGCAGCTCCACTCCAAATACCAGCAGATTGGAGGCACTACTTCCCTCTATCACTCTTCACCTCGGTGATTTGACCGACTCAAACTCGCTTTTGAGCATCGTAAAAAAATGTGAGCCCGATGAAATCTACAACTTGGCAGCGCAAAGTGATGTGGGTGTCTCATTTGAAAATCCGCTTTACACTGCCGATGTGAATGCAATGGGGACAATGAGGCTTTTGGATTTGGTGAGATTGCTTGATTTGCCCACCAAGTTTTATCAAGCGTCGACATCTGAGCTTTATGGGAAGGTGCAGGAGGTTCCTCAGACAGAGCAGACACCTTTTTATCCTCGCTCTCCTTATGGTGTTGCAAAGCTTTACAGCTATTGGACGGTGAGGAATTATCGTGAGGCGTATGGCCTTTTTGCCTGCAATGGGATTCTATTTAACCATGAGTCACCCAAGCGGGGTGAGCATTTTGTGACTCGCAAGATTACAAAAGCGCTGGCTGCGATTTATCATGGGCAGCAAGAGCGCTTGATGCTGGGTAATTTGAATGCGTTGCGTGACTGGGGTCATACGCGGGATTTTGTGCGGATGCAGTGGATGATTTTGCAACAAGATGAGCCGGATGACTATGTTGTAGCAACAGGTCAGCAGCACTCTGTGCGCGAATTTGTGGAGCTTGCCTGTTCTCATTTGGGGATTGAAGTTCAGTGGCAAGGAAGTGGCTTGCAGGAAAAGGGTGTGGCGACAAATAGTGTGGGAGCGATTCAAAGTGGTGATGAGATTGTAGCGATCGATCCCCGCTTTTTCAGACCAAGCGAGGTGGAGACCCTTTTAGGGGATCCAACAAAGGCGAAGACCAAACTTGGCTGGGAGCCGCATTGCAGCTTTGAACAGCTAGTTTGCGAAATGGTAGATGAGGATATGAGAGAGTGCCACACGTCTGCATTGATGTCCGGATGCTGAATGCCTCGGGCATCGGCACCTTCATCAAAAACATCTTGCCTCACTTGAGCGGAAAGCTGCAGCTCTCGCTACTCTGTTTAGCTGAGGATGAAGAGGGATTGCACTCCCTTTGTGAGGGCAAACTCATTTTCATGAAGAGCAAAATCTATTCCATTTCTGAACAGTTCGAATTGCCGCGCAAAATCCCTCGCTGCGATCTTTTCTGGTCACCCCACTACAATCTTCCTCTTTTCCCTATTCGGGCCAAAAAGCGATTGGTCACAATTCATGATGTGGCACCTCTGGTCTTCTTTTCAAAGCTATCATTCATACAAAAGGTCTATGCGAAACTCTTTTTCAATACTGCTCTTCTTATTTCAGATGAGGTCACATCAGTATCTAAGTTTTCAGTAGATGAATTGAGTCGCTACTGTTTTGTACGCAAAAAGAAACAGCCCATTCCCATTCCCAACTCCATTGCTCCTCGATTTTTTCAGAAGGTAAGTCTGGAGCAAAAGGTAGAGGTACAGAAGAAGTATCAGTTGCCGGAAAAGTTTCTTCTCTTTGTGGGCAATGTAAAGCCACATAAGAATTTGAAACGGCTTCTGCAGGTAATGGAACGGTTGCCTGATGAGCATCTGGTGATTTTAGGAGCTAGCGAAAAGATGCATACGGTGGATCATGAGGTTATTGAGCGAGCGCAATTGCAAAGCAATGTGCAGTTCGCCGGTTTTGTTGAGGATGAGGAACTGCCCTCTCTCTACTGTCTTGCAAAAGCAGCCATCTTGCCCTCTTTATATGAAGGGTTTGGGTTTGTCCCTCTAGAGGCACTAGCGTGTGGCTGCCCAACTGTTGCTTCCAATGCTGCTAGCATTCCTGAGGTATGTGAAGACGCTGTTGAGTATATTGATCCGACATCTTTGGACTCTATCCAAACTGGAATTCAAAAGCTGCTAGAGGATCAGGAGCGCTGCAATCAATTGCTGAAAAATGGAGAAAAACTTCTCAAAAGATACACCCCTCAAAACTGTGCCAAGCAGTATCTCTCATTGATTCATGGTATTGTATAGATCTAATAAAAGTCTTAGAGCGCTTTTGCTGAATGGTTTGGGCTAAACTTATAAAATCTTCTACCCTTGTGTAGTGATGCGATGAGGTAGTAAGAAGCCACTGAATAACTCCCTCACCAGATCTTCCGACAATCTTTCTATCGAGGTGTCATTCTTGCCTCGACTAACCTTAGCATCAGGCTCCGAATTCCCCAGAGTCACAAATCTTGGCGGAATCTCCAATAACCGAGTTATTCAGTATCTCCATATGGACGATATGCTTCAGCATCTTTGTAGAGAAATATACATAAAAATATCGCGAAGTGATACCTTGAGCTGCTCTATGAAAGTGGCAATAGTTCATGACTGGTTGGTAGTTTATGCAGGAGCAGAGCAGCTTCTACAGCATATTGTAGAGCTCTTTCCTGATGCAGATCTTTTCGCAGTTATAGACTTTTTAAAAGCTGATGACAGGCGAAAGCTATTAGGGAAGCGCGCTAAAACTACTTTTCTTCAGAAATTTCCTGCAGTAAGCTCTAAATACCAATACTATTTAGGTTTAATGCCATTAGCTATTGAGCAACTAGACCTGACTGAATATGATCTAGTGATCTCTTCAAGCCATGCTGTAGCCAAGGGTGTAATAACACATCCTCATCAAACTCACATTTGCTACACTCACACCCCTTTGCGATATGCATGGGATTTACAATTCTCTTATCTTAAGAGCTTGCAAGGGATCAGGTTGTGGTTAGCTAAATTGATGATGCAACGCATGCGGAATTGGGATGTCATTAGCGCTAATAGAGTTGATCACTTCATTGCAAACTCACATTTTGTAGCAAGACGTATTCAAAAGTGTTACCGAAGAGATTCAACAGTTATTTTCAATGGGATCGAAGTGGATAGATTTCCTCTCTATAAAGACAAAGAGGATTTCTATGTAACGGTTTCTAGGCTAGTCTCTTATAAGAGAGTCGATTTATTAGTGGAGACATTTGCAAAATTGCCAAATAAGCAATTGGTGGTAATTGGGGATGGCCCAGAGTTAGCTAAGATTCAGAAAGCGGCTTCTCCAAATGTGAAAATTTTGGGGTATCAGTCGGATGAAAAGATGATTGAGTACCTAAAGCGTGCAAAGTGCTTTTTATTTGCATCCAAGGAAGATTGGGGACGTGCCCCTGTTGAAGCACAATGTTGTGGAACGCCAGTCATCGCCTATAGTGCTGGGGGTGGAGGTGAAACAGTAACAGAGAAAACGGGTGTGCTATTCGAAGAGCAGACGGTTGAATCAATAGTTGAGGCCATCGAACGGTTTGATTCAAAAGTTTTTTGTCCAAAGGAGTGTCAAGAGAATGGCCATAAGTACAGTGTTGAGCGTTTTAAAAGAGAGTTTGGCGCCTTTATTCAATCAAAAGTAGGATCAATGTATGAAAGCAGTAGTACTAGCGGGCGGTAGCGGAACGAGACTGTGGCCCATCTCACGTAGATCATTCCCCAAACAGTTTCTCAAAATTGTCAATAATGAGTCCTTCTTTCAAAAGACGCTCCATAGACTACTTGGTCTCTTCTTAGAAGAGGAGATCATCATCGTCACTCACGCCGATTTCCACAATGAGGTGGTCAAACAGGTGCGAGAGATCAAACCGAAGCTAGAAGAACAAATCGTTATTGAGCCAGAATCTCGAAACACAGCGCCTGCAATTGCGTGGGCGATTCGAGATCTGCCTGATCAAGAGGAGATTATTGTTGCACCAGCTGACCATCTGATTTCACCTGAAGAGAGATTTCATAGCTGTGTGAAAGATGCAAAACTGCAGGCAAAAGAGGGTAAAATTGTCACCTTTGGTGTCAGACCAACAAGACCTGAAACTGGATATGGCTACATTAAAGAGAATCAGTTTATTGAAAAGCCGTCAGCTCAAAAGGCGCAGGAGTATGTAGCTGATGGCAACTACTTTTGGAATAGCGGGATGTTTCTTTTCACCAAAAAGACGATGGAACAGGAGATGCGCAAGCACTGTCCCGAAGTGGCGGCCATTTTTGATGGTGTGCCATTTGTGGATGTTCCAAGTCTGAGCATCGATTACGCTGTTATGGAAAAGTCAGACAAAGTAGTGATGGAGAAATTGCCTTGCAACTGGTCTGATATTGGCTCATGGAAGGACATCTATACTATCTTGCCTCAAGATGAGGATTCAAATGCGCTTAAAGGGAATGTAATACCTTTAGATACTACAAACTGCTTGGTCTATGCAGATAAGCGATTGGTCACAACGATTGGCTTGGATAACTTGGTGATCATTGAGACTGAAGATGCGATTCTCGTTGCTGACAAAGATCGCGCTCAAGAGGTGCGCCACGTTGTCGACAAATTGGAGGGCAAGCGAGAGGCAGAAGAGCATCTCACAATAAATCGTCCCTGGGGCTCATATACTGTGTTAGAGGAGGGAGTTCGTTATAAGATAAAGCGGATTTATGTAAGGCCACATCAAAAATTAAGTTTGCAGATGCACTACCATCGCAGTGAGCATTGGGTAGTGGTTAGCGGCACTGCTCAGGTAACGATTCAAGATAGTGAGAAATTAGTCCATGAGGGTGAGAGTATTTTTGTACCAAAATCTTCGATTCATCGTGTGGAGAATCCTGGCAAGGTTCCTCTTGAAATCATTGAGGTTCAGGTTGGGGAATATCTTGGAGAGGATGATATTGTACGTTTAGAAGATATATATGGCAGAATCAAAGACAAAGAAGTTTTTGATCTCCTAAAAAAGAAGTAGATTTTAACTCAATTTTTCGTTACAATTTGCTCTTATGTCTATGATACTTGTCTTTTTCAATTTCTTTTTATGGTCATCTGTTTTTTCTTTTGGAAAGACAGCTTTGGAGCACAGTCCTCCTCTGTTTTTGACCGGAACGCGGATGTTATTAGCTGGAGTGTTGATGCTCGGCTTTCTACTCTTTTTTAAGCGCGACGCTTTGAAAGTGAAGAAGGGGCAGCTCTTGCATCTTGCACTTCTTGCATTGACGGCGGTCTATTTGACCAACGCCTTTGAGTTTTGGGGACTACAGTATTTGACGGCGGCAAAGACCTGTTTCATCTACAGTTTGACTCCTTTTGTGGCGGCGATTTTCTCCTACTTCCAGTTTAAAGAAAAGTTGACTCCGAAGAAGCTTTTGGGGATGGGGATTGGTTTCTTGGGCTTTATTCCGGTCTTTTTGCATCAAGGTGGTGGAGAGGAGAGTCTTGGAGGCTTCTTCATCTTTTCATGGGCTGAGCTAGCTTTGATTGCAGCAACGATCACCTCTGTGTATGGATGGGTTGTTTTGAGAAAGTTGGGCAAGGAGGGAATGAACCCTGTGATGTCCAATGGTTCTGCGATGGTATTAGGCGGTCTTTTTGCTTTGGTGCATAGCTACTTTGGTGAGGGATGGTCTCCCTTCCCTGTGGTGGATAGCGCTGGATTTATGAAGCCGGTCTTGATGATCATCTTGGTTTCTAACCTGATTTGTTACAATCTCTATGGCTGGCTACTAAAACGTTTTACAGCGACATTCATGGGATTTGCTGGTCTGGTAACGCCTCTATTTGCGGCCTTTTTTGGATTTATTCTGCATGGTGAGACAGTACCTTGGGTCTTCTTCCCCTCAGTTGGAATCTTGTGTGTGGGACTCTGGCTGGTCTATAGCGAAGAGCTTCGCCTTGGCTACATCGTCAAGAAGGGTAAAGAGCCTGCCGCTGAAACTACTAGTTAAGGAAGGCAATTGTGCCGTGCCGGCCACTCTTTTTAACACGCCTGTAAGAGAAATAGTCATCTTGATTTGAATAGGTGCAGATACCGGCAATTTCGATGTGGTGTGGTAAAACCCCAACCGATATCAGCTGGTAGCGCGATAGCTCCCACAAATCAAAATGGTTCTTCTGCTGGAAATCCCAATAGCAATCAGGGAACTCATCTTTAAAATTCACAAACTCAGCAGCCTCTGGTCCTAGTGAGGGTGAGATGCCTACTAAAAGGTTCTCAGGATTACTGCCAAAGCGCGCAGCCATCTGAGCGACTGTCTTTGCGTAGATGTTCTGCACATTCCCCCGCCATCCACAATGAACATTGGCAAGAGCATGATTGATTGGATCATAAATAATCGCCGCTTGACAATCAGCATGTAGAATTAGAAGTCCCAGCCTTGGATGATTGGTCATCTGCCCATCTGCTTCAATACTAGCAGTAGGGTCAGCTTCTACAATCAGATCGGAGTGAACCTGCTTTAGTGAGCAGAGTGTGTCCAGATTCAGTTTTTCACAAGCGATCTGCCGGTTTTGCATGACAGATTGAGGGTCATCGCCCTGGGAGAGTCCCATATTGAGTGAGGTAAAGTCGCCTTCGCTCACCCCACCGTGGCGAGAAAAGACTGCGTGAGTGAGCGGTAGGCCAGAAAAGATCTGAAATGTATACATATCCTCATTCTACCCCCACTTATCTATAAATATGAGATTTTTTTATCTCATCAGCGTTGTTGAATCAATCAGGCTTGAATGGTATTTTGCCTCGATTTGATCAATCTCTCGTCTCCTCTTCCCGAAGGCGGTGCGGCTTCGCCCCATTGACTGAATGGGGCTAAATCATATCCTCTCATGGACTTTAGAAGTGCAGACTAATAATTGAATGTAAAATAATATTACCGTCTGCTATACTAGCGAATAGATGAGCATTATGAATAGAACTGTTTTATCTTTGTTATTATTCTTGTTTCTAGGAAGTTGTCACGATCTTTTTGCAGCAACATCTTCTGCAACAGTTAATTATATGGTAGGGGCTATTGATGAAATCGAGGTTTCTGGAAATCCCCGACAGATGGTAGTTGCATCTGCAAAACCTGGTGAGCCGCCTTCTATTGCAACGGATTCGACAACAACCTACGCTGTAACAACAAATAGTACAGGCCGCGTGATCACTGCGAGCTTAAATAGGAATTTACCAGCGGGTTGCGATATGTGCGTTCAGCTTGTGGCACCAACAGGTGCCATCTCTACGGGGGATATACACTTAACAACGGATGCGCAAAATGTTGTCACTGGGATCTCTAATATTGCGGAAAGTGGATTGCCCATCATATACCGGTTTGCAGCTAGCTGTCAATCATCACCAGGCTCTGGCATGGTCATTGTCACATTTACCATATCTCCTTAAGCAACAGGAAAAAAGCTCAAGAGAAGATGACTCTTTTCCAATAGACCAAATTCAACAGGAAAGCAGCAATGATCGAGGCCTCGAAATCTAAATTCTGTTTTTACCTTATTTTTTAGGTCTTGACACAATCTTGTCTCCATCTTAACGTCGACTTCTTATGTATAGATTCTTTGTTATTTATATTTTATGTTGTCCTCTTTTTGCGCATCTGACGCCACCACCACTGGAGTTCAGGCCTGTTGAACAGCCCTCTTGTTCACCATTGAAGGTAAACGTGATTACGGGTGAGTATCACGATGCATCGTGTGATTTGGTATCACCTGGAGTGCAGCCTTTATCGTATCGTCGTTTTTATAATCAT
>JAJACG010000033.1 GCA_022601635.1 Chlamydiales bacterium | reverse complement strand
GCTGAAATGGGACTGCAGTCTAACTTTGTGCAGCGGTAGACTCCAAGAGCGAGTAGGCCAACAGCTCCAACTGTAGGTGTACCAATTCTAAGGCCCTTTCCTAGAGCGCCTTTAGAGGTATAACCCGCTTTGATCTTATGAGCCGCTACGCTAAAGCCATGACCCACTTTCTTAGCAGCAAATTTTAGTGCATTTCCTGCTTTATGCCATCCACCCTGCATAACAGCACGAGTTTGTGGAATAAATGAGACAGTGATCAGCGCTGCAGCTGCCACAAGAGCAACCAAAGCCGCCAATGACTTTTTAGGGTTACCCATAACAGCTGCGTCTAATCTTGTTGTTGGACAACGTGGAATTCTAACCATTTTAACATCCTTGTTTGAGGTTAATTTGCTCTAATTGTACAGAATAAATTTTAAGTTGGCATAAAGATCGTATGAAAATTTCATCAAATCTACCTGCTAAAAAGAGGGTAGTGCCACTGGCACTACCCATATTTTATTCTTCTTCATTATCCCTCACATACCCTGGATTTTCAAAGGCAGGGACAGGTTAGTCCTTACCCTATTGTCTAGATTGCTTAAGGGTACACATGCCAATAGAGAACACGCCTAGGCCGCCTACAATACCAATACCAAACCAAACAGCAGTACCAATTCTAAGGCCTTTTCCTAGAGCACCTTTAGAGGTATAACCCGCTTTGATCTTATGAGCAGCTACGCTAAAGCCATGACCCACTTTATGCCATCCACCCTGCATAACAGCACGAGTTTGTGGAATAAATGAGACTGTGACCAGCGCTGCAGCCGCCACAAGAGCAACCAAAGCCGCCAATGACTTTTTAGGGTTACCCATAACAGCTGCGTCTAATCTTGTTGTTGGACAACGTGGAATTCTAACCATTTTAACATCCTTGTTTGAGGTTAATTTGCTCTAATTGTATAGAAACAGTTTTAAGCAGAAATAAAGTATGTGTGAAAAATCAATAAATTATTGAACTTTGAGCTTCTGACCCACGATAATCGTATCCCCCTTAAGACCATTGAGCTCCTTCAGTCGCTTGACACTCAACTTATGGTCGATCGCTATCTGACCCAAGCTGTCTCCAGATTTCACCGTATAACTCTCACTGCTCTCAAGCTCTAGCAGCGCCAGCATCGACTTTAAGGAGCTCTTGATCCCACGGATCTCATCTGTCAGTCCATCAATTTGTGACAGCTTCTTCTGACAGTTGGAAAGAGCCGTGTGACTCTTCTCCAAACTCCTTTTCAGCATCTGCAGATCTGAAGCAAGCGCCTTTTGCGATCTCTCCAAAGAGGCAAGCCGACTCTCACTTGAAGCCTGCGGCTTACGACTCTCCATACTGTTCAAACGATCCATCATCAGCCCCAACTCCACCTCTTGACCACGCATCTTATAGGCTAGCTCATCCAGCGTGCCACGCAACTCCTGCACCGCCATCGAAGGCGCTGCAAGAAGCGGTGCTGTAAAAAGCAAAAGCAAGAGTCTAACGATCATAAAGCTTGAACTGGGCTCGACGGTTCTCCTTATGCGCCTGGTCATCATGAGAAAGCGCCAACGGCCTCTCCTTACCATAGGAGATCGTAAAGAGCTGGTCGGGATTCACACCATTTTGCACCAAAAAAGCACGCACCGCATTAGCCCTTCTAGAACCAAGCGCCAAGTTGTACGCCGCCGCACCACGCTCATCCGCATGACCCTCAATAAAAACATAGGTCTGAGGATTGCGATTTAGGTAGGTAACAATCTCACGCAGGGTACTCAAATTGCTCTCACCTTGAATTGTAAAGCTATCAAAGGGAAAACGAACTCGATCAAAAAGCTGCGCTAAATGACCATCTGGAGAGTAAAAACTCCCAATTCCAGGAATCCTACTATCAGGGTCTCCCGGCGACTCCTTAGAGATCGGAATGTAATCCTCCATCGTCGGGCTCGCTACCTCATTCGCACCATCTAATGGCACAAACTCCCCCTCATGCGACCAGTTACTATAGTAGGGATAGTCCCGCTTCTCCTTATGCTGACCAAAAAATGAACAGACCCCCTGCCCCATATAACGTCCACACGTCTTAGTATCCTCCCACATATCACGCGAACTGCGCGCACATGAGCTTACCAAAATCATCAATAACAGTAGTCCGACTCTCTTCATCTCTCCTCCTCCTCTCACCACGCGGGAAAACGCTTTTCATCACCACCCGATGAGATCTTCGTTGCCTCTTTTTGATTCAAATTGATCAAATATAACTCCGCTGCACCCTTCGATTGCGTATTAAATAGAAGATGCAGACTATTTGGTGCCCAGACAGGATTCTCTTTATGGCTCTGACCCTTCGTCAACTGCCACTCCAAACCACTTTTTAAATCATAAATCCAAATCTGCCGTACACCCGCCGTCAATGCACTAAAAGCAATCTTGCTTCCATCCGGTGACCAGGCAGGTGATGTATTCCCGCGATTCTTCTTACTAATCATCTGCGGCTTTAAATCACTCAACTGCGCTCCAGGATCTGGAATCGGCATCATATAAATGCGCGCCGTCCCATCCTTATTCGACACAAATGCAATACTCTGCCCATCCGGACTAAAGGTGGGCGATCCCTGCGCTGCACCAGCCGCATGAAAAATCTGCTGCGGCTTGCCCAACACTCCCGACTGCACCGAAAACTTCTGCACAAAAAGATCTGGATTCCCCGTGACATCACTAATAAAGGCGATGCGATCATTTTGCGCTGAAACTGTCGGCATCAACTGATTGCCACGCAAAAAAGTAAGCCTTCTACCCTCACCACTCTTGGTCGACGCCAAAAAGATCTTGGGCTGACCAATTTTGTAGGAGACGTAGAGATAATTCTTCGTACCAGGAACATATGAGGGTGTCACACAAAGCTGCTGATCCGATGTCAACTTCTTCTGATTAGCAAAGTCATAGTCCGCCTCCCAAACCTCCGTCACCCAATCCTGCGAATCAGAACTCAGCTTCGTCCGTAACGTATACAAAATACGCTTCGATGCAATGCCATTTTGACCAAACAAGGAGAGAAAAACAGCGTCCGCTGCCTGATGCAGCTGCTGACGATCACGCGCTAAATTGCCAGAAAGCAGCACCTCACTCAACTTCTGAACACGCCCAGATCTCACATCAAGCGCTGTCAATGTAAAGCGCTTGTCATCAACAATCGGTTGGATATAAAAATCAACGCCCAGATCGCGCCACCTCTTCGCCTCATAGACACCCTTTTGGCTGAGTAGTTCGCGCTCCAAGCTATTGGAAACAAGATTTGTACGGCCATTGTGTTGGAAATCAAACTCTAAGATACGCTCGAGCTGTCTGCAGTAGCTTGATGCAAAGCCGCTACCCTGTATAGAAATGGGTGCCAAATACAGAGGCGCCACATGGTTTTGCGACTTGACTTGTACAACGATGTCGTCG
This sequence comes from Chlamydiales bacterium, assembly GCA_022601635.1. Lineage (GTDB taxonomy): Bacteria > Chlamydiota > Chlamydiia > Chlamydiales > JAAKFR01 > JACKPM01. The sequence continues at coordinate 56,680 of JAJACG010000033.1, read as the reverse complement.
GTGGCAAAAAGAGGTAGTGCTAGTAGAAGTAGAAATCTTAGCATGAAGGGACACTAGCAAAAATAGCGCGCAACGTCAAATGGTTTTCAGAGTGATGGGAAAGGTGCGCTTTGCCTCTCCTTTGAAGTGCGATTCAAAGGGGGGCAGACGAAGCATCGAAATCTCACTCTCAATATAACGTCTATTAGCATCACAAGCAGAAACAACCTCGCAGCCACAAACCTTGCCCGATCTATCCAGCGTCAGACGCAGTTTTACATCACCCTGGACAGGCAGTTCCAAAAGCTGCTCCAGATACTCTACAAGCAGCGACTCATAGGAGGCAAAGGTAAGCGCTTCACTTTTCAAACTCTCGACTTTCTGCGGCTGTACCACCTTTTCAGATTTAGTTGAGCTCGCTGTTTCCAAACTCTCCTGCAGAAGCTTTTTCAGTGCGCTGCGATCCCTCTTTTTTGGAGTGGCTACCTTTTTAGATGCAGCTTTGGGTTTGGGTTTTTCCACCTGCACGACTCTCTTAGGCTGTTCAATGGGGGGCGGGATCTTTTTGGGTGGCGGCTTTTGCAGCTGCACAGTGTGCACCTCAATCTTGCCAGGCTCGCTATTGACACATTTTTTCTGAATGCCAAAAGCAAATAGTGCGATCAGATGCAGGCCAAAAACAATCCAAAAGGTGCGCATATTAGTCCGGTTTCAAAATCACATCCAACTCTTCATAGCCAGCCCTTGTGGCCAAATTCTTGATCGCCTGGTAGCTACCAAAAGTGGCCTTCTTATCTTGGTAGAGTTGGAGCTTCTCATCAGGAAAGCGAGCGTGTGCTTGCTCCAAGATTGTCGCCAGCTGTTTGAGAGCAACTGGCCTCTTGTTAATCGTGATAGAATCATCAGCATGCACATGGATGCTCAAGCGGCTCACCTTCTCAACGCGGTTTTGTGAGCCAACCCCCTCAGCTAGATCGACCCCCTCCATCTCCAAAATAGGAGCGATCACAATGAACATGATCAAAATGACAAAGACCACATCGATCAGCGGTGTGAGATTGATCTGACTCTCTTCAAGCTCTCTCATCGGCAGTAATGCCTCTGAACAGAGGCAAGCAAAAGATCAGCATAATCATCCATCTCTTGGGAGATAAGACGGAGCTCGGCGCGCAACATATTGAAGGCGATCAAAGAGGGGATCGCCACCAGAAGACCGAGTACTGTTGTGCCAAGCGCCATCGCCAAGCCACCCATCATCGTTGAACTCGCGCTCACCATCGCTCCTGTTTGCAACTCAGAAAAGGTGAGCAAAATTCCCCACACCGTTCCAAGTAATCCCAAAAAGGGAGCAAGACTGATCACAGTTGATAAAAAGGGGAGTCTTCTCTCGAGGCGATTCACCTCAAAGGAGACACGCTGCTGCAGATGCGCACGAATGAAGGTGACATCACTTGCGCTGAGACCCTGCTGCTTCTCCAAGAGAGCACCAGCTGTCTGCTGCAGCGTACTATAAAGTGCACCAAAAGGATGAGCACCCGGCTGCAAAGTGCCATCCAAATAGGTATATTTGGCCATGAATTTCTGGCCCAGCTGGCGCGTGCGCTTTTGAATAACAATTTTTTGAATGAAAATGACCCAAGTGGCTATCGATAGGAAAAAGAGAGCGATAAAGATCAATTTGCCGAAAAAGTCGGCCCCACTATAGGCATTGACAATTGGGTTGGCATAGAGGAGAATCTCCATGACCATGAAAATAGCAGGGATCATAAAGCGCTGTCTACCAAAATATATCTTTACATGTCCTTGACTATTGTGTTATAATAGGAGTCATTATGAGGAGTACCTTCAAATATTTACGCTATGTTCTACCACTTGTCTTTGTGGTGATGGCTCCGCTTCACGCAGCGGAGGCGACTCCTCCTGCTGTCAAAACTGAGCATGTTGCGAAAGAGCCGGTTTCGGCAAAGCTGATTTCTGAGAACAAAAGTGTAGAGGCTGGCAAGCCCTTTTGGGTGGCAGTTCAGCTGAAGATGCAGCCGGGTTGGGACACCTACTGGCAAAATCCTGGTGATGCAGGAATTCCAACTAAGATTGATTGGCAGCTTCCCCACGGCTTTACAGCGGGTCCAATTCAGTGGCCCTATCCTGAGAAGATTTCTGATGGCTCGATGACAGGTTTTGGGTATACCGGTGAAGTGACCTTGATGAGCAAGATCACACCACCGAAGAGCTATCATGGTGAAAAGGTTGATCTGAAAGCGGATGTGACCTGGTTGGCCTGTAATAATGCCTGCATGCCTGGCAACGCCCAGCTTGATTTGACACTTCCAGTTACAGCGAAGGCGGAAGTTGATTCTGCGCATGCTACTATGTTTGCCAATGCGCGCCAAGATCTACCGCAAGATACGAAGCTACCTCTGACAGCAAAAGCAAAAAAGGGTGTGATTGCGTTGAGTATCAAGCCGCCAGCTGATGTGGCAAAGGCGGAGTTTTTCCCAACGCAAAAGGATGTAATCGACTACAACGCTCCGCAGCAGATGCAGATCGATCGTAGCGGTGTGACGCTCAATATCAAGCAGGGGAGTGAGCACTCCTCAGATGTCTCTGGAGTTTTAGTGCTCTTTGCAAAAGATGGTCATCAGAAGTGGGTCTACCATGTAGATACGCATCTAAAGCATTTAGCAAAGGGGCATATTTCTGGCGTTGGTATGGCGCTGATTTTCGCCTTCTTTGGCGGTCTCATTTTGAATGTGATGCCCTGCGTTTTGCCGGTTGTAGCGCTCAAGATTTTTGGGTTTGTCAAACTTGCTGGTGAAGATAGACGCAAAATCATGAAACATGGTGGTATCTTCACCATAGGTGTCTTGATCTCATTTTGGGTGCTTTCAGGACTGCTGCTGCTCCTACGCTTTTTGGGACATGGCGTTGGCTGGGGCTTCCAGCTTCAAGAGCCGCTCTTTGTAGCAGCGATGATTGGCGTTCTCTTCCTATTGGGCTTGAGTCTATTTGGTCTCTTTGAGTTTGGAACATCGCTCATTTCGCTTGGATCGAAGAGTGCAGTGAAGAGTTCGCCCTATACGAGTTCATTCTTAAGTGGTGTCTTGGCAACGCTTGTAGCGACACCCTGTACTGGGCCGCTGTTAGGACCGGCGCTTGGCTTTGCGATGACGCTGCCTGTGATGACATCGATGTTGATTTTCACCGCAATGGGTCTTGGAATGGCATCACCCTATCTACTCTTTTCCGCCTTTCCAAAGCTGATTCGTTTCTTGCCAAAGCCGGGCAATTGGATGAATGTTTTCAAGGTGATCATGGGCTTCTTGATGATGGCAACAGTGAGTTGGCTGCTCTGGGTCTTTGCGGCGCAGGTGAGTCACGTCGCTCTTTTTGCGATGCTACTAGCTCTTGTGATCGCTTCGGTTGGCGCTTGGATCTATGGTCGATACGCGACGCCGTTGAAACCTAAGAAAACGCGCCGCATGGCGACCGTGGTTGCCGCGCTTCTTGTGGCGCTCTCCGCATTTGGCACAGTTCAGGCGACGAAACGCTTCCCAGCTTCTATGCATAAAGAGAGTGTCGCTGGTTGGGAGAGTTATTCTCCACAGAGAGTAGAGCAGCTGCGTCAAGAGGGCAAGCCTGTCTTTGTAGACTTTACAGCAAAGTGGTGCTTGATCTGTCAGGCAAACAAGGTGCCACTACACAACTCTGAAAAGGAGTTCGCGGCGAAACATGTTGTAACGATGACAGCTGATTGGACCAACAAAGATCCTGTGATCTCAAAACAGCTGGAGCAGATGGGACGCACGGGCGTTCCGGTCTATGTACTCTATCCGGCGGATACATCTAAGGCGCCGATCATCTTACCGCAAACTCTAAACTCGAAAGTGATCCACGAATACCTACAGAAACTAAATGACTCCTCTAATTGACTCTCACGCACACCTGACCTTTCCTGAACTCGATGTTGAGCCGCTTTTAGAACGCGCTAAAATAGCCGGCCTCACACATATTATAAACATATGCACAACACCCGACGAACTGCTGGCTGGCATCGAACTAAAGAAGAAATATCCCTGGATCAGCAATGTTGGTTGCACCACACCTCATGACGTCGAAAGAGATGGCGAAAAGTGCTTCGAGTTCTTCGAAAAGCATGCAGATCAGATGGTCGCGATTGGGGAGACGGGGCTCGATTACTACTATGAAGATCTAGATCGGGAGCTGCAGCAGCACTTTTTGAGGCGCTACTTGCAGCTGGCAAAGCGCAAAAATCTGCCGGTGGTGATCCACTGCCGCGAGGCGTTTGCTGACTTTTTCAAGATTTTGGATGAGGAGTTTGATGGAGCTGGCGTCTTACACTGTTTCACGGGGAACATGGAAGAGGCGATGCAGGTGATCGAGCGCGGCTGGTATTTGTCAATTTCTGGGATTGTGACCTTTAAGAAGAGTGAGCAGTTACAGGAGGTGGCGAGGGCGGTGCCACTGGATCAGCTGTTGATCGAAACGGACACACCCTATTTAGCGCCGACACCCTATCGCGGGAAGCAAAATGAGCCATCCTACTTGGTGGAGACGGCAAAATTTGTGGCACAGCTGCGCGATATTTCGTTCGAGGAGTTAGCTGGGTGCACAGCTCAAAACGCCTCCTCTCTCTTTCTAAATGGCCGAATTTAGCAAAATTTAGCCATTTAAATGGCCAAATTTGATAAAATATGGCTATGTACATCCCACAAAGGCAGCTAAAGAATTTAGAGCGCAAACTGCAGAAAGGCAAGGTCGTGGTGCTCTACGGGCCTCGAAGAACTGGGAAAACCACCCTTTTGCATCACTTTTTGGAAGGGCGCTCTGGCTATAAGTTGGTCAGCGGCGAAGATCGCTTCGTGGCGCAATATCTCTCCAGCGGTTCGATCGAAAAGCTTAAGAGTTTTATTGGTGATACTCAATTACTTGTGATTGATGAAGCTCAGAAGATTGAGAATATAGGACTGAATCTCAAGCTTTTGGTCGATCATTTGCCGCACCTAGCGATTATTGCAACAGGTTCATCGGCATTTGATTTGGCACAAAAGATGGGAGAGCCTTTGACTGGGCGTAAGAAGGAGTTGCGTCTCTTTCCGCTTGCGCAGTTGGAGCTCGATCAAATAGAAAGTATGGAGCATAGAGATGCGCATCTAGAAAATCGTATTCTCTTTGGTTCCTATCCTGAGGTTGTTTTGATTCCGTCGGATAGTGAGCGCCGCAGCTATCTTCTGCAGCTTGTTCAAGATGCTCTATTTCGTGATATTTTGGAGTATGATGGGATTAAGAAGGCGCGCAAATTGATTGATCTTCTTCAGTTGATCGCATTTCAAATTGGCAAGGAGGTTTCGTATAGTGAATTGGCAACTAAGCTTGGTATGAGCAAAACAACAGTTGAGCGCTATTTGGATCTCTTAGAGAAAACTTTTATCTTGGTCAATGTGCGGGCGTTTAGTCGCAATTTACGCTCAGAGATTTCAAAGAGTTCGCGCTACTATTTCTATGATGTAGGGATTCGCAATGCAGTGATCAACAATTTTAACTCGTTGAAAATGCGAAATGATGTAGGAGAGCTTTGGGAAAACTATCTGGTTATAGAGCGGATTAAGAGGCAGCACTATTTAGAGCTATTTTCAAACCACTATTTTTGGCGCACCTATGATCAGAAGGAGATTGACTGGGTTGAGGAGAGTGATGGAGAGCTTTCTGCATTTGAGTTTAAGTGGGGGCCAAAAATACCTAAAGCTCCGAAACTCTGGATGAAAAATTATCCTGAGGCATCATTTTCGGTCATTAATCGCACCAACTACGTACAATTTATCACCTAGCCAAAAAAAAAAGTGTGGCCTAGCATAGCTGTGATGACTACACCCACCGAAGAAAAAAAATTCGACGATGACCAAAAACTGAAGCTGCCAAGACCCTTCCTCATGCGAAGGCTCCATTCTCTGCTCGGTCTCTTCCTCGTCCTCTTTCTATTCGAACACCTCCTCGTCAACTCTCAAGCCTCTCTCTTCTTCCAAGATGATGGCTACAGCTTTGTTCGTATGGTCAACAAAATCCATGATATCCCCTATCTAAAAGTGGTTGAAATCCTCTTCCTAGCCCTCCCATTTCTAGTCCACGGCCTCTGGGGCATCCACTACGCTGTCACCGGAAGAGCCAACTCATTTGGCAGTGGCAAGAAAAAGCCAACACTTGCTCAATACAAGCGCAATCGCGCCTACACTTGGCAGCGCTGGACCTCCTGGATCCTACTCATCGGCATTTCCTTGCATGTCTACCAGATGCGCTTTTTGTACTACCCCGATGTTAGAACCGAGGGCGATCAACAGTTCTATACAGTGCAGGTTGAAAATGATCCCCACCTCACCACTTTGGCCGAAAGTTTTGGCGCGACCATCTTAAATGAGGGCCCCAAAGTCTCTATCGAAGCGCCAAGCGCTGGTGTCGCCATCTTTTTGACTGTGCGCAACACCTTCAAGAGCCCGCTCATGGTCATCCTCTACACCATTTTGGTCATCGCCGCCTCTTACCACGCTTTCAATGGACTTTGGACCGCAATGATCACTTGGGGAATCGCCTGCACACGTAGATCTCAGATCCGTTTGCGCATTCTAACTACGCTTTTGATGTGGGTTGTCATGGTTTTGGGATTAATGGCCTGTTGGGGGCCCTACTGGACGCAGGTGTGGTCATGATAAAAAAAGAGGCAATCGTTATTGGAGGGGGACTTGCTGGGCTTGCATGCGCAATGCGCCTTTGCGAACGTGGCATTCATGTCAAACTCATCAGCCTCACCAAGGTCAAGCGCAGCCACTCCGTTTGCGCACAAGGCGGGATCAACGCCGCTCTCAATCTAAAGGGAGAGGATGATAGCCCGCTCATCCACGCCTATGACACAATCAAGGGTGGAGATTTCCTCGCTGATCAGCCACCCATCTTGGAGATGTGTCTCGCAGCTCCACATATTATTCAGATGTTCGACCGCTTTGGCTGCCCCTTCAACCGAACACCAACCGGCCACCTCGACGCACGCAGATTTGGGGGCACTCTCTACAACCGCACCGTCTTTTGTGGTGCCTCAACTGGCCAACAGCTGCTCTATACATTGGATGAACAGGTGCGCCGTCATGAAGCGAAAGGACTTGTTCAAAAGTATGAGAATCATGAGTTTTTGCGCCTGATTCGCGATGATGAGGGCAGAAGCTGCGGCATCGTCATGATGAACCTTTTTAACCAAAAATTGGAAGAGCTCAGAGCGGATGCTGTCGTTGTCGCCTCAGGTGGCCCCGGCATGATCTTCAAACTCTCCACAAACTCCACCTTCTGCACAGGTGCTGCCAATGGCCGCCTCTACAGAGCTGGCATGCACTACGCTAATGGCGAGTTCATCCAGATCCACCCCACCTCCATCCCTGGACTCGACAAACTGCGCCTCATCTCAGAGTCGGTCCGAGGAGAGGGAGGGCGCATCTGGGTCTGGGGAGATTCTTCCAAAACGATCGAGGGTCCCGATGGCCAACCAGTCACCTGCGGAAAAACGGGCGAAAAGTGGTACTTTTTAGAGGAGCTCTATCCCGGTTATGGAAACTTGGTCAGCCGCGATGTCGGTGCCAGAATGCTTCTGCGCGTCTGCAACGCAGGCCTTGGCATCGATGGCAAAAATCAGGTCCACCTTGATGTTACCGAACTTCCTGAAGAGACTCTGCATAAACTAGAGTCAGTGCTCGATATCTACCAAAAATTCACCGGCGAAGATCCCCGCAAAGTACCGATGCGCATCTTCCCCGGAGTCCACTATTCGATGGGGGGCGCCTGGGTTGACTGGCCAGCTACAGATGACCCTGATCGAGAAACAAGATTCAGGCAGATGACAAACCTCCCAGGACTTTTTAACTGCGGTGAATCCGATTTTCAATATCATGGAGCCAATAGATTGGGCGCCAACTCTCTACTCTCATGCATTTTCAGTGGTTTGGTTTCAGGTGATGAGGTGGAGCGCTACATCGAGCAACTGCCCAGTCGACAACTTCCCGATCTGCTATTCAAAGATGCACTTGCCGCTGAAGAGGGGATCAAAAAGGAGATGCTATCACGCTCTGGTCAGGAGAATGTGCACGCTTTACATGCAGAGCTTTCCGAATGGATGGTGCGCCATGTGACAGTTGAACGCAATGAGCAGGATTTGCAGCGCACCTATGAGAAGATTTTGGAGTTGAAAGAGCGGGCGAAGCAGATCTCTCTTGATGATCACTCTCCTTTTGCCAATCAAACCTATCAATTTGCGCTTCAATTTGAGCCGATGCTTGATTTGGCGCTTGTGATCACCCGGGGGGCGCAGCTGCGTCATGAGTTTAGGGGGTCACACTACATGCCCAAATATCCTGATCGCGATGATGACAACTGGCTCAAGACAACGATTGCCACATACAAGGATGGGGAGCCAGAAATTTCCTATCGTCCAGTTGATACGCGTCACGTTGATCCTGTCCAGCGGGATTACACTAAGGCTAAGATGGGAGCGCCTGAGTTGAAAAATGTCCCCGAAAAGATCAAGCTTGTTGTATAGTGAGCCAAGATGGAAAGCTTTATTCTGAAGATCTGGCGTGGGGTGCCTGGCAAGCAGTATTGGGAGGAGTTTGAACTCCCTTTGCGTGAGGGTGAAAATGTCATTTCTGCGCTGATGGAGATTCAGAAAAATCCAATCAATCGCAAAGGAGATCGCGTTGAACCGGTTGTTTGGGAGATGGGCTGCCTCGAAGAGGTGTGTGGATCCTGTTCTATGCTGATCAATGGTTTTCCACGTCAATCGTGCACCGCTTTGATCCAAAACTACATGAAAGAGGGGCGAACGATTACGCTTGCTCCTTTCACAAAATTTCCCCTTGTGCGCGATTTGATAGTCGATCGCTCGCGCATGTTTGAGAATTTGAAGAAGGTGCATGCGTGGATTGACACGGAGGGCCCAAAAGAGCAGGGGTATGGCCCGCTAATATCACAGCCCAAACAGGAGGTGATGTACTCGCTTTCAACCTGTATGACTTGTGGTTGCTGCAGTGAGGCGTGTCCACAAGTGAACAAGCGCTCCAAATTTGTTGGGCCAGCACCGATTTCTCAGGCGCGTCTCTTTAATGCGCATCCAACTGGCAAGATGCAGCGTCATTTAAGGCTGCGCCCACTGATGGAAAATGGGGGCATCTCAGATTGCGGCAATGCGCAAAACTGTGTTGAAGTGTGCCCGAAAAATATTCCGCTGACCGATAGCATTGCTGTAATTGGTCGCGATGTCACCCTACAAGCGTTCCGCGATGTCTTCAGTTTTCACGATCGAGAATAGATTCCGCAGCCCCCATTTTATATGGCTGCTTGCACTTTTAACCGCCAAGGCGATCATCTCTTTGCTCTTGATCGCCTTTTATGATGTGCAGCTTGCACCCGATGAGGCGCAATATTGGACCTGGTCTCAGCAGCTTGACTGGGGCTACTATAGTAAGCCACCAGCAATTGCCTGGCAGATCTGGATGACCACGATGCTCTTTGGCAATAGCGAACTGGGTGTGCGCTTTGGTGCTGTCATCATCTCCTTTTTCCTGCCACTTGTTACCTTTGCTTTGGCAAGGTTTGCCACATGTGCCGTCAGCACCGCCTTTTGGGCCGGTATCATCATGGCCTTTTCACCTATCGGTATCTTCCTTTCGTTCATGGCAACAACAGATGGCGGTATGATGCTCTTCCTCACAATGGGCATCTGCACCATTGTGCGCGGCCTGCATGAGGAGGAGGGGCCCAACTACGCCATGGCAGGCCTTTGGATCCTCTTCGGTGCGCTTTACAAGTGGACCGCCTACATTTTGTGGCCGATCACCATTCTATTTTTGCCCTTCTTCAAAAAGCTGCGTAGCTGGCGGCTCCTCTTTGGTATCGCCATCTCTCTTCTCGCACTGATTCCCTCATTTTACTGGAATTGGACTCACGACTTTGCCACCTTCAAACATGTAGGCCACGCTGTGACTAAAAAAATAGGAGGACATGGCAATTTTGCTGACTTCTTTTTTGCACAGATCGGCTTCTTTTCACCCATTTTCTGGGGCCTTTTGCTCTGCAGCTACCTCTTTATACGCAAAAGAGGGGTGATCTATGCCGCTGCATTCCCGGCTATCTTCTTGATCCTCTTTGTGATGGCTTTCTTTAAAAAGATTCAGCCCAACTGGGGCCTTTTTCTCTATCCCGCTGCAACTCTTCCCGCTGCTTGGTACGCTGTTGAGAGGTTGAAGACAGGACGTATCTGGCTGCAGGTAGGAACGTGGATGGCGGCGCTTTTTTCTATATTTGCTATGTCTATCCCTCTCTTTCAGCGCTATGATGTGATGCCCATTCCCTACAAGTGGAGCCCCTTTCGCCAAAATGTGGGCTGGTCGAGGCTTGGTCCAGCACTCTCCATCGCTGGCTACAACCCAGAAAGCGACTTTCTGTTTGGTGACAAATATCAAACTAGCAGCATTTTGAGTTTCTATGGGCCTGCTCAAAAGCGAGCCTATTTCTTTGATCTGCATCCGGGGCGGAAGAATCAGTTTCACTACTGGCCACAGATGGAAGAGGCGGGCAAGCGCGGCTTTTTTGTTGTGTTGGAAAATAAGGGCAAAGAGGCGGTTGAGTGGTACCAAAAGCACTATGAGGAGCATTTGGCACCCTATTTTGGGCAGGTAGAGTGTATGGGTGCCACACCGCTATTTTTCTGCTGTAAGAAGGCGGTCAAACACGCCATCATTTTCAAATGCGATGATTTTACGGGTGAGTGCCCGACTCCTATTGAAAAGTATTGAGCAATTTTGTGCTTCGTCTATGCTCTTGGGCTAATACTGTCTCAAGATCTTCAAGCGGTTCGCCTAGCTGTTCAAGTGCGTGTACAAACTGATCCACATCGATATTGAGCTTGGTCAAAAAGTCTAGATGGTCGCGATCCTCTCGGTATTGCGGTCTTTTTTTTGGCATTTTGAGCATGGCCATAAGCTTCGGATCATAGTCGACCAAAAAAGAGGTGTGTAGAAGCCAGCGACCCTTGCGGATGTACTGCGCATTGCCACCAACTTTCAGATCACCTAAAACAAAATCATTCTCTTTCAGCTTCAGGCCTGGGATTAGCTTCGCAAAAAAGTCAGCTCCCCATTGTAAAATCGGCTTCGGGAAGGGCTCAATAGCGACGTCTTCCTCATTACAAATCAAGGTGACAAAGAGCGTATTTTGGTCGACTACTACGGTTCCCCCACCAGAAAAGCGGCGAATGACCGGGATGTTAACTCTATCCGTATAGAGAAGCTCCTCCGCTTTGCCAGAAATGCCCATCACGATGGCTGGTGGTGAGCCGCGATTGATAAGCAAAATATTTCGATCGTCGGCGCGCAATAGCGCCTCCTCAATATAGAGCTGCTCCAAAATAGGAAGTTGATTAAATGATAAAATAGATTTTTTCATGTCTGTAGTCTATCCTATCTCCATGGTAAATTCAATTTACTTAACCGATGGATGGGGTAAAGAGATTCGAGTCACTACGGTAGTTAGTGCCCCTTCCCAGAGGATGGCCTCACTCTCTCAGCTGGCCGAGAAGTTACTTGGGGGCTTCACTACTCGATTGCGCCCTGACAGCTGGTATGTCCAAACAAGTCCAAAAAGCGCAGTAAGCTCTGTTGAGGTTTGCGTATTTGAAGTGTCGAACGGCGATTTAGATATAGCTCTATTCGTCTCATCCAATTTTGATAGTGGCAATGATTGGACCTATCTCCAAAAGCAGTGCAATATCTATAAGCAGTGCGCGTGGCAACAGGTTCACAGCTCAATATCTCTCAAGGAACAGTGCTAGCTACGGCGAAGGGCCACAAGAAGAACTTGAATGTCAGCGGGGGAGACACCACTGATACGCGCTGCTTGACCCACACTTTTGGGTAGATGCTTTGCTAATTTCTCCTGCGCCTCTTTACGAAGACCGACAATCTTGCGAAAATCGAGGTTTCCAAGCTCCTGATCTTCAAGAGAGCTTTGGCGCTCAATCTCCTCCTCTTGCCTTTTGATATAGCCAGCATACTTCAAATTGAACTCAATCTGCCGGTTGATCTCCTCCCCAAAATCCTCAAGATCTAAATCAAGATAGCCAACCTCAGGGCGCCTCAAAAGCTGCGCCACGTTGGTGCTCTTTCCCTTATAATCAATATGCATCTTAGAGAGCTTAATCATCTGATCTTCGATGATTTGCTTCTTGGCCTGCAGCTTTTCATACCGCTTCTGGTCAATCAATCCCAGCTTATAGCCAATTTCGCGAAGACGCAAATCCGCATTGTCCTGGCGCAGAAGTAGGCGATGCTCCGCCCGGCTTGTAAACATGCGATAGGGCTCATCTAACTCTTTCGTAACTAGATCATCCAGCATCACACCAATATAACTCTCAGATCTCGGTAAAATCAGAGGGTCTCTCTTTTGGATTGCAAGCGCAGCATTCACACCAGCAACAAAGCCCTGTGCAGCCGCCTCTTCATAACCAGTCGTTCCATTGATCTGCCCTGCAAAATAGAGACCAGCCACGCTCTTTGCCTCTAGTGTGATCGCAATCTGACCACAGGTGACATAATCATACTCAATCGCATAGGCAGGACGCGTTACACGCACATTCTCCAAACCCTCAATTGTCCGAAGCATCTCTAGTTGCACATCAAAAGGGAGTGAACTGCTAATACCATTGGCATAGATTTCTTGAGTCTGTAGCCCCTCCGGCTCCAAGAAGATCTGATGACGCTCCTTGTCCGCAAAACGAAAAACCTTGTCCTCAATCGAAGGACAGTAACGCGGCCCAACACCCTTAATTTTCCCAGAAAAGAGGGGAGAGCGATCCACATTATTCTCTATAATCTCATGTGTCTTCTTGTTGGTATAGGTGATGAAACAAGAAAGCTGTTTCAAACGCGGATGCTCTTCATCAAAGCTGAAGCGTACACCCTCTTCTGGCGGCTGCTCCTCAGTTTTTGAGAAGTCTATTGTAGCTCCATGCAATCTTGGCGGGGTCCCCGTCTTCAGACGACCCAGCTTAAAACCCAAATCCTCAAGACTCTTAGAAATGGAATTGGCAGGACGATCTCCAGCTCTGCCACCCTCTGAGTGCTGCTCTCCCAGATGCATCAAACCGCGCATAAAGGTGCCAGCTGAGAGAATCACCTTGCGACCCCGAACAGTAAAGCCCTCTTTTGTGGTCACACCCATGATTGAACCCTCTTCTTCAAGAAGAGTGGCTATCGTTGCCTGTAAGATATCAAGATTGTCCTGAAGCTCCAAACGGCGCTTCATCTCAAATTGATAGGCCACCTTATCACACTGCGCTCTAGGCGCCCAGACAGCTGGCCCTTTCGAACTATTTAGCATACGGCACTGAATAGCAGAGGCCTCTGTCACCTTGCCCATCTCGCCGCCAAGAGCATCCAACTCCAATACCATATGCCCTTTACCGACACCGCCAATTGCTGGATTACAGCTCATCTTGGCAATGGTGTCCAAGTTCATGGTAAGAAGAAGCGTGGAGCAGCCCATGCGTGCTGCCGCCAAAGCTGCTTCACAGCCAGCATGTCCCCCACCTACCACAATGATGTCATAGGCTACTGGATACTCAAACAAAATGCTTACTTGTTCTTATGACGATCACGTCTGCGGCGCTTTTTGCGCTTATGCTTAGCAATCTTATACTTTCTTTTCTTTTTTACTGATGACATTAGATTCCCACTGAAATATCAATGCGACGATTCTAATCTATTGATCTAAATTAGTCAAAAGAAAGAGAAAGAGCAGAAAGAAATGATTTGAGCTCCCGAGGGCTATCGGTGATAATCTCATCCACACCATACTCAATCATCCTCTCCCAGTTGCGCGTCCCATTCACTGTCCAAGGCGCCACAATATAGCCCCTCTTTTGTAAAATCGAAACATTTTCCTCATCCAAGACTTCAAAGTCGGGGGAGATAATATCCACCTCCACACCACTTAGAGCCTCAAGTGAAAAATCCTTTGCCGTCACCGCAAGACCAACTGTTGCCTCTGGTTCCAACTGCCTCACTATCTTCAAAGCTTCAAGATCAAAAGAGGAATAGTAAACTTTTTCTTGTAATCCATAGTAGCGCACCATCTCCACAATCGCTTTCACACTCTCATAACGATCCCAGCTATACTCTGGATGCCTCGGATTGCGCTTGATTTCCAAATTGGCGCGCATCTCCCACCCCACAAGCCTCTCACAAAATTGCGAGAAATAGGTGGCTCCCAACTCCTTTGAATCCCAATCCTTCACATAACGTCCCTCAACAAGCAGATCATGTACGATTACAAGCTTGCCATCTGCCGCCATCTGCACATCCAATTCAACACAGCCAACCCCCGCACTATTTGCCTCAGCAAACGCCTCAATCGTATTCTCCTTATGGGTCGCCTTGCTTCCTCTATGTCCCTGAATCTTTGTCTGCGCGTACATCTCTACTCCTATGAATAATATGAGGATGACCAATCGTATCATGGTCGAGAGTTTACAATCTCTTAATAAATATAGTCAAATTTTAAATTGAAGCGAATGGAGACTCTTCATTCATCTCCACTTGAATCGGGGTGTAGTTTCTAAATTGGACGAGCTCTTTCACAAATGTGAGGTTGACGCTTCCGACGGAGCCATGTCTATTTTTGGCGACGATCACCTCTGCCATACCCGGTTTATCATTGGGGTCGTAATATTCGCGGCGTAGCAAGAACATGACGAGGTCACTATCTTGCTCAATACTGCCTGATTCACGTAGGTCACTGAGCATAGGGCGGTGACCCGCTCTATCTTCTACCTTTCTCGAGAGCTGAGAGGGGCAGAGGATGGGGATATTAAGTTCCCTTGCCAACGTTTTGAGCATTCGGGAGATTTCGCTGATCTCATTTTGGCGGCTCTCCTGTGTGCGGTTGGAGCCTGAGCCTGAGATAAGTTGTAGGTAGTCGATCACCAGAAATTGGATATCGTGGCTCTCTTTCATTCGTCTTGCGCGCGCTCGAAGATCGGTAATTTTGAGGCCTGGCTGATCATCGATTACCATAGTGTGCTCTTGCATTTCACTGACGGCAGTGACGATACGTTGAAATTCAACACCAGAGAGCGAGCCTGTGCGGATTTTGTCGGACTCTACCTCTGCTTGTGAGCAGACCAATCTGTGCATTAGCTGTTCGGCTGACATTTCCAAGGAGAAGATGCCAACTGGCATTTTGTTTTTGAAGCAGACCTGCTCGGCGATATTCAAAGAGAGAGCGGTCTTTCCCATAGCGGGTCTCCCGGCAATGATCATCAAGTTTGAGTTGTTCAAACCGTTGATCATCATGTCGAGATCGAGATAGTGGGTGGGGATACCAGTGATTTTGGCTTCTTCATCGCCCAAGGTTTGAAAGCGCTCTTGCCGCTCTTGCAGCTCTCTGAGGAAGGGTGTTTGCGACTCTGTACTTTGGCCATGCAGAAGATCGCGCAAGGAGACGCCAGCGCCGGGCGCTGCTTGCTGCCCAATTTTGAAGAAAATAGATTGCGCTTCATCGAGGGCTTCGTTGACATTAGGCGGCTCAGAGAGGGCGTCTTTTTCCACCTTCTGGGCAGCAGAGATCATGCGACGCAATAAAGCTTTTGAACGGACGATTTCAGCATATTCATCGATGTATGCGGCTGTTCCTGCATATTGGGAGAGGTTGGTAACAAAAGCGACACCACCAACGCTGTCTAGTTTGCCCATTCGCTTGAGCTCTTCGCAAACAAGGTGGACGTCGGCTGGCTTATCCTGTCTAAAAGCATCTTTGAGAACATGGAAAATGAGGCGATGTTCAGGGAAGTAAAAATCTTCCTCTTCGAGCATGTCAGCTGCGGAGTTTAGGCTGTTGATGCCGGTGAGCATGCAGCCCAAAACCATCATTTCAGATTCTTTGGAGTGTGGGGCAACTTTATATTTGGCAGGTTCGCTCATGACCCATGACGATACAAGAACTCCCACCAAATGTCCAGAAGATGGTAGAGTGAAGTTATGGAGACACCGAATAAGTACCTCACCAGATCTTCCGTCAATCTTTCTATCGAGGCATCGTTCTCACCTCGACTAACCCGCAAGGGGTTAGACGTTTGGCTCCGAACTTCCCCTCGATAGAAATCTTGCTGAAACCTCTGCCAAGGTACTTATTCAGTATCTCCTTATGGAGCCACTGAATAACTCCCGTCCGGCATCTTCCACCACAATTTTTGATTCGGTGTCATTCTCGCCTCGTCTAACCAGCAAGTGGTTAGCGCTCGCCTCCGAATTTAGCCGAATCAAAAATTCTGACGAAATCTGCTAAACGGTAGTTAATCAGTATCTCCTTATGGAGCCACTGAATAACTCCCGTCCGGCATCTAGCGGTTCGATTCAACCACAAGGCAAAGGGCCTCTGCCTGCACATTTAGCTGGGCCTGTTTCCGAACATATCAAGGTAGAGAAGACCAAAGAAACACTTGTCTCTTTGGTAGAACTACTCCAGCAACTATCCCTGGAAAAAAAATAGTCGCTCCATTATGCTCCCCCATCTTGGAAAGATGGCTGAGTGGCCGAAAGCACGTCCCTGCTAAGGACGCATACCCTCACGGGTATCGAGGGTTCGAATCCCTCTCTTTCCGTTCTTAGAAAAGAAGCAGCATTCAAGTGGCCGACTCTCTTCTTCTTTTGGCTAGGTGCGCCTCATAGACCGACTTTTTCGTAGGGCAGTGGCAGTCAGGGATCAGCTTTTCCAAAGTTGATGCAGTATAGTAGTGTGCCAACTCATTGTAATAATGAGTCTTTGGATCACCGTTAACAACGCCTAGCTGAACCAGAAGTTGGCTCTTAAGTAGGCTCGCATCGACACTCTGAGCTAAGAGGTCCTTTGCCAGGGTATCTTTATGGGCATCTACAGCAAGCTGTGCCAGCTCCACACGAGCAGCATCTTTTTGCTTGTAAGGTAGATGGACTATTGCTTCTAGAGCCTTTTCAAAGTCTCTATTTTTCAAGTGATCAGAAAGGCTAGATTGATTCCTTGCCTCTGTAGAACCCATTCTCCCTCCTAAAGAGCGCCTAGCAATCTCCAATACTTTTGGATCTGCCTCTTTAATCGTGACCTTTTCAGGCCACTTAGCCACTCTTGGATTGCGGGAACCAATACGATGGAACAGTGTGGAGAATTCCAAATCGCGTATGTTGGGATTCTCTTGGTAGATAGGCGTTGCCATCTGCATGATTACTTCTCTGTAGGTAACTGACATTGGACCTCCTGGGTAGAAGTGTGAGCATATGATTAAGAGGGGATTTTCTTCTAGGAAAAGTTGACGCGTGGATCTAGCAGCGTGTAGGCGATATCAGCAATGATATAACCAACCAGCGTGAGAAGCGAACCAGCAAAGGCGGAAAAGAGCACCACATTGTAGTCGCGATTCAAAATGGCTTCGTAGAAAAAGCGGCCAAAACCATTAATCTCAAAGACTGTCTCCACAATCAGTGAACCTCCCATGATCACACCCAATGAGGTGGCGAGCGAAGTAACAATGGTAATCGCTCCATTGCGTCCTACATGTTTGATCAAAACTTTGGAGAGCGGTAAACCCTTGGCATGCGCTGTTTTCACCCAATCTTGGCGCAGCACCTCCAAAAAGGCAGTGCGCGAAAGCCTCGCTTGAATCGCTAGAGTTCCATACATCACCGCAATCAGCGGCAGCAAGATATGTCTCACCGTATCAGCCAATCTCTCACCCGAAGTGAGCTTGTTATAAATCGCCCCTTTGCTATGAAAACCGCTATAGGGGATAGGGATGTCTGTGAAGGGAAAGGTGTGATGCAGCGCTACCTTTTCAATCAAAAAGGGCGCGACCACAAAGATTGGTACAGCAAAGAGAATCAAGAAGAGAATGTTGAGAGAGATATCTGGCCAACGATTATGCTTCACGGCCATCACCATGCCAAAAACTTGGCAAAGCACGAAGGTGATCAGCATCGGCACGACAGCCAGCGTTAAGCTATACTTGATTCTCTTTGCCACCTCACTAATCACAGTCTTATTACTGTCATTGCGCAGCGTTCCAAAATCAAGCATCACAACACGCGTCAAATAGCGCGCAAATCGGGTTTCTAAAAAAAAGGCACGCAGACGGGAGAGCCCACTTTTGACAAAGTGCGCCTCACCCCCTTGGCTTTCATACCAGGAGGAAAGCGCTGCTACCTTCTGGTCGATCTGCTGCTTGTCATCATAGTCGCTGACACGATTCTGCATCAGCTGCTGATTGCTCTGTGCAATGATCCGATTTTGCTGCTTCTGCTTGGTGGACAGCGTCGGCCCCACGTAACCCATCTGTGTCCCACCGCGAATAAATAGATTTGCCGCTAGTCGCCTCTCATTGAGAGGCAACTCAGGGTCTTCCGCCCGCTCTAAAAGAAGCGGCATGATATAGCGCGCACGGTCACCCCAGCTCACCCTCAAGTCATGGCTCTTTTGCACCGAAAGCTCCCGGCCATTTTGCACACCAGTCAGTAGCTGATCCAAACCGCTTCTCACCTCATCGGCAGAAATCGTAGGCCAGTTATTCAACAAGATAGGAAGAGTGAGTCCATAGTGCTCGCGAAACTGCAGATGGTGATTCTCCTCCATACTGCCATCCGTATCAGCGTTGCGCGTCAAATCACCCGTGCTCGATCTGTCTGCAACATTGACAGGATCGCCAGGTACCAAATTCAAAATGACAAAGTTGACCAAAACAATTGCAAAAAGAGTAAGCGGTAGAAGAAGGATGCGGCGTAGCAGGTAGTTTGACATTTAACTATAAATCCAGATAGGCCCCCTCAATATGCGGCTCACCAATATCAGCCCCAGGAATTAAATCAGTCCGCTCACGTGGGATGAAAATATTCTTCAAACGGCTTCTGTAAAGCAGTCGTACTTTTGGTGTATATAGAAAGGTATAGGGCGCCTCATCTCGGATGATTTGGTGGAACTCATGGTAGAGTTTTTTGCGGTCAGCGGAGCTCTGCTCATAGTTGAGCGCATCAATGATGGTGTCGATTTTTGGATGCATGAAGCCGATTGCATTGGAAGAGCCCTTCTCTTTTGCACCAGCAGAGTGCCAGATTTGGCGAGGATCGTCGGGCGGCGTACCATGTTTCCAACCCATGAAGATCGCATCGAAGCTCTTGTCATCAAATTGGCGTGAAAGATCTGTGATATCAAGGCCGTAGATCTGGCAGTCGATTCCAATCTCTTTGAGAGAGGTGGCGATATATTCCGCAATCACCTTGGCAGAGAGACTCTTGACAAAGTAGCAGAGTCGAAAACGGAAGGGGACCACCTTCCCATCGATCATTTTATCGCGAATGCCATCGCCATTGAGATCGCTCCACCCCTCATGCTCCAAAATGCGACGCGATTCTAGTGGGTTGTAGGGCCAATCATTAACACCAGTGTCGTAGGAAGGGGAGTAACGAAAGAAGGGGCCTGTGATAGTGATAGCCATCTCATTGAGATTTTGTGTGATGATGCGCTCACGATCAATCGCCATAGTGATCGCTTGACGCACCTTGGTGCTGTTAAAATAGTCAGTAGCAAGATTCCAACCAAGGTAGTAGAAGCAGCGATCGACATAGTCGATTGATTCAATTCCCATCCCATTCGCCTCTTGAGCCCTGTATTCGGGGCTCTTCATGAAGCTTTCGAGTTCAAGCAGCTGATTGGGTGAGAGGTGGCAAAGATCGAGATTACCTGCCTTAAAATCTTGCCACACTGCATCAAAGCTCTCTTTGAAACTGTAGTGTACACCAGCCACAAGGACGCTATAGGGATTGTAGTGATCTTTATTACGGCGAAAGGAGATGCCCTCTTCATTCATCCCATCAAAGATATAGGGGCCACAGCTGGGGATCACATTTTTGGCCCAGTGGTGGGCAAAGTTTTGTGCCCAAACTGAGTTTTTTCGGTAGGTGTCTGGGTCTGAGTCGTCATCCAAAATCTTGGCACCATCGGCCAGATATTGGAAGACAAAGCAGGGCAGTGGTTGGAGCGAGCCTGTTAGATTGAGCGCGCTATATTTGATTTGGTTGTCTTCATGCACTTTCCAACGTACGACGAAGGTGTGGTCATCGACAACACGAAACTCTTCGATATCGCTCAAATAGGTGCGCAAAGAGGCCGCTTTTGGTTCTGAAACAGAGGGGTTCATCACGGCATCGAAGTAGAACTTGAAGTCATGCGCAGTGACTAAGTGTTTCTTCAAAAAGTGGTCATCCAGCTCAAAGTTGCTGGGAAAGTGTGCGCGGCAAAGGGGAGCCCAGTAGACATTGTCGCGCAGATGGATCCAATATTCGACCGCCTTAGAATTGTCATCGCGCGCTCTTGCCTCTACCTTGATCGCAAGATCGGGAGCCATCGTCTCATACTGCCCCACCTTGAGTTGCGCCACAGTACCAACGCACATGCTGGTCATGATGGAGACATCACGAAAGTTGTTGAAAGGGTGTAGATGTTCGGGACGACCAATGAGCGCCTCTCGCCGGATACCTTTGGGCTGTCTTTGCCCCACAATTGAGGGGAGCGTGTGGCCAAAAAAGGGATCCTCTTCCAGCAAATTAGGATATTTGGGATCCATTTGAGAGCGTTTTTGAAGCGGCTGCGACTGCATCTGCACCACTTGTGGTGCCTGTCTATAGACGTCCTCGCTTTTGAGCTGCTCAATATCACTGCGCAAAAGCTTTAGATCCTTTTCGATTAGTTGAGAGGACCACCACACCATTCCCAGCAAACCAGCAATGATTAGAAGTGTGAGCCCCTTCAAGAAACCGAAATGTTTTTTCATGTTTTTACTTTGTGTCCTGCAAGATTTCCTAGCCCATCATAGGCTGCATATTTGTACATGTCGTGCAACGTGGGGTAATTGTAAACGTTCCCGATGATGTCCATCAAAGACTTTTTATTTTCAATCAAGCCCATTCCGTGATGAATTAGCTCAGTTGCCAGATGTCCAACAATATGCACACCGCGAATAATTAGATCATCTTTGGTGAAAATGATCTTTAATATGCCCCGTTTCGCCCCCATGATCTTTCCGCGCGGCATATCTTTATGATGTGCCACACCCTTGCAGTAGTTGAGCCCCTGATCAATTGCTTCCTCTTCACTAATTCCAGCAGCCGAAATCTCCGGAACTGTATAGATGCCGTAGGGCAAAACACGCGCCAGCTCCTCAATATCTTTGGTCTGGAAGATATGCGCCACTGCAACACGCCCCTGATCCATCCCCGTGCTTGCAAGGGCAGGGAATCCAATCACATCACCAACAGCATAGATGTTGGGCACAGATGTTTGGTAATTTTCATTCACCTCAATTGCCTGCCGCTTGTCGACAGTGATGCCCACCTTTTCCAGGGCCAAATTTTGCGTCGCGCCACACCTCCCTGCTGCGAAAAGGAACATGTCGGTGTGCAGAAGCTCTCCAGATTCCAAAATGACCTCTAATTTCTGCTCATCATCTTTGGGAATGTGGATCTCCTTCACATTCTTTTCGAGCATTAGATCGATTTGATCATGCTCCATCGAATCTTGAAACTCAGCTACAATCTCTTTGTCGATAAAGGGCAAGATCTCATTGCCTCGATTGATCAAGAAGACCTTGGTTCCCATTGTCGAAAAGATGGTGGCATATTCGCAACCAATCACCCCAGCACCAAGGACTGCAATCGACTGGGGAAATTCTTTGATATTCAAAATAGTGTCCGAATCAAGCACTCGCTTGTGATCGAAGGGAATATTATCGGGGTGAAAGGGGTAGGAACCTGTTGCAATCAAGATGTTATCCGCTTGCAGGTCTACCTCTTTTGGGCCATCGACATGCACCGTATTCTTGTCAACGAAAGAGGCCTCTCCATGGAAGATATCAACATGATGCTGCTGCAAGTTGCGATGCACAACATCACTCTCAGTTTGAATAATGAAGTCTTTGCGGAACATGAAGTTTTCAATGCTTGCATCGCCCGCAATGTCGCGGTCAACTCCATACAAACCTTTGTCATAGCGGCCCGAGAGATAGAGAGCGGTCTCTTTTAAAGTTTTGGAGGGCAGCGTCCCAGTTGCAACACCAGCACCTCCAAAATAGGGAGCCCTCTCAACAAGCGCCACCTTGTGACCAAAGTAGGCCGCCTTGACCGCCGCCTTCTCACCAGCTGGTCCCGACCCAATCACAATCAACTCATATCGATCCATATCTCTCCCTCTTTTTCAGCCCTTACTGTATGGAAACTCAAATTTACGTTCGTTTCGCATCTTCCAATGCAATTACAGGTTATGCATCATTTTCAACTCAGCCAACCAGCAAAGGGTTAGCGCTAGCCTCCAAATTTAGCAAAGCCAATGCTTTCACTGAAGTCTACCAAACTCCCATCAATCAGCCCTTCCTAGACTTTTCTATAATCAAGCGAGAAGATCAAGCTTTTTAGTAACCACATTCACAGAGAATGCGGAATGAATCGCGGTAATAGCTGTAACGCTCACGGCTGCCCTGGGGATGAATACAATGCAACGTATAAGCATTAAAAGGCGTTACCACAGAAAATCCACGAATAGTCAGATTGCGATAGTGGTCATAACTAATATACTCCAATACCCAGTTGCCAACTGTATTCTCATAGATGCGGCTTGCTTCAACCTCAAAAGGATGGCTATTCATCGAAGACAGCATTTCATCGAAAAAGGCAGAGACATCGATATTGCCAACCGCTGGGTAATAACCCATAAAGCTATAGCCAACTTGGCCATCCCAAGCTAAGGCAGTGGTCATCGTCTCCGAATAGGACATCGTTGGCTTATGTGGAAAGGAGAGCGTCACCTTCTCCATGCCAAAGTTCTGCTTGTACTGCTTCCAGTATCCACAACCACAGTGAACAAATTCAGTCGCCTGAAGGTTGAACGCAAAAATCAGTAAAAAAAATGTCAGTAATCTCTTCATAGTGTACCTCTTTCGAAAAAGATTAAAGAAGATATTAATAAAGTACAAGATGAAACTTGCCAAGGTGCGGGATCATTTCCAGGTCTGCAAACCCGCGTAAAATTGCAATCACTCCAACAATGAGCATGGCAATTCCCATCCACTTACGGTAGTTGAGTTTGCGAAATCCTTGCATGGCAAGAAAGAGAGAGGGAGAGGTGAGCGTGGCAAAAAGAAATCCATGCAACAGCCCCATCCATGGGTGAGGCAGCAGGGCCATTGCTGAAAACGCAACAATTGTCTGTCCACATGGAAGTAGGATGGTGCAAAGGCCGAAGGTAAAGAGCGGCCAGGGAGAATCCTTTGTCAGCTGCTGGCTCATTTTGATACTCAAAGAGCCGCCTGCTTTGGCCAAAAGTTGCTGTCCAGGGTAGGCGAGTTGCAGGAGTGAAAAGAGGCCAAAGAGTAGGATGACTCCTCCGACTAAAAAGGAGAAGAGGGCGGTTAGGTGTAGCTGCTTAAAAAGTGCTGTGAGAAGGATACCAAGCTGTGAGCTTATAAGACCGGTCAATGAGAAGGAGGTGAGTCTGCCTAAGAAGTAGAAGTTACGGTATTTATGACGGCCTAAAAAGGCGACAATTGGACCACACATGCCGAGACAGTGCAGATTTCCAAGCAGGTAGAAGAGAATTAGCATGCGCGCAGCTCTTTGATGCGAGCGGGATCGATTCCAGTGCTGTTAGATTTGCGGTAAAATGAGCTGACAACAACGGTGCCTAAAATCATCAAAAAGGTTGCAGCGAGCAGGAGCAGAGTAAAACCGCTACTGCGTAGGAGCTTTCCTGACTTCATGGCCATATCCTAAGGTGGCAGCGAGTGTGAATGCACCTCCCACAGTGGCGACAAGAATCGGCATTGAGAGGGGATTAGAGCCAACGCACACAGCAACTTTATGGACAAGTTGATGCATTGGGTTGGTAGCAGACCCATTGATAGAGGTAAGAGCCGTTACTCCAAAAGCTAAAATCGCTGCACCAACTACAGCAGTGAGCATCCACGCCGAGCGAGTTGAAATGCAAAAGCACTTTGGTTGATTTTGGTTTTGAACAGTAGAACAGCAGGCCATAGTTAAATCCTCCGCCTGCAACATAGCATAAAGTTCAGATTAATAGATAGAAAACTTTTCGCGCAGAGCTTGGTAGCGTCCCTTACTCTGAACTTTGCGCAGTCCCTTGTTGAAGTGTGAAATCAAGTTTTCATTTTCGCCATGTAGAGTAGCCAGCCTCAGCGCTTTATCAGTCAGAGGTGGTGTGGCAATTTTGAGAACACCAGGAAATCTAGCAGGTATGACGGCGTGCGCCTCTAATGTTGGAAGCAGAAGCCCATCGATTCGACCGCTTGCTAGGTCATCTAACCCGGTGGCGAGATTGGAGTAAAGCTCAATAAGAATTTTAGGGTCGCGCTGCAGAAGAATCACCGAGTCATCATACTGACTGGTTCCAATCATTTTACCCTCCATCTCTTTGAGAGAGTGGACATCGCTATTTTGACGCACCACCAAAACGGGGCCGAGATAGAGGAAGGGATCGGAAAAACTAAAGCGATCCTCATTTTCGCTGTTTGGGGGTAAAGAGGTTAGAACCCCAGCATACTCTTTCTCGTTTAGAGAAGCGAAAAGCTGATTCCAACTGACATTGTAGATCTCGAGCGGAACACTCTCCTCTTTAGCGATTTCTTGGATTAAGGCGGTGGAAAAAGCTGTCACATTTGCTGTGCGCTGGCCTAAGTTGAGGGGGAACCAGGTTTGATCACGGCCAATGGAATAGGGACCGGTTTTGACTTCAGAACAGGCTGTGAGAAGAAGAAGAAGATAGAAAATGCGCATAGAACCAGATTAAAGTAGCTTCTTTTTTTCGCAAACATATTCTTGTAGTCCACGCTGTAAAAAGCGGAGCTGATTGCTTGCAGAAAGGTGCGCTTCTCCCTTTGCAGCTTTCAATCTCTGCTCCAATTTCTCAATCCGCTCTTCATAACCGCGTATGACCAAGCGGACACGCCGCTTTTTCTGCAAATGCATCGTCAAGATAAGTGCGAAGAAGATTCCGAAAAGAAGTGCCACGATGTCCATTCTTTAAACCATAGAGCGATCTCTTCGCCCGCCTCTATTTCATCACAAGCGGCCTCTATTGAGCAACCCTTTTGAAATGAAGTAAGTAGTTCATACTGTGTTTTGCAAATTTCTCGCCATGAGGCAAGTCCCTTTGGACTTCTATAGACGACAAAGAAGCAGCGTCGTTTTTCTAATTCTTTTTCCTCGCGATAGGCGAAGTAGTCAGCCTCTAGATCAAAGAGTGTGATTGAGGGTTGTAGATAGAGCTTCTTTTTGAAGAGTTCTTCGCGGTTCCACGTGGAAAAGTCGGGGATTTTTTCATTTTTTTCCCAGAAGGCGATTTCTGCAGCCCAATCAAGGGCGGCGATAGTTGATAGATGGGGATCGTTGAGCCAGCTGGGCAATTTTTCTCCGATGCGACAAAGAGCCCATGTATCTGGTGGGTATTCTTGTAGAAATGGGATACCAACGTTGTGATCAAATTGATCACCCAGCTCTTTTTCCAAGGTGGGGAAGCTTGTTTTGAGGACATCTAGTAGTCGAAGCCAATATTGATCGTGATAAATCCCTAACCTTTCATTTGCTGTCAAAACAGGTCCAGCTGTTACGATTCCGTCTGCATCAATATCCATCTCTTTTGATGAGATTGCATGGCCCAAGAATTCCTGAATCTCCTTTAACATAGCGCCCCTTGGAACTCTTTAGCCTTTTTCGCCTCTTCGCAGGTTTTTGCAAAAGAGACAAAGTTATCATCCCATTCGAGAAGGGTTGAGGCTTGGTTTGTTTGTGGCCATACCTCCGCATAGAGCTTCCAAACAGCGTCACAAACCGGTTGATCATGGGAATCGAGCACCCAGGATCCATTGTCTGTATGGCCTGCAAGGTGAATCTGAATCACTCTCTCCATTGGGATATTATCGATGTAATCCTGAACATTAAAGCCATGATTTCTAGAAGATACGTAGATGTTGTTGATATCAAGCATCATATGGATGTCAGCTTCTTGCACGATACGACTGTAGAATTCCCATTCGCTCATTTGATCAGCTTCAAAGGTGAGGTAGGAGGAGAGATTTTCAAGGGCGAAGGGGATTTCGAGATAGTCTTGGACGATGCGAGCTCTTTCGACCACATGTTTGATGACTTCCTCAGTATATGGAAGTGGAAGGAGGTCATGAAAGTGGGCGCCTGGGAGTCTTCCCCAGCAGAGGTGGTCTGAGAGCCAGGGAGTCTTGGTGATTTTAGTGAGTGCTTTTAATTTTTTGAGGTAGTCCCAGTCAAGGGGGCATGCGCTACCAATTGCGAGATTGACACCATGTTGGACGACGACGAAGCGCTCTAAAATGCGGCGGAGGTTTTCCAGTGGGCGTCCGCCGACGTCCAAGAAGTTCTCACTGATGATTTCAAACCAGTCGATCATAGGTTCGGAGGCAAAGATCTCCTCCATATGTACCGGTCTAAGGCCGACACCGATTCCTAGATTCAACGCTCACCAGATTGCTTCATGAGTTGCACCATGACTGCTTTATTTGGGTCCTTAACGGGCTCACCGCCTTGCCCCTTACAGCCATTTTTCCCTGCGCATGCGTTGTGGGCGCTCTTGCAGCCTCCCATCCCGGCACACTCATTTTGACCATTGCAGCTTTGGTGTGCCATCTCCATAGCCATAGCTTGATGATGTTCATCTAGCTCCATGAATTTACGTTTACCACCAACAGAAAGCGTCTCATAAAACGCCTTTTTTTCTGCAGACATATCATGTTGATTGTTTGTGTTATGCTGCTCATCATCCATGTGCTTCTCTTCGCCATGGTCAGCAGTCCCTTTTTGGCAACCAGTTGTGATGGCAGTTGCACCGATCACAGCTAGAGTTGCTAACTCTCTTTTATTCATCTAAGCCCTCCGAATAGATTTTAGCTCTAGATCTGACCTTATATCTTTTTTTGAAACTGTGCAAGCTAGCTTTTATTGAATAAGTCAGATTTCCCCTAGAACGAGCTGTCTGTTGTATTCCTTTTCATCTAGATGCTCCTTTTATTGATCACAGTGGTTTCTTTGCTGCGAAGATGGTGAGTAAAAAAAATTAGCAAGTTTTTAGGAAGAAACTGAACAACTCCCTTACCAGATCTTCCGACAATCTTTCTATCGAGGTATCGTTCTCGCCTCGACTAACCCACAAGGGGTTAGACGTTCGGCTCCGAAATTCCCCTCAATAGAAATCTTATCGAAATTTCTAGCCAGGTACTTGTTCAGTATCTCCTTACGTCTTGTGGGCAAGACCGGCGTGTGCCGGGCTCGCCCCCTGACGTAAGTTTGAAAGCTGGCGGAGCCAGCTAAAAACTTGCGGAATTTTTTCGAATTAACTCAGATTTGGAATTGAGCAAGAGCGGCTTCCAGGACTTCCCCGTCAAGTCCTTGAAGAAATTCGCGTTCGGCACCCATTGCGACAGCCCTATTGATACGCGCTTGCATAGCCGGATCACGATGCAGTTGGTCAGCTAACCTTTCTGCCAACGCATGGTCCGCTTCCTCTTGGTCTTGGCGCTGTAGTTGCTCCGCTTGCCACAAAGCAATCTCCTGGGTTAATTCGCCAGTTCCATTTTGGATCTGCTCAGCTGTATCACCCTCTCCAGAAAAAAGACGGGTGCGAAATTGCTGTGGGATCTCGTTAATACCCTCGATCTGAAAGTCTGGCACTACTCTCTCTAGTCGTTCATTGATCGTGCGAATCGAATTGGCAATTGTTACAGCTGCGGGGGCTGCTCCTTGCTCGATCCAACTGAAGGGGGTAAGTACAAGTTTTTGGTCCACCTGTTTTTGTTGCCAAGTAATCATCTCATCTACCTTGGCTTTGGCAATAGCGTCATAGGCATCACCGAGCTTCTCAACGATCTGCTTAAGTGCTGCAGCTTTTTCATGAATTGTACCATCAGCTTTCATGCAGATATCGAACTGTCTGCACACTTCAATGGTACCAGCCCAAGAATTCACACCTGTGATCTCATGAAACCAAACTCCATGCTCTTCCACAGATGAAGTGAGTGTGTAGCCATTTACTCCCGCTGCACCCACTGCTGTCTCTATAAATCGCTGTAGCATCTCTCGTGCTTGAAACCCTGTTCGTGGCAGGGTGCGCTCTTTGGCAAAAAGCTCTGGAGCCTTTATCAAGAGGCGCGCATGCCCTTTGACAATCTCAAACATCGCCTCATTAAACGCTTTGACTTGCACCTCCTGATACGTTTGCAAGCTTTGCAAAAGATTTCGGCTATAGCAAACTTCAAGCTTGCGCTGCAGAGCTTCATCTAGAGCTTTCTCAAAGTTCTCTCTTTGCCTTTTTAGCTCCGCGTAAGGGCGGTTAGTTGGGGATGTAGGCATGGCAAGAGCTGGGAGCTCCTCTCGCACTCTTGCAATCAGCGCGTCTGGAGCAAGAGTAGGTGGTACAATTTGCAGAGAATCTCTCTTATCTGTCGGTATTGTAACTTTTTCAATCTGCTCCTGGGTCATAGAGACAGTGGGCCGTCTGGCAATTGGAATAGCAGGTCTAGCCCTTGCTGGTAGTTGATCTGAAGGCGCAGTCTTTGGCCTTCTTCTCATTCGTCGAGCCTCTGCAAGTGCTTTCATATCTGTATTATCGACACTAGTTGCAACTTTTTGAAGAGGCTCAGATGATGGTTCACGAGTTACTGGAGCGGGCTTCTTTTTTCTCGCTTGCCTTGCATTTGCAAGCTCAGCTAGGTTTGTATTGCCTGGAACTAGCGGAGCGTTCTCAAGTGACTCTTCTTCAGCGTCTAATATAGCTGCTTGATCAGCCTGCCGTGCTTCAGTTACCACAGCTGGAGCCTGCTCGCGCATTACCTCAGTTATCAATCCCTCAGACACACTATCTAAAACAGAAAGCTCAGGTACCGTATCAGCTTCTTTCGATTTTCTTAGATCCCCCAAATCCTTGACTAGCAGCCTCCTATTAGTCAAAGAACAGGCAACAAGTGCAGTCAAGGCTGTACCCAGAACGGCAGAGGTAGCAGCCGTAATCAGCCCAATTTGACGGGTTTTAAAAATATTAGTGGCAAATGTGGGCCGAAAAAGCGATGTAATCGCCACAGCTGAAACCGCTAAAAGCACTGCAGCTCCATAACCCGCAAAAACCTTCCCTGCTGTCGATGTAATCCTAATATCCATATTATAAGTATTTTAACACAAATAAGGTGGAATTTGAAGTAAAGTAAAGACTATATGATCTGTGAGATTTCAGCTCTTGTCAGGGGACGAAATCCGCCAATGGGTAGCTCGCCAAGAATGAATGGGCCAAGGCGGATCCTTTTGAGCTCTAAGACTGTGAGACCAGCTACCTTGAGCAGCTCTCTCACCTCATGCTTCTTGCCCTCGCAGACGGTGATTTTGACCGTTCCACGACGCACCTTTTTCACAGATTTAGGAGTGATCCAGACGCCCTGGACGCGTGTTCCCTCCTGGAGGCGAGCGAGATGATCCGCTGTGATCTCCTGCCCCGTTCTAGCCACATACTCCTTAGTCTGATCAAATGAGGGGTGGATCAGTCTCTGGGAGAAGTCTCCATCATTGGTCACAATCAGGGCGCCTGTTGTCTCTCGATCTAGGCGGCCAACAGTGAAGAGGCGCTGAGGGCAGTGGGCAAAGAGATCAATCACCAGACGACTATTTTTGGAAAAACGTTTGTTCGTGCAGTCATAGCCAACCGGCTTGTTAAGTAAAAAATAGACCTTTTTTTCGGCGGAAAGCATTTTGCCATCAACGCAGATTTCATCCCTTTCGGGCTCCACTTGGGTCTGCGGTAGCGTGGCAATCTGCCCATTGACACTCACCCTTCCATCGAAAATGATCTCTTCAGAGGCACGCCTTGAGGCGACGCCCGCTTGTGCTAAAGCTTTACTTAGTCTCATTGGGCTGATATTATAGCTCCTTTTATCTTTGATTGGGAGAAAAATGGCTAAATTGATTCTACTTCGTCATGGAAAGTCCCAGTGGAATAAACAAAATATTTTCACTGGATGGGTCGATATCCCCCTTGCCCCTGAGGGAATTGAGGAAGCCATCGCTGCTGGCCGGGAGATGGCCGAACATGAAATCGACCTGATCTACACCTCCACACTTGTGCGAGCCATGCAAACTGTAATGATCGCCATGGCCTACCACAAAACAGAGCGCGTTCCTGCAGTTTGTCACCTAGATGGAGAAGCTAATTGCGATTGGTACTGTGTGCCCGAGGGAATTGAGACCATTCCCGTCATGCAGGCGTGGCAGCTCAATGAGCGTATGTATGGTGAGCTCCAGGGAAAAAACAAGCAGACAATGCGCGAAGAGTTTGGTGATGAGCAGGTCAAGATTTGGCGACGCAGCTTCGCCACCTGTCCTCCAGGTGGAGAGAGTTTGGAAAAGACAGCCAAGCGCACATTGCCCTACTTTGATGAAGTAATAGTTCCGCAATTAGAGGCGGGGAAAAATGTGCTTATCTCCGCACATGGCAATTCATTGCGCAGCATCGTGATGGAGCTGGACAATCTTTCGCAAGAAGAGGTGTTACAGCTGGAAATCCCAACAGGCAAACCGCTTTACTACAATTATGAGGGAGGGCGCTTTGCTCTACTTTGACCATCAATTGACACGTCCACCCAAAGAGGGGGTTGTCGAAAAGATGGCGCCCTTCTTTCACATCAACTGGCTATCACCAGTCGCCCCATACAGCGAGATGGAAAAGCCTCTTGAAGAGGCCAAAGCGCACATCATGGCGCTTCTTGGACGCAAAGGTCATCTTGTCTTCACCTCGTCGGGAGCTGAAGCTGTCAATCATGTAGTGCTTGGCAGCTACATCGATGTGACACGCAAGACAGGCAAGAATCACTTTTTGGCTACCAATTTTAGCGAAGCACCATCCATTTTGTCGATGACTCGCCTCCAAGAGATGGGCTGCCTCTTCGATATGGTTGAAGTCAATGAGTCTGGTCAGCTGACTAAAGAGGCGCTTATTGAGAGTTTGACGCCGCGCACAGCGCTGCTCTCACTCTCTCTTGGCTGCGGCATTACAGGCGTTTTTCAAAAGCTTGAGGGTGTTGCAGATCTCTGTCAAGAGCGCGGTATTTTACTCCACATCGATGTGACTCACGTGCTCGACAAGGTACCCATTGCTATTGATGCCGACTTTATCACATTCAATGGAGAACAGATAGGTGGACCCAAAGGCACCGGTGGCCTACTCATCAAAGAGGGGGTTGAGCTTAGCCCGCTTATTTTGGGTGGCAATGAACAAGAAGGCATGCGCGGTGGCAGCTTTAATGTTCCCGCTTTTGTCGGACTTGGGGAGGCGGCGCGTCAAGCGTTGGAGAGTCGCGACCATGAGGCGATGGAAACAGCTGTTTTGCGTGCCAAGTTTGAGGAGCGCGTGCTCTCACTTCTTCCCGATACCAAGATTGTCCTAAAAGATCAGGTGCGCCTTCCCCATGTGACGACAATGCTGTTCCCTGGAGTTAAGACTGACGCCTTGGCCTACAGCTTAGCGCAGGAAAATCTCTTCGCTTCGGTTGGAGGTGGCAACTTCCAACAGCTGCACTATCTGCTCAAAGCGTTGAAGCTAGATGATTCGCATTGCGGACTGAGCTTCTCTTTTTCGAGCAAAATGGGGCAAGAGGAGCTATTGAAAGCAGCCAAGCTGATCTTCGAAAATGTGGCAAAATTGAAACGCTATAGTGAGGCAATATGAAACCGGTCTGGAGTCGTTATAGCCGCAAGATGGCGGTCAAGATTTTGAACCCACGCAACTTTGGCACCTTTTCAAAGGAGGATGCCAAAAAGCGCAAGATGCGCTACGTCGAAGGCAGAGAGGGTTTTGTTGTGGATGGCAATGCTGTTGCCTTCTTCTGGCTTGTCGATGAATCAGATGGCATCATCGTCGATGCAAAATTTCAGATGTTTGGCGATTCAGCTCTAATTGCAGCGTGTGAAGAGGCGTGTTTGCTTGTTGTTGGCAAAAATTGGGATCAGGCCAAGCGTCTTTCTGCGGAATTGATCGACAAGCAGCTGCGCGATCATCCAGAAGTGGAGGCCTTTCCTGAAGAGACGCGCTCTCATCTCAACTTGGTCATCGATGCACTCGATGACGCTGTAGAAAAGTGTCTCGACCTACCACTTCCAGAGGCTTACGTTTCGCCTGTTCCCAAAGCAATTGAGGGTAATGGCTATCCTGGATTTTTAGAGCTGACTCACAAAAAGAAGCTCGCTCTCATCAACGAGGTGATCGAAAAGGAGATCCGTCCCTACATCGAATTGGATGCTGGTGGAATTGAAATTCAAAAGCTAGAAGATCTGGAGCTCAAAATTGCCTACTCCGGCAACTGCACATCCTGCTTTTCAGCAGTCGGAGCAACGCTCTCAACAATTCAGGAGATCATCAGCGCAAAGGTGCATCCAGATTTGAAAGTAGTCCCCGATTTAGAAGCTCTTAGCTTCTAAAAACAAGGCGACGGAAGATGGGAAGGAAGGGGGTGAAACCGCGCTCCAGAAATTGATCTAGCGCCTTCACAAAGAGCTCTTCTAGCCGCGCCGTCAAATCTGCACGGTCATAAAGCCTCTCTTTTTCTATGAAAAATGAGGTGGCAGGACGACCAACTGTAGCAAACTCCTCATGTGTCATGTTGATATTCATCCCAAGACCAACAATGATCGCTGTTTGATCCTCACACTCCACCGTCTCACACAAAATCCCCGCAATCTTTTTGCCATGCACTAATACATCATTAGGCCACTTGATCTGAGCAGGAATATCCTCCTCTTCCAAGAGCTGCGCAATCGCAATTGCCATCACATGTGTCAAAGAGAGTGCCTCTTTTTGTCCATTCTCAAGAAAAAAACAGAAAGTGGCATAGAGGTTCTTTTTCGGTGGAGAGAGCCACTGACGACCATATTGTCCCCGACCTTGTGTCTGAAAATCGGCAGAAATAATGGTCACTCGACTGCGGTCAAAGGTGGCAACTTGCTCCTTTGCCCAATCATTTGTTGAGGAAATGGAATCAAAGCGATGGTGAATTAATTCCATGGGGAACATTATAGGTGATAAGAAGATTATTGTCATGTGGAACCACCGTCTGCTCACGCGCCTCGACTGGCGCTTTATACCAATTATTTTAGCGCTGATGCTGATCAGCCTGCTGGTCATCTCTGCGACTGATCCAGCTGCTATGAATGAAGCCTTCCTTACAATCAAGGTGCAAAAACAGCTGCAGCGCTTCATTCTCGGCTGGGCAGTCTTCCTGCTCTTTGCCGCCTTTGACTACACCAAGTTGCGCGACTGCTCACTAGCACTCTACATAGGTATGCTCATCGCACTACTTGGCCTATTCATGGTGCCCGCTATTCAAAATGTGCACAGATGGTACCGTATCCCCATCATCGGAGCCAGCATCCAACCAGCTGAATATGCCAAACTTGTTGTTGTCATCACGCTAAGCTGGTTCTTGGAACGCAACCGTCAGTCCGTCTCCACACTCTCCACATCGTTAGTTGGCTGTATCATCTTCGGCATTCCCTTCCTCCTCATTTTAAAAGAGCCTGACCTCGGAACAGCGCTTGTTTTATGTCCAATCGCTTGCGTCATGTTCTACCTCGGCGGCGCCAATCAAAAACTGGTTCGCCTCATGTTTTGGGGCGGCGGCCTTGCCCTTGGACTCATCCTACTCATCTTCGTCGGTGTCTTCTCATTTGATGAGATGCGCCCCGTTGTAACCAAAGTACTCAAAGAGTACCAATATGAAAGACTCAACCCCGATAACCACCATCAATGGGCAGCGCTGACCGCCATAGGCGTCGGAGGACTCACCGGTAGTGGATGGCGATCAAGCAGCTTTACAGGTCGTGGTTGGCTTCCATTTGGCTATACGGATTCGGTTTTTCCCGCTTTCGGTGAGGAGTTTGGATTATTGGGGCTATTACTACTACTTGTACTCTTCTACACATTGATCTATTTTGGTTTTCAGGTGACAGCAGTGGCTAAGGATCATTTTGGTCGCATGCTATCGGCGGGGATTACGGTCTATTTGGCTATGCACGTCTTGATCAACATTGGGATGATGTGTGGTCTTTTGCCAATCACCGGTGTACCGTTGGTTCTGGTCTCCTATGGTGGGTCGTCGATTTTTGTGACGATGGCGGCTCTGGGAATATTGCAAAGTGTCTATATCAGAAGGTTTATGTTTTGAATCACACATTTATTTTTGATCCGGGGAATTGGAAAGGAGAGGGGATGATCTCCTTTAGTATGGCTGAAGATAAGATGCCTTTTGTGATGAGTTGGCGTGTGCATCCTGAAAATGAGCAGGGGCATCTCTTTTCTCAGACGGTAGAAGTGGATGATTTTCAGGAGACGATGCGCAACAATTTTTGCGTCTCGGAGGTGAAGAGTGACTCATTTGTGATTGAGTTGGAGAATCACTTGGTGGGGCGTGTGAGGGGCAAGGGAGTGATTAGCTCCGATGCTGTTGCGTGGGAATTTCGGGAGAATGAGCAGGGCTTTGAGGGCTTTGAGATTTATGAGAGGCAGGGCGATGGCTATAAGATGCGCGCTGAGTTCTCAGCGGGCGACGGTCTGCGCACCTTCATCTTCGGCACAATCACACCAGCCTAGTTGACACAAAACATGCAGGTATGTACCATAGAAGAGTACATACTAGCAGGTTTTGATGGGTTTTCGTGGTCTTCGAGCAAGTATTCCAGTAGAGGAATTTGACTATCAGTTTCTTATGAGTCATTTGGCGGAATATTCCAATCCTAGGAATAAGATTTCGCGCATGATCAAGGATCAGCAGATTATTCGAGTAAAAAAAGGCTTGTATGTCTTTGGGTCAGATTTTCGCAAAGGTCTGGTTTGTAAGGAGGTGCTAGCTAACTTAATTTATGGTCCTTCATATATCTCGTTTGAGTATGCCCTCTCATTTTATGGCATGATACTGGAGAGGGTTGAGATTATCACCTCTGCAACAACGGGGCGAACGCAGAGCTTCAAAACAGCTATCGGATCATTTTCATACCGTCATATTGTCAAGAGCAAGTACCATCTATCTGTGACACAAAAGGAGCTTGATCCTCATCATCGAGTGTTGATGGCAACAGCTGAAAAAGCAATTATCGATCAGCTCTATATCTCTTCGGGTGTGGATCGGTCTATTTCGATGGAACAATACTTCTTTGAGGATCTTAGAGTGGATGAGTCAAGTTTGAATCAGCTAGATATTTCGGAGTTGAGTGAAATTGCGGAGCACTACTCGAGTGAGCGAATCCATAGAGCAGTGAAATTTATCAAGAGAGTTCAATCCCATGCATGATGCTATTTCCCAGATGTTATTGAGATATCAGTGTGAAACGAGTGCCGATTATCATAATGCGTTGAAGGAGATTATCCAGGAATTGGCTTTGTTTGGTTTGTGGAGGCGAAAGTTTTTTGAACATGCAGCCTTTTATGGGGGGACTGCACTTAGGATTTTACATGGACTACCCCGTTTTAGTGAAGATTTGGACTTCTCATTGCTTAAAGTCGATGAACAATTTAGCTTACAAAGCTATGAGAAGGGAATTGTTCAAGAGCTTGAGGCCTTAGGGCTTGAAATAGAAGTGAGCATCAAAAAGAAGAATTCTGAAACAGCAATTCAGTCAGCTTTTTTGAAGGGCAACACTGTGATTCACCTCCTAAAGGTAGGGATGCCTCAGCATCACATCAAGTTTTTCAACCCAGATGAGAGGGTGAAAATTAAACTCGAAGTGGATACTGACCCACCCCCCAGTTTTCAAACAGAGGCGGTACCGATTTTTCTTCCGCTTCCATTTTCAGTGCGTACTTACTGTCTACCAGATCTCTTTGCAGGAAAGATCCATGCGCTTCTCTTTCGGCAGTGGCAAAAGCGAATCAAAGGGCGGGACTGGTATGACTTTCTCTGGTTTATCGGCAATAAAGCAGCTCTCAATCTAGAGCATCTCAAAGCGCGGATCCAGCAGACAGATGCTAACTGTGGTCCGATTACACTGCAGAAAGTTAAAGAGATGATACATGAAAAGGTTGAGAAGCTGGATCTTCAGCTGGCAAAGAGAGATGTGGCGCCCTTTGTGAAGGATCCCACTTACTTGGATGGCTGGTCCAAAGATCTATTTCATTCAGCGGTGGATCGCCTCTCTATTCAGGCTTAAAGAGTGAGCTATCTTCTAGAACAATCGGTAAGATGTCCACAAGTGTTGGAAACCATTTGAGACCACGTGTGTAGACAAGTTTCGATGCGATGTGCGCCGCAATAATCGCCTTCTTATGATTGGCAGGAATCAATTTGATCAGCTCATCTGCATATCCATCTCGCAAAAAGGCTGGGCAGTAGGTCAAGAAACACTGCATCAATGGATCCGATGGCTTGGTCGATAGCTCCACACCATCTAAATAGGCAAGCATCTGGTCGGTGAACATGTTGATCCGCTTTGAGACATCATCAGAAAGCTCTGTCATCTTCTTACTGCTATCTTGCGAGCTTTGTAGAAGAAGTTGAGCCTCGTTGAGGGCAGCTAGTCGCAATCTCTCCAAAATCTGCTCCACCAACTCATCCTTATTTTTCAAAAAGAGCTCATCTGGCAGCGAGAGGCCGCACAAAATCTCAAAAGAGCTGCAGATCACCCCACCCTTATTGGCCGAGCTATCCTTGATGATCAAGACGCCCGCCTCCTCAAGGTAGTGGCGCGCCCAAGGAGAGAGATAGAGATTGGCACCCTCAACAATCGCTTTAGCTGTTGGCTCTCCAGAGTTGTCCAAAAAGTCTTTGTAGTTCACATCGCTCAATGTTCTTGGTCTACCGCCACAGGGAATGAAGATATCTGCCTTAGTCTGGTGCACATTGTTGCGAAAAAGCGCATTCATCTCATTTCCCGAAACCCAATCTTCGACTACTTTACCCTCTTTATTGCGCCAACAAAGAGTCTCAGTGTTGTAGGGCGTTGGCTCTCTCTTCGTCTCACGATCGAGCAGAAAACCACCAATCGCAAGCTTTTCAGGCGGATAGTGACGAATCGACAAGCCATCATAGAAAAGCTGCGAAAGCGCATCAAGATCAAGACCTTTAGGATCATTGATCGTCCCTGAAACATCTGTCAGCGCTACAATCTTGGCCGTATTTGGGTAGTAGCGCTTCAAATTGAGAATCTGGTTTCCAGCAACATCACCATCAGGCCCCCCAGTCATCTTCACTGTAAAAGTCTCAGTTTCTGGGTCGATCTCAAAGTGGCGCAATACCTGATCCATATAGACATTCACACCAAGCGAAGTAACGCCATACTCTTTGTGGTTGATACCCACACTCGGCTTCCCACTAATGAAAGCGCCGCCTGGTCTGTAGCGCACCTTGCGACTCATCTGCGCAATCCACTCAATCATGCTGTTGTGCATATTCTCATCAGGACCAAGGTAGATGTATTCTGGGCGCTTCCAGTAATCAACTACATCTTTGCACAAAAGCTTGCCCTCATCATCGCAGTTGATGATCGCCAAAAAGTTGGTGATAAAGGAGCGCTGCGTCTGGTAAAGGTATTCTAGCTTCTGTTCCTCAACAAAGCTCTCCAGCCTCTTCTCTCTCTCCTCTGTTTCCAGACCCGCAATTTTTAGCTCATGATCCAAAATCTTCTTCTCAGAGGCCAAGCGCTCATATGGCTTCAAGAAGATAATCGCCTTCGAGCCACCTTCTGGAATATCTTTGTTCTTCTTCTGTTGCGTATAGGCAAGGTTATAACATTCTGTAAAAACAGAGTTTCTCTCCGCTAACATGCGCTCTTTTTTCTGCGGAAAAACGGTACGCAATCCGCCGCGCGCAAGATCACGGAAACGAACGTGAAAACCAAAAAAATGCATTCCTTTCACAAAGAAGATACCATATGGCAGCTCAGGGAAGAGCTTTTCTCGCTCAAATGGCGCATGATCCAAGTAGGCAGGATCCATTCTAAAAGCAAGCGCCGTCTTATTATTGCGATAGAAGTTGCATTTGAGCGTAAAGTCGACAAAGTTCATGCACTGATGAAAGATATTCTTGCGCCTGTTGTCATGGTACTCATGCCCCGTATCCAATTTCTCAACAAGAGCAAGAAACTCCTCCTTCAACTCCTCATATTTGGCAAAATCACACTGCTTAGGATGAAACTTCTGCTCAAACGCCTCACACAGTTTGACTGAAAGCTCTGGATGACGACAGATCGCCTCCTCAATATTGTCGGGAGCATAAAGGTTTGGATCGACATGAACCAAAACCTGATGAACAAAATTCATCGTAGTGCGTAAGAAATTACCCAAATTACCACGAATAATCCCCGGCTTTACAAAAGTCTCGGCAACTGCATCCACAGATCCGAAGTATTTGAGCATCACCATCTCTTGCAAGAAATCGACCATGTCAGCGCACTCCCAGGCCGCTTCACCATTTGAGCCGTGCAGGCCGAAAGAGAGCAAGAGGATAGAGTCCACCTGATAGGGATTGGTGTATGTTGCATTGACGCGACGCATCACAAGTCCATGCTGATGGACGATGCGCGCTAATCTATAGAGGAAGTTGTGCTTCGGCACATTCTTCCACGCCAAGACGATCTGCATCGATGGCGTTTCGCGCTCCTTCCAATCCTCTTCGTAGATCACCTCATACTGGCAGGGATCGCGCGTTTTGGCTCTGTCATACATCTCAACAGCAATCACCTGCCTCTCAATTGGCATCTTGCGCAAGAAGAAGGCGTCCATCTCTTCGATCAGCTCATGGCTCTTCTCGACGCTGTAGTCGGAATTTTTGGCGCGCAGGTAGGAGGCGAGTTCATCTCTGTGTACCTCATCAAGCGGTTGATGCTCGATTTTGACAGCTTCTGTGAAGTAGACGGTTGCAATGCGAAGTTTTCCCTCCATTTCTGGAAAGGGGATGCGATGTCTCGAAATGTAGGTGGTGTAGTTGCGAATTCCATGGAAGGGGTAGCTCTTCAAAATCTTGACATCCGCCTCTGGGCTGTCGACGCAAAGGGAAATCGCTGCATTTTTTAGATGAATTTCAGCAAAATAGTCTTGGACGCGGAAACTCATCAAGCTGTGCACAATGAGCAAGATCCACTCCTCAGGAACCTCCTTGAAGAAGATAGATGGCATGCTCTGTTTGAGCCAGATGTACATCTCCTCAAAGCGCTGTTTTTCGTGGGCAATCGCCTCTTTCAGCTCTTCTGGTGAAAAATCGTCATATTGTGTCATCGCCTACTCAGTAGTCTCAAAGCATTGAGCCCTACAACCACTGTTCCCCCCTCATGCAACAGTACCGCAAGCCAAAGCGGAATCCAACCAAAAAGAGCTGGCAGCACAGCAAGCAGTATTGCACAGCTTGCAAGTGCCAGATTCTGTTTGACAATCCGCTTTGTCAATCTCGCCTTCCTAAAAAGCCAGCTCAGGTTGTCGATCCGATCGTTCAACAAGACGATATCAGAAACATCGACAGCCGTCGCATTACCCATCTTTCCCATCGAAATACCGATGGCAGCGCGCGCCAGTGCTGGCGCATCATTAATTCCATCACCCACCATAACCAACTTGTCATGGCTCGCTATATGTTCCAACTTCTCGGCAGGTGTTAGCTCAGCAAAATAGCGCCCAACACCCAGCTGATCCGCTATCATCTTCACACTTCTTTGGTGATCACCAGAAAGCATCACAGTTGAAAGGCCAAGCTCATGCAGACTCTTGATCGTCTGCTGCGCCCGGGGCCGCAAAGCATCTTCAAAAGTGAAGTGAATCTTTTCTCCACGATAACTCAAGCAGGCGCAGACACGCGCCTCATCCTCACAGCCACTGCATCCGGTGATTTTCGCCTCATCTCCCTGATAGTCAGCGCGCACACCCTTGCCAAAGAGTGCAGAAAAATTGTCGATCTGCGCCGGTGCAATTCCCTTTTGCGTCACATAACTGCAAATCGCATTGGCAATCGGATGATCAGAGCGCTGCTCCAAAGCGAGTGCTAGAGCTAGCATCTCATCAGAGGCATCCTCGACCTCCTGGCAAACCAGCTTGCCGGTTGTCACAGTGCCCGTTTTGTCCAATGCAACACGATCGCACACAGCGAGCGCATCCAAGACAACGCCGCCCTTCAAAATGATTCCCTTCTTGGCACAGGCGCTAATCGCACTTAGATAGGCGATAGGAATAGCCAAGATCAATGCGCATGGCGATGCTGCAATCAAAAATGCCAAAGCGCGGTAGATAGAGCCCTTTGCTCCCAAAAAGGTGACAGGGAAAAATAGCGGTATAAAGAGCGCAAAGGCAAAGGTAGCTAAAATAACAAAGGTAGCATATCTGCTCATGATGCTGTCAAGCCAGAGTCCCACTTTGGGCTTCGCCTTTTGAGCCTCAGTGATCAGCTGCACAATACGCGCAATCGTAGAGTTGGAACTCTCCTGCGTTACCTCGAGCGTCATCGAACCCTCATGGTTGTGCGCACCAGCAGGAACCGTGTCATCCATCTGCTTGGTCACCGGAATATTCTCGCCAGTCAGATGAACCAAACTGACAGATGAGGCGCCAGCAATCACACGGCCATCAAGCGGCACCACAGCGCCCGCTTTGACCAAAATCTTCTCGCCAATGCGAATATCCGAAAGGGCGCGCTGAATCAATGAGCCATCGTCACGCAAAACAAAGGCGCGAGATGGCGTCAGCCTTTCAAGTGAGCGAATCGCCCCCTTCGCTTTGCTTTTCACACTCTTTTCCAGTGAGCTGGCAAAGGCAAAAAGTACAAGCAGGAGGCCGCCCTCAGCGCCGCTGCCAATAAAAAGCGAAACAAAAGCAGCAAGAGACATCAAAACATCGATGTTGAGCCTGCCCTCAGCTAGATCCTCCATCGCACCAATCAGAGCTGGAACACCAGCGAAGAAGAAGGTGAGTAACAAAAAAAAGGGACTAGAAAAAACAGATGAGATGAGCAAAAAGAGGGCAGAAAGAATCGCCACTTTGAGCGAAATATTTTGACCCCACTTACGCGATGCAGGCGCAAGAAATGGGCTCTGGTTCAACTCCTTCCCTGAGTTGTAATAATTTCCAATCAGCTCTTCCATAGCATTCCAAAAATGAAGTATCCCACTCCACAACTCAATCCAGCAATTGCCAAATTCCAAACAATAGCTGGGATCACACGATTCCTTTCATAAGCAGCAGCAACAGCTGCCCCCGCTCCAACCATCAAAGCCGCAAAGGTGCAAGTAGCCCAAAAGGGGAGAAATAGTACAGAAGCAATGAAAGCCAGAGAAGCCAAAATCGATCCCACAAATGCTCCAAAA
Organism: Chlamydiales bacterium; assembly: GCA_022601635.1. GTDB lineage: Bacteria > Chlamydiota > Chlamydiia > Chlamydiales > JAAKFR01 > JACKPM01. The sequence continues at coordinate 15,236 of JAJACG010000033.1, read as the reverse complement.
CATTGCTTCAGCGGATGGTCATACGCCTGCAGCGAAAGACCCAGCTCCTCCTCCAACATCACACGCAAAAGACGATCATTGTCCGCCATCAATACATCAATCACATCATCCAAAAGCTTGCCCTCAAAACCCTTCGCACGGTAGAGCGCTTTGAGCTCCTCCCTCTCCTGATCGCGATTGTTCTCAATCTCATACTTCTCCTGCTCCATCACACGATGCAATCGCTCCATGCGCGCATAACCAAGATGGGCGCTTCTACCCGTCTTCCACGCAATCAATGCAAATGCAACCGCCGCCAAAAAAGGCAGCTGCGCTGAAAGCAGAAACCAAGATAAAAATAGAAAAAGCGTCGTCTCGCGAAGCGCATCCGCTCCACTCGATAAATGACCCGGCAACTCCATGCCATGCGACTCCGCTGTCGCCAAAAATCCAGCCACCCTTTTTTGAGCCACATGGCTCAATGCATCCCTATCTTCGAAGTGCGTACTCATCACTCTTATTATACCGTTTTTGGCTTTTCTCGTAAGCTTTGTCATAATACTCTAATAATAGACGGAAGCATGAGTCTAAGTCGTTGTCCACCAATAGAGATAAAGCCTTCTGGGTCCGCTCGTGCCCAAGCCGTCTGGTCAACTGCAAAATGCCCTCTTTGAGGTGAGAAACCCCACAGGGTCCGTAGGTTGTGACAAGCCGCTTTACACGCTCATCGAGAGGGCAATCTATTTCAGTTCGAGGAGCGCGCATCATCTGGTGAAAAAAATCATCGGGCAGCTTACAAGAGCCGATCACTCGACTCTCATCTTCTACCCAGATCTCCTCCTTTGCGTTGAGTGTCAATAGCTTGGTGGCAAGTAGGTTCTCTAGCTGCTCATTTGAGGGCTGTGGGCCAATGTAGCCAAAAGCACTTCCGCGGTGGTTTGCTAGATTTTCTAGGTCAATGAATTGCGGCTTTTCCTGTAGGACTTCGGTCTTTCCAGAGCCGGTCAACCCGGTTAGAATGCGCAAGTTGTAGTCTCTTTTCAGAATTTGCAACACCTCTTTTCTAAACGACTTGTATCCACCCTCTCGAACAGAGGTCTCAATGCCTGCCATAGAAAAGAGCTTGGCCATAAAGTTGCTGCGCATGCCTCCACGCCAGCAGTAGACTTCGATTTGATCGAACTGTTTGGCCTCTTCGACGAGCTGTGCGAGTTTGGGACCAGCCAGTTTGAGCCCTAAGATGACAGCTTGATCCTGCCCCTTTTGTTTGTAGCAAAGGCCGACTAGGTGGCGCTGCTCATTGTCGAGCAGGGGGATGTTGTGAGCGCCGGGAATGTGCGCATGCGCAAATTCAGCGGGGCTTCTCACATCGACTAGCACAGCGTGTGCACCTTCAATTTCTCTGCCAAAATAGGGGGCAAATCGACACTTCCATCAGCTTTTTGGTTATTTTCCAAAAGTGCGACCATGAGACGTGGAGTAGCGAGACCGGAGCCGTTGAGTATATGAACAAGCTGCGGTTTACCGCCCTTTTCTTTATAGCGAATCTTGGATCGACGCGCCTGATAGTCAGTGCAGTGTGAAATAGAGGAGACTTCGTAGTAACGATTCTGTCCTGGGAGCCACACCTCGATATCGATCGTTTTTGATGCTGTAAAGCTCATATCACCAGTGACAAGGCGGCAGAGTCTGTAGTGCAGGCCAAGCGCTTTCAAAACCTCTTCGGCGGAGCTGACCATCTGCTCAAACATCTGCTCACTCTCTTCCGGTTTTGTGAAGGCAAACATCTCAACTTTGTTAAACTGATGGATGCGAATCAAGCCGCGCTCTTCAGCTCCAGCTGCACCTGATTCTTTGCGGAAGCAGGGGGTGTAGGCGCAATATTTTTTTGGTAATTCCGCTGCATCAAAGATCTCATCCATGTGCAGAGCGTTGAGAGAAACCTCCGCTGTTGGAATCAAATAGAGCGGCTCATTCTTGTCGCTCATTTCGTAGAATTGCCCAGCAAATTTGGGCATCTGACCGGAGCCAAACATGGCAGGAGGCCGAACCATCAAAGGAGGCATCCACATCTCAAAACCGTTGAGATGCTGAATATCGAGCATGCTGTTTAAAAGCGCCCACTCCAGCCTTGCACCCAAACCGCGGTAGGAGGCCCACCTAGAGCCGGCCACTTTGGCAGCGCGTTCAAAATCAAAAAGTTTGAGCTTTTCGTTGAGCTGCAGATGATTTTTTGGTTCAAAGTCAAAGCTTGGCTTTTCTCCAACAACTTTGATCACCTCATTGAGCTCTTTATCTTGAGAATCTTTCACCTCATCAAAGGGGATATTAGGAATTTTAGAGAGCTCAGAAACAAAAAGCACCTCTTTTTCTGCCAGCTCCTTTTCCAAAGTGGCAATCTTTTCTCCAATTGCTCGCACCTGCTCCATGAGGTCGTCAGCAGGCTCCTGCTTTCTTTTGCGCTCACCCACCAGCTTTGATAGGGCGTTGCGCTCATGCAAAAGAGATTCAGAGTCAGTTTTTAATTGGCGCAACGCCTGATCGAGCTGCATGACAGCGTCAAGTGAAAGTTTTGGTTCCTTTTTTTGAACCAACTTCTCAATTCGCGCTTTATCTTTCCTAATTTCCTTAATATCTAGCATAATACCCCAGCAGTATATGGATCATACCAATGAGCAACAACTCTTTTTTATGCGAGCCGCCATTTGTGAGGGGGAAAGGGGACGTGTGAGTGCCCCACCCAACCCTTGGGTGGGCTGCTTGATCGTTAAAGAGGGTGAGGTGGTCGGTAGAGGGTTTCACGAAAAAGCGGGTTCAGCGCACGCCGAAGTAGCGGCGCTTGAGCAGGCAAAAGAGAGAGCTAAGGGCGCGACTGCCTACGTCACACTAGAGCCGTGTGCCCATTACGGCAGAACGCCGCCCTGTACGGAAGCGCTCATTGCAGCTGGTGTAAAGCGGGTTGTCATTCCCTTTTTAGATCCAGATGCGACGTCATTATCGGGTGTGAAACAGCTGGAGGCGGCTGGAGTTGAGGTGATTGTTGGAGTGGGCAGAGATGAGGCGCAAAAATCACTTGCACCCTACTTGCATCACCGCAAGACAAAGATGCCCTATTGCATCTGCAAGTCGGCGACTTCGATTGACGGCTGTATGACGGCTCAAGATGGCACTTCTAAGTGGATCACATCTAAGATGGCGCGCGATGATGCTAGAGCTTTGCGTGCTCAATGTCAGGCGATTTTGGTGGGTGTGCAGACGGCAATTGATGATAAGCCGCGGCTGACAGCTGCGGGGAGTCCGCTTCGAGTTGTGCTCGATAGAACGGGAAGGTTGCCCGAGGAGGGGCCGCTATTTGATCCAGATTTGGGACCCACCCTGATTTTTACAGCTTCATCGCGCAGATGGAAGCATGCCGACAGTTGCCAAGTGAATTCTTTGCAAGAGGCGCTACTGGAGCTAGGACGAAGGGGTGTGATGCAGCTTTTTGTGGAGGGAGGTCCTAAAATACATAGTGAATTTTTGAAACAAGATCTGATTCACAAATGGGTGATTTACCTTGGGAACTGCTTTTTAGGAGAGGGAAAGAGGCAGAGTTTGGGATCTACCTCGATGGAAGGTGTCAAGCGCTTGCAGTTAGAATCGGTGACAAGTCTGGGTAACGACGTTCGTCTCATTTATACCAAGGAATCTCCTTGAGGAGATACTGAATAACTAGCTCATTGAATCTTCCGACAATCTTTCTATCAAGGTATCGTTCTAGCCTCGATTTCTACTGCTGGATCGGTCTCACTTTTTTGCAAAAAAAAATCTGAGCTCTGCTATACTGTCAGGTTATGAATAATGTAGAAGATGCGATTGCAGCCTTCGCGGCTGGTGAGTTTGTCATCGTTGTCGATGACCCCGACAGAGAAAATGAGGGCGACCTTCTCATCGCCGCCGAATCAATCACCAACCAAAAAATGTCTTTCCTTCTGCGCCACACAAGTGGTGTCATCTGCGTTGCCATGACCGGTCAGCGGCTTGATCAACTCGGACTTCCCCTTATGGTCAGCCAAAACAGCGAACAGCAGCGCACCGCATTTACTGTCTCCGTCGATCTTCGAGAGGGCACCACCACAGGTATCTCCAGAGATGATCGCACCAAAACAGTGAGAGCTCTCGCTGATCTCGAAGCTGTTGGTGATGATTTTAGGCGCCCGGGACACATTTTCCCCCTAAGAGCGAGAGAGGGAGGCGTACTCAAGCGAGCAGGTCACACTGAAGCAGGAGTAGATCTTGCGCTACTCGCCAAAAAAGAGCCAGTTGCCTGTCTCTGCGAGATTGTCAATTCTGACTACACAATGACCAGGCCTGGCCAGCTCACAGCTTTTGCCAAAGAGCATGCTATTCCCATGATCTCTGTCGCTGATCTAGTCCGCTACAGACGTAAAAAAGAGAAGCTAGTGCGCCTTATCTCTGATGCCAGACTGCCCACCGAATTTGGTGAGTTCAAAGCATACGCCTATGAGTCCCTCATCGATGGTGTGCAGCATCTAGCCATCGTGAAGGGGGAAGTTGCAGGTGAAAGCGATGTGTTGGTGCGCGTTCACTCCGAATGTTTAACAGGCGATCTTTTGGGATCGCTTCGCTGCGACTGCGGCTCTCAGCTCAAGAGTGCCTTGAAACGTATTGATGAAAGGGGAATGGGTGTTGTTCTCTACTTGCGAGGACAAGAGGGACGCGGCATCGGTATTGGCCACAAGTTGCGCGCCTACGGTTTGCAGGATGAGGGAATGGACACAGTTGAAGCTAATGAGCACCTGGGGCTCCCTGTCGACTCACGCGAATATGGAATTGGCGCCCAGATTTTGGCAGATCTTGGACTTTCAACCATTGAGCTGATGACCAACAATCCCACCAAGTATGGCGGGCTAGATGGATTTGGACTAACGATCACAAAGCGGGTGCCTATTCCTCCAAAGGTGACAAAAGAGAATTTGCGCTATTTGCGTACCAAACAGGAAAAAATGGGGCATGACTATGAACTTATCAACCTTTAAAGGGCAATTAGATGCAACGGGTCATCGCTTTGCGATTGTCTGCGCGCGTTTCAATAAGCCGATTGTTCAAAGATTATTAGATGGTGCCTTAGAGTCGCTTGAAAGGCATGGGGCTACTGATGTGACCATTGCGTGGGTGCCTGGCGCCTTTGAAATCCCGCTTGCTGCCAAGCAGCTGGCGGAGTCGAGTGACTATGAGGCAGTCATCTGTCTTGGCTGCGTCATTCGCGGTGAGACAGCGCACTTTGACCATGTGGCCGAGCAATCTGCCAAAGGAATATTGGAGACTTCTCTTGCCACACGCCTACCGCTCATCTATGGTGTACTGACAACAGAAAATGTGGAGCAGGCCGAAAGACGCTCTGGAATCAAGGGCAAGAATTTGGGCTGCGAATATGCAGAGGCAGCCATCGAGATGGTCAACCTCTTTGAAAACATTGCCAATCGGGAAGCATGCGTCTAAAGAAGCTCAAAATTGTCGGTTTCAAATCCTTTGCAGACAAGGTGTCGATTGACTTTGATCGGGAGATCATTGGGATTGTCGGCCCCAACGGCTGCGGCAAATCCAATATTGTGGACGCCTTTCGCTGGGTTTTGGGTGAACAGTCGGCTAAATCGATGCGCGCAGGTGGCATGCAAGATGTGCTGTTTGCCGGTACCACGAAAAGAGCAGCTCTCAACTTTGCTGAAGTCTCGATTACTCTGAGCGATGTGGGTGAAACCCTTAAAACGCCCTATGAAGAGGTGACGATCACCCGTAGGCTCTACCGCAATGGCGATTCCGAATATCTACTCAATCGCGAAACGGTGCGCCTGCGCGATATCCACCATCTGCTGCTAGGATCGGGAGTGGGGAAAAATGCCTTCTCCATTTTTGAGCAAGGACGCATTGATCGCGTCATCCATCTCTCGCCTCTCTCCAGACGTTCCATCTTTGATGAGGCAGCTGGAATCGGCCTCTTCCTGGAAAAGAAGAAAGAGACTTTGAGAAAACTCTCTGCGGCGGAGGAAAATTTTAATCGCATCCAAGATGTCTATGGTGAAGTTGCTAAGCAGGCTGCTACGCTCAAAAGGCAGGCCTCCATGGCCAAAAGTTTTCAGGAAAACAAAGCACGGCTAGAGCATCTTGAGCAAGCGGTTTTGGCAACCAAATTGCGCCAGCTGCTGTCTCAAGGTAGTGAGCAGAAACAGCAGTATATGACTCTGCAAGAGGAGTATAGGCAAATATCTGTTGAAGTAGAGACGCTTGTTGCCGAAGCTGCCAAAGCGAAAGAGCTTCTACAGATTGAGGAAAAAGATGCACACGGTAAACGGGAGCGTCTCTTTGAGTCGGAGAAGAGTTTTGAGGTGCAGTCTGTAGAGATCAAGCGCGCCAAAGAGAGGAAGGGAGAGTTAGAGGTGCAGCTGCACTCTTTGCACGAGGAGAAGCGCAGCTTTAAAGATCTCGCCCTTATTGAGAAGGATGATGAGCTGGAGCAAAAGCTTTCTCTCTTAGAAAAGAGTGTGCGTGATTTGAGAGATGAGCGCGAGGAGCTGGAGCGTCTGCAGCTTGAGGCTGCCAAAGCGCACGAGGCGCGCTTTTTGACAGAAGAGGTGCAGAAGCAGAAGAGTAAAGTTGTAGAGCTAGATCGCGATATTGAGAATCGCAAGAGTGGTGGGACAAAGTTGAGAGAGGAGTCAGCTGCTTTGAAGGCTAAGTGGCAGGAGGTCTCTTCCGCTTTCAAAGAGAAGAAGAGGGAGATCGACCAGCTGCATCGTCAGATTGCAGAACTTGCAGTTCGCACACGCTCTGGTAATCAGAAGTTACAAAAGGCATTTCCTCAGCTCAAATCGCTCTTAGAGAGTGTGAAACCAAAGAAGGGGTGTGAGGCTGTCTTGCATAGCTACAGTGATACCTTGATTGTTCACCCCAATGAGCTAGATGAGGTGCTCGCCTTTGCCAAAAAGCAGGGGCTCGAAAATTATTCGCTACTACCCTCTGCTAGCAAAAAGTTGGCGGAGCATTTTGCGGCTCCTCTATTGGGAGCGCCGGGCGATTTCGGTGTGACCAAAGAGGGTATCTACACCGACCACTTTGGTGTTCTATTCCAAACGCCTAAGGCGAGTCGCGTCAAGATCAAACAGCAGAAAGAGGAGGCGGAAAGCGCTTTGAAGCGCTGCGAAGCGAGTTTGATTGATCCAGCCTCGTTTGAGGAGAAGTGGCGCAAAAAGGAGATGGACTCTGTACAGGAAAACTTCTTCTTGCAGGAGCTTTTGGGCAAGAAGAGTCATGAGAGTCGCACTTTGCAGCAGCTAGAAAAAAAGCTGAGCAAATTGGGCCAAGCGGTGCATGTAGAGACTAAAGAGGAGCGACTTGAAGAGGTCAAGGAGCTGCTACCAAAGCTGCGCGAACAGCTACAAGAGGTGCGCACCAAGTGGCATCAATCGGAGCAGGCAAGAGCTGCTAGCAATGCGAAGAAGCAGGCTCAAGAGGAGCGCGCTGTCAAAATAGAGAGAGAGGTGGCGGAGTGTGAAAAGCATCGCATCTTGTGTGAAAAGGTGATCCAATCGCGCTCTGGAGGTATTGAGGGGCAGGAAGAGGAGCTTAAAATGCTTCGCCTGCAGTTTGAAAAGCAGTCTGAGAGTTTAGAGAGAGCGCGCAAAAAGTTGACTACCTTGGATGAACGCCTTGGAAAGAGGCGGGGTCGCCTCAATAGCCTATCTGAGAAGATACACAAATTGGAGGTCGCCTCAGCTTCACAAAGTGCGGCACAGCAGGAGCTAGAAAAAGCGCTTGAGAATATATCCTGGGAGGAGATTGAAGATGTGCCTCTTGTAGAATCAGAAAAAGAGATCAGAGCTCTGCGCGTCACTATCGCAAAGAACAGCCAGGTCAACCTGCTTGCTATTGATGAGTATGCTGAGCAGCAGCAGCGAGCGGAACATCTAAAAGAGCAGTCAGAGGATCTTGAGAAGGCGAAAAACGAGCTCGAGAAGATCATTTTGAAGCTCGATCAAGAGAGTCGAAAGCTGTTCAAAGAGACCTTTGAGCAGGTGCGCACCAATTTTCAGAAGAACTTTGAGATTCTCTTTCGCGGTGGAGAGGCTGATTTGCGCTTCACAGAGAGCCGCGACGTACTTGAAGCGGGAATTGAAATTGTGGCTAAGCCACCTGGCAAGAAACTGCGATCCATTTCACTGCTTTCAGGAGGAGAGAAGTGTTTGACAGCTCTAGCCTTACTCTTTGCGATATTTGAAGTAAGGCGTGCGCCATTTTGTATTTTGGATGAAGTTGATGCGCCGCTTGATGATACAAATATTGGACGTTTTTGTGAGGTGCTGCGTCAATTTACTGACAAGACGCAGTTTATCATTGTAACGCACAACAAGAAGACGATGTCGATTGCCGATATTTTGATCGGAGTTTCTATGGAAGAAAAAGGTGTTTCTAAGCTACTCTCGCTGGCATTTGCAGAACGTCAAATGGAGCTTGTATCTTGAAAATAGGAATTCCCAAGGAGATCAAAAATCATGAATACCGTGTCGGAGCAACCCCTGGATTTGTGAGCCTATTGGTCAGAGGGGGCAGTAAAGTTTCAGTACAAAAAGATGCTGGAGCAGCCATCGGTTATACCAACGAAATGTATGAAAAAGCGGGAGCTACAATAGTTCCCACTCTTGAGGCTGTCTATGAAATGGACATGGTGATTAAAGTCAAAGAGCCTCTGAAAGAAGAATTTCCCTTGATGCGCAAGGGACAGATTATTTTTTGCTACTTCCACCTTGCGGCAGAGCCGGAGCTGTTGAAGCATTTGGTTGAGAAGGAGGTAACAGCGATTGCCTTTGAAACAGTAGTAGATGAACAGGGGCGTCTGCCACTTCTCACACCGATGAGTGAGGTAGCAGGCCGTATTGCGATTCAAGCGGGAGCTTGGGCACTGCAACTGGCGAATGGTGGTAAGGGATTGCTACTGGGTGGTGTGCCGGGTGTGGCGCCTGCCAAGGTGATTGTCTTGGGCGGCGGAGTTGTCGGCACGCATGTGGCGCGCATGGCGATGGGTTTTGGCGCCGATGTGACTATTTTGGAAAAGAGGTTAGAGCGCCTGCGTGAGTTGGATGATCTCTATGGTCCTCAGCTCAAAACGCTTTATAGCACGCCTGTTGCTGTGGAAGAGGCGATTGCAACGGCAGATTTGGTTGTGGGCGCTGTTTTGATTCCAGGAGCGCGAGCACCTCGTCTTGTGACGCGTGATATGCTCAAAATGATGCAAAAAGGGACGGTACTTGTCGATGTAGCAATTGATCAGGGCGGCTGCTTCGAAACATCGAAAGCGACGACACATAGCGATCCGATCTACATTGTTGATGACATCGTGCACTACTGCGTGGCCAACATGCCGGGCGCCTGTGCACGCACATCGACTCAAGCTTTGACCAACGCGATTGCGCCCTACGCCTTAGAGATTGCACAAAAGGGCTATAAACAGGCATCGCGCGAGCTGTTTGGTTTGAAAGAGGGGCTCAATGTTTGTGAGGGCTGCGTGACCAACGAGCCTGTAGCAAGAGATTGCGGCTATGACTACGTACCGGTGGAAAAATTCATCTAATGCAAGTAGGCATTGATCTTGGAACGACTAACTGCGCTGTCCACTATTTCGATGGTGGGCAGCTGCACTCTTTTAAGATCGATGGTCAAGAGCTTTTGCCCTCCTCTCTCTATCTCGGTGAGCCCACTTTAGTTGGCCAGAAAGCAAAAGAGGAGGGAACCTTAGTTCCCACAAGATTGGTTCATTCTGCCAAAAGCTGGCTTGCCAACCCTGCCGCTTTGCGTGAAGAGCGCATTTTGCCCGTTGATTTTGATCAGAAGCAGGTCTCCCCACTTGAAGCAACAACAGCGCTGCTGAGTTATATCCGCGATGCGTGGAATAGGAAGCATGACCTCCTAGAAGAGCAAGAGGTTGTGGTGACAGTACCCGCCTCTTTTGATGAGGTGGCGCGCAGCCTCACTCTAGAGGCTGCCAAACGGGCGGGACTTACTAATATCACACTTTTGGAGGAGCCACAGGCTGCCTTCTACGCTTGGATGGGCAAAAAAGAGCTACCGCTTGGTTCCACAATCTTAGTCTGTGATATTGGCGGTGGTACGACTGATTTTAGCTTGATCGACGTAGTAGAAAATGGCTTTCGGCGCATGGCAGTTGGGCGCCACCTTCTATTGGGTGGTGACAACATTGATCATGCACTGGCGCACAAAATTGGCTGTGACAATGTGCACGCTGTGCGCCACGCCAAAGAGAAGATGCTCACAGCAGGGGAGCCAGTCACCTTCTTTGTGGAGGGCAAGGGCTCTTCGATTATGGGTGGGAAGCGCTTCACACTTAGCCCCGCTGACCTCGATCTTGACGGCTTTTTTGGTATCGAACCCTTTGAAGAGGCGCAACAGATTCAAAAAAGTAGCGGTATTAAGCGCGTTGGCCTTGCCTTTGAGGCGGAGCCCTCATTCACGAAACAGCTGGCACACTTTTTAGCGAGAAATAAGAAACCAACCCATCTGCTTTTTAATGGGGGAGCGCTCAAACCCCAAATCTTTCAAACAAGAATTGCGACAGCTTTGCGCAACTGGTTTGGAGAGATTGAAGTATTGGAAAGTGATAGCCTAGATCTCGCTGTATCACGCGGTGCTGCCATCTTTGCTGCCAAAAAGGATCAGCGCATCTCTGGCGGCTCTGCCCGCGGCTTCTACTTAGGTCTTGAGGTAGGGGGACAAAAAAAGGCGCTCTCACTTGTGGCGCGCGGCTGTGAAGAGGATAGTTGGTACATTCCTGAGCAGCTCTTTCGCCTCCGCACCAATCAGGAGGTTACCTTTGAGCTTTTTAGCTCCAATACGCGTCTCTTCGATGAGCCAGGCACTATCGTTGATATTGAAGATATGACGCTGCTACCACCGATCTGCACACTACTGAAGATGGGCAAGCAGAAAGAGATCGATGTCCATCTCAAAGTGCACTTTACAAGCGTGGGAACGCTGGAACTGTGGCTCGCTTCAGATTCGAGTGATCACAGCTGGAAGCTCGACTTTTCCATTCGTGGTGGCGATGAGGTCAGAATTGAAGAGACCAAACAGATCGGTGAACTCGATCCAGCTGTCGAACTTATTCGCAACGCCTTTAGCCCTGGTCAAGAGGCGCTTTTGAAGGGAATCATGAAGCAGCTGGAGCAGATTTTGGGCGCGCCAAAAAATAGCTGGAGCCCCTCTATTTTGCGCACCCTCTTCTCAGCTTTGATCCAGCAGGCGGACAAGCGCCACCTGAGCAGTGACTATGGCAGCCGTTTTTGGAATCTCGCCGGCTTCTTTATCCGTCCCGGCTATGGCCATCCACTGGATGAGGAGCGCACCAAAGAGCTGTGGAAGCTGCACTTGAGCGACAAAGCGCTTTGTGAAGAGGTGGAGCTGCAAAAATGGATTGCCCTCAGACGAGCTGCCGGAGGCCTCTCCAAAGGACATCAGATTCAGCTTTTTAATCAGCTGCTGCCCACGATCTGGAGTAAAAAGGGGCTCGATGCGAAAAAAGAGTACCACTTCAGCGAAAAACTGCGCTGCCTCGCCTCCTTAGAGTTAGTCAACCACGATCAAAAAATCAAACTGGGACGAGCCATCTTACAAAGATTGCAGGATGACAAGGCCAAACCTTTTGACTACTGGGCACTTGGTAGACTTGGTGCACGCGTTCCACTCTACGGCTCTTTAGCAAACATCTTGCCTGCGGATCACTGCTCTCAATGGGTCGATACTCTCTTAGATCTACCCTTCAAAGATAGCGAGCACATCGGCTTTACACTGCTTCATCTAGCGCGCAAGAGCGATCTGGATGAGGTTAATTTACCGTCCTCTTTGATGGAGCGTGTGCAGAGTCAGTTTGCGGTGGATCTTTCGACTCCATTATCGCATGAGCAGCAGGAGCGCTTTTTTGGCGACTCTCTTCCTACGGCCTTGATTCTTAATACTGAATAGGCTAGTCTCTCGCAGAATTTTTTTAGGAGGAGTATGACAGCAGCAGTTAGTGAAGGGGCAAATATTGTCCTTCGATTTGGAGATATCGGTTTTGATGTTAGCAATAGACGCTACGTAAGGGTTGAGGGTCAGTGGGTACATCAGGAGCTTGTGGAAAAGGTAATAACCTATATGCCTCCCCAAGCGAGCAACCAGAGTTCAACAGGTCACAGGCTCTCTGCAGAGGTTCATAGTCCAGTAGAATCCCTGGAGCTTATGCATGATGGGAGACGCTACTTCTTTGATCTTGATGAGGGTTGGGTTCCTGTAGGGCATTCTGAATCGAGTTGAGCACCTCAGAGGTTTCGATCTGCTGCATGCAGGGAAAATCGATGGGACAGGTGCGCCTGTAGCAGGGGCTACATGGCACCCTTTTGTGAATCACCTGGCCAAACTGATAGGGGCCTGTTGCTACATCATTTGTGGAGCCAAACAGGGCAATGAGTGGTGTTTGCAAAGCGGCAGCTAGATGCATTGGTCCACTATCATTGGTCAAAAAGAGATCACATTGGTCAATCAAAGCGATCAGCTGTCGCAGAGATGTTTGACCGGCGAGGTTGAGGACTTCCATTCCTTGGCAGATCGCATCGATTTGCGGCTTACCACCCTTGTCACCAAAGAAGATGACAGTGTGATCGCGAGAGAGCACTTTGGCTACCTTGGCAAAGCGATCGGGCAGCCAGCATTTGGCTGGGCCGTAAGCGGCAAGAGCGTTGATGCCTATGATTCTCCCAAAAGCGCCCAGTTTTTTGAGCCGCTCTTTGGCCTCAACTTGCTCGTCGGGAGTGACAAAGAGTTGTGGCTTTGTTGGATCATCCTCAGCTTGAAGAAGGCGCTTATAGGTTTTGACCAGATGTTCGAAGCCACGCTCTTTGGGGAATTTGATCGCTTTGGTCAGGAGAATAGAGCGGCACTCATTGGCGAAGCCGATGCGCTTTTTGGCGCCTGACTTGAAGAGCGCCCACGCAGAGGAGAAGCTGTTAGTGGTCAAAATGGCGAGATCAGCCCCTTCTGGAAAGGTTGACTCTGTGTGATGCACATGCGGATTGCCGAAATAAAGAGGGGCAAGTGCCGGAGGGGTGACGACGGTGAGCTCTGAGTCGGGCCAGCGCTTTTTGATGATGGATAGAAGAGGCGTTGCCATGACGGCATCGCCCAGCCAGTTGGGCATTCGAATTATGATTTGCATGCAACAGCCCCAATTCTTTATATAGGAGAATATGAAAGCACATACTGAAGATGAATTCAAGAAGCTGCTCAAGACGCTCTTTTTAGAGAAAAAGAGGGTTAAGGATTTGAAACGTCGCCTTGAGGGAGAGAAGCCGCTGGCCAAGCTGGAGGCGGAAAATACAAAGATGCGTGCGCAGTTAGAGAAGGTAAAGCCTGTATTGCGTGAGCTAGCATTACGATGCAAAGAGGGCAGAAGCGAAAAGATTGAAGAGCTTGAACAGCAAAAAGAATACTGCCTCGACCAAGCCTACAGGAAGATGCGCGAGATGAGCCGCAAAAATGGTAAGCTCTTGGAAGAGAGTTCTCAACTTGAACATCAGATTGAAGATCTGCAGCAGGAGCTCAAAAAGGCTCAGGTGCACATTGGCAAGAAGCTGAAGGAGAGTGCGATCTTGCACGACTTGGTAGAGAAGCAAAAGCTGCAGATTGAAGAGGGGATTCAGGCTAATAGGAAGCTTGGGGCCAAAATTGAGCAGCTACAAAAGAGTGTCGAGCAGGCTGAAAATCATCAAGAGCGCATGGATGAGGCAATTAAAAAGAGAGCTGTCGACGCCGAAGTGCAGACGCGGCAGTGGCAGCAGAAATATTTGGAAGCGCAGGAGCAGCTCTCTGTTGCCAAGAGAGAACAAGAAGAGCATGAAAAATTGAAGAGAGAGTACACTGATCTGGTATCAACTGTTTCTAACTTAAAGAATATGCTCAATGAGTAGAATTTTGGGTATCGACCCGGGAACGCGCATCACAGGCTACGGCATCATCGAAGATGGCAAACTTGTTGATTTTGGCTGCATTCGCCCGCCCACCTCTTTGCCCCTTCATGAACGCTACGCTGTGATCCATCGCGGGGTATTGGCACTCATAAAGAAGTTTGAGCCAAGATCTTTCGCGATTGAGACGCAATATGTGAGCAAAAATGTCTCCTCTGCTATGAAGTTGGGCATGGCAAGGGGAGTTGCTGTTTTGGCTGCCACTTTGCATGAAATTCCCGTCTTCGAATATGCTCCTTCTCGAGCTAAGCGAGCGGTTGTTGGCAATGGAGCTGCTAGCAAAGAGCAGGTGCAAGAGATGACTGCGCGCCTCTTGGGGCTCAAAGAGGTACCAAAACCGGAAGATGCTGCTGACGCTTTGGCGCTGGCCATCTGCCACAGCCACACGGAAAGATGTACGAATATATCAAAGGGACGCTGATTGAATCGGCAGATGACTACGCTGTAGTCGATGTGAATGGAGTGGGCTATCGCTTGCTTGTTCCTCGAGTATTACCACGAATAGGTAAAACAGTTTTGCTCTACACCTCCTTTGTTGTGCGGGAGCAGTCACAAACACTCTTCGGTTTTGTGGAGAGGGGGGATCGGCAGCAGTTTGAACTTCTGATCACACTTTCGGGTGTAGGACCAAAAACTGCACTCAATCTGGTTGGGCACATTGAAGATCTTGGCTCTGTTGTAGAGATGGGGAACTCTGCAGCGCTTGCCAAAGTGCCTGGCATTGGCAAGAAGACAGCTGAAAGGCTAATTGTTGAATTGAAGGGGCGAGTCAAAGTGGGCTCTAACTTGGGAAGTCCTAAGATGCAAGATGCACTGACTGCGCTGCTCAACTTGGGCTATAGCCCGCAAGCTGCAGAGCAGGCGGTAAAGAAAGCTGCAGAGGAGGTCAAAGATCCAAATGATCTATCACAACTCATCACATCGGCCTTAAAATATTAAGGAAGCCCTGATTAACTCCCATCCGGCATCTTCCGCCACAATTTTCGACTTGGTGTCATTCTCGCCTCGACTAACCCACAAGGGGTTAGACGTTCGGCTCCGAACTTCCCCTAGATAGAAATCTTGCCGAAATCTCTAGCAAGGTACTTATTCAGTATCTCCTTAAGGAGACACTGAACAACCCGCTCATTGAATCTTCCGCCAATCTTCGCGCCGCTGCATCATTCTCACCTTCGCTAACCCGCAAGGGGT
>JAJACG010000032.1 GCA_022601635.1 Chlamydiales bacterium | reverse complement strand
TAGCGTCAGGCTCCGAATTTCGCAGCGTCGCAAATCTTGGCAGAATCTCCAATAACCGAGTTATTCAGTATCTCCTTGATCAGGGCTCCCCTAACTCACTTTCTTGATGGTGGAGATAAAATATTTTCCATAGTTTAAGAATGATTTCTACCTTCAAATTAATGTCGTCAGGGACTATCCTTTGAGCCACAAATAGGAGTTTTGGCCATATTTTGCCTAGTGTGGAGCTAGGCCTTGGTGATCGCAAATTGTAGCAGAAGATGCTAGGCGGCTATTAGCGGAGCTTCTGTAATCGGAACACAATCAGCCAAAAGGCTTAACAAACTTAAAAACTAAAAGGGAACGTAAGTGGTTATGGAGCAGACATTATCAATTATTAAGCCAGATGCAGTGAAAAAGGGAGTGATCGGTCAGATCATGGCTCGTTTTGAGAAGGCAGGTCTTTCAATTGCAGCGACTCGCATGCTGCATCTATCAAAAGAGCAAGCTGAAGCATTCTACGCGGTTCATAAAGGGAGACCCTTTTACAATGATTTGGTAGACTTCATGATTTCCGGACCGGTGGTGGTTTCGGTGCTTGAGGGTGATGGGGCGATCTTGAAGAACCGAGAGGTGATGGGAGCAACCAATCCTCAGGAGGCGGCAGCGGGAACTATTCGCGCTGACTTTGCCGAGTCAATTGATGCAAATGCGGTGCATGGATCAGATGCGCCAGAAACAGCGAAGGTAGAGGTTGCATTCTTCTTTAAGCCAGAAGAAATCTTTTCTAAGTAGAGCGGTCAGGTCGCTTCGACTTGGTTTCAAACGCAGCTGCGCTCTTTTTGCCCGCGGGTTGAAAAAGCGCAGCTTCTCAATCTTTGGTGTGCCCTCGGGTCTCTTCGATCTTCCTCTTGAGGAGACACTGAATAACTCGCTCATTGAATCTTCTACCAATCTCCGCACCGCTGCACCATTCTCGCCTTCACTAACACCCAAGGGGTTAGCGTCAGGATCTGAATTTCCCAGCGTTGCAAATATTAGCAGAATCTCCAATAACCGAGTTGTTCAGTATCTCCTTGAGAAAATGAAAGAAGAGCAGAGGATTTCACTCTTGCTGCCCAAGACTGTTGGTGCGCAAAAGTGTGACTGTTTTACTGGCAGCTTTGCCACAGTGCCTGCGCTTGGAAGCTTTAGTCTCAAAAATGGCATTGCCACCTCGCTTGGCGGCAATCTGGACTCCTTTGGTCGTTTGATTTGCAGCAATATCCGACCGGTCGATGGCAAAAAGCCAGAAGAACATGATCTATTTAACTTCACAAGCAAGCGTTTTTTCCCAAAGATGGAACGGCATGAAAAGGTGGTTTCGCTCACACTTGGTTGGCAGGATATGTTTTACCACTGGATGTATGAGGTGCTGCCACGTCTTGTCTTTATCAAAGATCTCGATTGCAAAATCTACATCGATCAAGGCAAACGATTTCAACGGGAAAGCTTGAAGCTAGCTGGTATTGACCAAAGTCGCATTATTGACGCTTCGAAAGTGCAAGGAGTCTATGCCAAAGAGCTTATCGTCCCTCCCTATCCGCCGATGCCAACACCTTGGGTCTGCCACTTTCTGCGCACTTTGAATGTAAAGCCAATTGACAAGAGGAGAAAGCTCTATTTATCAAGGCGCGATGCGGACAAGCGTCGTATTTTGAATGAGGATGAGCTGTGGCCTATTTTGGAGCGTGAGGGTTTTGAGTTGGCCACTACGAGTGGTCTGCCCTTTGCTGAGCAGATGGCGCTTTTTGCTTCGGCAGAGATTGTGGTTGCTCCGCATGGTGCTGGCCTTTCCCATCTCGCTTTTTGTGAGAAGGGAACGCCAGTATTGGAGCTTTTTGCTCCAGTCTATACGCATCGCTGTTACTGGGAGGTAGCGTCAGCGGCAGAGCTTCGCTATCACTACCTCTTTGGAGAATCTGAAGCAGCTGAGGATCCAGATTTTACTGTCGATCCAATGCTTTTCGAAAAGGCACTTTTGCATGCTCTTGCTGATCGACAATGAAGATAGTTTCACTTTCAACATTGTCGCTGCATTGAAAAAACAGGATGTGGCGGTTGAGGTTGTGCGCTATGATAGAGCGACAAAGAAGAGCTGCTTGGCGCTTGATCCCCAAGCAATTGTAATTGGGCCAGGTCCTGGTCATCCTAGCAAGAGTAGGCTCTCTATTGAGTTGATGAGCAGCGGTCTGCCGATTTTGGGCATCTGTATGGGGCATCAGCTGATTGGTTCCTATTTTGGTGCAAAGGTGAGGCGGGCACATACTGTTTGTCACGGGAAGCAGTCCTGGGTGGAGCATTGGGGTGATCCGCTGTTTGAGGGAATTAGTTCACCCTTTTTGGCGATGCGCTACCACTCGCTTGTGATTGATAAGTTGCCCTCCTGTTTAGAGGTGATTGCTAAGGCGGATGGTGAGGTGATGGCGATTCGTCATAGTAGTCTCCCGATTGTGGGTGTGCAGTTTCATCCAGATTCGATTGGCACCGAGGTGGGGGATCGCATCTTTTCTAATTACATTGCGAAGTCGGCGCCTAAGTAGTACTTTTTGGCGTCGCTATTTTTGAGCAGCTCTTTGGGGGTTCCTTGCAGGAAGAGTTTCCCATCGCGAACGAGGTAGGCGCGATCGACAATAGAGAGGATTTCGCGTGCGTTATGGTCGGTGATTAGAACAGAGATACCCTTTTTAGCGAGCATTTGGATGAGCGCTTTGACATCAGCAATGGCGAGAGGGTCGATATTAGCGAAGGGTTCATCGAGTAATAAGAAGGTGGGATTTGTGACAAGGGCGCGGGTAATTTCGAGACGCCGTCTTTCACCGCCTGAGAGAGCGGCAGCCTTTTTCTTGGCAAGATGGGTGAGGTTGAGTTCATTTAGCAGCTGCTGTAGGCGCTCTTTTTTTTCATCTCGATTCAATTTGGTCTTTTCAAGAACAATAAGGATGTTTTCTTCGACGGTGAGGCTTTTGAAGATGGAGGGTTCTTGAGCGAGGTAGCCCATGCCCATTTTGGCACGCTCATGCATTGGGGTATTGGTGACATCTTCATTTTGAAAGATGATCTGTCCGCTGTCGGGGCGAATCAAACCGATGGTCATGTAGAAGGAGGTGGTTTTACCGGCGCCATTGGGACCGATAAGGCCGACTACCTCTCCTGGATCGACTTCGAAGCTGAGGCCGTCGACTACATTGCGACCGCTGTACCGTTTTTTAATCTGGACGATTCTTAGCATGGACTCCTCGCATTTTTTCTAGCTCTTCGGCGCTGAAGACAAAGCGCACATCACCGACGCCTTGCACACTCTCTTGCCCCTCTTCATCCCGTTTGGCGCGCACCTCTTTGGCGGCAAGTTCAAAGCCGCGTTCATGGTCATAGAAGAGCACATTGTTTTTTGCAGTCATAATCAATAGCTCATCATCGGGAAAGTATTCCACTTCATCAGCTAGTGCTGTCTGCTGTTCTTGACTCATCTGCACCTGCCCTAGAAGGGTTACCTTTGTAGGGCGCAGTTTGTCTTCATCGCTGTAGTCGATGATGCCGCGGTGGGCAAAGAGCTCACCATGGCTGTCGCTGTAGTGCAGACCACCCTCAATGTAGGCCTTTTTTTCGATGGCATCGTATCTGGCAAAGCGGCACTGCAGCGTACGTTCTTTGGGGAGACAAAAACGAACATCGCCCTCCAGCTTGATCCAGGGAAAGTCGAGCTTGCTCTGCTTATCCTCATCGCGCATCAAGGTGGCGTGTGCAGCAAAGAGCTCGCCCATCTCATGCTCCACATGGACACTGCCCTTCAAAATGATGGTCTGTCCATCGTAACGCGCAGCATCAGAAGAGATAACAGTTGGGTTCGCGAAGAGTGGCAAAGTGAGCAGAAGGGGGAAAAATCTCATAGCATGCTTCCTTGGAATTCACGCGCTTCAATGTCATACTGCTTGCCTTGCAGCTGCAGTGTCAATGTTTGGGCGCGGCCCTGCATGATCGGTTCGCATTCGATTGTTTGTGGCGCTGTATGGCCAGGTATTTCGTAGGACCAGATGAGTACATCTCGAGCAGTGAGCGTCTGGCTGTTATAGTTGAAGGTGGCCTTTTGGGCTTCGATTTTGCGCAACAGTTGCATCGGCTTGCCATCACGTTCAAAGCACTCCTCTTGGATGAGGCAGCAGATGGCATCGAGTTCTTCAAGCAGCTCTACTTCACCGTCGTGTGAGAAGAAGAAGAGTTCGCTCTTGTCGCTTGCCAGCTGACACTGCTGCTTGCCCCACATTCTTTTGGTGACTCCTTCACGAAATTGCTGGCAGTAGGCGCGCATCTCTTTGGGTTCGCTGCTTTTGGCTAAAGCTTCGTAGCCAACATCATCTTGCCGCCAGGTGGGAGCGATGACAAGTGCACAAAATGCAAGAGCTAATAGGAGAGTGCGCAGCATGGTTGTGTCGCCTCATGAATTTTGAGCCAGCTTTCCAAAAGTGTCTCTAACCAGGAGAAGGGGAGTTGGCAAGCCTGGTCGCACTTGGCATTTTTTGGGTCAGGGTGCGCCTCAGCATAGATGCCATCGCATCCTGCTGCAATGGCAGCCTTACTGAGAGTAGGGATGAATCTACGATCGCCACCTGAGCGGTTGCCTTCGCCGGCGGGGAGTTGGACGCTATGTGTGGCGTCGTATAGGACAGGGAAGCCAAGCTCTTGCATGATAGGGATGGAGCGAAAATCGCTGACTAGATTTTGGTAGCCAAAGGTAGTGCCGCGATCTGTGAGCCAGATCTTGTCGGAACCAATTTTTTTGACCACATTTTGCATCTCCCACGGCGCCATGAACTGTCCCTTCTTGACGTTGACAATAGCATCTGTTTGACCAGCAGCAACGAGCAGGTCTGTTTGGCGAGACAAGAAGGCGGGGATTTGGATGACATCGCATACCTCTGCAGCTGCTACAGCTTGCTCAGGAGTATGCACGTCGGTAAAGATGGGCAGATCAAACTCCTCTTTGACACGCTGTAGAATGCGCAGACCTTCCTTGAGGCCAGGCCCTCGGTAGCTATCGACAGATGAACGGTTGGCCTTGTCGAAGCTCGATTTGAAGTAGAGCTGGCAGCGGTCGCCAACCAGGTTTTTCAAAAATTGTGCAGCAAAAAGTGTGGCATCTTCGCTTTCAATGACACAGGGTCCACAAACTAGGATCATCTAGCCTCTCCAAAAGGGGTTGAATATTGATATCGAAGGGAAGCTTTTTTGTGATGTCAGCAAGAGGGCGGACAACGAAGAGGCGTTCATGCCACCTTGGGTGTGGAAGAACCAATTCAGGGTGAAAGATGAGAGCTTCATCGCAAAATAGAAGGTCTAAATCAATCGGTCTTGGTTCGTCACGGCCCTTTGGCACTTTGCCAAGTTTCCGTTCGATTTCCTGTAAGGAGCAGAGTAACTCAAAAGGTGATAAAGTGCATGAAAAAGAGCAGCAGCCATTGAGGAATTTATCTTGAGGGATAGGGGAGATGGGCTTAGTCCAATAGAATTTTGAAACTTGCATGTTGGAGACAAAAGAGGAGAGTAAATTGCAGGCTAAATCCAAGGTAGCAGCTGGATTTCCTAGGTTAGCGCCCAGAGCGACAAAACAATTCATGAAGAGAGGATAACAGAATTGCACAAATGAGTGAATTAGGTTATGATTGCCGGCACTGGACTGATAGCTCAGCGGATAGAGCACCCGCCTTCTAAGCGGGCGGTCGCAGGTTCGAATCCTGCTCGGTCCGAAGGACCGAACTGTTTTTCAGCGGCTCATTTCCGACCACTTCTTGCGCCAACGATTGGATCAGCTCTCGCACATAGCCAGAGGCTATGAGCTCAATCTGCTTCAATCTTTTGCATCAAAAATTAGCCACAACTGAGACACTGCTAAACAGCTCAGCCCTTCGGACCGAGCACGGTCCGTAGGAATGGACGCCGGTCTGGGACCGGATCAATATTTAAAATGAAATCCAAAGAAAATCAGAGTAAAAGCAGCCAAAAGAGTACCTAAGCCCATTTACTCTTCATTCTTTTCATCTTCAAGGATTTCTAGATTGACTCGTACACCGTTACGTGAAGCAACTGACATCAAAAGGGTGCGTATCGCATTGATCGTCTTACCCTTCTTGCCAATTATCTTGCCAATATCAGACTTCTCAACCGATAACTCAATGATCAATGTGTGCGTACCCTCCACCTCATTGATCACCACCTCATCCGGATGATCTACCAAATTCTTCACTATATAAGCTACAAACTCTTTCATATCGCTATTTTCCCAAAAGTCGTTTCCGCTAAATAAATCCTACGACTTTCCCCATTATTACGCGACACTCGAATAGTTAATTAAAATTAAAATAGACGAAGAAATTAAGCGCCAACTCTATAGCACAAATTCTTTTGGTAGCGGAGCTTCAAATGTCACTCGCTTCCCTCCATTTGGATGCGAAAATGTCAATCTGTAGGCATGCAAAAAGAGACGATCCCCAGCCGTTCCATATATCGGATCGCCCACAATTGGACAGCCAATCGACTTCATATGCACACGCAATTGATGCGTTCTGCCCGTTTTAGGGAAAAGATGGACAACAGCGCGACGCTCATTATGACTCTTAGTCTTCACAAGCGTTTCAGCATGCTTACCACCCTCTGATACAACAGCCATCTGCTGCCTTCTCACACGGTGACGACCAATATTGCCCTCAATCAGACGATTGCCAGGATTACCATTAACAATCGCAACATACTCTTTCTCAACACCACGCTCAGCAAATTGCTCCACAAGCTTTTGATGTGCATCACTGTTTTTTGCCGCTACCATCACACCCGATGTATCCTTGTCCAACCGGTGGACAATCCCCGGGCGCAACCCCTCACCCTCAAGCCTACAGTGATACAAAAGCGCATTCACAAAGGTGCCCGTCCAATTACCAACAGCTGGATGCACCACCATCCCACACGGCTTGTTCACCACAATCAGATCATCATCCTCATAAAGAATGTCGAGAGGGATGTCCTCAGGCTCCACCGCAATTTCAGGCGTCAGCGCAAACTCAACTTCAATCTCATCACCCTCACGCACCTCAACACGCTTCTTCACCACCTCGCCATTGAGCAAGACCAATTTGCGCGTAATCAAATTCTGAAAATAGGAACGTGTATAGTCAGGAAAACGCTTGCTCAAATACTTGTCGAGCCGCTGATCCTTCTCCTTTTCCGATACGAAAAAACTTTCCATTACTTTGCAATCAGGTGAATAGATGAACTTTTGGCCCCCAAACGACCCATAATAGACTCCAAATGGCGCCCTGCATTCTCCAAATTCTCACGGTTAGGAAGCGGCGCCAACTGCTTGCCTAAATAAATCTCTCCCTCATGCTCAATACGCTCTACCTCTAAGATAGGTAAAAGCGCACTCCTGTACCGCTTCGGCTCTCGCATTACCACAAAAAGCTTCACTACGCCATCCCCCCATACGCCTGACGGTCTGCCTGCTTCTGCCTCTGCATCGAAGCGCGCTGCATACCTGTCATACTCGTCAATGTCGTCATCATCATCGATTTAATAAAACGCTGGTACATCATAATACCCTTGATCGGATCACCACCCGAATGCTCCATGAACCACATCTCCAATGGACTGATTGGGCCACTAAAACCGTTGTCCGAGCGTAACTCCTTGATCTGTTTGCTCTGATCCGCTGTCAGATTGAGCTCCTTCTGACCCTTCACCATCTTGAAATCAGCAGCAGGATCACCCGCAGGCCCCATATGCTCCGGTCCCTTTGGCCCCTGAGGCGTTCCAAGACCACCAACTCCACCCGTGTCTGCCATCACTTCACCCTCTTCAGTCGACTCAACTCTTTTGTCGCAATACGCACACCTCGCGCCTGCGCACCCTTCAGCGAAAACTCACCCGTCGCCACCTCAATACTACCAAGCTTACGGCCACCCTTTGGCTTAAAACTCAACACCACCCGCTCCTCATCGCTCGTGATGAACTCCAACTTATGATCCTCATCCAAGAAGCGGTAGAGCTTCTCTAAAATAAACTTCTTCACCACAAAACGCTTGGCATAAGGGTAACCACTCTTCGCGTCCTTATAAATACAAGAAAGCTCCGTCTTCTTGTCCGCCGGACCTATCCAAGCCACCTCTCCCTCTTTATGTACATACTGCTTTTGCGGAATATTGATCACCATATAGCTGCCATTTTTGAACAAAACCAGCAACTTATCCAGGTTGGAACACTCAAATGAAGTCGAGCTCGAAACTCCAGTCCCCAAAAAGCCCTTCTTCGGATCATAGCCAACAGTCACACTCTTTTCCAAAATAGCGCGCTTGTCAATCTCCACAATCTCAGAAAGCTGCGTCCTTCTTGGAAAAATAGAGCCATACTGCTTCAAAAGCGACTTCAGATAGTTGATCGTATAACGCTTGATGCTCTTCAAAAGCTTTTCAACCTCCGCAAGCCGCTTCTCAAGTAGAACTATCTCCTCTTCATTCTTCTCGATATCAAACCGCGAGATACGGCGAATCGGGATATTCAAAAGCCTCTCACGATCCTCTTCCGTCGGCACACGCACAAGATTTTTATGAAAAGGTTTCAAACTTGTCGCAATCGTCTGATGGATCTTGTCATAACTCGCAATCTCCTCGATCTTCTTGTAGAGGCGATTCTCGATGAAGATCTGCTCCAAACTCTTGGCAAAGATCTTCTCAATCAGCTGATCTCGCTCAATCTCAAGCTCCGCCTTTAGATATCCCTTCAACTTCTCCGTGTTGTAGGCCAAAACCTCATCAACTGTTGTCTCCCACGGCATCTGATCTTTAATCACAATCATCTGCGTACTGATCGAAACCTCGCAATCAGTAAAGGCGTAAAGCTGCTTAATCATATCCTTCGCGTACTGGCCGCGCGGAAGTTTTACCTCAATCTCTATCTTCTCAGCAGTGTAGTCATTGATCGAATCAATCTTGATCTTGCCCTTCTTCGCCGCCTCATCAATCGAACGAATCAAAGAGTCAGTCGTCGTGCCATAGCAGATCTCGCGGATCACAAGCGTCTTCTCATCCACAATATCAATCTTAGTGCGCAGCTTCAGCTTACCTCTGCCCTTATCATACTCAGAAGCATCCATGATCCCACCCGAAGAAAAGTCGGGTAGGATGGTCACCGCCTTGCCCTCCAAGATATCGATCTGCCCCTGGAGTAGTTCAGCAAAGTTGTGCGGCATGATCTTTGTTGCCATTCCAACAGCAATACCCTCAGCCCCTTGCATCAAAAGTAGCGGGATTTTTGCCGGCAGAGATACAGGCTCCTCCTGTCTGCCATCATAGGAGGGAACAAAAGTGGTCAACGTCTTATTAAAGAGCGTATCGCGCGCAAGGTCGGCAAGGCGGGTCTCAATATATCGTGAAGCAGCAGCGGGATCTCCGGTGAAGGGATTGCCGAAGTTACCCTGAGTATCAAGCAAAAAACCGCGGTTAGCTAAGTTAACCAGCGCATCAGTAATTGGCGCATCACCATGTGGATGGTAAGCCATTGTTTGACCCGCCACATTGGCAACCTTGTGCAATTTACCATCATCAATCTTATGGAGTGTCCACAAAATACGGCGCTGCACCGGCTTCAAACCATCCTCAACAGAGGGAATCGCGCGATCCAAAATCACATAGGAGGCGTATTGCAAAAAGTTTTGCCGAAACTGCTGCGTGATATCATCCAACGTCGTGCACCAAGTTTGTCATAATAAATTTCTTTCTCTGTGGCGTATTCTTGCCCATGTAAAACTCAAGCGTCGGCTTGATATCGCTCATCGTATTGACCGTCACAGGCCTTAGACGCATTTTGTCACCAATAAACTGCTTAAACTCTTTGGGCGAAATCTCTCCTAAACCTTTGAAACGAGTCACCTCACTCTTTTTGCCCAGCTTCGTAAGAGCTTTTTTCTTCTCTTCCTCGCTGTAGCAGTAAATTGTCTTCTCTTTTGTGCGCACCTTGAACAGGGGAGTCTCCAAAATATGGAGATGGCCACCCACAACTAACCCCTCAAAATAGGTGAGGAAGAAGGTGATCAGTAGATTGCGAATATGCATCCCATCCACATCAGCATCTGTTGCCAAAATGATCTTATTGTAGCGCAAACCATCCAAATCCTCTTCAATGTTGAGCGCATTCATCAAGTTGAACATCTCTTCGTTTTTGTACAGCTGATCCATCTTCATACCAAAAACATTGAGCGGCTTTCCACGAAGAGAGTAGATCGCCTGACGTAAGGGATCACGCGATGAAACAATAGATGCAGAGGCAGATTCACCCTCAGTCAAAAAGATCATCGTCTCATCAGCGTAGAGCGACTCCTCATTGTAGTGAAACTTGCAGTCGCGCAGCTTAGGAATCTTGAATGAGATCTTTTTTTGCTTCTCTTTCGCCTCCTTTTTGACTGCGGAGAGCTCTTTGCGCAGCTTCTCATTGAAGGCGATCCGTTCTACAATCTTGGTGGCAATCTCCTCATTTTTGTGCAAAAGATGATCAACAGCTGTACGCACCTCCTGCACAATTTCTGAGCGAATTTCCGTGTTGCCCAACTTGTTTTTGGTCTGCGACTCAAAAACAGGATCCTTCACTTTGATCAAGACACAGCCAACAATACCCTCACGCACATCGACACCTTGATAGCTCTTTTTCGCATACTCATTGACTCCCTTCAAAATACCCTCGCGGAAACCAGAGAGGTGCGTTCCACCATCCGCAGTGTACTGACCATTGACAAATGAGAAGTAGCTCTCGCCATAGTTCTGCGTGTGCAAAAAGGCAAATTCTAAGTGCTTGCCGCGATAGTGCAAAGGCTCATAGAGACGATCCTGCACCTCAGCGTTGAGCAGATCAAGTAGACCATTTTCAGAAAAAACCTTCAGCTGATTGAAGTGCAGCGTTAAGCCTGTGTTGAGATAGGCATAGTGCTTCAATCTCTTGATGATGAACTCTTCTTCAAAGCTATATTTGCCGAAGATCTCTTCATCAGGAATGAATTCAATGTAGGTGCCCGACTTCTCTTTCTTTGCCACCTGCTTCTTGCGAACCAACTTGCCTTGAGAAAACTCCGCCTCCATCATCTTGCCTTCACGGAAGCTGCGCACCAAAAAGTGGCCCGAAAGGGCATTGACAGCCTTTAAGCCGACGCCATTAAGACCGACAGAGAATTGGAAGACATCGTCGTTGTATTTGGCTCCAGTGTTGATCTGGCTGACGCAATCAACAACCTTTCCAAGTGGAATGCCGCGCCCATAGTCGCGCACAGACATTTTGCCATCTGAAAATTTTAGATCGATGCGCTTGCCATTGCCCATGATGAATTCGTCAACGCTGTTGTCGATCACCTCTTTGAGCAAGATGTAGATACCATCATCAGGATGAGAGCCATCCCCGAGCCGGCCAATGTACATGCCTGAACGCATGCGAATATGCGTCAAAGCATCAACAGTCTTGACTGCGCTCTCGTCATATTTCTTATTCATCGCGGAACCTCAGAATAATGTGCGTATTGCATCTTCCGGTATAACTCTCGATTTAGCGTCATTCTCAACTCGACTAACCAGCAAGTGGTTAGTGCTCGCCTCCGAACTTAGCTAAATCGAGATTTCTACTGCAATCTGCGACACGCTCATTAATCAGAGGCTCCGTTTCATCCGCATCATACAGCAGAGAGTAATAAAAGTCCTACACCAACAAATCTTGAATTCGCTATACATTTAGGCATGCACATTGGAATTTTGGGGATCAATCACAAATCGGCCCCTCTCTTTTTACGCGATAAATTAGCGAAAGCATGCGCAAAAAGATTCCAACCCAAAAGCCTACACACCCTTCCCTTTGTTCCTCTCTCTACCTGCAACAGAACCGAAATCTACTTTAGCTCTTCAGATCTGCCAGCTGCTCACAATTACCTACTCCATCTTTTGCGCCAACTGGTCGAACAGGAATTCGAACACTGCCTCTATTCCTATTTTGGTATCGATGCCTTTTTACACCTCGCTCGCGTTACAAGCGGCATGGATAGCGCCATTGTCGGTGAAACAGAAATCCAAGGCCAAGTCAAGCAGGCCTATGAAGCCTCCTTGTGCAACCACGATCTCCACTTTTTGTTCCAAAAATCACTCAAAATTGGCAAAGAAGTGCGCTCTAAATCTCTTCTAAACAGAGGGCTAGTAACTCTTGAGGATGTGATCTGGTCGCAGGCAACAGAAGAGTTAGGCTCACTTGAGCGAAAACGCATTCTGTTTGTGGGGGTGTCGAAAATCAATGAGAAGGTGGCTGCTCGTTTTCGTCAAAAAGGGGCGCTTGACATCACGTTCTGCAATCGGAGTGATCATAAGGTGAAGGGTCCAGCGCTCGCTTGGAAGAGGCTACATGAGTGGCAGACCTTTGATTTGATCATCTTCGGTACAAAGTCGACTGACTATTTGGTGGGTCCACAGACATTGATTGGACGTAAAAAGCGGCTGCTCGTTGATCTATCGGTACCGCGCAATGTAGATCCGCGACTTCGGATGCAGATTCGTCTGCTCAATATTGATCAGCTCAATCGCGAAATTGATCGTAAGAGGGAGCTAAAAGTTGCCGCGTTAGAGATAATTGAGAAGGAGATCATAGAGAAGGGTGTGCAGCGCCTCTTTGAGATCTTCACGATGAAGAGAGATCGAGCGATATTATGACCGTTGATGGCAGTCAAACTTATGAACAGATCCATACACTATTTGCCGAAGCATATGGACAAGAGGAAGGCAATGCGCGGATAGGCCCTAATTTACAAAGTGTGGAGCGAGAGGCGCTAGCAGTTGGAGCGCTTTTGGCAATTAAATTGATGAAGCTCAATGCAGAGAGTTTTGCAGCTCTGCAGCGTGCAATGCCTGAGTTGGATACTCTTGTAAATAGAAATATTCGCGTTGTAGTTGACGAGGTAGCAGCTTCAAAGATCCATGAAAGAATCATGTTTAAGGAGACCTGAATAACTCCCTCACCAGATCTTCCAACAATCTTTCTATCGAGGTATCGTTCTCGCCTCGATAGAAATCTTGCCAAAATCTCCAGCAAGGCACTTATTAAACAGCTCCTTAAGTGAGCAGTCTAGACTGAGCATTTTTAGCTTTTGCCGACATAGAGCAAGCGAGCTAGCATTCAAATCACAGCAAAATTAGCCCACTGAGATCTAAAAATCTGCATGGCCGGGGTAGCGTGGGAAGGGAATCACATCGCGAATATTCTCCATGCCAGTCGCAAAGAGAATCAAACGCTCAAGACCAGCTCCAAAGCCCGCATGTGGAACAGAACCATACTCCCGGAGCTCCAAGTACCACCAGTAATGCTCCTTATCCAATCCCTTTTCATCCATCACACGCTCCAAAACATCGAGGCGCTCCTCACGCTGTGAACCGCCAATGATCTCTCCCACACCAGGAACTAAGACATCCAGCGCCGCTACCGTCTTCCCATCATCGTTTTGACGCATGTAAAACGGCTTGATTTCGGCTGGATAGTCATAAAGAGCAAGCGGACCTTTCACATGCTCCTCAGCAATGTAACGCTCATGTTCTGCCTGCAGGTTGCAGCCAAAGTGGTGGGGGAATTCAAACTTCTTCCCGCTCTTTTCCAAGATTTCGACCGCCTTGGTGTAGGTCATGCGCTCAAATGGCTTCTCCACAACCTCCTGCAACCTGCCTTTGACTCCTTTAGAGACAAAGCGATCAAAGAGATCCATATCCTCTTCACACTCATCAAGTACTGCCTTGAAGATGTACTTGAGGAAAGCTATTGCAAGGTCGATATCATCTTGCAAATCAGCAAAGGCCATTTCAGGCTCAATCATCCAAAACTCAGCAAGGTGGCGTGAAGTATTGGAATTTTCAGCACGGAACGTAGGGCCAAAGGTATAGACATCAGACATTGCGTGTGCGTAGATCTCTGCATTGAGCTGGCCAGAGACAGTCAAGTAGGCAGGCTTACCAAAGAAATCCTCTTCACCTGCTGAGATAGAAAACATTTCGCCCGCCCCTTCACAGTCGGAGAGGGTAATCAGTGGCGTGTGCAAGTTGATGAAACCGCGCTCTTGGAAAAAACGATGCGTAGCGTAAGAAAGGCAGTTGCGAATGCGGGTCACTGCTCCAAGCGTATTGGTGCGCGGACGCAAGTGCGCAATGGAGCGCAAAAACTCAAAGGAGTGACGTTTCTTCTGAAGGGGGTATTTTTCTGAGCAGCAGTGGCCAATAACCTCAATTTTATCAGCATGGATTTCAACTGCTTGCTTGCCTCCGGGGCTCTCGACCACTTTGCCTGTAACAGCTACAGCTGCACCAGTTGTAAGGTCAGTAGCCTCATTGACAATCACCTGCATATTAGAAAGTGTAGATCCATCATTGACCTCAACAAAGGTAAAGCTTTTTTGAGCACGCGTTGTGCGGATCCATCCCTTGATGGTTACCTCCTTGCCAACAAAATCGCCCTTTTTGATCTCTCTAATCTTACTTCGCAAAGTCACGTAACAGTCCTATCTCCTTATCCCAAAGGGGTGGCCCTCCAGGTGTTTCTAAATATTTGGGAAGCTCACGAGTCGAGGGATGGCGCATCAAAAAGCGGAAACACTCCATCCCAATCTTGCCCTCACCAAGTGCCTCATGACGATCCTTGCGCGAACCTAGATCATGCTGTGAGTCGTTTAAGTGAAAGGCGTAAAGCTTATCAAGCCCCACAATCTCATCAAACTCTTTCAACGTTTTGAGCCAGCCCGCCTCTGTTCGAATGTCATAGCCAGCTGCAAAGATGTGGCAGGTGTCAATACAGACTCCAACAGGCAGCTTCTTTTCAGTCTTCTCAATAATTGCAGCCAGCTCCTCAAATGAGCGGCCCACGACAGAGCCTTGTCCAGCCGTTGCTTCCAAAAGTAGAATCAGATCATCATCATCAAAAAGATCTTCACACTCAAGCATCCCATCGGCAATGAGATCAATGCATTTTTCAACACTCTCATCAAGAGCAGCGCCCGGATGGAAGTTGAGGTAGCGAATGCCCAGCGCCTGGCAGCGCTCAATCTCTTGGCGAAAAGCCTTGCGGCTCTTAGCTGCCACCTCCTCCTTGGGTGATCCGAGATTAATTAGGTAGCTAGCGTGGCTCATGATCTCTTGTAGATGAGTCTCTCGCAGAGCCTTCTCAAATTTTTCAATCACATCCTCTTTGAGTTCACGCGCCTGCCACTGCCTCTGATTTGCGGTAAAGAGTTGAATTGTAGTGGCGCCAATCTCTTGGCCCTCAAAGAGTGCATTGAATACACCACCCTGTGCACTAGTATGCGCACCGATGAGTAAATCTTTTGCAGCCATTTTTTTCATGTGATGTTTATACCAGATCTAACTATATTCTCGAAATATGAATGATTCTAAGATTCAAATATCACGTTCTATAAAGAGTTTTTTTTCAGGAACTGGTTTGTCGCGCATCACAGGACTTGGCAGAGAGGTGGGCATGGCTGCTCTTTTTGGAACGCTGCCCGCTGTTGCTGCCTTCTGGATGGCCTTCCGTTTTTCTAGTCTTCTACGCCGTCTCTTTGGAGAGGGAGCGCTCCATAGCGCATTCATTCCACACTATGAACATCTAAAAGGGAAAGATCCAGCCAAAGCGAGCCGCTTCTTCTACGACCTAACCGTAGGTCTCGCCCTCTTTTTGGCCGCCATTGTTCTCATAGCTGAAGGCTTTTTGGGCTATAGTCTGCTGCATGGAGCAGGGGATGTGGTCAAGCTGACCATGCTGATGTTGCCAGCTATCCTCTTCATCTGCCTCTTTGCCCTCAACAGCGCTCTTCTCAATTGTGAACGCTCCTACTTCTTGCCAAGCGTCGCTCCAGCCTTTTTGAATCTGATCTGGATCGCAGGCCTCTTCTTTGTTATCCGCTATGATAGCGCACTTGCTATGGAGCGCCTCGCCATGGTGGTGGTCGGTGCTTTTGCCTTTCAATGGCTGCTCACACTTCCCAGAGTGACTAAGCTGATCGCATCAGCCTCCCCAACAGGCTTCTCCTTCCGCTCTCTATTTGCCATCCTTAAACCCTTCTTGCTCGGGATGCTTGGAGTTGCCGCTGTACAGATCAATAGCGCTTGTGATGCTCTTTTTGCCAGAGCAGCCGACCCAGAAGGCCCCGCCTTTTTGTGGTATGCGCTGCGCCTGCAACAGCTCCCACTCGCCCTCTTTGGCGTGGCTCTTGCCTCCGCTCTTTTCCCTCCCATATCACGAGCGATTGAAAAGCGCGATTATAGCAAATATTTCGACTTCTTGAATTTTGCCGTCAATCGCGCCATCAGCTGGATGCTGCCGATCACCTTTGCAATTTTGAGCCTCGGCCTTGCATCCGTCAACTTAGTCTATGGCCATGGTCAATTTAGTGAATCTGCCACCTACACGACGACTCTCTGTCTTCTTGCTTACGGCCTTGCCCTAGTACCAATGACGCTGACGATGCTCTTCGCCAGCGCCTTCTACGCTATTAAGAACTACAAGACGCCGGCGATCTTCTCTTGCATCTCAGTCGCACTCAATATTGGGCTCAATGCGCTCTTTGTCTACGGCTTTGGATTTGGAGCGATCAGTGTGGCGCTTGCCACAGCGATTAGCTCTGCTGCCAATGCGCTGCTGCTCGTCTGGATCTTGAATGTGACTCAGAAAATTGAGTGGAAGGGGGTGTCAGAGAATACGGCGAAGCTAGTGATCTGTTCACTTATTGCTTCGTTCGTGACACTATTTATGGCAAAATTTTTGCCCCATCTACCAAGAGAGCTTTGGAAACAGCTTGAAGTGCTCGCTATTGAAGCGCCACTTTTCGCCATCACCTTCCTGGCTGGGGCAAAAATATTAAACGTCTCTATGTACGGTGAGATAGGAATTCGCAAACTGTTGCAACGTTAACTGGAATAGGCATCATACCTTCAATCTGATCCAGCTCAGGCGCTACAGTGATCTTACCTGCAAACTTATCCTTATCTAGCTCCATGTAGTCAGGCGTCACCTGAGTACCCACTTCGAGTGACTCTAGGATTGCTTTCTGCTTACGTGACTTCTCTTTGATAGAAATCACCTGACCCGGCTTCACCAAGAATGAGCGGCGGTCCACCTTCTTGCCATCAACCTGAACATGGCCGTGAGACACTAGCTGCTGCGCACCAAAGATTGTGCGAGCAAAACGGAGGCGGTAAACCACAACGTCCAAACGGCATTCAAGCATTTGGCAGAAGTTTTGTGCCGTATTGCCATCCTGTCTCTCAGCTTTCTTAAATGAATTAACCAACTGCTTCTCAGAAATCATACCGAAGCACGCCTTGAGCTTCTGCTTCTCTTCCAATTGCAGGCCATAGTCCGACTTCTTGCGACGACGCGCTCCATGCTGCCCGGGAGGGTTGGGTTTTTTCAGTAGCGGGTTGCGTGCGCGACCAAAAATGTTAGACCCAAATCTACGGGCAATTCTATTCTTCGGACCTCTATATCGTGCCATCTAAATACTCCTAATTTTCAGTGGCAACATCATAGCTGGCTGCGAAATTTTCTACAATGGAATTATTTCCCCTCTTCGAGTAGACTCTTAGCACTATGACATATTACGCATTAGCTTATTACATTTTTGAGAAAATTGAAGAACCCAAACGAGAGGTCAAAAAGCATAAAAGATTTTTAGATGATCTCGATGCAACTGGGCGCATCTACATCTCCGAAGAGGGGATGAATGGCCAGATGAGTGGTTCGCATGAGGCGTGTGAGAAGTATATCGCCTTTTTGCGACAAGATCCCCGTTTTGCAAAGATTCATTTCAAGATCCATGTGGTTGAAGAGAATATTTTTCCTCGTATGACGGTCAAATATCGCGAGAATTTGGTTGCTTTGGGTGAAAAGGCTGATATTGCAGATGGTGGTGAGCATGTCTCACCTGCCAAATGGCGAGAGATGATCGAGAGCGATGAGGAGTATCTGCTCATTGATGTGCGCAATGACTATGAGTGGAAGATTGGCCACTTTGAGGGTGCAGATCTCCCCCCACTGAAAAATTTTAGGGATTTCCCTGGCTATGCTGACCGTTTGAAGGAGCAGGTTGATCCCTCTAAAACGAAGGTGATGATGTACTGTACCGGCGGGATTCGCTGTGAACTTTACTCAGCGCTACTCAAAAAGCGCGGTTTTGACACAGTTTTTCAGCTCGATGGGGGGGTGATCAATTATGGGCAGAAAGAGGGCCAAAAACATTGGAAGGGTAGTCTTTTTGTCTTTGATGATCGTTTGGCTTGCTCGATCGATGACCAGCCAGCTAAGCCAATTTCTCACTGCAGT
Organism: Chlamydiales bacterium; assembly: GCA_022601635.1. Taxonomy (GTDB): domain Bacteria; phylum Chlamydiota; class Chlamydiia; order Chlamydiales; family JAAKFR01; genus JACKPM01. The sequence continues at coordinate 89,265 of JAJACG010000032.1, read as the reverse complement.
TTTTGTGAAGAGTCGACAGATAAATATTTTAATTGCGCCAATATGGACTGCAATGAGCTTTTTTTATGCTGTGATGAGTGTGCGCTTAAGAGGGGAGCTGTCTGTTCTGATGGGTGTGCGAAGGCGCCGCGTCGCAGGCCTTATGATCCTAAAACAGGCAATCGTCCCTACCGGAAGAAACATTTAATAGATAACTAACCTCTATCTTGTTATACTGGGTCGATTTTGTTCACAACCAAAGATTAAAAATGGCCTTTGACGCTCTGTCTCTCGATCCTAAAATTCTAAAAGCTCTCACTGAATCAGGCTATCGTACGCCTACTGAGATTCAAAAAGAGGCTATTCCTGTCGTGGCTGCTGGGCGTGATTTGCGCGCGTGTGCTCAAACTGGGACTGGCAAAACAGCGGCATTTCTTCTGCCCACGCTTTCCCGTTTGGCCAAAGAGCAATCTTTGGGTCGCGGGCCGCGTCTGCTGATCCTTTCACCAACGCGTGAATTGGCGATGCAGATTGCTGATCAAGCTGCCAAGTATAGCCGCTATATGAAGAGAATGAAGAGCGTCTGTATCTGCGGAGGGGTGCCTTATCGTGTACAGCTTAAAAGGATGGCCAAGCCATTTGAAATTCTTATTGCTACCCCTGGACGCTTGATCGACCTGCTCAACCAGAAGAAGATCAATCTATCTACAATTGAGACGGTTGTTTTAGATGAGGCGGATCGCATGTTGGACATGGGCTTTTTGGAGCCGGTTGAGGAGATCATGAATCAGATTCCTGGGAAGTGCCAAACGCTGCTCTTTTCGGCGACGATGAAGGGACCGATCATGAAACTTTCAAAACGTCTTTTGGATGATCCCGCTGATGTATCGATTGAGGCGCAGACGATGACGCATGGCAATATTGATCAGAGACTGCATTATGTTGATGATAGGAAGCATAAGGATCGCCTTTTGAACCATTTGTTGGAGAAGATGGAGCAGACGATTATTTTCACATCGACTAAACGGCATTGCGATCAGCTGGTTCGTGATCTCAAGGCTGAAGGGCGAGATTCCGCTGCTTTACATGGTGATATGAGGCAGAATCAGAGGAGTCGTGTGATTGCTGGGATGAAGAAGGGAAGCATTAATATTTTGGTGGCGACTGATGTAGCGGCGCGCGGTTTGGACGTGAATAGTGTGACGCATGTGATTAATTATGATTTGCCGCGTCAAGCTGAGGATTATGTGCATCGCATTGGTCGTACGGGTCGTGCGGGAGCAAAGGGTGAGGCGCTTTCATTTGTTGTAGGGTGTGATCGCCCTCTTTTGAAGAGGATTGAGAGTTTTACAGGGGAGCAGATTCCCGTTTCGGTGGTGGAGGGTTTTGAGCCCCGCAAAGAGCCAACTGGATCGAGTAGGTCGAGTGCCAAAAAGGGGCGTACAGCACCAAAGGGCAGAAACGAGCAGGGGCGCACATTCTCTAAGGGAGGAGCATCTAATCCACGAGGAGCAAAGGGTCGCACATTCTCAAAAGGTGGAGCGCAGGGTCGTTCATATTCGAAGGGTGGAGCGCAGGGTCGTTCATATTCGAAGGGTGGAGCGCAGGGTCGCACATTCTCGAAAGGCGAAGCTTCAGGATCACGAGGAGCAGAGGGGCGTACTTTCTCAAAGGGTGGAGCCTCGGGTGCACGAAAAGAGCAGGGCCGTTCCTATTCGAAGGGTGGAGCGCAGGGTCGCACATTTTCAAAAGGTGGAGAGCAGGGCCGTTCCTATTCGAAGGGTGGAGCCTCTGGTTCACGAGGAGAGCAGGGCCGTTCCTATTCGAAGGGTGGAGCCTCTGGTTCACGAGGAGCGCAGGGGCGTACATATTCGAAGGAGGGAGCCTCTTCAGAAGGAGCAAGAAAGGGTAGAGGGGCTAAGGCTCGCACATCACAGAGGGGAGGAGAGTCACAGTTCTCATCTCCTCGCGGAGCCAATGGGCGTAGAACTGGGGCTGCGAATAGGGTCAAATTTGTTGAGCCGTGGCGCAAGAAAAAATCAGCGCAACCGACTAGGCAGAAAAAGAGACACTAAACAACTCCCTCACCAGATCTTCCGACAATGTTTCTATCGAGGCATCGTTCTCGCCTCGACTAACCCGCAAGGGGTTAGACGTTCGGCTCCGAACTTCCCCTCGGCAGAAACCTTGCCAAAATCTCTAGCAAGGTGCTTATTCAGCATCTCCAAAAGCAAACGCAGATAGCGTTTATTCGAGGCCCTCCTCTTCGATGACCTCTTGAGCAGCGCTCTTGATGGTTTCAAGACCTTCGGGGAAACCGATGATTTTCAGTATTCGATCGACATAGCTAATTTCAGAGACTAGTTGATCGTTCACAAATTCTAGGTAGGCAATTTTTTGCTGTAGTTGCTGCTCTTCCATAACAGGTCTCCCATTTTATGGAATCAATGAGCAAGTTCTATGCCATTTGGCGGAAAGCGATGGTAATTGCGTGCGCGCAATCAATAGGGTTTTGTGCGCTAGCTTTTTGATCAAAGATCGCTTTCCAGGCAGCTTTGTTCTTCTTGTTCCTTGCATAGGCTATGATAAATTCAGCTGCAATGGGTGCACATTGAGGCAGTACTCGCTCTAGTGGACTATTCTGGAAGATAGTAAATGGACCCCGACTAAAGAGCTGAGAAACACCTTGCTTAAGGCCTGCAGGTGCCAGGCGCCTGATCAAAACGGGACGAGCCATAAAACCGGATAGTTGATCGAGTGCCTCATCGGGAGTTTGCGTTAAATAAATCGGCAGCTGAGCAAGCAAACTTCTGGCCACGGTGCTAGTGTCTATAATGGCAGCTTGCTTCTCATCCTCCCCATCCATCTGCGCAATTTCAGAAAATCTTGGTGCGAGTGATTGCAGGGTTGCTTGATATAATCCAACGAAGAAGTCCTGCAGCTGATCGTTCATCTGAGGAGCTGCTTTTTCAATCAAAGCAGAGGCCAGCTGATGGATCACCTCATACTCCTCATCAAAAGAATGCTCACAAAATCTTCTCTGAATTTCTAAAGCGGCAGGAGTAGCGGCCTCAGATTCAGGAGTAGCTTCTACATCTGGCTGAATAGCGATCTTTTGGCGCAGAAAAATGGTGAGGCTGGCAATAAAGGAGGCAAGGGTAGTTGTAGAGAGAAGCGAAGCAGTCGCAATAACTCCCACTGAGCCAGATCTAGCTATAACGGCTAAAGCTGCTATAGATACGAGGGTAGCAACAGCCGTTATAGCTGTCAGGACCTTCATGGGCTCATAGGCTGAGCTCTTTCTAGATGCAATAGCTTGAAGATTGTCCACCATAATATTTTACCATAGATTGGAAATTACTGAAACGCCTGGGCAATATCTATCATCATAGTATTGAGGGGCTTCTTCTTGTGGGAGTCAAAAATTTTATACCAATCCTTGTTGCGGTAGACGATGATAAACTCGGCAAGTAGACCGCTTCCATTCAATATAGTGTTATAGAGATCACTATCTTTGTATTGATGCAAACTCTTTCGAAGATTGAAATATTGCTTGTCAATTCCCTCTTTGAATTTATCTCGAGCTGCTCCCCGTATGGCTTCTTCCGGTAGCCTAGCAACTAGGCATACAGTGATGTAGCCCGTCAGCTTGTTGATGAACCCTCTTGGAATGATACCGACTACAGTATCCACAACCTCTGAAAGCTGATCAAACAGCTCATCTTTCGTACCATTCCCCTCAGTAATGGCAAGAAATTGTACCGCAAACGTTGCTGCTGCAGCATCGTGAATACTCATTATATAGTCATCTACGTCACACTTTCGATCCAGCTCTGCCTTTGCTATCATCCTCTTAAGCATTGCTTTTAGTGGCTCAAGTTTTGGGGTGAGGATCTGTTGATCAAACTCTTCAATAAGATCCCTAACCCCTGGTGCTTCAAGCGACTCTGTTGATACTGCAGCTGTTGCCATCGGTGTTGCATATTCAGAGTCACTGTCGCTATCAACACTCTCTTCAATAGGCCTTTTTTGGCGTAAGAAGATGACCAAGCTTGTAGAAAATAGAGCAAGAGAGAGAGCTCCGGAACTACCCATTGCCAAGAGTGCTGTTGATGTTAGAGCTTGATAGGGTGTAATCGTGCGCGCAATCAGCGCCAAGGCCAACCCAGATACTAAAGCCGCCACAGCAGAGACACCCACCAATACCTTGGCTGGGGTATAGGCTGAGGTTTTTCTAAATGTAGTATAATGAGTGCCTTCCATATTAATATTATATCAACTTACTATTAAAAAGTAGACTACAATTTTTCAAATTGCAGTAGTTTCTTTTTGATTTGAAGGTCTAGAGCAAAGCCTCCAATGCCATTTTGGCTGATCACTCGATGGCAGGGGATAATAAGTGGATAGGGATTTTTTGAACAGGCGGAGCCAACGGCTCTGGCAGCGCCGTTATGTCCAATTCTTGTAGCAATTTCACCATAGGTGGCGGTAGATCCTAAAGGAATTTTTTTAAGTTCCCGGAGAACCTTTTGAGTGAAGGGGGTGAGGTGATCTAAATCGAGGGGGTAGGGAAAGGGAAGCTCTTTTTTTTCTAAGTAGGCGTCAAGCCACCCTTGGATTTGGGAATCATCTGAAAAAAGACTCCCGTGCAGAGCGAGCTCTACACGGGAGATCTTGTTGTGCTTCCAAACAACAGATAAGTTTATGGAGCCACTGAACAACTCCCTCACCAGATCTTCCGCCGATCTTTTCGACGTCACATCATTCTCGGACTCGCTAACCCTTACAGGGTTAGCGTCACCCTCCGAATTTCCCAACATCGAAAATCTCAACGAAATCTTTGGCAAGGTAGTTATTCAGCATCTCCTTAAGCACGGCCCTGCGGTGGGTTGAGGCGCTCATAAGTTGGGCGGCTCACAATTTCGCCGTGATTGAAGTAGTCCACCTGCATGGCGCCATCTACATAGATCACGCGCTTGCCATGCGGCTCATCATTCTTCCAAGTCATCTCTTCCACCAAGATGTCGCCATTGCGGAACTTCTTTTCAACGCCTTCGCGCTTGCCCTGAATGTAGGGGAGCTCTGAAATCTTTTCGCCATTTTGGTAGACCACTGTGATGCCATCTTGTCTGTCATATTCCCACTGCTCAACAGTCTTCGGTAGACCGCCAAGAGCGAAGGTCAAACGTGTGCCATGCACATGGTTGTTTTGGAAGGGTGTGATCGACTGAGGATCGCCATTCATATAGTAGTCAACGCGCTCAACACGACGGCCGCCTTCGATGCTCTCTCGAGCAAGCAGAAGACCCTCTTGATCACGCTCCACGCGAGTACCCTCGCCACTTTTGACGCGCGCTTCAATGTTATTGACCGGTGAGCGGTACTCGCCGCTTGTCAGAAGTCCATTGCTATACGCTTCCACTGTCTGCGGCGTGCCATCTTCATACCAGACACTGCGCTTGGAAATCAGCTCAGATTGAAACTCCTCTTCACTGCGCGGAACACCGCTTGTGTAGTTCTCTTTGCGCGCAACAAGCATGCCATTTTCATAGATCTCGGTCTTTGCAATCGTCGATGTGTTGGCAAAACTATAGGTGCACTCACCATGCAAAGTGCCATTGGCATAGCTCTTTGAAGTGGTTACTCCATCCTTGCGCAGCTGCACAACCTTGCCATCTTCTCCCTGTCTTACCCACTCATCATGCGTTACTGGTACGCCATACTTGTGAATATAGGTCGATTTCACCACATCTCCCTGGCTCTGACTACGGCAAGCAGCCAAAGTTGCTAGAAGGCTCAACGCCAAAAGCGCTCGTCTTTTCATAATTTACCCCGTATTTGATTGGTCAACTCTGCATGTTCGCTCTCTACCTCTTCCAAAGATAGTGTCTGCTTAGAATCTCGATAGACAAAGCGAAAAGTCATATTTTTCACCCCAGATCCTAGTTTGTCACCACGATATACGTCAATAAGAGAGATCTCCTCTAAACAGTTTGTTTTGGCCTCAGTCACGGCATCAAATAGCGTCTGAACCTCCAAACTCTCTGGAACTGTGATAGTCAGGTCGCGATGTGAGCTTGGAAACTGCGGAAGAGGCTCCATCTTCTGCACAGTTTTTGTTGCCAGCTGCAAGTCGTCTAATTGCAACTCTAAGAAAAACAATCCCTCCATATGTGCTGGATGGAGCTGTCCCAAAACGCCCACCTCCTTGTCATCAACAATCAAAGCAGCTTGCTGAAGTGGGTGCAAAGCCACATGTTTGCTCGCAACAAAGCGACCCTCAATATGCAGCTGGCGCAAGAGGTTTTCAGCAATACCCTTCAGGTCAAAGAAATCTACATTCTGCTCTTTTTCACTAAAGTGAGCGGGCGACCTTTTTCCATGAAGAACAATGGAAGCAACCATCGGCTCCAAGTAGTTATCACCCTCTTTTAGGTGAAGCTTGCCGATTTCAAAGCCTGCAATATCGGGCAGCGAATGGTCGATGTTATGCTGCACTACCTTCATCAATGAGGGCAAAAGGGAGGGTCGCAAAACAGACTGTTCTATAGAGTGCGGGTTTTGCAGATGGATCAGTGACTCTTGCTCCAAAATGGCAGCCTCTTTTGGACTGATCAAATCACAGGTAAGCAGCTCTTGCAGTCCCTCTTGCAGCAGAAGTTCCCGTATACGCTGCTGGAAGCTGTAGCCTGGAAAATCTTCTCCACTATGGCCGCGATAGAGTGTTGGCCGATCATTGGCGATATTTTCGTAGCCATAGAAACGCGCCACCTCCTCAACTAGATCGATCTCACCATTCAGATCATGTCTGCCAAATGGGGCATTGACTGTGCAGACTCCCTCTTTTGTGGACACTTTGAGGTTGATAGAACGCAAGATTTCTTCCACTTCACCAATGGCAAGCTGCGTGCCCAAGAGTTGGTTGACTCGGCTGACGCGCAGAGAGAGCTTCTTGTCTTCTAGGGGTTTCCCTTCAATCACAGAGGGGCTTGCTGTTCCACCGGCGATTTCCAAGATCAAAGCGGCTGCTTGATCAAGTGCATCTTCGAGGCAGTTGGGATCGCTGCCGCGCTCAAAGCGGTAGGAGGCATCTGTAGAGAGCTCCAACCTCTTTGCAGTCTTGCGCACTGAGCTTGGGTCGAAGTAGGCAGCTTCTAGCACGATATTTTGGGTGCTATTTGAAACTTCACTATTGGCGCCTCCCATCACTCCAGCTACAGCGATCGCTTTTTTCTCATCAGCAATCAGCAGCATGTCAGACTTCAAAGAGCGCTGCTTGCCATCCAAGGTTTCGATTTTTTCACCCTCATGGGCAAAGCGCACATCAATATTGCCATCAATCTTGTCGAGATCAAAAGCGTGCATCGGCTGTCCGCACTCCAGCATCACATAGTTGGTCACATCGACAATGTTGTTGATGGGGCGGAGGCCACACGCCTCTAATCTTGCTGTCAGCCAATCAGGGGAGGGGGCTACCTTCACATTTTCGATGATGCGGCAGCCATAGCGCAGCGTTTGACTCTTTACTCTGAGCTTTCTCTTTCCTTTGCACTCCACTTTGAAGCTGGGCTCGAAGGCGCGCTCTTTCAAGAAGGCACCCAGCTCATGTGCGATTCCGCGCACGCTCATTGCGTAGGCCAAATTGGGGGTTAATGCCACATCGAAGATGAGATCCCCAAAGTAGCAGCCAAGATGTCGACCAACGGTGAAGCTCTCATCGAGTTCCATGATTCCGCCGGGACAATTTTTGGGAAGGTCGAGTTCATCATGGCCGCAGAGCATGCCGAAAGATTCAATGCCGCGCAGTTTTCTAGCAGAGATTTCGATGTCTCCGACGCGTCCACCAACTTTGGCAAAGGCGGTACGGATGCCGACTCGGCAATTTTTTGCTGCGCAAACCACTTGAACGGTTTCAGTTCCATCACAAACTTGAGCGATGGTGAGTTTGTCTGCCTCAGGATGGGGTTTGGTTTCGACCACTTCGGCAACAACCACTCCGGCAAAGTTGACGCCGAAGGGTTCGATGGCCTCCACTTCGAAGCCGAGCATGGTGAGTCTATCGGCGATCTCTTTTGGGGGACGTTTTGTTGCAAGGAAGCTTTTGAACCAGGAAAGTGGGAATTTCATAGGCAGTATTTTAGCGATCATGCAATATAAGGTAAAGTATGACTTCTTGGAAACAGCAGGTCTTAGTTCTGAGCCTCATCTTGAATGTGGCCTTGCTCGCGCTCTTCTCATTTTTTGTGTTGCGCGAGGGGCGGCTTTTTTTGCCCTACAAGCCGGCGGTACCCTCATATAGCTGCCAGATTCAGGAGTTAGATGAAGAGGGCGTGCAGCAATTTGTTCAAAGCTCTGAATTTACTTTGGTCCAGACACTTTTTGCCAGGTCAGGTGAAAAAATTTCTAAGGGAACGCTCCTCAAACTATTGATGGAGGGCAATCAGCACGCTTTAGATCTATTTGTGCAGCGGCAGCAAAGGGGGAGCGATTTTTCAGACCGCGCCCGCCAAGAATTTTTGATGGAGTATGTCTCTCTTGGGTCGAAGACGGCTGCCTACTTGATGATCATGGTTGATCTTGATTATGCGCTGCTTCTCTCTAATCCAGAGGTGGAGCATCTGCTCGATTTGATGGATGAGGCGACGCCGGAGGCGATCAGCTTTACTGAGGAGATTTTGGAAGAGAAGCGCACACCTCTTGTGCATCAAAGAGCGCTTGGTCGACTGAGTGAATATACGGGCAAATCGATTGAGGAGTTGGCAGCGCGTTATGATCAATATCAGAATAATGAAAATCTTCGTCCGCTCTTTCGTCAGCAGGTGCCAATTACGCAGGATCAGCGGACGCATATTGTACAACCGGGGGAGTCGCTCTGGATTATAGCGAAGCGCTACAAGGTGGACATGAAGAAGTTGATGGTGACCAACGACCTCAAATCCACAGTTCTTAGGCCTGGCCAGATGCTAAAGATACCCTTCCCAGAAGGATGAATTCATTGTGTGAGTTTATCTAGAGTGATTGGCAAAAACGCACCACTCGAATAGGATTCTCGTATCAGTTCTTGCTCTTTTTGGTATCGCTTCATAATCGCCCAGGTCTCCTTTTGCTGAAATGATGCAAAGTGAGGAATCAGTGGTGTCTGCTGGGTCCTCAGGCCTGAAGTACTGCCTGGAGGCCAGGGTATGTGAAATCTCCGTTTTTTTGAGCAACGTTTCTCAAAGCTTAGTGCATTTTGTGTACCATACCCAAGGAGTACACCATAGAGGGCGTGGCTGCTCTCTAGTTCAGCGAAAATATGAGAGCTCGAGGTCAGTTGGTCAAGAAGTTCATTGGAGTTTACCGGGTGTTTTAACTTCATCTCAAACAGAGCAAGATGGGAGTCTACAACATTCTTAAAAAGTGATGTGTTAATGAGAAATACTTCAAACCAGGAGTCGTGACTTGTTGAGAAGAGACGGTAGTTTTCCATCGGGAATAAATCTTGGTACTCTATCCAAGTATTCCACCAATCCTCTAGCTCAAAAAGTGGGTGTGCATACTCCTCTTGATATTCGATGGGTGTGCTCTTGTCAAATCCAATTGTAGACATTGGTTTTGAACCAAATAGTGTATAGGCAAAACCTTCTTCAAACATCAAATACTTAAAGAGCTTTTCTATTGTTTGTAGATCATCCTGAGGGGGGGCGCAGATTGGGTCTGCATTTAGTAGAGAGCTGTAAACGAGCAAAAATAGAGATAATATCGAAGCTAGCGAATTCATACTTTGATTGAGGTGGGGCACTTCACCCCACCTCTATATTTACTCCTTCGTGGGACAATCTGGATTTGAGCACAAGCCCCATGGTGTAATAGGATATTGGCATATCGGGCATTGTCCTCGCACCATAAAACCTCCAGCACGAATGAAAACGCCCTCATCATCGCATTCAACATTGCTAACTGGAAGGAATTGTCCATCAAAGCAGAAATAGATTGAGTCTGAAGCTATATAAATAGATCCAGGGTGTGTATAATATTTGTCATCAGAGATTTTTAGAAACCTGCTTTCAAAGCTTTTGGTGTTGTAAGACTCTATTCCATATGCATAGCACTTCATTGCTGGAATAAAGCTAAAGAAAACTAGTAGTAGTAGTATGGCATGCTTAAAAAATTGACGATACATTTTTCCTCCTAGGTTCGGTTTGTAAAGTTAGTATGAGTGCTGGCATTTTTACTAAGAAAAAAACAAGAAAAAATAGAGTCGTGTTTTTAAAGCCTCTTTGCCATTCGAAGAAGAATCGCTTCTGAGTATGCGCAACACATTGTTCTGGCAACCTTTAGAATAGAGCTAGTCTGGCGGGTAAGTTGATGACTCTTGCTCCAGAAAAGAGTTGAAGGCCTCTTTGTAGACATCAGGCTTTTCAAGCCAACCAAAATGGTCCGCATCTTTGATATAGAGCTTCTCAATATTATCCCGATCAAAACGGCTGTCATAGCCAGATGCTAAAGATACCCTTCCCAGAAGGGCAATGAAGATACTGAATAACTCCCTCACCAGATCTTCCGACGATCTTCTATCGAAGCATCGTTCTCGCCTCGACTAACCCGGAAGGGGTTAGACGTTCGGCTCCGAACCTCCCTTCGATAGAAATCTTGCCCAAATCTCTGGCAAAGTACTTATTCAGTGTCTCCTTATTCAGTATCTCCTAATGTTTTGTGAGTTTCCATTGGCTTTGCCAGTAGAAAACTTACGTCACAGGGCGAGCTTGGCATCTTCCAAAAGCGCTCTATTTTTTTATATGAAGACCAAATCAATTTTATGTTGGCGCAAATGCAAGAAAAAAACACACTAGCTTTTAAATTTGAATGATTAACCAAATGTGGAGGCGAGGATGAGATTGATACTGTTAGTTCTATTTGCTTTTTGTTCTTTTATGGGACATTTAGGTGCGTATGATGGGAAAAAGATTACGACAGAAATAGTTGTCTCCGTCTCATTGAATGAGATCGTCTTTTCTGAAGGCAATATGTTTATTGAGCATGAGGGATCGCTGCTGCCAGTGCATTCGCTTACTAAGGATGAAGAGGCATGGCTTGTACGCGCCTCTTTGGCCGACTGGTATAAATGTCCGGAAGGGCATATGCGTGCTTGCCCAATCTGTGGTGGTTGTGCTTACATGGAGTGTTGGTATTATTGTGACGGATATTGTTGTTGAGGATAACATTCGATGAAAAAAAAATGGCATTGGCTAGCTCTTTGGTTGACACTTCTTCCACTGGTTGGATCGGCTGAAGGGGAGCCAAACTCATATCAGAAGGTTGTGATAGAAAGATTTTTAAAGACGACTTTTAGCTCCTCGGGCTTTGGGTATGTTTTTGAAGGAGCTAAGCCTCTTGCCATTTTTAACGTTGCCCCTACTACACAATTTGTTGCCCCTCAAAGCGAAAGATTTCGGAATGAAACCGTAACGCGAGAAGTACAGCGTTTATGGCCCAAGAAGAGCATTGATTCTGGGAACTTTGTATTAAAATTTACCTCTCTTACTGACGGTAGACTAGAGGTAATGCTGATCAACAAACCCCTTCTCTACGATGTGATCGAAAAAGAACTTGTTCTCTTTCAGTATGTTTTAGGGCCGACTACTACGACTTCTCTGCTTGTAGAAGAGATTGCGTGTGGAGAACGAAGCCTCATTGAGACACTCAAGATGGATCGAACTTTAGAAGGAATCGTATTGGGTTTTGGGACATTTAATAGCTTAATGCATGGGCGTGCCGAGACGATTCAGAATGCAGATTTCAGCTGTGACTGCCCTCCCTTTGCTGCGAATAGTAATTTGATGTTACAACATGCAACATCAAATTACTCTGATCTTCAGCTAGCAGGTATCTTTTTAACCAAGCTCAATAGAGTGATGGGTGAATTCAAAACCCTACAGCAGCCTGGAATGTGGCATGCTAGTTTAGAAGAAGAATTGGATGCAATTTCTACTTTAAAACAGCCATTACCTAGAAACTTACGAGTAAAATCTCCTCGCTTTATTTTTGGTGCGTACCAAGGAGGGGGAAATAGTGAACGATTTTCAAAAATTGAGATAGCACAGAGATCTCTATCTAAGCTGCTTGAGCGTCCTGACTTTACAGAGTATGTTGTAGGAAAGCTAATTGGATCGGATGACCTTCTGCTTGGTAAAGCAGCCACAGATCCGCAAATGTGTATAGAGCAGTGCCTAGCGGCGGTCGTAGCTGAGGCGAGCGGTATCTTCGATCCTGAAGTCGTGCCCTATTTCATCAAAGCCATTTTATCCCCTGAAGATTGGAGTCAAGCAAAGTGCTCTTCCTATTGTCAGCCGGGCATTTTGGAAGGGTTTTTGTTGGCAAAAGATAACCTAAAAGCTGCGGACAAAATTATGCGTAGGATGCACAGAGATAGGCGTGTGACTACAATTCAGCCAGAGCTGCTCTATCTCAAAACAGTTCGATCTGGTAAGAATCAACAACAGTGTCAGCATGACAAAGTAAAGGTTACCTATAAGGTGGAGGACATTGAAGGCAATCTTTTTAGTGAAGCAAGTTCTCAATGGATTTCGCTTTCGGGAATGATTCCAGGTTTTTCTTACGGCGTGACAAGAATGCATGTGGGCCAGACAGCAACTCTCTATGTGCACCCAGCTCTTGCCTATGGGATTCATACTACTCTGCCCCCATGCTCTTTGCTCAAGATAACGGTAACGGTACACGATGAAGATCTCTCTTCTCCTCTAGCTGAGATCAAGGAGGGGCCTATTGATTTATCTTGGATACGCAATGAAGAATCCTATAGAGAGTTGAGGCAAAATTCGATTGATCTTGCTAAAGCACTCGGAAGTCGGTGGGGAAGTTGGTTAGCATCTGGAGATAGAGTCGATATTACAGTTTTAGGTCAGCTGTTGAGTAAAATCATGAGTGATAGCAAACCAGTTACAGCTACTGAGCGGGAAAAAGAACAGTGCAACACGTTGTTCTGTAAGCTCCTGGAGGAGCGTTAGTCTGAAGTATGCGTTGATGATATGTTCTAGAAGAGTGAATTCATTGTGTGAGTTTATCCAGAGTGACCTGTAGAAACTCACCATCTGAGTAGGATTTGAGTATCAACTTCTGATCCTGATCTCGGGCTTTGGGAATTGCTTAATGTTCAAAGCTTTTTTGTCTGCATCAGCAATGCCATCTTCACGTATTTTTCTCTTTTTTTTAATAAAATTCTTTAGATCAATCTCTGTTGCAATAGGATCAAATTCTTTCCCTTTTTCATCCAAATACCCATATCGAAGGCCAGTAAATGGAATTCCCCTTTTTTCGCATGCAATTGACACCGAACGTAAATTCTTTTCCTTATCATCAATAAATAGAATTTTTTTAGGCTGATACTCAAGTTGATTCAAAAAACGCATTAATGTCTCACCTTTATCATTCTTCAGGCCAACAAAAATCACACCTTCAACATATTTCGCTGCATAACCACCCTCAATCTCATGATCTAAATCACTTAACACATTTAAGCTAAGGTTGATTCCAATAGATTTGAGTTGAGAAACTGTTGGGTAGGCCATCTCAATATATCGAGCTGTAAGCCCCATGACTAAATTTCCCTGCTGCTGCAATCTCCGAATGACACCTGCTGTTGTAGATTCCACAGCCTTGAACTCAGACTCCATTAAAATATGATGCCACATAGGAACCATCTTATGAAGAACCTCAAGCTTCGTCTCTCCAGTTTCTTTCATCCGCTTTTTCACTTCATACGATGCCCAATGATCAGAACCCAATGGCTCCATTGTCTCCATAAGTACATGATTCAAATCTGTAACAACCAACGTATTCTCATCTGCGTATTTTAGAAGATCACGAATATCAAAGCTTTCATGAATGTCTGCAGATAACTTGAGCGTAAATATTGTAAATAGTAATAAAATATTTCTCATCGTTTTATTCCCTAAATACTTTTTATAAAAAAATTTTCTCAGAGAATACCACGGGTAGAAATTGTTTGCCAAACGGTAGTTAATCAGGGCTTCTTATATGCGGCAACCTGTCTTACACTTACATATAAGTAGTTTGCAATTGGTTGTACAACGCGTTAGAGTGAGGGTCACTAGCTTGAAGATTTCTTCTTAAGAAGAGAGTTGAAGGCCTCTTTGTAGACATCAGGCTTTTCAAGCCAACCAAAATGGCCCGCATCCTTAATGTAAAGCTTCTCAATATTACCCCGATCAAAACGGCTGTCATAAAGTTCAAATGGACAGATACAATCATACTCACTGCCAATAATGAGTGTCGGCACTTTTGAGGGAATCCACTTCGCATCAAATTGAATCTCCTCCATCTTCGCTAAACCCCAAATCGCAGCGTGGTAGTTGAATGGAAAACCCTTGCAAAAGGCGCGTCCCTTCTCAATATTTTCAGGTGCAAAGTAGAAGGGCATGCAGGCGTCAAGAGCTGCAGCAAATGTCTCCTGGCTCGGATTCTGTGCAAAATTAGCCATCTCAGGACCATTGCTGGCAACTCCCAGCTTCTCTGCTTTTTGGGCAGCAGCCTCTTGCCATAGCTTTGGTGTACTGTGAAGTAGTACTAGGCCTGAAAGTAGTTCCTCTAACTCGGGAAAGAGCAGAGGCATCATGCCGCCAAAGGAGTGGCCAACGAGGATGGGGTTGTCAAACCGCTTGACCATAGGCAAAAAGAGGTCAAACCAGCAGTTAAAATCGATCTCCTCATCAGTTCCATTTCCTGGCATGTCGATGAGGTAGACAGAGCCGGGTAGATCGAGCAGCTCGACTAGTGAGTTAAAGTAGCTGCTGTGGCAGCCTGGCCCACCTGGTAGAAATAGCCAGGTAGGTCCGGGATTACTAGATTTTTGAGTGTATTGTACTTCCATAGGTTTCTCCACAGGGTCATAGCCCCCTCTGTGCCAGGGACCGCATTTCAAAATTCGTTTAAACGCCAGCCAGCCTCCTTGCCAAATACCGCGTGTTGCAATCACCTCCTCAGCATAGTGGCTGCAGCTTGGATAAAATCTGCAGCAGTTGCCGATAAATGGTGAGAGAAGCAGACGATAGAGACGAATCAAAAAGATCACATGGCAAGGATAGTTCTTCTAGCCTTAATTTCCAAGGAGAGCTATATTGATCCTCCCGCGGAAGTGGCGGAATTGGTATACGCGCTACCTTGAGGTGGTAGTGGAGGAAACTCCTTGGGGGTTCAAGTCCCCCCTTTCGCATATGAAAAAACTTATTGCCACACTATTGATTCTTTCGTTTGCCCCCCTTTGTGCAGCGAAAATTGATCCTAATCATCGCAAATTTGACACCTCTCGCAAGACGCAGCAGGTGGAACGCTACGATTTTGATGGCACCTATCCACAGCTAGAAGATGTCTACATCGACGCTCACAAAAAAAAAAATGTAGAGCTGAAGATGGAGGGGGAATATCCCGTTCTGAGAAACGTAACCTACGACGGCTCGTTCGGAAGGGTGAGAGCCGATCTAACCGGCAGCTTCCCAGTGTTGACGGATGTCGATTTCAAGGTAACGAGCAGCAGAGTCGATCTCGATCTCCGAGGACAGTGGGGGAGCGACTGCAACATCATTGTGACAGGGACCTCTGCCAATGTGACCATCAAACTTCCGGACGATGTGGCTCTAGATATCAAAACCAAAACCACAGCGCGCGGCAAGGCGAAGTGCGACAAGCTCAAGAAAAAGGGACTTTTCACCAAGAAGCGCTTCCAAGGCGGCCCAGAAGATGCCGATGTGACTCTCACTATCTATGTCGAAGTCACCGACGGGCAAATCACTTTGCGATAGCTCTGCTCAATTTCCTGCGCGAGCTTCTCATCGGGTAAAACGGTGAGTAGCGCCTCAAAGCTGCGCACCTGCGCTAGCGCCTCAATATGTCTTGGATCCTCATAGCAGCTTAGATCCAACACACCCTCATGTTTCAGCAGCTTGATTAAAAAAGGGGCAACCAATCTATTGGGCTCTTCTGTCTGCGGAATTTGCGCCAAAAAGAGTTTGATAAGATGAAAGAGCGCTACTGTTTCACTATTTTGCCACTGCGTCTGGTAGATCGCCTGTACCATCTTCTGTGCTGCCTCAAAAGAGTCGAGCTTATCACGCAATTTTAAATTTAGATCGACAACTTTGCCCTCAATAAAGCGATGCAGGTCACTCTTTTTCTCCTTATAGCTGTAGGTTGCTATAGTAAAAGGGGAGATAAGTGCTTGATGGTGCGCATCAAGGTAGCGCTTGCCTTTTACAAAAAGTTTGAGGATTGCCTTTGGTGTAAAGAGGGTTAGGATGTGATCCCTCTCTGCATAAGGAATCGCTGTTAAGACCAAACCTTCTATTTCCATTACACCATTCTTGAGGAAAAGACAATTTCGTGGTACAACTTTTGTGCGAGCACCGATAGCTCAATTGGATAGAGTACCTGGCTTCGGACCAGGTGGTTAGAGGTTCGAGTCCTCTTCGGTGCATATAATTGGGAGCTGACTATGACGAAAAAGACGAAAGCGGAAGTAAAACAGAAATTTGCATCTGAAGAGTATCCTGTCCATGTGATCGGACGCCATCTAGAGGTAACCGACTCAATGCGTGACTACGCATGCGAAAAGTTGGGTAAGATTGAACGCTTTGGCGGCACGGTCATTGAAGCTACTGTGATCTTAGAGCACATCAAACAGGTCTATACCTGTACCTACATTGTTACAGTCAATCGTTTGAAGATCAAAGTGACTGGCCATGAAGCAGAATTTTATGCTGCTGTCGATAATGCGATCGACCGTTTGAAGCATAAACTGCAACGCTATGTCGATAAACTACATGATCATCACGCTAAACCTCTTCATGAGGTAGACATGCATGTGAATGTGGTTCAAGGACCCATCCCAGCTATTGATGAGATCAATGATCAGATCGAAGAGGAGAACCTCAAAGAGTTGGAGCAGGAGTTTGCTACGGGAAGCATTGTTTCGCAAGCAAGCCACCCACTGAAGATGCTGACGACTGATGAGGCACTGATGAAGATGGAGCTATCGGAGAATAACTTTCTCGTCTACCGCTGTGAAGAGGATCAGAAGCTTAAGGTGATCTACAGACGGCAAGATAAGAATTATGGTATCATCGTACTCCCAGTTATTTGATCCCATTCGCCAAGCGTGGGTCAAGAGCACACCGGAAGAGCTGGTGCGTCAAAAGCTTTTGCAGATCATGGTGCGTGATCTGCATTTCCCCAAGTCAATGCTGGCTGTTGAGAAAGAGCTTTCACAGCTGCCTCATCTGCAGTTAGAAGCTGATGTTCCCAAAAGACGGCTCGATATTCTCGCATTCGCGCAGATGGAGTATGAGCCAACACCACTTTTGATGATCGAGTGCAAGGCTACGAAGTTAACGCCAGCATTTGCGCAGCAAGTTATCGGTTACAACAGCTTTGTGCGGGCGCCCTTTGTCTGCCTTGCCAATGATCGCGAGGTGATGACCGGTTTTTTTGACGAAGAGGCGGGTCACTTCACCTTTAAGCCTGGGCTTAAGAGCTATCAGAGACTTTGTAAAGCGGCAGCAGAGCGCAGTGGCGCACATCAGCAATAAGCGGTACTGAGCAGAGCAGATGCACTGGACTCACATTGTCTAAGATAGACTTAACGCGCACTGCAAAGGATTCCCATGGCTCCCCCTCTTGAAGCGTAGCTCTCCACTCTTCAAAGCTGTACTGCTTACCGCTTGCATCGATGACCCGCTTTCCTTCAGTGGGCATGACAGTAGGCAAGACCTCTTTTGCAATCGCCATGATATCACAAGCTGTTCCCTCACTCTCAGCCTTGCGGTGGATCTTCCCAAGTAGGTTAACCGATGAGGCTTGCTGACTGCAAACCTCATCGTGATTGAAGGCACATCCCGCATGTCTCGGTAGGTCACAGCGCGGACATTGAAATCCTTGATTTTCATGACACTCCACACAGACATTTGTGCGCCAAAGTCCAATTTCTATACTCATCCTAACTCCATAAATCATACCAAAATTTAACTGGTTTCATTAATACGAATGCTTGCTCTTCCGGCTTTCCTTCCGCTGTATCAACTACAACAGCAAGTTGATCACCAAGGCTGGCGCCAATACCTGAAAGCAGACTGCAAACTCGTTTATGAAAGTCTGTTTTATTGAAATTTGTCATCCACTCTTCAACTGTGAGGAAGCACCACTGTGCATCGGCTGTATTTGCAAATAAGAGAGAGTGGCCTTCCGGCTTTTCTTGTAGCTGCGTAGCCAAGTAGTTGACAATTTCACCTTTGCGTGATGCTGTGCCCTCTTCTGAATCTCTAGCTGTAATCGTTAAGCTGCATGCAGATTTGTGCCCAGGTTGACACGCTTCATGTAAATCCAAACCGCAGCGTCCACACATAGTAATCGTACCGAATTCACTTTGGCAGACAGCGCAGTGGCCTGTAGTCCAAAAGGTTTTTCCAGCAGCTTCAACCGAGTAACCGGCATCGATTGTGGTTCCAACCATTTGAAAATCTTCATCTTCACTACCAGCGTTTGCCACCTCAACTTCTGAGTAACCGGCATTGGTTGTGGTTCCAACCATTTGAAAATCTTCATCTTCACTACCAGCGTTTGCCTCCTCAGCTTCTGAGTAACCGGCATTGGTTGTGGTTCCAACCATTTGAAAATCTTCATCTTCACTACCAGCGTTTGCCTCCTCAGCGTTTGTAACATCAGTAGCCGGAGGGGTAGCATCAGCTGTCGTAGGCTTGTCTTGGGGGGTAGTCGCTGTAGCTGCTTCCTCATCAATGGCTCCTATGTCCTTTGAAGCAAGCTTAGCACTAGCGATCGTAAGTTCGCCTTGAGGGATAGAGCCTGTCATCGCTGTAGCTTCAAGGGCTACTAAGTCATCTGAATTAGGCTGAGAAGCTGTATTAACCATTGTAAGCACATTTTGGATGGCAGCATTTCTAACCGTTGCAGCCAATTCCGAAGCAACTCTTTCTACAATTCCATTAGATTGTGCAGAACTCCCCTCTATTGAAAGGGGGGTTTTAGATGGCTGCAATGGCTTCTTCTCTCTCTTAAGAGCAAGCGGAATTCCATCATCGAAAGTATTTTCTGCTTGTACTGTCATTGCCACATCGCTTAATAGCCTAAGTTTTAGCTCTTCAGGAATCTGAACAACAACAATAGGTAAGCCGCTTTGTCGAAGGAACAATAAGTCAGGAATATGGGATGTTGGGTTAGCTAGAAGTCGTTGAAGAGAAGCGGGATCTTGAAGTGCGGGGGTAGCAGTCAGGGATATTAAGTCCTTACTCTTCTCTGAGAGAGCGAGACCAGAGTCAGATCGCTTAACTACTGCAGGTTTATCAGTCAATTCTGCTCCAGCTGTTGGATCTCGATCTGCACCAACAGAGGCTTGTGAAGGGGCAATATTTGTAAGATCAAGAGCAGAGTCTTGCTTCTGTATAGGTGGTGGAAAGGCTCTAAGGATCACAGTTAACCTATTTTCAACACCTTTCTTGCCATTCATTACTACACAGCAGATTTCACCCTCCCTCACATAATGCCTCGAAATTGTGCTTACGCGCCGCTGCAGCTTTTTTGTCCCCCCTTCATACTCATTTTTGGGAACAGCCTTTGTCACATTTGTTTTGACATTATAAGAGAGCGCTCCATCTTTAATTGGCTCTGTTGCGGGCAGGTTTCGTAACAATTGTTCATACTCTCCAAGGTTGGCACCCGCATTTGAGGGAGGCTGCAAGCAGTAGTGACCTTTTCCGGCATGCTCTTCACAAAAACCACTCAATTTGCAAAGTACACACATTTGAACGCGCACCTCTAAATCGCTCTTTTGACAATCTCTACAAAATAGTCTGTACTGAACTTCCTCTGGCTGGACTGCTGTTGCCATGAATACCTCCGTTAAAGAATTATAAAGGAAGTCTAGCGCGCAATCTTAAATTTTAGAAAGAAAAAGTTTCGCTTTCGAGCACACACATGCGCTCAATTAGGTTGGCAAGCTCGCGAATATTTCCGGGGAAATCATAAGCAAGTAGTTTTTTTTCAGCAGCTTTTGAAAGCTTCATCTTCTTCTTGCGATTCTCCTGAGAAAATTTTTCCAAGAAGTAGTGAGCAAGTGGCAAGATGTCCTCTTTGCGCTCGCGAAGAGGGGGGAGTTTGATAGGAACTACATTGAGTCTGTAGTAGAGATCTTCGCGCATGATTTTCTGCTCAAGAGCCTCTTTTAAATCGCGGTTTGAGGTAGAGATAAGACGGATATCGACATTGATTGGCTTGCTTCCGCCGACACGTTCAAATTCATGTTCTTGAATGGCGCGCAGAAGCTTGGGCTGCAAGTTGAGAGGAATTTCGGTCACTTCATCGAGCAGCAGTGTCCCTCTGTCTGCTAATTCAAAACGCCCCATTCTTCTTGTTTGCGCACCTGTAAAGGCGCCCTTTTCATGACCAAAGAATTCCGATTCGATCAAGGTGTCGGGAACAGCGGCGCAGTTGACTCGAATATAGGGGCTATTGGAGCGCAAAGAGTGAGCGTGAATTGCGGCAGCCATCACCTCCTTTCCTGTTCCAGATTCGCCTTGGATGAAGACAGAGGCGTTACTTTTGGCAATTTTGATTGCCTCTTCCAAAAGCTTTTTCATCACAGGGCTTTGCGCGATCATTGCCTGCTTGCTTGTGCTTTGAATCTGCTCTCGAAGGTAGACATTTTCAGCAACAAGATGTTGATGCTCTTGCGCCTTTTTGATCAAGACCATCAGCGCATCAAAGGCAAAGGGTTTTAGGATGTAGTGAAAAGCGCCCAGCTGCATCGCCTCAACCGCATTTTCAATGGTGCCATGTGCTGTCATCACCAAAATCATCGCATTGGGGTAGAGTTCTTTGGTTTTTTGCACAACATCGAGTCCACTTACATCCGGCATTTTCATGTCGGTGATCACAAGGTCGAAACTGCTTTTGCGTAGAGCAGCAAAGGCCTCTTTGCCATTTTCAGCAAGCTGCACATCAAAGCCTTTACGCGTAAGCCCCTCTTGCAAGAAGCTGCGCATCAGTGGCTCATCATCGACAACCAAGATCCTCTCTATCGGCATAGCTCCACCCTCATCGTTGTTCCACTATTTGATTCTACGCTTAGCTTTCCACCATGCGCATCGATCACCTTCTTAGCTTCAACAAGTCCAAGCCCCGTTCCGCGACTTTTTGTTGTAAAGAAGGGGGTGAAGATTTTGTCCCTCAAGTCGGGAGCAATGCCTGGCCCATTGTCATGCACCTCAATGATACCGCCCTTCAAAACTGTGATCGAAACCGCTCCTGCTGCCTCAATGCCATTTTTCACAAGGTTGAGAAGCGCCATCTTCAATTTTTGACGATCGACAGCACAGATTGAAGATGAACCTGAAACTTTAAGCTCAGGTGCATAGGGAATCAACTCCTCGCACAGTGTGAGTAGATCACACTCTGTGAAGTGCAGCTGCACATTGCGTGTGTAGTCCAACACATTTGAAACAAGCTCATTGAGTGTTCGCGTTCCCTCTAAAATGGAGCCAACCATCGAAGCATGAGATTCCTCCTTTAAATCTTGAGCTAAGAGGGAGGCAAAACCCTCAATACCGCCAAGAGGGTTGCGAATCTCATGCGCTAGTGTGGCTGCCATCTCACCCAAAACTTTGAGGCGATTGCTCTGTCCAACAGCGGCTTCCAATTTGCGAATCTCAGTGCGATCGCGACACAAAAGAATCAGGCCATGCGCATATGAAGTGGAGATCTCAACCTCCCGACCATCAAGTTCAACGAATAGGCACTGCCGCTTGTGAGAGTCTAGAGCATCTCGCATTGAGAATCCAAAGTAGCTGTCATCGAAGTGGTCCCAAAAGAGGGTGTCGACAAGGTCGCTCAGATTAAGCAGGCGCTCCATCGCAGGGTTACAGAGTATGATAAAGCCCATCGGATTGAGGTACAAGATGGCCTCTTCAATACTGGTCAAAACAAGGTGGGAAGCCTCAAGTCTCTCTTGGAGCCTCTCAACTTTCGCTTCGAGTCGGGTATATAGGGCGTGTAGGTCACTCATCGTTTAGCATTTTGCGTCGCACCTCTTGATTGCGATCATCGAGGTCAAGAATTCGTTTGACAATTGTACGGGTCTTTTTCAGCTCATCACTCACCTCTTGGGAGAGGTTGTGTAGTTTTGCCTTGAATGGGGCGATCTCACCGTCGATCTCATCGATACAAGAAAGAAGCACTTTTTTCTGCTCTAGGACGGAGATCCAATCAGGAACGTTGAGACTGCTCTCTTCCTCAGAAAGGTCCAAAATGGCTTCGAAGAAGCCCCGTTTTTTTTGTAGGAGATGCAAAAGTTTTTCTTGTGCCATCTCTTTCAAAATAATGATGAGAGATTAAACCACAAGAGAAATGGAATGCCGATGATTGGACTCGAACCAACACCTTATTGCTAAGAGCAGATTTTGAGTCTGCCGCGTCTACCAATTCCGCCACATCGGCATCGCAAAGAACTATAGAGCCCTCTCTCATTTAGCACAAGAGATTAGACTCTCTTTTTATTCTAAAACTTTAGGATCCACTGAATAACGCGCTCATTGAATCTTCTGTATTATTCAGTATCTCCTATAGGAGATACTGAAATAGCGGGCTTTTTTTCTGCTTTTTGATAGACTCTTTGCATGCAACCAGCCCATAAATTACCAAGATTCGAGTATCATCAGCAAGAAGCAACACCTGCCAAAGTTGTGTACACGCACCAAGAGCTACCGGATGATGTGTGGCATTTGATATTTGATCGTCTGGATCTAACAGCTCTTGCTTGCATGCGAACCACTTCAAAGCGCTATCTTGCATTGGTGAGGGGCTATTTCAAATGCTATTCACATGTTAGAAAAGCCTTGCTTCTACGTTCATGGCGCCATTTGCAAATCCCAGTTTTTATTCCACCCTACTCATTGGAGCAGTTGTGGAATAGTGAGAATGGTAAGAAACCTCTTCATCCCCTTGTGATGGGTGAATTGAAAAAAATAGCAAATCTTTTTGTGAAGACGCTGCAGATCGAAGGGCCTATTGAACCAAGAGTCATTTCTAAAGCAACGGTTTGGGCTGAATCCCTGTTGGCTGCGGGTCAAGAATTTGGGCTATACAGCCTGATTAAAAATAATTGTAATTCATGGACCTTTTCTCAATCAGATTCTCAGGTGAAACTGGTCACAGTTTTTGAAGATTGTATGAGATATCCTAAAAAGGCCTCCTCCATCTCTAACTGGATTAGCTATGATGGCAGGCGAGATGCAGCAACAAAGGAGTGGAAGGAAATCTCTTCTCGCGTGACCAGCGATTTTTTACGAGAAAATCACACCTCTATCGCCTGTATGAGGATGGTCGTTACCATAGATAAGCTTGCGTCTAGTGATCGTTTGACCTCTGAGATTGTGGATTTTGCCAAGGGCAGACTGTGCGAGGAAATCATGACAAAGTCAAATGAATTTAAGGCTGTAGCTCTTAAGAATCTAGGACGGGCACTATGGAAATTCGATCAAAAGGCCGCTAGATCTCTGATTACAAGTGGGCTGCAGTCGGCGTTTTTGCTTTCCCCATCTGCGACTAAGAGCAAGTTACTTAAAAGTTATGCCTCCTGCCCTGCCTTAAACATTACTGAGATCAATCAAATTATCACTTCTATCTCCCATATGCCAGGCTTGCCTTCATTAAAACGGTTGATAACGCTCGTCGATGTGCTTGAGATCTCTCTTTCGCATCAACAAAAGCAGAGTGCGAAAGTGCTTATTTCTGAGGTAGATAACATTATTGCTGGGGGAGTAGACTGTGAAGATATGAATTGGCTGCAGTTGAAACTAGCAAATATACGCTTCGAGCTGTTTGACGATTATGATGGGCGTCATGTAAGAGCTATTGCACGGACTTTGCCGACACAGGGCCTTGATCACTCTCAGCTGGTCACTGAGGTGTTGGACATTATCCAAGAAGTTTCTGGTAACGTGGTCTACCATCTCTTGCATGAACTGGATAATGCAGCTGTAACGCGTGATATTTTGACTGAACTGATTTCTTGTGGTGAGTCTGTGATGGTTGGGGCTCTTGCATCAGATCTGGGCTGTGCTGGTGAAGATTGGCTTTTTCAAGCTCTTTTTGCAGTTGGTGATCATGAGGTGGTCGAAAATGCTCAGATTGGGGGGTATAAAGAGCCTGAAAAAGCTGCACTTGCTGTTCATAAGAAAAAAGCTAAGCTGCCAGCTGCTGAGCGCGCCTTTAAGATTAGTGCCTATACGGGCAATTGGAGCACAGCGCCAGCAGCGCTTAAGGTGCTGGCCAAACAGCCTCCGACACTAGAAGGCGCACTAGCCAAAGCGCGCTATGGGCAAATTTTTTCTGCGATGGGTGAGCTGGATGCGTCAGGAGCTCTTGCTGATCGTGAGGGCAATAGTGAGGAGCTAATCACCCTTTTCAACTCGCTTGTACAAATGTTAGCCCCGCAGTAGGCTTTCGCTGATCGCTTGGTCGAAACGTACCCTTTGCTTTTTTTCAGAGTCATAACGTACTTGGATACTGATGTAGGCATTGTTGTGGAGATTATCCTCATCGCGACCCTCATTTGGCAGATAGAGTTTGATGAAAACCTCATCATTATACCAAGCCTCAGTAGAGATGTTGAGGTTACCCTTTGTGTAGCGTAAGAAGGGGGTTTCGTAGCACTTTTGCAGTGATTCGATGATTTTTTCTGGTTGCACATCTTCAATATAGAAGTCCACTTCAGCGCCGATCATATGTTTGGAGCCGTAGTTGTAGGGGGTGTAGTCGCAGTAGCTGTTGTGCGTGGGGCAGCGGTGACCCGTTGTCACAGTGATCCTCTTGCCGATATCCAGCTGGACGAAGTTGAGCAGTTTAAGCAGAATTGGGTAGACGAACTCCTTCCCATCTACGATAGGAAGGCTGTGTGTACCATTGCAGTCGCTGAAGAAGAAGGATTCGCGCCCTTCGCGTTTTTTTTCACGCACAGGATTGAGCAGATTGCCTTTGCAGCGAAAAAACTCTTTTGTGATGGTGGGCAGGTCGCTAGTTGATTGCCAAGGATAGGTTGGCTGCGCCTCCACTTGTGAGGAGCTGGCAGCAAATAGGCGATCTTGGGAGTGACGGTAGATGTACTCGCCCTCACTTTTTTTTTCACAGCCGAGCAAAAAAAGCAGCGGTAGGATATACTTGGCAGCATGAATTGGCACGATTACGATCTCATCTGTTTCGATTTTGATGGCGTCTTGGTGGATAGCGAGCAGCTACACTTTGATGCCTACAAACAAATGTGTGCGAAAAGGGGCATTTCTCTCAAGTGGGATGAGGTGCAATATGCAAAATTTGCACTCTACAGCGCAGATGGCTTGAAAAAAGCGCTCCTGAAGGAGTATGAGCAGCTGCAGGATGTACCTTGGGAGAGGCTTTATGCTGAGAAAAAGGCGTGTTATCAGGAGCTTTTGGCGAAAAGAGTCGATCTGATGCCTGGAGTTACGCCCTTTTTGGAGATGCTACAAGGGTTTCCAACCTGCGTTGTGACCAACTCTGCGCGTGTACAGATCGAAGCGATCAAGGATATGCATCCTATTTTGCAGACAATTCCGCGCTGGATCACTCGTGAAGACTATGGCAAGCCCAAACCCGATCCTGAATGCTATGAGTTTGCCTCAAAGGGGGCAAAGCGTGTGATTGGATTTGAGGATTCACCGCGCGGACTCTCTGCGCTGCTTGGTGCTGGTGCTGAGGGGATTTTGGTCACCTCTGTGCTGCCAACTGAGGAGATTGAGAGGCTTCCTGGCACTTTTGGCCATGTGAAGAGTTTTCATAGTTTACTTCCATAAGAAAGAGGCCGTGAGCTGGTGCGCAGGCGCCCGCCTCTCTACGATCTTTGGCCTCTAAAAGCTTGGCAATATCAATCTCTTTGCCGCTTGCCACTTCGAGTAGTGTACCGACAATGTTGCGCACCATCTTGTACAAAAAGCCGTTGCCCTCAAACTCTAGGCGCACACCGCCTCTTTGCTTCACGATATCGATCCGCTTCAGGGTACGCACAGTCGTTTTGACAGAGCTTCCCGCATTGCAAAAGCTTTTAAAATCCTGTCTGCCAACAAAAAGGGCAGCAGCCTCCTTCAATTTTTCCAAGCAGATGGAGAAGGGTACCTTGTAACGATATTTGTAGAGAAGCGGGTCACTCACTTGATCGAGCCAGAGGTGGTAGTAGTAGATCTTTGACTTAGCGCCATACTGCGCATGAAAACTCTCTTCGACCGGTTCAATAGAAAGAATGCGAATCTCTTTGGGCAAAATGCCGCAAAGCGCCAATAGGGAAGGCTCTTGATCACAATCAAAGTGGGCAACCTGGCCGCGCGCATGAGCACCAGCATCGGTTCTTCCCGATCCAATCACGCGCACCTTTTGCTTGGTCAACAACAAGAGCGCTCTTTCAATCTCAGCTTGAACGGAGCTGGCATTTGGCTGCACCTGCCAGCCACTAAAATGGCCACCATCATAGGCAACTTGAATCTTATATCTCACGCAGCCTCCTTGCTAACTCCAAATCTTCTCTCTTCGTTACTTTGATGTTGCGAAAAGAGCCCTCAACTATTGTGACAGGGCAACCTACAAGCTCAGCAAGCGAAACATCATCAGTCACCTCCTGGTCAAGGGCAAGCCCCTCTAGTAGAACATCGCGCTTCACAATCTGCGGTGTTTGAATCTCCCAGATGCGATCGCGATCCAAAGTTTTTTCAACAAGCCCCTTGTCGCATACCTGCTTTACAGTTGCGGTCATCGGCATTCCTGTTGTGGCAGCTCCACATTTTTTGGCCGCCTCATAGAGCCTATGCACCATCTCAAGAGTGATATTGGGCCGAGCACTATCATGCACCATGATCCACTCTTTGTTTGTCTTGGCAATCCCATTGGCAACAGAGTCCTGCCGCCTAGCACCGGGAGTGGCAAAAATAGCTCCATCAAATAGCTCCTCATAGCTCTTGTCAACCACAACAACAGTCTCTAGATCAAGCGGGTTCAAAACCTCAAAGCTTTGTAAGGCTAATGGTTTTCCCTCAAATGGTTGAAACTGTTTTGGCGTAGTACTGCCAAAACGTTTGCCAACACCACCAGCTAGAAAGACAACAGCTAGATCATCCATACCTAGCCCTCACAACAACAACTTCAGGCGCGGAACAGAAGCGAAAGGGAACAGGACTGCCAATACCGCGGCTGACATAGAGCTTCTTACCCCGCTCTTGAAAGAGTCCGCGTGTGTAAAGCGGATTTTCAAGTCGTGCTAGTTTGCGTGAGAGTGGGCGTAGGAAGGGGAGGTGGATCTGCTCACCATGTGTGTGGCCACAGAAGATCCAGTCACCGGGGTAGTCGCGTAGGTGGGGGAAGGTGTCTGGGTTGTGGGACAAAACGAGTCCTGGCTTTCCCTTTTCATAGCCAGCAAAGGCGGTTTCGGGCCTGCAGCGTCCGACGGCGTATTCACCAAGGCCGGTCACGTTGAGTCCAATTGGCAGAGTGACGGTCATATTTTCCAGCAAGGTGAAGGCTGTTTGGCGCAGAAGGGAGCAGAGCGGATCGTGCAAAGGCGTGGAGGCGGCGTCATTTGTGATGTGGAAGATTTCCGGTTTGGTACGGATGATGGTCCAAACGGCGGTGCAGATGCCGACAACGGGGTTGATGGGGCGTCGCACATCGTAGAGACCATGGCTGTTGCGGCTGACATAGTTGGCATAGTCGTGATTGCCAAAGCTGCAGAAACAGCCGAGCGGGGCTTGTAGTCTATTAAGAAAAGATTTGAGTCGTTCTTGCTGCTCTAAGCTGGAGTAGCAGATGAAGTCGCCAGTGAAGAGAATGATATCGGGTTTTTGACGCAAAATGCGGCGGGCGACCCTGTCTAAAAATTTATCCGATACTTTTGGGTGGAAGTGGAGATCGCTAAATTGGACGATTTTTAGACCATCAAGATGGCGCTGCTGCTCGGGCAGTTTCCAGTCGAGGGTGGTGGTACGCACCAATTTGGGCTCAATGAAACGTGGCCAGATACCGAGAATGGAGAGCGAGCTGACAATATCAATAAAGCGAGACATCCCCCTATTATCGACATTGTCAGCAATTCAATCAATCAGTGGATGTGCTTTGAAACTTTTTTTGTCATTTGAAACATATCTACTGCAGATTTTGTTCCAAAAACTTTTGCAAGTTTTTCATCGGGAATGATGTTACGCTTGTTATTTGCATCTTGGCAGTTGTGTTTTTTGATATATACCCACAACTTTTTGATGATTTCTGTGCGCGGCATGGGGCCTGGCCCGACGACAGCTTTTAGGTCATCGCTGATCTCAACCGGGTTCATGAAGGCGCTGTTCTTTTTTTTAGCCATTGTTATTTGCTCCTATCAAAAGGTGTTTACTCTTCGTTCCAATTCTTTTATCCTCGGGTTCATTTTTGAGTCAAAACAATTCTAGCGACATGAGTGAAAAGCTGCCAATTAGGGACCGAAATCGACGAAAACTGGAGGAATTGGACCATTTTTACGCCTCAATTGGCGGGGCTGATGGGTATCACCGCAAGGTGATGGAGTTGATGGGGGCTGCTCCAGCTGCCAGATCGAAGCTAAGTATGCCTAAAACAGTTTCTATCACAGAGGAGGCGACTGCTGCTGGATTGAGGGCGATGCCGCAGCTGGCGGAGATCTATCCAATTGGCGGGCTTGGTTCTCGTCTAGACCTTAGGGATAGTAGTGGAAAGCTGCTTCCAGCGGCAGCGCTGCCCTTTTGTGGACGATCCCTACTAGAGGGGCTTGTGCGTGATGTGGCTGCGCGCGAATACCTCTATTGGAAACTGCATGGTGAAAAGGTGATTACGCCGATTGCGTTGATGGCGTCTGATGAGGCGCACAACTTTCCAGCGATACGCAAGCTCTGTGAAAAGGCGAACTGGTTTGGTCGCGGTGAACAGAATTTCCGTATCTTTAAGCAGCCCTCTGTTCCTGTGATTACGAAAGAGGGGGAGTGGCTTTTAGAGGATGATGAGCTTGTTTGTCAGCCAAATGGTCATGGGGCGCTGTGGAAGTGTGCGTTGGACAACGGTATCTTTGAGTGGTTTCAAGAGAGGGGGAGAAGCAAACTGCTGATTCGGCAGATTAACAATCCGATTGCGGGGTTGGATAATCTGCTGCTGGGTTTTGTGGGGACGGGTGTGTTGCAGCAAAAGGCGTTTGGTTTTGCTTCATGTGAGAGACCCAAGGGTGTGCAGGAAGGGATGCTTGTGGAGGTTGAAGAGGGGGATAAAAGACGCATTTCTAACATTGAGTACACTGAAGTAGAAAACCCGGATCCAGATTTTCCGACTAACACCAATATTCTCTTTGCTGATTTGCCGCAGATACTTCCACTGATTCAAAAGCAGCCTCTGCACGGTTTGATGGTGAATACGAAGGGTGGTGAGCATGCGCGTCTTGAGAGTATGATGCAAAACATCAGTGATGCGCTTACAACGGAGTCTACGTTTGTGACCTTTAGTCCGCGTGGGAGGACGATTTCATCTGCAAAAAAGAAATATGAGAAGGGGCAGAGTATGGAGGCGACGCCGAAGGGGGCGCTCTATGATTTGCTGCGCAACAATGATGAATTGCTCAATAGATGTGGATTTGAATTGCCAGATTTTCCCTCACCTGAGGAGTTTTTGCTACATGGTCCTAGTTATGAGTTTTACTACAATCCCGCTTTGGGACCACTTTACAGCATTATTGAGCGGAAGTTGAGGGGTGGAAGGATTGCTCGTGGCTCGAAGCTAATTATTGAGGATCCGGAGGTTTACATTGAGAACTTGGATTTAAATGGTTGCCTTGAGATTTCGGGTCCCTGCCATCTAAAGAATGTAAGAGTTAGTAGAGATCTGACAAGTCCGCTTCTAAAAAGTGTTGCATGAATTTATAGGGTGTTGCATTTTTTGAAAAAACAAGGAGTGAAAATTGAAAACACGATATCTACTTTTAACCTTAGCCCTTCAGAGTGCTGTTTGGGCACTTCCAGTTGGTAACCCAAGTGAGGCAAGCCTTCTCTGTGATGGAATCTTTTTCGAAGGACACTGCGGTGATCCCTGTGATCCCTGTCTGACTGTTTGCGATGCTTTTAGCATGCGCTTCGGTTATTGGGGTGACTACCAGTTTAACCGCTATTTGGAAAAAGATTCTGCGAGTGAAGCGAAGCGAGATACCGATGTGACGCGTGTGATTACCAATGCTGCCTACTTTGCTGGCAATTTCTGGGATCGCTTTGACATCTTTGGAACACTTGGTGCTACATCTGTCAACCTATGGAGTGACCAGATTCTATATCCCGGCCACTCTGTCTTTCAAGATACGACTGGACCTACTACTGCACCCGTGGTAACTACCACCACATTTGGTACCACAGCTTCTGGGCAAGTGCTCTCTCATCTGCAGACTAATACTGGGTTTTCGTGGAGTATTGGTGGGCGTATCACTCTTTGGGAGTGTGAGTGCACTGCGATTGGGCTTGAGGGGCAATATCTGCAAAGTAGGCCTCATCTGAAGTTCTTGGATCTCTACCAGAATCAAAATGTGACCGTCAACAATGTCATAACTACGAGAGATTTTCGCCAGGCATTTGGTAATGGATACCGTGTGCGCTACGAAGATTGGCAGGTCGGTCTTGGTATTTCACACCGCATTAACAAGCTTGTTCCCTATGCTGCGATTCGTTGGAGTGGTGCCAAGCTAAAATGCGGTAATGCTCAGCTAGCAAATGTGCCTACACCTTCGCTTGCTACTACTGGTGTTGACCGTGTTACTACCACCTTTAATGCAAATCTGCCAAACTTTAAGCAGATCAAATCGACTGGGTATGCCGTGGGTGTGAGTTTGACTGACTGCCAGAAAATGGCTTTGACTCTTGAAGGTGGCTTCGCCTCCTCTTTGGAAATGAGTCTCGTCGGCCAAGTCCGCTTCTAACCGTAACCCTGTCAGAAAGCAGACAGCCATAGAGCGGGTGCGCTTCGGCGCATCCGCATACTTAAGAAGACACTGAATAACTCGTTCACCAGATCTTCCGACAATCTTTCTATCGAGGCATCGTTCTCGCCTCGACTAACCCACAAGGGGTTAGACGTTCGGCTCCGAACTTCCCCTCGATAGAAATCTTACCAAAATCTCTGGCAAGGTACTTATTCAGTATCTCCTTAAGAAGACACTGAACAACTGCCGTTCAGCATCTTTCACTACAATCAATTCTGGAAATTTCGAAAGAGCTATCCTTGAATATCGCCAAACAGCTTCTCGAATTTTCAAGGTAAAATTGTTAAGATATAAGGTACAGCAGCTTCTACTCCGGAAAATGCCTCTCATAGAGCTTCTTGATGCCGTAGCAAGTGCCCGTCACCGGTAGCACAATCACCACAGCCGAAAAAATAAATATCTTCATCGCATTCTGCGCCGGATTGTTAATAATCCTCAAAATTACCTCAAAGCCATGCCGTGTCATCCACGTCGGAACCGCCGCAACTGTTGATAAAACAGGAGTAATCACAGAGGTAGTTTATGAGCTTTGACTTTTTTGGACAAGGTAAGTAAACTCTTCGACATGAAAGAGGAAATTCAAGAAAGATGTCGCAAGGTGAAGGAGCGAGTCCTTCACATGTGGAGGTATCTTTGACCTCGAAACAAAATCTCAAGAAGTCCAAAAACTCGAAAAGGTGATGGAAGACCCAAAATTTTGGGATGATCAAGAGAGCGCTCAAAAAACCATCGCCGACGCCAACGAACTCAAAAGCTGGACCGAACCCTACGCTGCTATCAAAATACAATTCGAAGAGGTCGACTCCCTTGTCGTTGACGCCTGTGAATTGGGTGATGAAGAGCTGATCGGTGAGCTCCATACACAACTAGATCAGGTCGAAGAAGAACTCGAAAAGCTAGAAGTCAAACGCATGCTCTCTGGCGAGATGGATGGCTGCAACTGCTACCTGAATATCAACGCAGGCGCTGGTGGAACAGAGGCGTGCGACTGGGCCCTGATGCTCTGCCGTATGTACCAGCGCTGGGCCGAAAAAAGAAAGTGGAAGGTCGAAGTAGTCGATGCTCTTGATGGTGATGTCGCCGGATATAAAAGTGTCACCCTAAAATTCACAGGACCTTCAGCCTATGGCTACAGCAAAGCGGAAAAGGGTGTCCACAGATTGGTGCGCATCTCCCCATTTGATAGCGGTGCAAGACGTCATACAAGTTTTGCCTCGGTCGATGTCACTCCCGAAGTGAGCGATGAGATCGAAATCGACATCCAACCTCAAGATATTCGCGTTGACACCTTCCGCGCTTCTGGAGCAGGTGGACAGCATGTCAATACCACCGATTCTGCCGTTCGTATCACCCATCTAGCTACAGGGATTGTTGTGACCTGCCAAAATGAGCGCAGCCAGATCCAAAATAGAGAGAGCTGCATGAAGATGCTCAAATCGAAGCTCTATGAGAAGCAGGTTCTGGAGCGAGAAGAGAGTTTGAGGCAGATGGGCGGGGAGAAGATGAAAATCGAGTGGGGCTCACAGATCCGCAGCTACGTTTTTCAACCCTACACTCTTGTGAAGGATGTGCGCACAAATTTTGAAACAGGCAATATTGAGGCGATGATGGATGGAGAGCTTTTGGATGGTTTCGTCGTTGCCTATTTGAAGGAGTTTGGTTGATGGAGCTAAAATTTCGCTACACGACGGAAGCTGACGCCCCCTATTTGAAGGATTGGCTGTTGGAGCCAGGAGTTTTGGCCGGCTTTCCGATGTGTGATGAGAAGGAGGTGAATGATTCAGTCAAGCATTGGATCAGCTTCTATCGCTACAAGAGCAGTTTGACTGTGGAACATGAGGGTGAGCCTGTTGGACTCGCAACGCTTTGCTTGATGCCCTACAAGAAATTGGCGCACCAATGTCTCGTCTCCATCATTGTGACTGAGAAGATGCGCGGCAAGGGTGTCGGTACACAGCTATTAAACAACCTCTTCCACTTGGCCAAAGAGTATTTTGGTATTGAGGTGCTCTATTTAGAGGTTTATGAGGGCAATCCCGCCATTTCACTCTACCGCCGCTTCGGCTTTGAGACGATTGGTGAGCAGAAACATTTTATGAAAGAGAAGGGGCGGTATGTCAGTAAGATCGTCATGGAGCGCCTCATTTGAGCAGAGGCTCCATCGCTATCTCCCATTCAAGATGCAGCTTATAATCAATCAAAATAGAAGCACGCTGCTCAGCGTCAAAGGGCGCCGCTTTTCCATCCATGAGCTCTTTCTGCAAGCGCCAGAGGAGGTAATCAAGGAGCTGGCGCGCTATGCCATGGGCAAGAAACCCAAGCCGCTTCTACGCCACTTTATCCAGACAAGCTCTGTCGAGAGCTCACGCCCTTTAAAGCTCAATCCCTACGGCGAGATCTATGATCTCAAAAAGATGATGGATGAGCTCAACTCAGCCTATTTTGAGGACAGTTTGGATCTGACAATTGGCTGGTTTGGCCGGGAGTTTAAGAAGCGGAGGCATATCACATTTGGGCAATATCTCGATGATTACAAGGCGATCAAAATTCACAAGATGTTGGATGACCCCTTCTATCCGCGCTTCTTTGTCGCCTTTGTAGTCTACCATGAGATGGTGCATGCAAAGGTTCCAGGTTACTTAGATGAGCGCGGCTATTTTCGCGTTCATGGGCCTGAGTTTAAGAAAAAAGAGAGAGAGTTTCACGCCTATGGGCGTGCAAGACGGTGGGAAAAAGCAAACAGGGAGAAGATCTTTGGCTGGGCATAGTAAATGGGCAAACATCAAACATAAGAAGGACCGCGCTGATAAGCAGAAGGGCAAAATCTTCTCGCGCAGCGCCAAGGAGATCATTAGCGCTGTCAAAATGGGCGGGCCAGACCCCAAAGCCAACCCCCGCCTGCGTCTCGCTGTACAGAAAGCAAAAGCGGTCAACGTCCCCAACGATGTGATCGATAGAAACATCAAAAAAGCCTCTGATCCCAATACTGAAGATTTTGTTTCAGTCACCTATGAGATTTATGGTCACGGTGGCATTGGCATTATTGTAGAGGCAATGACAGATAATAAGAATCGTACAGCCTCCGATATGCGCATTGCGACAAACAAGAGGGGAGGCACCATCGCGCAGCCAGGAGCTGTCACCTACAATTTTGATCGCAAAGGGCTGATCCAGCTGCCTAAAGAGGGGCTAGATGAAGAGGTCGTATTTGAAGAGGTATTGGCTGCTGGTGCTGAGGATTTTGAGGTGACCGATGAGAGTTTTATGGTGACCACAGAGCCAACTGAGCTCTACGCTGTCAAGGAGAAGCTCGATGAGAAGGGAATCACATCGAGTGAAGCGGAAATTGAGTGGATTCCCAACACAGCGATTGCGTGTGATGAGGAGGTCATTAAATCCAACCAAGCGCTAATCGATTGGCTTGAGGAGCTTGATGATGTCGACGCAGTCTACCACAATATGGACATCTGATTCTCAACTTCCTGAAGGCACACTCTGTTTGCATTCGGGTGATGGGTCGGGGCCTACCTATCTCGCCTGTAACCCCGATCGCAAAGTTGAGGTGGAGCTGGGGCCCAACTGCTGGGATGAGCTGCAAGAGCAGATCGGGGATGACCTCTACTTTGGCTTCATCAACTACGAAATGGGCTGCTACACCGACTGGGGAGAGATCCCCCACGCCCCACTCAAAAGAGGAGCTCTCTTCTACCGCCCCACCGAAGTGATCCGCCTCGACAAGCTACCAGACGCAGGAGACTTCGATGCGCGCCTGGTCGGCTCATCCGAAACAGTTGCCAGTTACTGCCAAAAGGTGCGGCAGATCCAAGAAGAGATCGCCTGCGGTAATGTCTACCAAGTCAACCTCTCTCAAGAGCTGCACTTCCAAACCAAGGGCTCACCCTACTCGCTCTTTCACAAAGTCTCACAAGGTCACCCCTACAGCGCCTTTGTACAGACCGATCAAGAGACGATCGTCAGCGCCAGCCCAGAACTCTTTCTCAAAAGCGATGGCAGAACAGTCACAACAGCGCCCATCAAAGGCACAGCGCCACGAGGCAGTACACCAAAAGAAGATGAACAGAATAGAAATGAGCTGCTGCAATCTGAAAAGGAGCGCGCCGAGCTGATGATGATCGTCGACCTATTACGCAACGATCTGCATCGTATCTGTGATCAGGTGGTCGTCGAAAAGCTCTGCCAATTGGAGAGCTTCCCCACACTGTTCCATCTCGTCTCCACCATAAAAGGAAGTCTGGTTGAGCAAAACCCCATTCAGATTCTCAAAGCACTCTTTCCCGGTGGCTCAATCTCCGGCTGCCCCAAAATCTCCGCCCTCAAATTGATCAGCCAGCTGGAAAACTCAGCGCGCGGACCCTACACCGGAGCAATCGGCTTTATCCACGGCAAGCAGATGCACTTTAACCTCGCTATTCGCACAGCCATCTGGCAGGAAAACCAGATGCGCCTACGCCTTGGAGGTGCCATCATCGCCGACTCAAATCCAATCAAAGAATATGAAGAAACCCTACACAAAGGAAAGGCCTTTTGCTCATCTATATCAATGGAGAGTTTGTCGAACATGAGAGCGCCAAAATCTCCCTCCACGACCGCGGCTTTCTCTTCGGAGATGGCCTCTTCACAACCATTAAAGTAGAAGAGGGACAACCTCAATATCTTGACGCCCATCTTGCTAAACTAAAGCAGCAAATGGATCTTTTTGCCATTGAAAAGAGCATTCCTCAATCACTTGTTTTCGACTTTATCAGACGCAATAAGTTGGAGGGTGGTCGGCTCAAGATCATTGTGACCGGCGGTCAAGAGGCAGAGCTTGCGCTGCCCAAAAGAGGGGGTAGTTTGATCATTATGGCGGCGCCGCTGCCAGTGATACCGAAGCAGATCACATTGAAGCCGATCAAGGCGCCGCTTTTTCCGGGCAAGCTATTGAGTTACATGCCGCGTTTATATTTGAGGGAGTTGGCCAAGCCGTGTGATGACTGTCTGCTTTTAGGGGAGGGGGGGGAGATTTTGGAGACAGCTGTTGGCAATCTCTACTGGGAATTAGATGGACAGCTCTATACTCCTGATCCAGACCGTTTACCGATCTATTTTGGGGTGGCAATTGGGCAGATGAAAAAGGTGAGGCGTGTTGTGATACGGCTTGATGAGCTGCCACCTGAAGCCAAACTTTTTCGCATTAATGCACTAGGAACATCGAGTGTAATACATATTGACTCAGTCGACTGAGTAAGATCTCTGCTTTTTATGTCGCAATACTGATTTTTGTGTCACAAAAAGGCTTTTTGTGACACAATAAGCCTTATTGTGACACAAAAAGGAGTGTCTGTGCCAAAAAAGGTTCCAGAAGAGGAGTTTGAAGCTTTGATTGGGGTGCTTAGGCTTTACCCGGGTGGGGCCTCGCTACGGGAGCTCCTGAGTTCACCAGAAATACAATGTCCACGCCGTAGCTTGCAGAGACGTTTGGCCCTTCTAGTTGAGCATGGACGTATTGTTGTGGTGGGGGTATCTCGTGCCAGAAAGTATGCACTGCCTGAAGAAAAGAAGAGTATCGAAGAGTATAGTATTCCTTTAACCTCTAACTCTAAGCATCTCCAAAGCTTAGTCGAACAGCCTATACAAGCACGCACCCCTGTTGGATATGACAGGACGTTCTTAGACCGATATCGACCGAATGTTACTTCATATCTACCAAAGACAATTTGTGATAAATTTCTTGTCCTGGGAGGAATTGATGAAGAGCGTCCAGCCGGCACTTATGCACGGGAGATTTTTAATCGCATCCTGATTGATCTATCGTGGAATTCTAGTAGACTAGAGGGGAATACCTATTCTCTTCTTGAAACGGAGAGGTTACTTGAGTTAGATGCTGCTGCTGCTGGAAAAAACTTGGCAGAAACTCAAATGATATTAAATCATAAAGCGGCTATCGAATTTCTGGTTGATTCTGCAGATCAAGTAGATATCAATAAACAAACGGTGTTGAATATCCATGCTCTGCTTTCAGATAATTTACTTGCAGATCCGAAAGCGTGTGGAAGTCTCCGGTCAAAAATAATCGGAATAGCCAAGTCTGTTTATCATCCTCTTGCTGTCCCAAATGTGATCAAAGAGTGTTTTGAACAGCTGCTTCACACAGCCCAGGCAATTCAAAATCCCTTTGAGCAAGCTTTCTTTCTTATGGTTCACCTTCCTTATTTACAACCCTTTGAAGACGTAAACAAACGTGTTTCTCGACTGGCAGCAAATATACCGCTTATTAGACATAACCTATCTCCCTTGTCATTTGCAGATGTTCCACAAAAAACCTATATCGAGGGACTTTTAGCTGTGTATGAGCTAAATCAGATCGACCTGCTTAGAGATGTATTTATATGGGCATATGAGCGTTCTTGCGCACTATACTCAGCAACGCGTCAAACCCTTGGTGACCCCGACCCTTTCCGTCTGCGCTATAGGGAGGTGATCTTTGAAGCTGTGTCTACTGTCGTAAAGAAAGAGATGAATAAAACAGATGCTGTTAGCACGATAAAATCGATCGCTAAACAGTCGGTGGCTGAAAGAGATCAATCTCAATTTATTGAGAAAGTCGAAATCGAGCTAAAAGGTTTACACGAGGGAAATATTGCACGATACCGTCTACGTCTATCTGAATATGAATTGTGGAAGAAAAAATGGGTCTAATCGCAGCGGCGCGAAGATTGATCGAAGATTCAATGAGCGAGTTATTCAGTGTCTCCCTAAGAACTTGTGGAAATCTATCGCAGTCGTTGACGGCGCTTGCGCTCCTGCCTTGCCTTTGGTTCAGGCTGCTTTGGTATAAGAGGTCTATCACTATTAGTATCAGTCCAAAGCTCTTGGACAGATTTTTTGACTCCGCTTGATAGTGAGATGGTGTGTTTCATGAAATGCTCTTTCTCTTTCCATCCCTTTGATCCAAAATCAAATTTTTTGCGCCACAAGATACTGGCAGATCCGCGTGCTGCATTCATGGTCACCTGCATTGGAGGGTTGCCTTTCAGCCACTGCTTGTGGGATTGCACCTGCTCTTGGATTGCAATGCTCTGCCCATTGGCCACGGGACGCAGATCACGGATTTTGTCATTGATAGCGCCCAAAACGTGCTGGTTGGCATTCTCACCGCCTGTGTTGACCACTTCAGCGACCTCTTCAAGAGCAATGTTGCGCGCCTCTTGCAGATCCTCTCTAAAGTCAACCTCATTAGAATCCATCGGATCACTGCTCCAATCAATCCTATACCAATTCGTATGGAGTTGATCAGCAACTGGAGCACCTCGAGCTTTCAAATAGCGTGTCAGTTCATCTCTTCGCTCCTCACTAAAATCTGCTGGCTGCTTTTCTGAAGTTGTGATCTGCCAGATATCACGCAGTATGTAGAGCTCTTCCATCTTCTCGATCGCTTCCTGCTTCTTCGTCACGGCAGCTTTTTCAGGTGTATTCTGAAGAGTTGATATTTTAGCTTTTAGAGCAACAGCTGGATTTTGCATTGCTTGCATGATCGGCGCAAGTTCCTGATTTTGAGCCTGAACTAGGTCTCCTTTTGTGGCAGAGCCTGATTCACCTACAAGTGCTGCCTGCCAGTTTTCCGCTCGTTGAAAGTTAATATGACCCTCTTCAACATTTCCACGGTGATCGCGTGCAATGATACCGTGATCTTGCAGATACTCCTTAAAGCTGGCAGTTGTATTGGCAGCTCGCGCTAGATCACTAGCATTATTTGCGGAAAGAAGAGTGTTCTGCTTGCTAATCATAGAGAGGCGCCTCTGCCCAATACCGTAGCGGTTCATTAACACATCTAGATGGCGATCTAGCTTAGCGCGATTGATCTCAGGAGCATTTTGGAAATCTTGAATCTCTCCACTAAATCTTTCGGGAACAATGCCCTCTCGCTTCAAGTAGTGCGTGATCACAGATTGATTCTCGGCTGACATAACCTCTCTATCCAGCGCTCTTAAAAGAAGCGCCTGCGCTTGCAAATTGCGCGCTCCACCTGCTTTAAAGATCTCATTTGCTTGAGCTATCTCAATGCCCATCCGAGCTTTGAGCTGATCCTTTGATGTGACCTTATAGCGCTTTTGCAACTCCTCTAGATGCTTTTCAATTGCCTCTTGGTTTGGAGATCCATCTGCTGATCTCAAACCTGCTCGATCAAGGTAAAGCTCTGTTTGAAGATTAGTGTAGTTGCCATCAGCCAACTCTTTAATCGTCTCAAGCTCCTGCACGCCATTGGGGTAGATGGTTGCGGCCAAACGACCAAGCTTCTCATCCATAGCAGCCTCTACAGCTTCTGCTTGTCTGTCATTCTCTTTTCCAATCTCTGTATACTCAATCCCGCTGTCTTCTAAAACGCAGCACTGCATATGGTCAACAATCTCAGCGTGGCGCAATTCTTGCGCCTCAAGGTGCTTTTTTACAGAGGCAACATCTTTTTCAATGCCATATCTTCGGAAGTAATCATCATGATCAGCAACCTGGTCGTTATCAGCCATCTGTGCAATTGCTGTACGTATTTCAAGCTCTTCAGCGCGGTCGCCAGGTTTATGCTCAATACCCTCTGGAGCAAGCTCAAGTGGCACACGAGCGAGATACTTCTTCAATATAGCATGCTCACGGTCATCGATTGCCTGACCATGCTTCAGATACTTATGCAGAACTTTTCGCGCTTTAATATTAACAACCTTGCCATCAATCCCCTGTAAGAAGTTGAAAGCGGAGTTCATTACCT
This sequence comes from Chlamydiales bacterium, assembly GCA_022601635.1. Classification (GTDB taxonomy): domain Bacteria; phylum Chlamydiota; class Chlamydiia; order Chlamydiales; family JAAKFR01; genus JACKPM01. Next base: position 49,435 of record JAJACG010000032.1, on the reverse strand, counting down.
CCGCACCAGAGAGCTTATCTATATGCCCCCCCCACTTCTCCATAATATCATCATAGCCAAGAGCAAACGCCTTTGCATAACGATAAAGCTCTTTGATCGAAACAGATTTATCCTTTGAAAAAGAGCGACGCGTTACTGTCCATGCTCGCGCTGTGCTTGGAACAGCCCTTCCATCGGCACTGCATTCTGCCATTAAGAATCGCTTGTTGCTCTCATCGACGTAAATGAGCTTGCCATTTTCTGTAAACGCCCGTCCAGCCTCTTGCATTTCATTCAGATAGGCAGCCACGCTTTTAGCACTAGTGTGATCATAGCCAGCCTTTCCAATCTGCTGCTTCTCTTTCTTCCGCAGCTCTATTCTCTCTGCATAAGTAGCGCGGGTGACCACTTCACCATGACCTTTCAGTAAGATCTCACCCGCTTTTGTATGACTCACAGGAAGTGCCACAGCTGCTGGGATAATGCGTGCTGCAAAGGAAGCTAAACGTTTAGCATCACCCTCTTTAGTGATATCCCTAACCTTTGTCCACATCTTCTTTGGAAGCACAACTGCAGACTTGACCGATTCCTTAGCATCTCCCTGAGTTGCACCATAAATCGCCGCTCCACTCAGAATAAAAGGAGAGAGAGTAACTCCAGCAAGCGTAGCAGCAGTTGCTCCCACAGCAGCAACCGCTTGGGTTGCTTGACGCGCCGCTCCCATACCACGCGGATCCTCATAGTGCGTCACCGTGTGCACCTGATTACCAAACCGCGCAACCTTACGGGTCGTCTTACGCTCACTTGTATCAGCTACACGCGCATTAACCGCTGCTTCACTACGATGCTTTCCAATAGGATCAGACATAACTAAACCTTATTATAAGTTATAAAACATGAATTATTATACAATAAAGTTATATTAATTAATATTTATCTATTATTATCTAATCCTTAATGTCCGCCACACGCCTTATATAGGGCGAGGCTACGCTCTAGAAGCGCTGCTTGTGACTTTAAATGAGCAGCCTCGGATGCTATTTGATGTAGTTGCTCGCTCTTAACCTTCTCTTTAGAAACTAGCTGCTGTTTGTAAAGAGTTTCCATATTTTGGAGCTGTTTTTCGCTGCGTTGGCGATTTTTTAGCTCTCTTTGCAGTTGAGACTCTTTTTCCTGGAGCTGGGTGAGCGCGCTGTCAACCTCATGCAGGGCGCCGAGCGCTGCCTTGCTATATTGCAAAAGTGCCTCATGTTGTTTCGACTTTGAACTATTGAGCTGAGCTGTCAGCCGTCCGCCTTCGAAGAGCGGTAATCTGGTAAAGAAGTTGTAGATACCGTTGTAGCTGCCGCTGCTGAAGAGTTTGGATAGGGTTCGACTCAAATAGCCCACATTGGCGAGTAGATCGAAGTTGGGGAAGAAGTCGGCGAGACTAAGGCCAACTTCGGCGCTCTTGAGGCAGACAAGCTGCTCGGCGATTCTAAGATCAGGCCTATTTTGCAGAAGCTGTTGGCTAGAGCAGCTTCGCACCTGTGGCGCTTGAGGCAGCTTAGAAAAGCCAGAGAGTTTGCTGCTCAAGGAGCCAGGCTCTTCATTGATCAAGAAGGCGATGCGGTTTTGGAGGAGGCCGATCTGATTGGCAAGAACAAGGAGCTGATCCTCTGTCTTGGAGATCCGCTCCTGCAAAGCGAAAACCTTTTGACTGCCAGCAAGCTGATGCTCTTGTTCCAAAAAAGCGTAGTGAAGCAGTTCATTTTGGATTTTCAACACCTTTTGTATCAAAACTTCTTGATTTTGAACGTAGCGTAGATCGAAATAGCTGCGAGCAATTTCGACAGCGGTTGTCAGCCGCACCATGTTGAGCTGCTCCTCTTCGATGGCGACGATTGATTTGGCTGCTCGTTGGCCATATTTCGCACCAAAAAGGTCGATCTCCCAGCTGGCATCAAAGGCTCCCTCAAAGATATTGAAACCTTGATCTGTAGAGAGCAGAGGAAATTCATCGCTTAGATGAAAGCGACCTGTATCAAAGTTAAGACCGAGGCGTGGCCAAATGGCAGAGAGCATCTTTTTGCGTTCTAGGCGTGCTTGGCAGAGTTTTGCCTTGGCGATTTCCACATCAAAGCTGCACTCCTGCCCCTTTTCAACAAGCTCGACCAAGATGGGATCATGAAAGCGCTGCCAGAAGCTGTAGCTGCACTCACGAACAGGCTGCTGATGCGGCTGTGTGATGCAGCTGGCAAGAAGTAGGAGCCATAGAAACCTCATAGCATCTCTCCTTCTAAGTGAGGGAAGGGCGGTTTGAGAAACCAAATCAGCGCCATACAGATGAGAAAGCCAGCTGCCGCATAGATGAAAAAGCCGTTGATTGCGATCGTGTTGGATTGAGACATCAGCTGCTCATGAATGATGGCGTAGCGGCTCTGTTCTGGCAAAAATTGCAGCTTGTTGAGCAGTGGCTGCAGCTGTATGTTTTTGGGTCCAATTGAGGGCAGCATCTGATGGTAGCGGATGTTTTGGAGTGACTGCCAGCCCGATAGGCCTATTGCTGTTCCAATACCCACTCCAATGACGCGACCAAAATTGAAGACACTGACAGCATTGGCTAGCTTCCACTTTGCAATGTTGGAAAGGGCAACCACATAGCTGGGAATGGCAAAAAGACCAAGAGCAACCCCAAGCAAAATGCGCGGACCTAACAGTGAGCGAAAACTGGCGCTATTATTAAAGTGGCCTGCCCAGTAAAAGCTCAAGGCAAAGGCGATAAAGCTAAGCGTCAATACAAGACGCAGATCGACTAGATCCTTTTCAACAATAAGACCGCTAATTGGTGTGAGAAATAGTATTGCAGCGCCAAGTGGAATCAGTGCGTAGCCAGCCCAAAGTGCTGTATATCCCATCTCAATCTGTAGCCAGATGGGATAGAGCACAAAGCCAGCGTAGAAGGCGATATAGGCGAAAAAGGTGAGTAGATTGGCGATGGAATAGTTGCGCAGTTTGAAAAGTGAAAAGTCGATGACTGGATGCTTTTCACTGATGCTCCAGACAACAAAGTAACTGAGGCAGACGAAGGCGATGACTGCGAGTGTAATAATAAGAGGGGATTGAAACCAGCCATGGTCATTGCCAGTGCTTAAAAAGAGTTGAAAGCTGCCGACACCGATAACGAGCAAGCAGATGCCGACAAAATCAATCGGCACTTTGGAACGCGGCGTTTCGCGCTCCTTGAGAACGAACCAGGAGAGAGCAGCGACGAAGATGCCGAGTGGGATATTGAGGAAAAAGATCCAGCGCCAGCCAATCGTGTCTGCAATGTAGCCACCAACAACGGGGCCAAAGATGGGAGCAATAATGAGTAGCATTAAGCAGATACTGAGACCAACAGTACGAAGACGAGCTGGAAAGCTATGCATCAAAAGGCTTTGACAGAGTGGCACAAGTGGACCGGCAGCAATGCCTTGTAGAAGGCGAAAGGCGATTAGAGTTGAGAAATTGGGAGCAAGGCCGCAGGCAAAAGAGGCGAGTGTAAATAGTAATACCGAGAGTACGAAGAGGCGCACCTCACCAATGCGTGTGGCCAAAAAACCGGTGAGCAGAATCATAGCAGCGTTGGTCAAGGCGTAGCCAGAAATGACCCAGGCGCCATCGAAGGGAGAGATATCTAGATCACCCGCAATATCGGGGATACAAACATTGGCAACAGAAATGTCAAGAGCATCCATTGCAGCGCCCATTGAAAGAGCGATAGTGACTAAAAAAAGGGAAAGGCCTTTTAGGGGCGCCACTAAAACCTCCTATCGATCAACAGGGAGAGCAGTTTTTTTCCATTGGGGCTGTTTTTTTCAATGATGCGCTCCACAAGATCTTCTGCCTCTGCTTGCTCATGCTTATAGATCACTGTGTTGAGATCAAAGGAGGGGAGATTTGTTTGAGACAATATATCAGCATCATCATCGATGTGAACTGTGGCGTGCATGGAGATTCCCAAAAGTAGCGGATGCTCTTTGATTTGATCGGGATCAAGATCAATGATCACAGGGATACGCTGCACAACTTTGATCCAGTTGCCTGTCGCATTTTGCGGCGGCAAAAAGCTGAAAACGCCCCCTGTTCCAGGAGCAATACCGCGCACTTTGCCACTAAAACAGACATCTTTTCCGTAGAGATCGGAGTAAAGTTCCACCGTCTGTCCAAGACCCATATGACGCAGCTGTCCCTCTTTGTAATTGGCCTCAACCCAAACAGTTGAGAGGGGAATCACATTGAGCAGAACCTTTTGAGGTAGAGCGATTTCACCCACTTGCGCCGCTCTAGCAGCCACATAGCCAGTGGCAGGTGCGCGAATTTGCGTATGTTTGAGGTTCAAAAAGGCGGCGATTAAATGACCACGCGCCTCTTGAACAAGGGGATGAGTGTTGATCGTAGTGCCATCAATCTGTGCAGCGACAGCTTCATATTGCGCTTTCGCAATCAGCAGCTCACTCTCGGCAATCTCATAGCCGATTTCAGATCCCTCAATATCGGCGCCAGCAAGCACGCCGCTGCCCTCCAAGCTGCTTTTATGAAAGTAGGTGTAGTGAGCGAGATGCTTCTGAGCCTGTTTTATTTTCAACGTTTCAAAGGCAGCCTCTTTCTGCTTTTGCAGCTCATAGAAACGGCGGCAGGCTGCAGCGAGTGCCCCCTTTGCGCTTTCTAACTGCGCCTTGGCATCGGTGTCATTGAGTGTAACAAGAAGATCGCCCTCATGAACAAAATCACTCTCCTCCACGTGGATAGTGACAATAGGTGAAATCATTTGAGAGGAGATAGGAATGATATTTCCATGGACGTAGGCATCATCGGTAGAGATCTCGAAGCGCCAGTGGAAGAACCAGAGGCAAAACCACAAAATCCCTGCTCCGATAAAGAGCAGGGTTAGTGTGCAAAGAGAAAGCAATCGCAACTTCTTGCGTTCCATACATCTTTATGAAAGCAAGAATGCTGCCAATTCTGCAATTCCACCTGTTTGTTGCGACTTTTGGTTGCTTTTACCGCAATTCGATCGATCAACTGACAGTAAAATCCCCAAAAGGGTTGGGTTAGCGCATTATATGAGTAGCTGCAGTAGAGGGCGCATTTGTTGAAAAGCGCTTACCACAAAGGGGTTGAGCTTCTCTTTCTGGATTTTCGATAGAGCGTAGAGCGGTCTGAACCACTTTAAGTGCTTCTTCTGGTAGCTGACTTGGACGCTGCGTTTTTTGTGTGTCTGTGATTTTCATAGTAACACCTCCTGCCTCATATATATTCCAAAAAAAAACTTTTTGCCTACACTAATATGTATGAGAATCACACTACTACTGATCCTGATTTGTACAGGATGTTGCAACATAAAGCCCTACGACCGCACCTACATCATCGCTGACAAGGAGGAGCTATCTCAAAGCGGATCAACAAACATCTTAGGGCCCAAGGAATAGCTCTTTGTCCCTGGATATATGACAGTTAGTTCATCCAGTTGCAGTGTTTCCAATGCAATTTCCATAGAACTTGTTTTTTTCGGTGCATCGCTATATTTGAACTCAAAGCCTAGTCGTTTCCCGTTATACATCACGAGTAGATCAAGCTCAGCCTGGTTGTGGATGCCCCAGTAGTAACAGTCTTCAGCGGAGACATCGAGGCTGCGGATCACCTCTTCTAAGGCAAAACCTTCCCACGAAGCTCCCAGCTTGGGATGGCGCAGTAGTGCAGATCGATCCTCTATCCCCATCAAAGTGTGAAAGATACCGCTGTCTCGAATATAGGTCTTTGGACGCTTGACCTGCCTTTTCTTGATATTCTCAATCCAAGGTAGGAGCTGCCGTACCATAAAGGTGCCTGTCAAAATATCTAGGTAGTGGCGCATCGTCTTATCAGAAATGGCTAGTGAGCTCCCAAGTTCCGAGGCATTAAAGGTTTGTCCATGGTAGTGTGCCAGCATTATCCAGAAGCGACGAAGAGCAGGGGGTGCGATCTTAATTCCAAGATTAGGAATATCTCTTTCCAAAAAAGTAGCAATATATTGCTTACGCCAAAAATAGCTATCCTGGTTTGCATGAGCCAGATATGAATTTGGAAAGCCTCCTCTTAGCCATAAACGATCGCGATTTGGTACCTCAAAGTTCGTGAATGGTGTCAGTTCTAAGTAGGCGATGCGGCCTGCTAAGGTCTCAGAGGATTGCTGAATCAAATCCCTCGATGCGCTGCCCAAGATGAGGAACTGTCTCCTCTTTTTCTGATCGACTAGAACCCTAAGAAGCTCAAAAAGAGCTGGTGTACGCTGGATCTCATCGAGGACAATCAACCCTTCAAGAGGTTCAAGTACAGCCTTTGGGTTTTCTAGAGCGGCGCGATCAGCTGGATCTTCTAAATCAAAGAAGTGAGCCTTGGAAGAGGCGAAAAGCTTGGCTAAAGTGGTTTTGCCACACTGTCGCGGGCCGAGTAGAGCAACAACAGGATGTGTTTTGAAATAGCGCTGGATTTGATCTAGGAAGTGTTTTCGGTCCATACCAAAATTCTACCACCTTCCGAGATAAAAATCATGAAAACTCGGAGGCAGACTCCGAGTTTTCACAAATTAGCTCATCGCGACGTAGAGTTGACGGTCGCCACCATGCGGCCTCTTGCCGTGAAAATGCCTGTTCAGCTGCACCCTAAAGTCACCCTTTTGCCACGGTACAGCTACCTCACAATCCTCTAAGACTTGCAACAGGCACCCAGCCAACTCCGTTGTTAACTCTTCGCCATTGCTAAAGCGCACACTATATTGAGGACTCCTTTCAGTCGGATAGAGCAGCGCTTTGGCAGCCATATAGGGAAGAGTTCCACCACAGAGCTGTGGTGAAAGTGTATCTAGATGCGTCTAAATCTTGATTGTTTGTTTTCAATAGGAACACTCATTTTGCCTCCCACTCCTTTTTCAAGGTCGCCAATTTCTTATTCGAGATACCACCCAAAAAGCTAATCGCTCCAAGTAGGCGCGCACGCGTCACATCTTTGCCCAAAATTGTCACGGAATCAAAGAGGGGCGGTCCCTGCTTTTTACCCATTATTGCACCAAAAAGCAGCGCCATCATCACCTTCTTATGATGGATAGAAAACTTCTCAGCGACAGTATGCGAAGCGCTCTCCATACCCTTGCCTGACCAATCTTCCAACTTCTCTAACTCCCAGATGATCACCTGTAAGTAAGAAGCGGCTGTCTGCTCATCAATCTTCTTAGGTGTAAGCAGCTCTTGCGTATAGTTGAGATGGTTGATGAAGAAAAAGTCACATAGCTCCATGAACTCACCAAAAGTCTTGATGCGCGTATGCGCAAGCGGCATCAGCTTCGCCATATAATCTGCCGAAAAGCGCCAGCTCTGCAAACGCTCCCACAAGCCCTGCTCCGGAATCTCATTGATCAAGTAGTGCTGATTGAGCCAATCCAACTTCTTGATATCAAAGACAGCTCCCGATGTTCCAATCCGCTTTGGATCAAAATCCTTCACAATCTCATCCAGCGAATAGATCTCGCGATCTTCTGGCATGCTATAACCCATCAACGTCAAGAAGTTCAAGAAACCCTCTGCCAAGTAGCCGCTATCACGGTAGAAGAAGATTGAAGTGGGATTCTTGCGCTTTGATAGCTTCTTGCCATCTGTTCCCAAAAGAAGCGGCATGTGCAAAAATTGCGGCGGTTCCCAGCCAAAGGCCTCATAGAGCAAGATGTGTTTTGGCGTCGAGCTGATCCACTCATCACCGCGAATCACATGGCTGATTTGCATCAGATGGTCATCCACAACATTAGCCAAGTGGTAGGTAGGAAAGCCATCCGATTTGAGCAAGATCTGATCATCCACATCAGCCCATGGAAAGACAATGCGCCCCTTGATCGCATCCTCAAAGCTACACTCACCTGTAAGCGGCACCTTGAGTCGCACAACATAGGGCTCACCATTAGCCTCCCTTTTAGCAATCTCATCTGCAGAGAGATTACGGTAGCGGCGGTCATATCCCTTGCGCAACTCGCGCATCTCAGCCAGCTCTTCCGCTGTAGCAAAACATTTGTACGCTTTGCCCGCTTCAATCAGATCAAAGGCGTGTTTACGATATATTTCTGTGCGCTCAGATTGCTTGTAAGGCCCAAATGAGCCGCCCACATCAGGACCCTCATCCCATTGCAAACCACACCATTTGAGCGCCTCATAGAGATTGGTCTCATACTCTGCGCGGCTGCGCGTTTGATCGGTGTCTTCCACACGCAAAACAAAAGTACCACCAAAGTGCTTAGCAAAAATGTAGTTAAAAAGGGCCATATAGGCTGTTCCTACATGAGGATCGCCTGTTGGAGAGGGAGCTATTCTGACTCGAACGTTTTTCATAGGGTAGAAGTATACGTCATTGCAAAAGCAGGATCAAGTCTTTGGTAATATTCAATGCCTCATGCAGTTGCGGATCGCCCTTCGAAAAAAGCTCAATCTTGTCCGATGAGGGTTCATTATGCTCCAAGATCTCTAAAAAACTTTGGTAAAATTTATTCTCTTCAATTCGCCTCTTTGAATTCTCCTGCAGCTTGGGCAGAAATCTGGTGTAACTCTTTAGGCGCGGCTGCAGATTGTAGCGGTAGAGCCAGCTGATCTGATCACGCTGTCTCGCTGGTATATCACTCAAATCATCATCAAAATTTTCAGAAATTGAGTCATTTTCGAGCGGATATTTAGTATACTTCTCACCAATTTCCAGTGCTGAAAATGGCCCCGGGACCACGACATCGGAAGCAACCCCAACAAGCTGCGGGCTTCTTCCCGAAACTGTGTAGTAACGGCCACGAGTCACCTTATACTCACCCTTTGGATTGACACGCCCATTACTCGCTGCATCCAGTGTGAACGTCTGGAAGGTACCCTTGCCATAGCTGTGCTCATCACCCACAACAATCGCTCTTCCATAATCTTGTAAGGTCTGCGCCACGATCTCAGCGGCAGAGGCGCTCACCTTGCTGATCAAGACAATCAACGGCCCGTCGAAGGCGATCTTACCATCGATATCGCGCAGATGTTCCACCTGACCCAAATTATCCTTTACAGAGCAGACAATGCCCTTGGAAATAAAGAGGCCAGTGACTGCCACAGCTTGCGGTAAAACGCCCCCAGAGTTGCTGCGCAGATCGAGGACCAAACCCTTGATACGCCCCTCTTTTTTGATCTTCTCCAGATGCTCATAGATGTCAGAACAGGAGCTGTGTACTGGATCTTGATAAAAGGCGTGAAGAGCAATATGCGCAATAACACCATCACCAAAAGGGTAGCTGTGAGATTCAATCCGAGCCTCTTGAATCACCACCTCTCCACGGGTGATAGGAATGATAAACTTCTCCTCCTCCTCACCACGTAGTACCGTGAGATTAACCACAGTGCCCTCTTCACCACGAATTAGCTCCACCGCAGCGGTGATCTCATAGCCAACAACTGGCTCCTCATCAATCGCAATAATGCGATCTCCATCCAATAATCCAGTATTCTGACTCGCGGGGCCTCCATCGAGAACCTTCACAACAGTGAAACCGTTGAGATCATCTCGAAGCTGAGCCCCAATCCCAAAGAGGCGCTGCTGCACCTGAATCATAAACTGCGTCGCCTCGCCTGGTGTGAAATAGGAGGTGTGTCCATCCAAAGCGGAGGAAAAAGCCTTTAATACATTAGAAAGTACATGACGCTCAAACTGCTTGGGAGAGGCACTTTGTAGCTCACTCTCCTTCACATGACGTCTCTTCTCAATACGCTGCCAGATCAGCTCTCGATTCTCCTCGTCAAACTTTGCTGCAGCCTCCATCTGAAGCTGACGGATCTTTGCCAGCCTAAGCACTAAAAGTTCCTCGCTTGTAGCCCAATCGATCTCCTTGAACTCATCAACAGAAACAGGGGAATCAAAGGTAATAGCAAGCGCTCTCTCATCCAAATCAGCCCTTCGCCCAATGGCTGTCAAATAGGCCTCTTGAATTTTCCGAAAGAGCGTATAATCACCCCTGTTGATCGCCTTAAGAAGCTCATCTGAGCTCTCAAGTGAGGTGAAGGGCTCAATGTCTGTCTGCAAAAGGTAGCACTTTGTGGGATCGAGCTCCTCTAAGAAACAGTCAACAGCTCGTTCCAAAAGAGGAGCCGTAAGCTCATGGTGTGAGGCGTGGCTGCCCATGATCTCTTTGAGCATCGCTCGAACATCGCCACTGCCGATTTCCGGCAGCTTGGCACCCAAAAATAGTAAAAAAATGAGAAAATAGTACTGTTTCATCCACGTCCACATAGCAAGAGAACCCATTAAATGTCACAATAAAGAATATGTAAAGATAAAAAACTATCTTCACAAAAATATGTAAACCAATGTTTTTCGAAAAATGACTATTAAGAACAGATTAATATTTCATGTTTTTTAAATAAAATAGCTGTTTTTTGTTGTGTTTAATTTGATCCTTAATCAAAATATTACACTTAATCACCTTTCTTAGAGAGAGGAGAGGGAAAAGACTTAGATATTTGCCTTGATTCGATATTAAAATTATCTTGATCTATAAATGATAAATGGGCGATAATAGAGTCGTAAAAAGAAGAAATTGAGTGTTATAACCAAATACTTGGTCTGAGCGAATATTAAGAAGTTGTAAAAATGGTTATAAAGTTTAAAAAGTTACTAATAAAAACCTTAGGGGGTTAGGAACATGGAAGAGCAAGTAAACCAGGTAGAAGCGCCGCTCCAAGAGGAGAAGAAGGTTGTTTCGATTACGGAGGCTGCTAAGATCAACAATGTGACTCGCCAGGCGATTTATGTTGCGATTAAGCAGAAGAAGTTGAGGGCGACTAAGAAGAGTCGTTGGGAGATTGATCTCAAGGATTTGGAAGAGTATCGTCGCAACAAGTATTCGCGTAAGAAGTCGATGTTTGACGGTGAGTTACTGTTTGACAATGAGAGGGGTTATTTCTCTGTTAATCAGGTAGCGCAGAAGTTGAGTGTACCGGCGCAGAAGATTTATTATGCGACGCGTACGGGTATGATTAAGGGTACGCGTAAGGGAGCGGCTTGGGTCATTCATACGGATGAGATTGAGCGTTACCGTAACGAGTATTTAGAGAAGAAGCAGATGCCTCAGTCAGAGGTTATCTAAAGGATATTTTCTCTTTTATTAAGAGTAGTCAGCAAGCAATTGCTGGCTATTTTTTTTGCCAAAAAAGATTTGATGATTTATATAATCTTTATATGAGAACAGGGATGAGTTGTGGTGGGCTGGTGCCCCGCCTCTATTTTGGCACCAATAGCACAGGGAAGCGCATTGCCATTGCAGTTGAGCAGCGTCTTAAGGATTCGAATCAAGTTAAGGAAAAAGTTAAAAACTATCTCCACTTCAACCCAGTTCGCTACGCCTACGATTCTGGTACCTCACACATAATCAAACGGGGCGCCTCCTTTGATCAGCACACTCTATCCCTTACCATCGGCTCCATTTGTCGCGAATTACTCAACTACCAAAAATACAAGAGCAGCAGTGAAGAGAATAAAAAGAAGTTTGCTGAAATGGTCGCTACTCGCATCAGCTGGAGAATGCTTGCAAAATTTGATCAAGCAAGCGACTTTAGCTGCTCTACGAAGGAGGTGGGCGATCCACTCAGCCACTACACACGCTATACCACGGTAGTTGCCAACCTACAACTGCCCGATCGGGCCACAATCGTTACCATTATTCAATCACTTGAAAGTCACGAATCAGTAGCTGAATACTACTCTTGTTGTGAAAGCGGTTGATCTGCGGCGTATAGGCGATGCGCAAGCGAAGATTGCGCTTTTTGATCTCCTTTTTCCGATGCGCCATCCCAAAAGCAATTCCCTCCAACATGCGATCTCCCTGCTCCAAATAGAGCTTGAGATGGTTGTTACCAATCACCTTCGGTGACCAAGTCTGCACAGCCTCACAAAAAAGAAGCGGTGGGGGATTCTCATTACCATAGGGCTCAAAGAGCTCCAGTGAACTCAAAAGATCATAAGAGAGCGCGTCAAAATTGGCCTCAGCATCAATGAATAGCTTTGAAGTAATATCATGCTCACCAAGTGCTGAGTTTGCCGCATGCAAGAAGCGCTTTGTAAACTGCGGGATATGTTTCTCTTGAATTGTCAAACCTGCCGCAAAGTTGTGGCCACCATAGTTCTCAAAAAGATCAGCCGACTTCTTGAGCGCCGGTAGAAGCGGAAACTCACGAATAGTACGCGCAGAACCTTTGCCCAACCCCTCTTCAATCGCAACCAACACAGTAGGACGAGTATATTGCCTGCAAAGGCGCGCAGAAAGAATCGGGATCACGCCAGGATGCCACTTCTCAGAGCTCAAAACAATAGCCTTCTCTTCCAAAATCTTAGGCTCCTGTTCTAAACGCTTTGCAATATCTGCAGCTACCTCCTGCTCGATTTTCTGCCTCTTCTCATTGACAAGGTCAAGCTCCTGAGCAAGCTTAGCGGCCTCCTCTTCAGGGCGCACCAAAAGTAACTCCACTCCCTTCAATGGGTCTGCTACACGGCCAAGACTATTCAAACGCGGCGCTATCTTCGTTGCAATATCAACAGTCGAAATCTCAGACTTTTCTAACAAGCAAAGCTCATAAAGCTTGAGCAACCCCGTTCTCTTGGTTTTGCGAAGCTGTGCCAATCCGTAGCGTACAAGAATACGATTCTCATCATGCAAAACCCCCATATCTGCAACAGTTCCTAACGCAACCAGATCCAAGTAGCGCTTAAGATCAACCTTTTTCGGTGGCAATCTCTTATCTGAGACCATCACATTTGTGATCCCATGTGCCAGTTTAAAGGCAACACCCACACCGACTAGCTCGCGGTGAGGGTAGGTCTGGTCTGGAAGTTTTGGGTTTAAGATAGCAGCACACTGCGGGATCTTCTCTGTAGGCTCGTGGTGATCTGTGATGATCACAGAGATGCCAGCCGCCTCCACCTTTTGAATTTCACGCGCTGAAGTAATTCCAGAGTCTACAGTAATCATAACGCTGCAGCCAAGCTCCTGCGCTTTTGGAATCGCATCAACAAATTGATCCTGCCGCTTCAACTTATAGCCGGGAATATGGTAGTAAGCCTTGCCACCAATACGCGTTAAAAATTCAACCAGAAGAGTTGTGCCAGTAATTCCATCAACATCATTATCGCCATAGACCATGATGCCCTCACCCTTGCTAATAGCAGTCGCGATCACATCGATCGCCTTGCGCATATTCAAGAAGAGCTTGGGGTCATGAAGGTCGGGAAGCTTTGCATACAAAAAGCTGTGGATCGCATCGAGGTCGCCATAGCCGCGCGAAGCTAAAATCTCAGCCGTAATTGGATGGATGCCATATTGGTGGATAATCGTTTCAACCCAGGCACGGTCATTTTCTGGATAGATCCAGACCGGCTCACTCCCACCACTTTCAGGTTCAAATAGATCTGTGCGCTCAGTTTCTGCCATAGCGCCTCCCTGTAAACAGCGTTACAGGGGCGTCGTGGAAGTAGAAAAGAGACTCAGCACATAGCCTCTCTTTTCGGTAGTTGTTCATGAATATCCTTTTTGCCCATGCCGGCATTGTAGCAAGCATGGGCGTCGGAGTCAAGACTGCTTTGTCTGCGCTTTTAACTGCTCTTTGTTGTGGAAGAAGAGCAAAATAGGAGGCGCTACAAAGAGTGAACTGAAGGTTCCAATTGCAACACCAAGCGTCATGATCAAGGCGAAGCTCAAAATGCTCATTCCACCAAAAATCACAAGTGCTAGCAGAACTGCCATCGTTGTACCACTAGTCATCACAGTTCTTGAAAGCGTTGCATTAAGTGCATGATTGACAATCTCCTTGAAGCTCACCTTGCGCATTAAACGAATATCCTCTCGGATCCTATCAAAGATGATAATCGTATCGTTGAGCGAGTAACCAACAATGGTCATCAATGCCGCAATCACCTGAAGATCAATCTGGATCATCCCAAAGAAGCTATGCAAGATCGCCAAGATACCCAATGTCACGAGTAAGTCATGGCCAATCGCTACAGTCGCCGATACCGCATATTTAAACTCAAAGCGGAAGGTGATGTAGATCATCATACCGATCAGAGCCAAAAGAAGCCCCACAAGCGCTTGATTGCGCATTGTAGTCGAGAGCTGACCGCTCATCTCTGTCCAATGCAGATTGAGATCCTCCAGCGATGCAGGATTAAGCTCCAATCCACCCATCTCCAGTGCATTGACAATCCACTGGATACGTGGATAGCTCTGGTAGGCAAAGAGCGGATTCTCAGCTAATGTCATCTCCTCAACATCAGCAAAGGCGCCGCCCGCTTGCTCAAGAGCTGTCGCCAGCTGAATACGTAGCTGGTTTGGCTTGTTCAGCTCCTGGATCTGGAAGTCTTCCTTCGCAACTCCAGCTGCTGCAAGCGCCTTCTGAGCACGCTCCTTATATTCACCCACAGTCTGCTCTGTCAGATCAACACTCAAAGCGTAGCCGCCTGTAAAGTCCATACCAAAAATGGAGTGGCGCTGCTGCACCATGAAGAAGCCACCAACCATAATCAAGACAAGGCCTGCCACAATCGCTGGACGCGCCATCTTCAAGAAATCAATCTTCGTATTCTTAAACAGCTGCACCATCTTCAACGCTTTGCGCTTTGGATTCTGCACCCAACCAGCAAAGAAGAAGCGAGTCATAAAGAGCGCTGTGAACATCGAACTGACAATACCGATGATCAAAGTGAGCGCTAATCCCTTCACAGGTCCCGCATCAAAGTTGAGCAGAATGATCGCTGCCAAGATAGTGGTCAAATTGGAGTCAATAATCGCCGAGTACGCCTTGCGATAACCCGCCGCCACAGCAGAGGGCAGACGGCCAGAAAGAGAGAACTCCTCACGAATCCGCTCAAAGACCAAAACGTTTGCATCAACCGACATACCGATTGCCAAAATAATACCTGCAATTCCAGGAAGTGTCAGTGCAGCACCTAAGTTTTGCAAGACTGCCCAGATAATCAGTAGGTTGACAAAGACCGCTACACAAGCAATCACACCACTAAATCTATAGACTGAAATCATGATGATCGCCATCAGCACCAAACCAAGCGTTGCAGCAAAGACACCCTGACTTCTTTGAGCCGCTCCCAAATCTGGGCTCACATTCTCCTCAGATAAAATCTGCGGAGTAAAGCTCAAAGAGCCCGCCTTAAGATCTGCCACAAGCTGGTTTACCTCTCTTTGAGAGAAGTTTCCAGTGATACGCGCTTGATCCCTCAAAGTGGAGTTTAACGTTGGCGCATTGATCACTGTGCCATTGAGGATCACAGCCATTCTCCAACCGCGTCCACGGCTATAGCTCTCCTTGTCTGTTCCACCAATCTTGTCCTCTGCATAAGCAGCAGTCCAAGTGTGGAAGAGATCGCGCGGATTAACCTTTTGGCCAAACTTGTTTGTGTAAGAACCCTTCACACCAAAGAAGAGCATGTTGCCCTCTTTTGGATCGTAGCCAGCTTGAACGTCTGCCAAGTTGGCACCCTCAAGCGCATAGTTGCGGAAGGTGATCAAGAGCGGATAGGTCTGCCCCTGCCACTGTGTATAATCACTGCCTCTGAAAACCGCAACCGCACTCACTGTATCATCAAATGCGTTCGAGCGCGCGGCAGCTCTCGGTCCTGCAAAGCGCAGACCGTGGTCGTAGAGTAGTTTGCCGTGGCTCGTGTAGGGATTAAATTCCTCAGGGTTATCAGGATTTCCGCCCAAATGTGACCATGCAATCTCATTGATGCTCTCCACATCGGTGCGATTGGTGATCACAGCCTCGTTCCACACCTCCTCTAAGAAGGTGTTGACCGCTTCAGCCAGCGTCGGATTACTCTGAGAAAATTTCTCATTCACAATGTTGAAATACATCGCTGACGACTGAATCAATTCAGAAGCAGAGAGTGCTTGAGACCCTGGAAAGTCAAGAACAATGGAGGAACCCTCTGTGCGAATCGCAACTTCAGAAACACCCAAACGGTTGACACGCGAGTAGAGCTCACCAACTGCTTGCTTCAAATCATTCTCATCAGAGATGGTTTGACCCTCTTGATTACGCAAGCCAATGCGCACAGTCTTACCACCAGAAAGATCGAGGCCCCACTTCAAAATCTTGCGCTCATCACCACGGAAATATTTGAGAGCGCTCAACTTCAAATTACTAAACAAAACATTCTTTGTCGGCCGAGGCACATCATAACGCGCCTTCTCATCAACAGCCACACGCGCCTGACGATACTCATCTTGCCACTTCACCAAGTCCTCTTGGATGCGTGTGTCAATCTTGTTGCGCGTCAAAAGACGCTCTTCCTTGTCAGTGAATTCCAAGATCGCCGATCTCTTCGATCCCTTTACCTGGAAATTCTCACGCGTTGCCGCAATCAAATAGGCAGCATAGTCATCCAACTCAAAGACATAATCATCTTTGTAGCTTGCAGGAAGACCTGAATGTTCACCAGCATAGCCGATGAAGCCGTTTGCTCGCAGAAGCTCCTGCAGCTGCATGAAGCTAGATTCATAGGCGCTCTTCTCTGCTGAGTCTGGAAGATCCATATACTTTTGACGGATCGATCCCATGCCCTTCGCAATCACATACAAAGAACCCGCTCTAAAGCCCTCTTTAGAGCTTTCATTGGCAGTTGGTGTCATGATCACAAGGCCAAGACGTGGCTCCTTCCCACCACCATAAACAATTGGGTAGTTGGTAGCACTTAGCTCGCCACTCTCCTCTTGCCACTGCGTCTGCAGTAGATGGGCAAGCGTCTCAGCTTGTACCTGGGCCACCTTTTCAAGATCCAGAAGCAAGAGACTTGAGCTATTAGTCAGTTGGTTGAGCGTCACTTTAAAGTGGGCAACAGCCGGTGTGATCGTCTCATCACTTGATCTAGCAACAAGAGCAACCTCATTAAAAAGAAGTTGATTGAGCTTTTCCTGCTTAATGGCTAGCGCTTCAGAATGGCCCTCTTTTGTTCGAATCGCAACCACATCATCATGCAAGACGATTTCCAGCTGATCGCGATTCCAATCAATTTCGATGCGGCTCACAAAGGGGTTGTGATTCCCAAGATCGATATTTTGAACCTTGGTCTGGTCAATTTTGCTGCTAACAAGAGTGCGCATCAGCTGCTCACGCTCAAGTGGCGCTGGCCCCCTCTCAAATTGGGCGCTATTGCGACGCACAATGGTCAAAGCTGAATCAACCATGCCCTTTTGATTTTCAAAGACCTCAAGGCGCTGCTGCTGCACAGAATCTAAGAACTGTTCAGCGCTCTTCTGCTCTTCTAATTTCGCAATGCGCGTCTTCAAAATCTTACTAATGTTTTCCAGCCTGCCCACAAAGCTGTGGATCAATCTGGAGCGATCCACACCCTTAGGCACGGCAGAGAAACTGGAAAAATAGCGCTTTGAAATGGCGCTCTTATCACCAAAATTGTTGTCATACTCAACAATGGAACGAGCCAAACGGATCACCGCCTCATTCTCATCAGAGCGTCCATCTGCAAGCGCCATCAGGAGACGCGCCGGCTCACTCACTCCAGCAAAGCCAACAGCGACTTCAGCAGCTCGCTCGCCAATCAGGGCGCGGTAAGGAGCTGAAAGTTCGCCATCTGCTGTCTTAGGAACAAAGTGGAAGAAGTCGTTAAGTTCCTTGTTGTTTAGATGGATACCAACTCTTCTTTGAACAACCACATGCTTCTCATCGAGATCAGTGGGAGAGAGTTGCGCAGGTGTGAAGGGAATCAACGCCCCCGCCCTATAAAGTGTTTTATGAAAGAAGAGTGCATCTGCTTCTTTTTTGAAGTAGACATGAACCAGCTTAGGATCGTTCTCATCAAGCGCAATTTTGGTGGTTTTGACACCTAAGTTCTTCGTCTGTGCGCGGATCCAGGAGAGTGAAAAGGCCTCAAGGCCGTTCACACGGTGGGCAATCTGCTCACTCACCTTATACGCTTCCTTTTCATCAATCGGACTCTTCAAAGATTTGGAGTAATAGAAGACGGTTGGAAGGATGTTATAGACAGTGAGCGCTAAGACGGTCAGGATGAGAAAGAGTTGCCAACGTTTGCGTTTTTCCATGTAGATTCCCTTTTTTTGAATCATGCAAGGATATCAATCACGCGACTAACTGTCAAATCTTCCATCCTTGATATCAAATCTTACAGCCTATATGATGCCCAACATCAATCATGGCGCATTATCAACCCGAGGAATTGGCCCAAATCACGAAGATGCCGCAGCATGTTTCCATTGTTATGGATGGCAACAGACGCTGGGCGAAGAAGCGTGGGCTTCTCAAACCGGGCCATTGGCAAGGTGCTGACAATGTCGACACAATTGTTGAAGCGGCGGCTGAGATGGGCATCAGTGAGCTCACTCTCTATGCCTTTTCTACAGAAAATTGGAATCGCTCCAAGAGTGAAGTGAAAACTTTGCTGAAAATCATGGAGGTTTTTCTTCGTGATAAGTGTGACAAGATGGTGCAAAATTCCATCTCAATGGGTGTGATTGGCGATGTTTCTGCTTTCCCAGAAAAAATTCAAAATGAGCTGAAGAGGGTGCATGAGGCGACCCGGTATGGCACGCGCATGCGGGTGACTATTGCGATCAACTATGGTGGTAGAGATGAGATCTGCCGCGCTTGCAACCGCCTTTTGGAACGCGCCAAGAGGGGAGAGATAGATAGAGTGACCGAGGAGCTTTTTGATGATCACCTCGATACCTCTGGACTTGCCCCTCTCGATCTGTTTATACGAACAAGTGGAGAGATGCGGGTCAGTAACTTTTTGCTCTGGCAGCTAAGCTATGCAGAGATCTATTTGACAGAAACACTTTGGCCCGACTTTACTCCTAAAGAATTATTAGAAGCTGTGCTAAGCTTCGGAAAACGAAAGAGGCGCGTGGGGAAATGAGTGAAAAAAAGAGAAGTGAGTTTACATCAAGATTGCTGATCATGAGTATCAGTAGTGTTCTTGTGGCCGCATTTATTTTTTTAGGAGCCTATGCGCCGCTGCGTTGGGTCTTTACCTCGGCAGTTGCGGGCATTGCTGCGATTGCACTTTTTGAATACTATGTTTTGGTGAAGCAGAAGGGCTTTTCGCCCGCCTTTACCCTGGGTGTAGTGACAGCTGTCCTCTACATTTTTGCCACCTTCTTCAAAACGCAAGGGCCGCATCCTCATTGGCATACTCTTTGGCAGAAGATGCCGGAGATTATTTTGACCATTGGCTTTTTTGGCTGTTTTGTGCGCTATGCTTGGGTCGGGAAGGATCCGATCGTTAATATTGCTACCAGCTTTTTGGGCATTGTCTATCTAGCGGTGCCTTTTGCTTTGATGGTGCGCATCATGTATTTCTTTGTTTTTGATGGACAAGCAGATCCTCATTTTCAAGGAAGCTGGTGGATCATCTATCTCATTGTGGTGACTAAGATCTCTGATATGGGGGGCTACTTTGTTGGTCGAACGGCAGGCAGGCGCAAGCTGGCCTTTTCGATCAGTCCTAATAAGACGTTTGAGGGCGCACTTGGTGGTTTGGTTTGTTCGATAGGCATGAGTCTTTTGCTCTGCTACTTAGGAAAACGTTTTGGTCAGGTTTTCATGGGGTTTTCCTATATGAGTTCAGTTTGGCTGGGAGTTTTGCTGGGCATATTTGGTCAATTGGGGGATTTGGCGGAGTCGCTGTTGAAGCGGGATGCCAATGTTAAGGATAGTAACACGCTGCCTGGAGTGGGTGGTATTTTGGATATGACAGATTCGATGCTCTTCACATCACCTGTTCTCTACATCTTTTTGAGGGTATTGTACGCATGATTATTGTGATTGATGGACCAGCAGGCACAGGCAAGACAACGATTGCTAAGCAGATTGCTAAAAAGCTGGGTTATCACTACTTTGACACGGGCGCGTTGTATCGCTGTCTGACTACAGCTGTTTTGAAGGGGGGGGTAGACATTCAAAACAGTGAGCAGATGGGGGAGTGTCTCAAACAATTTGAATTTGAAGTGACGGATGGTCACTACTTTGCCAATGGTGAGGATGTAACGGAGAAGATTCGCACACCGGAGGTGACTGCGAAGGTCTCTTCTGTGGCGGCGCTTGCTTCTGTGCGTGAGATGTTGATTCATGTGCAGCGCAACTTTGCACAATCGCGTCACGCTGTTTTTGAGGGGCGCGATTTAGGAACTGTGGTCTTTCCACAGGCTGACATCAAGATCTTTTTGACAGCGCGCGCTTCGGTTCGTGCCGAGCGGCGCTATTTGGAGTTGAAGGACAAGGTGGCAACGACTCAGGAAGAGGTGTTGACGCAACTCACAGAGCGCGACCATTTTGATAGCACGCGTGAAATCTCGCCGCTGAAGCAGGCTGAAGATGCGCATCTGATCGACACATCTGACATGACGATTGAGCAGGTTGTCGAGAAAATCTCAACCCTTTTGCCCAACCGCACATGATTTTCCGAACCCTTGCTTCAGTTATAGTCTTCTGCTACTTAAAAATCTTCTTTCGCCTCCGTGTTGTGGGTAAGGAGAATATACCTAAGGGCGCTGCTATTTTGGCAGCTAACCACGCCTCATTTATCGATCCACCATTGATGGGGTGTGTGATGTGGCCCGATGTGCCCTTTTTCTTGGCGCGCGGCTCGCTCTTTAATTCAAAGGTGTTGACATGGATGTTGAAGCAGTGTCGTTCTTTACCCATTAAGAGAGGGGAGGAGAATGCGGCGCTCTTTCGTCAGGTTATAGCGAAGACAAAAGAGGGCTATAAGGTGGCGCTTTTTCCAGAGGGGACGCGGACGACGACTGGAGAGTTTCAGGAGGCGTTGCCGGGAATTGGCCTGCTTGTGATGCGCTCAAAATCTCCTGTAGTTCCAATCTATGTTGATGGAACCTACGATGCGTGGAGCTGTCATCGCAAAAAGCCCAAACTATTTGGGAGGATCACCATTGTCTTTGGTAAGCCGATCGACTTTAGCAAAAGGGGGGGGGATCGCAAAGAGTTACAAAGGGCAATTGGTGGTGAGATTATGGATGAGATTCGAAAGCTAAGGAAGGCACTGCAAAAATGACATTGATTGCTGAAATAGATCACCAAGTTGAAGAGGCACTGGCTGCGGAATTTCCAGAAGTTGAGAGCGCGGTGGAGGTGACACCTGCCACTTCTGAGAAGTTTGGTCACTACCAGTGTAACTCTGCGATGAAGTTGGCAAAGGCGGCGAAGAAGAATCCACGCGAGATCGCTTCGGCTTTGGCCAAGAGGCTTGAGGGGCCGATGTTTTCCAAGGTTGAGGTGGCTGGCCCAGGGTTCATCAACTTGACGATTGATGCCAACTATTTGAGCAGCAGACTCAATGAGATGGCGCACGATGAGCGCCTGGCTGTCTCGCTTCCTAAAGAGAAAAAGCGAATCATAGTGGAGTTTTCCTCTCCAAATATTGCGAAAGAGATGCATGTGGGTCATCTACGCTCGACGATTATAGGTGATAGTATTGCCAGACTTTTTGAGTTTTTGGGTCATGATGTTTTGCGTCTGAACCATGTGGGAGATTGGGGAACAGCCTTTGGGATGTTGATTGCTTACATTCGAGAGGAGATAGGTGAGCAGGAGGCTGATCTGCCTACTTTGATGCAGTGGTACCGCGCCTCTAAGGAGAGGTTTGACAGTGATGAGGCGTTCAAAACAAGGGCGCGCGAGGCTGTTGTCGCTTTGCAAGGCGGTGATGAGCAGGCATTGAAAGAGTGGGAGCGCATCTGTGAGATTTCGCGCAAGGCATTCGCTCAGATTTACGACACTTTGGATATCAAACTTGAGGAGCGTGGGGAGTCATTTTACAATCCTGATCTTCCCAAAGTTGTTACTGATCTTGAGAAAAAGGGGCTTGTAACGCTCTCTGAGGGAGCAAAATGCATTTTTCATGATGGCTTCCGTATTCCTCTAATGGTGCAGAAATCAGATGGTGGCTACAACTATGATACAACCGATATGGCTGCGATTTTGCACCGTGTTGAAGAGGAAAAAGCGGATCGCATTATTGTTGTAACGGATGCAGGACAGAGCTTGCACTTTGATCTGATCAAAAAGACAGCTGAAAAGGCGGGCTACTATGACCCTGAGCATGTTCCATTTGATCATGTCACTTTTGGAGTGGTGCTTGGAGAGGATGGCAAAAAGTTTAAGACGCGCAGTGGTGATGTGGTGCGGCTTGCGGATCTGCTTGATGAGGCGGTACAGAAGGCGAAACAGATTCTAAAAGAGCGTGGTCAGGATGATGATAAGCTGGCGCATGTGCTTGGAATAGATGCTGTGAAGTATGCAGATCTTTGCTCCAATCGTGTGAGTGATTATGTCTTTAGTTTTGATCGGATGCTCCGTTTTGAGGGCAACACGGCTGCCTTTATTCTCTACTCCTATGTGCGGGTAAATGGCATTAAGCGTAAGACAGGCGCCGTTGATCTTGCCAATGAAAAAATAGCGCTAAAACATTCCTCTGAAATTGATTTGGGACTGGCGCTTCTTCGTTTTCATGAGACGCTTGCTGCGTATGAGCGCGATCTTTTCCCTCACTACTTGACTGAGTATCTCTATACATTGGCGCAGAAGTTCAATAGCTTTTTCCGTGATTGTCGTGTTGAAGGTGAGCCGGAGCAAAATGAGAGGCTTTTGCTATGTGAGGTGACAGCGCGTGTGATGGAAAGGGGATTACAGATCTTAGGTCTAAAAACCGTCGACCGCATGTAGGACCATTCTAACATATATGTTAGTTTGGTCTGGCCTGTTTTAACACATATGTTAAAATGGTCCTTATGGAAGCCCTGATTAACTCCCGTCGGCATCTTCCTTCACAATTTTCGATTCGGTGTCATTTTCGACCTTACTAACCCGCAAGGGGTTAGTGCCAGGCTCCGAATTTCCCAGCGTCGCAAATCTTGGCAGAACCTCCAACAACCGAGTTATTCAGGGTTTCCTATAGTAAAGATTGAGTAAATGGTTGCCGTTTGCTAGACTGCTCCCTTCAAATTATCTTGGTTTTACTGATGAAAACTCTAATCTTCGCACTTCTGTTATCGCTCTGTTCTATCGTTGAAGCAAGAGCGCCCTTTATTCTGACTGTTCCTAAATCGGGCACCCACTATCTTAGAGCCATGCTCCAAACCATGGAGTTTAAAACCTACCGACTCCTGCACTGTGAGTATTTTCGCATGTTTTACAGAGGAATGCCTAGGACAGTAGTTGTATTTGGCCATGCAGAGCAAAATGTTCTACCCCTTATCCCGCAACAAAAGCCCTTTGTACTACTCGTGCGCGATCCAAGAGATGTAGCTCTCTCTACTGTCGATTACACCGGTACCTTTAAAGAGGGCGTCTGCTGGTGGGCCGGGCTCTACCAAGAGGTAAGCCTAGAGACTTGGAATGAGCTAACACTGATTGAGCAGCTGGAGCTTATTCTCGACGATATGGGACCAAGACCATTTGGGCAGATCTCTAACTTCGAAGCGGCCATTTCTCTTGAACAGATGGCAACTTGTACCGTCGTCCGCTACGAAGATCTTCATCCCCAGACCGCCTCTCCCGACCTTATGGTCAATACATTGAATACCGTAAGGCAGGTGCTAGGCACAGAGCCGCTTGCTCCCGATCAGGCGCTCAGCGTGATCCAGCAAAATGTTGGGCAAAAGACACCCACTCTTCATAAGGGTAAGACTAACCGCTTTTTAGACGAAGATCCTGAAGTAATTGAGTATCTAGAGAAAAGACTCAGGCCCTACATCGAATATTTTGGCTATGAGCTCACAAACATCACTGCTACAGAATCATAGAGGAACTTTATAGGGCATACCAGCTACTTCACGCACATATTTTGGAAGCGCATAGCCTGAGAGATTTTTAGCCAACTCCTCCATCAACTCATGACCACTTACCTCAAAGTGCACCGCCCCCTCAACGCGATCTAGCTGATGCAGGTAGTAGGGCTGAATCCCATTGTCTACAAGCTCTTCAAAGAGGCGCTGTAAACAGTCGACTGAGTCATTAACTCCCTTCAACAAAACTGTCTGCGTCAGCACCGGAATACCCAAACGAGCAATCTCTCTCATCTTCTCAAAAAAAAGCAGATCTAACTCATTAGCATGGTTGATATGCACCAAAAACCATACCTGTTGGGAGATCTTCTCGAGGAAGGCTAAAAATGAGGCATCAATCCGCTCCGGAATCCCCACAGGAAAGCGTGTATGAAAGCGGAGCCTCTTGATATGAGCTGGCAGCTTATCCGAAATCTCCTCTAATCGATCATCTGATAGTGAAAGAGGATCTCCACCACTCAAAATGATCTCATTGAGATCTTTATCGCTCTCAATCTGCTTTATCTCGCTAGAGAGATCACTCACTCCATAATCAAAGTGGCGTCTAAAACAGTAGCGGCAGTGCATGGCACAGGCAGCAGTTGGCATCAAGAGCGCCCTGTTTCGATACTTTTTCAATAGGCGTGTCCCACACTTCGCCTGATCATCCCCAACTGGATTGGATGAAAAACCCTCACACGGCTCTTTTTCTAATACAAGTGGCAAAAATTGACGCACCAAAGGATCATCTAAGGTGCCCTTCTCCATCTTGTGAGCTAGACGCTGTGGAAGGTTTAATGCAAAATCATTTTTCTCAACCATCTGACGCTGAGAATCATCCAATTTTAGGAAGTCTAAAAGAGGTTGTAGTTTTCTAAAGTTGGTTCGTTGGATCTCACGCCACATGACTACACTTTGCTTTTGACCTTGGCAGGTGGACGGATCGGTTTGAGGGGTGTCGTATCGGGCTTAGTTTGGATTCTTTGGATGTCTGCACCCAGTTTCTGCAATTTGGGCACTAGCTCCTCATAGCCGCGATCTAAGAAGCCAGCTCCACTGATGTAGCTGGTTCCCTTGGCAATCAGCGCAGCCATCACATAGGCGAAGCCAGCACGCAGATCGGGAATAGCAATCTCCTTTCCAACAAGCTGTGTCTTGCCGCGCACAATAATGCTGTGATAGTAATTTTTCATGGCAAAACGGCACGGCTTGGAACCCAAACACTCTTTGAAAAGCTCAATATCAGCTCCCATCTCTTTTATAGTCAAGGTGTAGCCAAAACGGTTATCATAGACTGTCTCATGCACAACAGAGGTGCCTTGCGCCTGTGTGAGCAGTACACCGAAGGGCTGCTGCCAATCAGTCATGAAGCCTGGGTGGACATCGGTTTCAATGTGAGCGCCGCCCTTGAGGGGGCCATCATAGAAGAATTCTATGCCATCTTCGCGGACTTGGAAGCCACCGCCAATGTCACGAATGCGGTTCAAGAAGGTGAGCATCGGTGCATGCTGAGCTCTCTCTACAAAGACACGTCCCTGAGAGGCAATGGCTACCATACCCCATGAGGCTGCCTCAATCCTATCAGTTAAGACTGTGTGTTCTACCTCTTTAGAGACACTATTGCCCTCAATACGGATGGTGCGATTGGCATCAAGATGGATGTGCGCCCCCATCTTCTGCAAGAAGAGAATGACATCAACAATTTCTGGCTCAGTTGCAGCGTTGGTAATTGTGGTATGCCCTTTAGCGCGCACAGCGCCCAAGATGGCGTTCTCCGTGGCACCAATCGAAGGATAGGGTAGGTGGATATGATTGCCACTAAGACCATTATGCGCATGGCCCAAGTAGGCGCCCTCTTTGCGCATCTGGCGAAACTCAATTGTAGCGCCCAGCTTTTGTAGCGCCTCGATATGGAAATCAACAGAGCGCACTCCGATGTCATCACCCCCAACAGTTGGAATCATCACATCCTCAGTGGTACGGCCCAAAAGGGCGCCCATCATCAAGATTGGGATACGGTTAGCGCCGCAGAAGCGCTGCGGAATATAGGAGGTCTTCAACTCTTTGGTTTGGATTTCTATGATGCGCTTATCTCTGTCCCAATGAACCTCAGAACCAATCTCTTTACAGAGATTGACGGTGATCTCAACATCTCCAATATTAGGCACATTGTAGAAAATTGACTTCTTGTCAGAGAGCAAAGAGGCAACTAACAGTTTGGTCATCGCATTTTTTGCTCCAGCCGCTCTGACTGAACCCTTTAACTTCGCTCCACCTTTGACTTCAATTACATCCATTTTTGGAACCTTTGATTAGGGAAACACTGAATAACTCGGTTATTCAGTATCTCTATAACAGGAAAGTATAAGCAAATCGGAATGAAATGCAAACTTCAAAAGTGTGAACATTTGTTAAAGAGGCGTAACCATTTAATATACAATAGAAAACAAGTTAATTGCTTAACGGTGCTTTTCATTTTAGTTTATTAGGTGAAAAAAAGTTTGATTATATATTGGAATCGTCGGGATAATGGAGGTGTAACTGCTGTACATAGGATGTGTGCAGGTACCGGGTATACCCGGAAAAAGGAAATGCTTCTTGAACAACATAAGGAGTTTCATATGAAACACTTGAAAACTGCTTTCGCAGCTCTATTTATTGTAGGTGCGTTCAGCTTAGCTGGTTGTAGCAATTTCTGCGATTGCTTTTGCGATCCATGTAATTGGTTCACAGCCGGTAGTGATTGTGGTAAGTCTTGTGCACCTAAGAATGAGTGCAAGCCATGTGCCCCAAAGAAATGCGCGCCATGTGCGAAGCCTAAGTGCGAGCCATGCTGCAAGCAGCCACGCTGCAAGCCAACTTGTAAAGAGCGTAGCTGCTCACCTTGCATGCCTAAGTGCAAGTAAACGGCTAAAACTTCCCGAGTGTCGAGACCTTTGGTCTCGACATTTGGGTTATTTCATTGACTGAGTCCTGTTTGCTGCAGGCAAACACGACTTAGGTCAGTGGTTTTTTAAAAATGATTCTGGAAACGGAATGAACAACTGGAGTTTGAGATGGTGAAGACCATACGTACCCTAATGAGTGGACTCGCATTTTCGAGTCTCTTTTTCTTAGCAGGCTGTAGTGGGAGTTGGTGTGATTGCCTTTTCCCATCTGGCAAAATGTCATGTCCACCTGAGATGTGCAGCCCATGCGAGAAGCCATGCTCTTCAGGCGCGAAGCCTTGCGCACCTGATGGCAATTCTGTTTATCCTTGCGCAGATGGATCTTGTGATGCTCCGAGTGAGGATCGCTGCTATGGGAAAATGACATCTTATCGCACAAATGACGACTGTGTTGTGGAGCTTTGCCAAAGAGCTCCTGAGGTTGCTACAGTGGGTTCGCCTTATCCTGTAGAGATCATGATCACAGCGAGAAAAGAGTGTGCAGATGTTGTTGTACATCAGACGCTTCCTTGCGATTCTGAGTTTGTAAAGAGTGATCCACCAGCTAAGCCTGATGAGAAGAATCAGCTACGTTGGGAGTTCCCCCATATGAAGATGGGTGAGACTCAGAAGGTGTGTGTATGGATTCGTCCAATGAAAGAGGGCTGCTGTTTGGCGGCTGCTACAGTTTGTGCATGTCCGCAGCTGTGTGCTTACACCAACTGTGCTCAGCCGGTGATTTGCATCAACAAGAGTGGTCCTGAGTGTGGTTGCATTAACTGCCCAGTGAGCTACTTGATTGAGGTGACGAATTCAGGTTCAGCGCCTGCTTATGATGTTGTTGTACAGGATCAGGTACCAGACGGTCTCTGCCATGAGAGTGGTATGAAGTGCCTAACATGGGATCTTGGAACAGTTTGTCCAGGTGATTGTAAGCGTATCTGCGTTGATTTCACAGCGATGAATGAGGGTTGTGTGACAAACACAGCGACTGTGAGTTACTGTGGTGGACCTAAGTGTTCAGCAGAGGCGACAACAATGATCAATCAGCCATGTGTTGAGGTGACGAAAACTGGTCCAGATTGGGCGTATATCTGTAAGACTGTTGAGTACACAATTGTGGTGAAAAACCCAGGTGGTATTGTACTGCATGATGTGATTGTGGATGATATCTCTGCTAATGGCACAACAATTGTTGAGGCGAAAGGTGCTGAGATTTGCTGTAACAGAGCGAAGTGGTGTTTGCCAAAGCTTTGCCCTGGAGAGAGCAAGACATTCAAGCTTTCTGTGCGTTCTCAAATGCCTGGTAAGTTGACCAACAGAGTGACTGTATGTAGCCAATCTGATTGCGGACCTTGTGCATGTGAGGCTGAGGCGACAACTCTTTGGAAGGGTATTGCTGCGACACATATGTGCATGGTAGATACGAAAGATCCTGTTTGCATTGGCGACACGGCTCAATACCGCATCTGTGTGACTAACCGCGGTTCTGCTGAAGATACCAATGTGAAGTTGAGTGTGACATTCACTGATCAGTTGAAGCCAGAAAAGGCGATGGGTCCATCTCATGGCACGATCTCTGGTCAGACTGTTGAGTTTGCACCAATTGAGCACTTGGCGCCGAAGCAGTCGGTAGAGTTCTGTATCACTGTGAAGGGGGTCTCTCCTGGTGATGCGCGTGGTGAGGCGAAGCTTTCGTCTGACAACTTGAACACTCCGGTGATCGACACTGAGAGCACTCACGTTTACTAACAGGTAAAAGTTGAGATCAAAAAGCCACCAGCTCTAAGGGCTGGTGGTTTTTTTTTGCCTTCGTTATTGTGAGTTTATGAGATTTCGTACTGGTATTGGCCAAGACAGCCACCGTTTTATGCAAGAGGGGACCAAACCTTGTATCATTGGGGGGGTGATCTTCGATGGTGTGCCTGGTTTTAAGGCTAACTCTGATGGTGATGTGATCTTCCATGCTATTTGCAATGCGATCTCTTCGATTACTGGCGTGATCATTCTTGGGGATGTGGCAGACAGGCTTCTTGAAACGCGCGGTATTACAGATAGCGTGGTCTATTTAGAGGAGGCGTTGAAGAGTTTGAAGGGGTCAATTGAGCATATTGCGATCACACTGGAGTGTGCACGGCCGCATATTTTGAAGAAGAATATGGAGGTGAGAGAGTCAATTGCAAAGGCGTGCCACATTTCTGTTGAGAGTGTGGGATTGACGGCAACAAGTGGAGAGCGGCTGACAGATTTTGGCCGTGGTGATGGTGTTCAATGTATCTGTATTGTTACGGTAAGTGAGTGATGAAGACAGTTGAAAAGTATGCGAAAGAGTGGGAACAGAACGCATCGGTAGATCCATATTGGGCTGTCCTGAGTTCATCGAAGCACCAGAGTGGTGCTTGGAATCGTGAGGAGTTTTTTGCAACAGGTGTGCAGGAGATTAAGCTATTAAGACAGTACATCACTCAAAATAGACTGCCCGTGGAATTTACAGGGACTGCTTTAGACTTTGGCTGTGGGGTGGGACGGCTTTCTTTAGCATTGTCACCCTGCTTTCATAAGGTTATTGCTGTAGACATAGCTCAGGGAATGCTTGATGAGGCACAAGCTTCATGTGATAAGCAGAATATTGAATTTATCCATAATCCTAAGTCGGATCTCTCCGTAATTTCCGATAACTCGATTGATTTTATTTATAGCAGTATTGTGTTACAGCATATTGGAAGGCAGCAACAGATTTCCTATATCAAAGAATTTGGTCGTATTTTGAAGCCTGGTGGATCATTAATCATGCAAATTCCATCAATGTTTTTATGCAGCCGTCTAAAATCATTTAGACGTTTTTTAGGACGACAAGTGCCTTATCCCATAAAGCGATTTATCCTTAGATGGCTATTGGGGAATCGAGATCTGGCGGTAGAAAAGTATGTTTTCGAAGTCAATTCTCTTGAAGAGACTGTTGTTAGAAGTCTCCTAAAGGAAAAGGGGGTGGATGTTGTGCATCAAATTTTTAGCAATTCCTGTGAGCCAGATTTTTGCGGCTGTCTTGAGTTCTTAGATCTAGAAGAAGCTAAAAAGAGGGGAGGCTACTTAAGCCCTATTTATTTTGCCAAGAAGGGATAATGTAGTGTCCAAAGAAAAGTTTTACTCTTTGATCCCCTACGATTTTGAGATGGGTCATGGACTTGCCTATCAAGGCCAGCTGGCTAATGCATGTGAACTGCTAGGCATGCAATTTGTAGGGCTTACTCTTAGGGAGACACTGAATAACTCGCTCATTGAATCTTCCGCCAATCTTCACGCCGCTGCATCATTCTCGCCTTCACTAACCCACAAGGGGTTAGCGTCAGGCTCCGAATTTCCCAACGTCACAAATCTTGGCAGAATCTCTAATAACCGAGTTATTCAGTATCTCTCTAAGGAAAAGAGTACTAAGAAACCATGGGTGCCAACTCTCGCTCGAAGTGTAGCTGGTCGCTTTTTTGACTATGTTCGCCTTTTCTATAAGTCAAAGGAAAGGGCTACCTTTTTTCTTGAAACCATTCCTTTACGAGAGCTGATGGCGATTGCAATGGCATCACTCTTTCTAAAAAGAGGGGATCGGCTTATTCTGCTCTTCCGTTTTCCGGAAAAACGGGATATCGAAACAGTATTGAAACGACTGCTTCGCTGGCGTGGTGTTACCATTGTCTCTGATAGTGAGCGAATCAGCCAAAATGTACTTCCCATTCCTCACACAACGGCTATCAAAGCCAAACCTGTTAGTAGCAAAAATCCAACTTTTTGGTGGCCAGGCCCTCCTCGTTTAGAAAAGGGGATTGCCACCATCTTACAGCTAGCACAAAATGCTCCCATTGCAGGCAATCTCAAAGCACCTGGCATCAACTACCTGCCAGAGCTAACGCGCGAGCAATATGTTGAACAGCTTGCAAAAAGCGATATCTTGCTACTTCCCTATGATGCCAATGCCTATGCATCCCGCACCTCCGGCCCCTTTGTAGAGGCGATCTCAGCTGGAAAGATTGCAGTCGTAAGAGAGGGAACATGGATGGCAGCAGAGCTTGAAAAGCACAACCTAAGCGAACTCATCGTTGACTTCACTTCGATCGAGCAGATCGCCAAGCTAGCAGACAATCAAAAGGTGTTAGACAAATTAGAGAAGATGCAGCAACACTACCTGAACTACCACAACATCGACAATTTTTCATCAGTGTTAAAGTCTCTAATGCGCTGGTGAATGAGAGCGCAGTGCATCTCTTCTTATCGAGCAATAAAGAAGCCGGCAAATGAAATGACAAACGCAGCAAAGATAGGCAGTGTCCTCATCTTCATATCATAAAGCTTATGGAAGACGTTCAAAATACAGAGAATGATCAAACCTGGACACATAATTTGTAAGATCGGCTCCAACATCGAAGCAATACCCATAAAGCCCAAGTTTGTTAACAATACAGAGATCAGTAGTGGAATAGCCAAAGGCACCAAGCCGCTGACCCGACTCTTCTTCATAAAAGTCTTTTTGATATACTCACCAGAAATTGCCGCTACTGGAATTGCCGTAGTCAAACAAGAAAGCGCAATTGCAATACATGAGAAAAGCGCTCCCTTCGTGCCAAGC
Source organism: Chlamydiales bacterium (assembly GCA_022601635.1). Lineage (GTDB taxonomy): Bacteria > Chlamydiota > Chlamydiia > Chlamydiales > JAAKFR01 > JACKPM01. Next base: position 18,027 of record JAJACG010000032.1, on the reverse strand, counting down.
AGTCTAATCGCAATTAGACCCAAACTCTGCTCCGGTGTATGTGCTCCAAGCGTATGCCTGTAGTAAGCACCCAAAAGCGACAAGCTAGCAAACATCAAAATCAAGAGGCCACCAGCAATCATGCAGGAGAGCGTCATCTTCTTGAAGATATGGCGCCGAGCCTCTAAGCTGTTCTGCGTAGTCTCATCATGCTTAAAGTAGCTAAAAACCAGAGGAGCAAAGATAAATGAGGCAATCATATCTAGCGTATTATAGCCCGTGCTTAAACCAGTTAAAGCTGCATGGACCGACGATGTATCATTCAATGGCGCAGCTGGATGGTGCCAAAAACCGAGTAAAATAATCGCACCCAATGAAAGCAGCAAGACTGGAGCTAAGAATATTCCTACAATGTCTACAATGCTATTCTTCTTATAAGCCATTACCAAGATAACCACAGCCGAAATCAAGCTAAAAGTAAGCAGTGATAGGTCAGGAAAGTAGGGCAAAAGTGTTGCATGTGCCAACGCAAATCCGCGCGGCAGGGTACCAAATGGACCCAAAATCATCTGAATCAAGAAGAGCAATACAATGCCCATCCGACGGCCCGCCCGAGAGAAAAAGGCATCATAATCACCCTGGAAGAGCATCATCGCTATCAAACCCAAAAGAGGAAGCGAAACAGCTGTTACCAAAAAGCCGCCCAATGCATAGGGGATCTGCGAACCCATCTGACCACCCAAAATGAGGGGCCATATTAAGTCTCCTGCTCCAAAGAACATAGAGAATAATGCAAGACCTGCAGCAACGATTCCAGACTTATGTAATTTCATAATCCCTATTATTATGACAAAAATGACTATTAAAAATCAATAAACATCGCGCAGGTAGCGCTTTTGCTGCTTCAAATTTTTAATATATTCCTTTGAGTCAACCTTTCCCTCAGATTCAATAATTTCCTTCAAAGCTTGGTCAACAGCTTTAGCCATCTGTTTGGCATCACCGCAAACATAGAAGTAAGCTCCCTCTTCTAGCCACCGCCACAGTTTTTGGCTATTGGCAAGCATACGATCTTGGACATAAACCTTCTGCTCTCCATCTCTTGAAAAGGCAGTATCAAGTGTGAGTCCCTGCGCGTTTTCCCACTCCTCTTTGTAATAGAAGTCATACTGCTTCCTTCTTTCACCAAAAAAGAGCCAGTTGTCTCGATTACCCGCCTGCAATCTTTTTTGTAAAAAGCCGCGAAAAGGTGCAATACCTGTGCCAGGCCCCACCATAATAATCGGTTTTTGAAAAGAATCAGGGCTAAGAAAGAAGCTTTTGGCCTTATGTAGCTCTACTTGAATAGGCTGATGCAGAGGAACTCTCTTGCAAAGATAGTGGGAGCAGGTGCCAAATTTTGTGGGGAAATGAGGAGGGTTCTCATTAATCGAGACGGTAAGATGCATCTGCCTACCAACCGCCTCCTCAGCACTCGCAATCGAATAAAAACGGGGTAAAAGAGGCAGTAGTAGCGAGGCAAATTCTTGAGGGGCGATCGGTTCACCTCTTTTGAGAACATCTAATACATGATCTCCGATTCCAAGCTTTTTTGGAGCTTTCAGTAGATTTGCACGCTTTTGTAGAAATTCTAAGAAGTCCCACTTCTGCTCTTTATATGTGATCGAGCAGTTTGGCTTTCCAAAATAGCTATAGATTTGTTCAACAAGGTCAGGGTCATTTTCTGGGTATACGGCGACGCAATCCCCGACTGAATAGGATAGGTCTGTGTGTGTAAGATCGAGTACGATATGATAGGTCTCTTTGTCAGAGCCCTCATTCAATCGTACTCGATCTATGATGGGGACGAGATAACTCACGCTGCTTTAATTTTGATGTCCACACCCGCTGGCAGTGCCAACGTTTTGAGGGCATCAATCGTACCGCCAGATGGATCGAGAATATCGATCAATCTTTTGTGCGTGCGGATCTCAAACTGCTCACGACTCTTACGGTCTACGTGCGGAGAGCGGAGAACTGTGTAGATCTCGCGCTTTGTAGGTAGGGGAATCGGGCCTACAACACGTGCACCTGTGCGCTTTGCAGTTTCGACGATATCACCTGTAGAGCGATCAATTTGACGCTGATCGAATCCCTTAAGGCGAATGCGTATCCTTTGCTTCTGCTTTGCCATATTTTTTTACCTTTTCACAATTTCATCTTGAATTTTCTGAGGGACCTTAGCGAAGTAGGCTGGCTGCATCACCGAAGAGGCGCGACCAGAACTGATCGAGCGCAGCTTGTTTGTCCACCCAAACATTTCGCTTAGTGGCGCTTCTACATTCACCTTGACAGAGCCCTTCTGGCTCTCCTGTCCCAAAATCTTACCGCGACGCTTGTTCATCTCGCCAATCACATCACCCATAGAGGCTTCCGGTGTTGTTACATCCACCTTCATGATCGGCTCAAGTAGTACAGCACCAGCTTGCTTTGCAGCATCCTTGAGAGCCATAGATCCGCAGATCTTAAAAGCCATTTCGTTTGAGTCAACTTCGTGGTAGGAACCGAAGACGATCGCAATCTTGACGTCCACAAGCTGGTAGCCTGCGACAACACCTGTTGCTAATCCCTCTTCAATACCCTTGATTGTTGCAGGAATATATTCCTTTGGAATCGCACCACCAACAATCTTGCTTACGACCTCGTTACCCTTTCCTGGCTCGTTTGGCTCAATCTCCAGGCAGACATGCGCATACTGACCGCGTCCACCAGACTGCTTCACAAACTTTGTCTCAGATTTGCTAGGCTTAGTAATAGTTTCCTTATAAGAAACCTGCGGCTTACCAACTGTCGCTTCAACCTTGAATTCACGAATCATGCGATCGCGTAAAATGTCGAGGTGCAGCTCTCCCATACCAGAGATGATCGTTTGACCAGTCTCTTCGTTGGAACTCACTCTAAATGTTGGATCCTCTTCAGAAAGAGCATTCAATGCCTGCGCTAGCTTCTCTCTATCCGCTTTTGACTTAGGCTCAATTGCCATATCAATCACCGGCTCTGGGAATTCCATCTTCTCTAGCAAGAAGTTAGAGTTCTCTTCACAGATTGTATCACCTGTTGTTGTATTTTTCAGTCCGATGCAAGCTGCAATATCACCAGTATAGAACTCATCACGGTCTTCACGTGAGTTACTATGCATCTCAAGAAGTCGAGAGACTCGCTCTTTCTTATCTTTTGTGGTGTTTTTAAGAGTGGAACCCTTCTTCATTGTACCAGCGTAAACCCGTACAAATGTCAAACGACCAACATAGGGGTCTGTCATCACCTTAAAGGCTAGAGCTGCAAGAGGAGCATCATCTTTTGGCTCCACTTCAAAGGGCTCACCGCTATCAATGTCGACCCCTTTTAGGTTTCCACGATCCAAGGGTGATGGCATATAGTGCACAATGGCATCTAGTAGCTGCTGAACACCCTTGTTTTTGAAGGCAGAACCGCAAAGAACTGGGTTGATTTTGTTTCCTGTTACACCTTTGCGTAATACAGCATGAATCTCATCTGGAGTCAATGTATCAGGAGCCTCAAGCACCTTGTTCATGAACTCTTCGTTTTCTTCGTCGATCATTGCAAGCTCTTCAAGTAGCTCGCCACGTAGCTGTTCACACTTCTCTTTTAGATCATCTGGAATGTCACTCTCTTCCCACTCAGCGCCCATTGTCTCATCTTTAAAGATCAATGCCTTCATTGTGATTAGATCGACCATTCCTGCGAAGTCTGCTTCAGCACCAATTGGGCAGTGTACTGGTACTGCATGAGCACCTAGCTTCTCTTTCATCGATTCAACAGCTGCAAAGAAGTCGGCGCCCATTCTGTCCATCTTGTTGACGAAACAGATACGGGGTACTTCATACTTATCAGCTTGGCGCCATACAGTCTCAGATTGAGGCTCAACACCGGAGACAGAATCAAAGACAGCTACAGAGCCGTCCAAAACGCGCAGTGAGCGCTCCACTTCAACTGTAAAGTCGACGTGTCCTGGAGTATCAATGATATTTACTTTGGAGCTTCCCCAGTAGACGGTTGTAGCAGCAGAGGTAATGGTGATACCACGCTCTTGCTCTTGCTCCATCCAGTCCATGGTTGCAGCGCCTTCATGCACCTCACCAATCTTGTGAGAACGTCCCGCATAGTAAAGGATTCGTTCAGTCGTCGTTGTCTTTCCAGCATCAATGTGAGCCATGATGCCGATATTTCTTACATTCTCTAATTTGTCCTTGTCGGGCCTAGACATCTATTCTCCTTACCACTTGTAATGTGCAAACGCTTTATTCGCTTCAGCCATGCGATGTGTGTCATCTTTCTTCTTAATCGTTGCGCCTTGGTTGTTAAAACAATCCAAAAGCTCCTGGGCAAGGCCCTGCTGCATGCCACGTCCCACTTTTGAACGAGCATTGGCAATAATCCAACGCATCGCCATCGATGTGCGGCGACCAGCTGGGATCTCAATCGGTACCTGATAGGTCGCTCCACCAATACGGCGGCTCTTCACCTCAAGTGTCGGCTTCGCATTTTCTAGCGCCTGTTCAAAGGCCTCAACTGGGTCATCAATTTTCGCCTTCGCAGAAAAATCAACAATCGCGCCATAAACAATCGCACGTGATTTTGCCTTCTTACCATGCATCATCACTTTGTTGATGAATTTGGCCAAGACTTCACTCCCATAAAGGGGGTCTTTCTCTGCTTTGCGCTTCTCTGCTTTACGTCTTCTAGACATATTAATTCCTTACTACTCAAATGTTTTAGCAGTCATTATTCACCTGTAGCGAGTGCTACGGTTGCGAAGGCTCCCCACATGAGGAGGCTTCACACCAAGATGAGGAGTTACCCCATCTTAGAATTACTTCGGCTTTTTAGCGCCGTAATGTGATCTGCTCTGCTTTCTATCCTTAACTGCTGCGCAGTCAAGAGCTCCCCTAACGATGTGATAACGCACACCCGGCAGGTCTTTTACGCGGCCACCACGAACAAGAACAATGCTGTGCTCCTGCAGGTTGTGTCCCTCACCACCAATATAGGCAATGATTTCTTGTCCATTTGACAAACGCACCCAAGCCACTTTGCGAAGCGCAGAGTTTGGCTTTTTAGGGGTCTTAGTCTTCACCTGAAGGCAGACGCCGCGTCTGTGTGGACACTTACTTAGGGCAGGCGACTTCTTGCGTCGGCTCTTTTGCCCTCTTTTTTTTCGAATCAACTGATTAATCGTTGGCATACGAACTCCATATTAAAGTGGACCAAGGATACTCTGGATGCTCCTTTTTCGCAAGGGGATATTTTTTAATAGAATAAATTTTACTTCAAGGTGGCCACTATCTCGCCAAGTCTCTCTTTGGGAACCTCTCCGCCGAAGCGCTCAACAGCGGCGCTTCCCATCAGATTTCCAAAAAGGGCGCATTTCTCCAATGCTGCATCTTCAAGATAGCTATAGAGGAAACCTGCAGCGAAGAGGTCGCCAGCGCCTGTTGCATCGACCACCTTGGTGGGGATGGCTGGCTTGTGAAAGACTTTGCCATTGCTGCATACATAGCAGCCCTCCTCTCCTACCTTAACAACGGCCACTTTGCAAAGATCGCCAAGTAGGCGAGCTGACTCTGCAGGGGGCAGGTGAGTGAGGGAGTAAGATTCATCGCTATCGACAAATAAAATATCTATATAGTCTCGAAGTAATCCCCAAAGTCTTTCACGGTAGCGCTCGCCCAAATCTTTACTGCCAATGTCATAGGCCACAAGCGCTCCATATTCCTTGCCCAGACGAGCTGCCTTCTCGACGACGCAGCTGTTAGGAATGAGGTAGCCCTCAATGTAGACTAAATCTTGATTTTGAAAATATTTTGGCAGAAGGTCGCTCTCTTCGATCTCATAGGAGGATTGAACAAAGGTGCAAAAGGAGCGCTCACCATCTGGTGTTACCAACGAGATAATCTGAGAGGTGGGAGTATTAGTGCGTGTGGCAAAAGGGGTGATGCCTGCATTTGAGAGCGCTTCGAGAAGTAGGTCGCCAGTCTTGTCTCTTCCAGCCTTTCCTGTCAGCGCACAATCGATGCCAAGAGCAGCAAGTCCCTTGATAGTATTGGCAATCGAGCCCCCAGTGATCATCATTGGCTTGGGGTAGCTTTCGGCAAGCGATAGAACGTCACAGAAGCTGTGCCAATCTAAATCGAGATGACCCTTCTTCTCCATATAAAGGGCGTCTAGAAATTCATCATCAACAGGTTGGATATAGTCCCAAACATAAGAGCCTATCCCAAGGACATGGTGATCTGCATGGAGCTGGAGACAAAAAAGCAAAAGAGCGGTTAGAATCGTTTTCATGCGTTTTAGTATTATCACGGCGACCTTTAATGCGGAAGATTTTTTAGAGAAAACTTTGCGCAGTGTCGCCTCGCAAGAATTTCAAGATTTTGAACATATTATTTGGGATGGCGGTAGTAGCGATCGAACCTTAGAAATTGCTTCTAAATATGATGTAAAAATTCATCAGGGGAAGGACAGCGGCATTGCTGATGCGATGAATTGTGGTGTCAGATTTGCGAAGGGGGAGATATTGCTTCATCTGCATGCGGATGATTTTCTGGCCCATCCAAAAGTTCTCTCCTTTGTGCACACGGCCTTTTTACAGCATCCAAAGTTACGCTGGCTCTATGGTCAAGCGCTCATTGTTGATGAGAGGGATGAGGTTATTCGCAAGACAGCTTTTCGACCCTTTTCAATGAAGAAGTTGAAGCGTTACAATACGATCACCCATCCAGCTACCTTTGTGAAGAGAGCGCTCTTTGAAGAGGTGGGTGGATTTGATCCCAAGCTCAAATATTGCATGGACTATGAGCTTTGGTTACGACTGGCTAAGATTTCTAAGCCTCTTGCTTTTCCAGCAATCTTTTCCTGTTTCCGTGAGCATGGCGACTCACTCTCTACTTCGCAGCCAAGAGGGGTAGCTGATGAGGCGTATCAGGTGCGCAAGCGCTACTTGCGTACCATTTGGGGGCATTATAAATCGTACCGTACATGGAGAAAGCGCATTGAAACTTGCACGTAAACTAGCATTGCTTCTCAATGAGAAGCTGCCGGGGCGCCGCATCTTTTTCATTTACACTCACAAAAATGGTTATGATCGTTTTCACCACGGTTTGCGCGCCAACACTGAAATTAGCTACTTTGGCTACACAGCTTTGAAGAGCGCCTTTGGGCGTGTCACTTTTTTGCGCTATAGCGGTGAAAATCCCAAACGAATCGCCAAAATCAAAGAGGGTGATGTGGTGATTGGTCATCCGGGGGAAACCTTTGCCCTTGCCTCCAAAAGAACGAGTCGCCTGATCACCTTCTCTCCCTTTGTGGGCCATGAGGATCATGTGGTCTCGAAGGGGAGTCACTGCTCTGACAAAGAGGAGGAGATGGCTTTCTACAATCAGGCGTGTTGCTCAATCTTGCTCACTTCAGAATACAATCAGCAGAATTATCTCGATAGGGAGCAAAACTTTTGGGCACCCTTCTTCCAAAAACAGCGCTACTGCGTCGTCCATCAGCCTGTGGATCTCGACCTATTCAAGCGCATCAAATATGACTATGTCACCTCCAACTTTTTCTATATTGGGCATATGGGTCACATGAAATGTGTGCCTGAATCAATCAAGCTGGTACAAGCTGTAGATCGCAAGCTCTATCTTTTTGGAACTGGGCAGGCGCGCTTTGACAATCTCGATCAAGCAGCAGCGGCTCGACTTGCAAGCCAAGCTGATTTTTTCATCCAACCAGGAATGTGGGAGGGGCAGTCTGTAGCCATTTTAGAGGCAGCAGCGCGCGGCTTTATTCCCGTGGTCTCTCCCCAAACGGGCTATCCCTATGATCATCCCTACCTCTTGCGCTTCGATGACTTTGAATACAATCTGCAAACAATCAAGAAATTATTACAGACGTCGCCTCAGGAGCGCAAAGAGTTGGCAGACCATCTCTATCGCCAACTAGCCGATGATATTCACCACAATAGCTGGTTGCAATTACAACAAACTCTTGTTAGTGAAGTGAGTCAATTAATTGACACATAATTACTTGTGTTCTAATATAGGCTCCATGATACCAGCAGTTAGAGAAAAATTTGAGCGTTATGTGCCAGTTGAGATGGCGAGATCGATGAAGGTAAGTGCGGTGGCGCTTGCTATTACGTCTGTTGTTTTTATTGCACTTGGGGCTAGCTGTATGGGGATTGGGATGAGCCGTCGCTTTATGAATATAGGGATGGGCTTGATTCCTTATATGGGTGGTGTCTTATCTGTGGCGGTGGCAACGGGTCTAATTATTGCGGCAACACCGCTTGCGATTCTGGGACAGTGCAGGCTACAGCTTGCGGCTCAGCAGCCAGCTGACTCATAGCTGCGGAATATCTGCTGCAGATTTTAATCCAAAATGCTTTAAAAACCTCCGGGTCACTCCAAATTGCACGGGTCGTCCTGGCGCCTGCTTGCGACCGACCTCTTCAATCAAGCCTCTCTCTTGGAGTGAGGAGATTGTGCCTGAGCTGTCGACGCCACGTAGAGCCTCTACTTCGGCACGTGTGATGGGGGATTTGTAGGCGATAATGGCCAAAACTTCCATGCTCGCTTTTGAGAGTTTTTCACCTCTTTTATTTAGATGAAGCAGTTCGATATAGGGGCCGAGATCAGCGCTTGTGCGTAGAAGGTAGCCCTCTGCAATTTCGTCGATGGTGAAGGCGCGATTTTGCGTCCGGTACTCTTCGCGCATCTCATCAATTAATCGACGCAGCTCTCTTTTGCCAATCGGGTAGGTTGAGGAGATGACCTCTTTTAGCTTATCGATGGAGATCGATTCTGAGCAGGAGAATAGGAGCGCTTCAAGGATGCGCTTGATCTGACTCTCTTTCGTTGGCGTGTTTGTTTGTGATTCGGTTTCAACATCCAGTAGATTCAACATATATATTACCGTCTCTTATTACTTTGACCTCTTCTAATTTCATCAACTCGAGCAGTGCCAAGAAGGTGACAACCAGCTCGTTTCGGCACATCTTCTCATGAAAGAGCTCAGAAAAGGGCATCCTTGTAATGGACCGCAAAAAGTCCAATTTTGGAGCTACTTCCCACTGCTCCTGTTCAATAGTGGCCACTTTGGGCGCTCGGCTGATCACCTCTTGCATCAGCTCAGTCAGCTCCTCGAGCTGCACCTCTTCAAGGCCGCTTGAGCTGCGCTTTGGCTTGTCCATCTCACCTCGTGAGAAGAAGAGTCTCTGTTTCTCCTCTTGTTGAACCAGCGCTGTCGCTGCCTCTTTGATCTGACAATATTCCAACAGCTTTTGGAATACCTCGACGCGTGGCAACTCCTCCTCATCGATCTGCTCACCGGGAATTAATTTCTGGCTTTTGAGCAATAAAAGTGTTGCTGTCAGAGCAAGCCAGTTGGAGCCGCGGTCAATTTCAGTTGCATCAATTTTTTCTGCAAACTGTTCAGTCAAACGCTTTAACTCCACATCGGTGATGTCGACCTCCTCTTTTTGAATCAAAAAGAGCAGAAGGTCGAGCGGACCTTCAAAGTTTTCAAGCGAGAAATTATCTAAAGTATTTTCTTTAATTTCCGATACCTGTGTGGGCCTTTCCATCATCATACAGGAATAACGAATGCGAAGACAGCTATTTTTTTGCCTCAACCTACTCATTGCTTTTCCATTAGTCGCTTCGCCGCGGACGCTCACATCAAGTGATGTGCAGCCTGTGATGCAGCGTCTTTTTCACTATCACATTGAAAAAAAAGAGATGAGTGAGCTGATTGCACAGCGCTCACTCAAAATATATGTGAAACATTTTGATCCTACCTTTGCCTATCTTTATGAGGATGAGGCAACAGCCTATATGCGGCCTTCAGGTCAGCTTTTGGAGGTAGTGGTCGAGGGTTATCAGAGAGAGGATTTTGCCACCTATTTTCAGCTAAATAGCACAATTGAAATAAGTATCAAAAGGGCACAGGGATGGCGAAGAGTGTGGCAAAAAGATCCTGTAGCTCTTGTCAAAGAGGCCAAATCGGTCTCTCTTTCAAGCAAGCTTCCTAAAGAGTATGCGAGAAGTGAAACCGAGTTGCAACAGAGACATAAAGATCGCATGTTGAAGCTCATTGCTTTCACAATGGCTGACGTGGGAGAAAAGGAGTGTCGCGGTAAAGAGGATCGGCTCATTGCTCTGATTGAGAGGCAGCTGCAAGCTTCGGAGAATCGCTACCTTGGTATTGATGATGAAGGGGTGGTTCTCTCAGCTGAGGGGAAGGAGCATCAGATCATTCAGCGCACAATCAAGTCATTTGCTTATAGCTTGGATGCGCATACAGCATACTTTAGTCCAGATGAGGCGTATGCGATGAAGGTACAGCTACAGAAGGGGATGTGCGGTATCGGTGTCGTCTTGCGTGAGGGAATTGAGGGTGTGACTATCCACGATATCTTGAAGGGAGGCCCTGCATCTAAAGAGGGGTCAATCCAGACTGGTGATGCAATTATAGAAGTCAATGGAGAGAATGTGCGAGAGGCTAACTTCAAGCATGTCTTAGATGTGATGCGCGGCAAGGCTGGCAGCCACATGACGCTTGGCATTCAGCGCAACAATCAGCTGTTCCACGTAGAACTGGTTCGTGAGCAGATTTCTATTGATGATAAGCGGGTTGATGTTGAGGCGGAACCTTATGGTGATGGTTATATTGGGCGGATCAAGCTTCACAGTTTTTATGATGGTGAGAGTGGGATCAATAGTGAGAAGGATCTGCGTGAGGCGATTGATTCGTTGAAGGCAAAGGGACCTCTTGAGGGGATTGTGCTTGATCTGCGCGATAATACGGGTGGCTTTTTGACACAGGCTGTGAAGGTTGCGGGTCTATTTATCTCCAATGGCATTGTGGTGATTGCGAAGTATTCGGATGGGAGTGAGAAGTTTTTCCGCACAGTGGATGGTCAAAAGGCGTTTGATGGCCCGATTGTGGTTTTGGTTTCGCGCAATTCGGCATCTGCGGCGGAGATTGTGGCGCAGGCATTGCAAGATTATGGGGTTGCCATTGTTGTGGGTGATGAGCAGACCTATGGAAAGGGGACGATTCAGCATCAGACGATTACGGACAAGCGCAGTGATAGTTTTTTCAAGGTGACGGTTGGTAGGTACTATACGGCTAGTGGTAAGTCGACACAGATTATGGGTGTGCGTTCAGATATTGTGATTCCAACATCTGTCTATTTTGAGGAGATTGGTGAGAGCTATTTGGAGTATCCTGTGGCGGCAGACAGAACAGATCCGGTCTTTAATGATCCGCTGTCAGATATCGATCCATACGCACGTAAGTGGTTTACTAAGTATTACCTGCCTCAGGTAGAGCCGGTGCATCCCGAGTGGCATGCGTTGGTGCCAACGCTTGCGAGAAATAGTGAGTTGAGGCAGAGGCAGAATCGCAATTTCCAGCTATTTTTGAAGAGGGCTAAAGAGCGCAGTTTGGATGTTGAATTTGGATCGAATGATTTACAGATGGATGAAGCATCGAATGTCCTCAAGGAGATGATCTATCTTTCATCTGAGCGCGTATGGGAGCTCAGCACGCACTAGCCTCGACTCGTAGGTCATGAAGAACAAAGACAGAGGCGCCAATTCCATAGTTGAAGTAGGGTTCTAGGGTAAAATGGGGATACGCCTCGAGAATTTCCGCCGTGGCTTTTTTCTGGCCCAGGTTAGGGTTGCCTCTAGAGGTCATCCAATCGTCAAAAATAAAGATAGTTCCATCTTGTACAATATCATTTGAAAAGAGGTGGTTGAGGACGTATTGGCTAGAGCTATAGAGGTCGCAGTCCATATGTACCAAACGCGCTTTGTTCTTAAACTTGTAGTCAGGAAGGGTGTCGGAGAAAAAGCCCTTACAAACATGGAGTCTGTCCTTAAGAAGTTTTGAGAGTTTCTTCTCAATATAGAGATCCATGTTTAGGGGGACGTTCATTCCCTTGGGCTTCCACGCCCCATTTTTAGATTCATAGGAGCTCTGGTCGAACCCCTCCTCTTCCGGAAAGCCCTCAAAGGAGTCAAAAAGGTGTAAGTGAGAGTCATGCATCTTGCATCGCAGCATATATTTGGCAAAGAGGCGAGCGGTAAAGCCACGGTAGGTTCCAAATTCGTAAATGTCACCTTTTGTGCAGAATGCATTGAGCAGGAGAAAAATTCGTTCGAAGGCGCGTTCGTATTCCTCTCCAATTGCATTTTGATTGAGAAATTGGAAGCAGGGGCCGGAGGCGGGTTTGAAGGCAACTTTTTGGTTGCGTAGGTGGGAGTAGATTTTCTGCCCTAATTCAGATCGATAGAGGATACGTCTTATTGCTTGTTGCATGATCAAAAGATCATCCAGCTGGGGAAAGATGTCAACTAGAGAATTGGCCAGAGCCAGAATCGAACTGGCGACACAAGGATTTTCAGTCCTCTGCTCTACCGACTGAGCTATCTGGCCGACTGAAGCAAAAACAATATCAAGCTCTCTCTAATTCTGCAACACGTTTTTCAAACCCATTGCTGAGGCGATCAATTCAAAATCAGCCTGCGGAATCTCCAAAAGACCAAAACGAAATGGATAGCCCCAACTCCTCTTATTCGGAATAAAACTCAAATCCTCGATCAACGGCTGAATCTTCGCTGCCGCCGCCTCAAAAAAATCCACATCGCGACGCCACGGCACAAAATCTGGCGCCATCTCAAACTGATAAGGCTCACGATCCTTAATTCTTCCAATTGCAGTAAACATCTGGCAGGGAGACTTTTCACGAAATCTCTCAGACGGACTATAATAAACAAGAAGATCGCCCGGCTTCATCCGCCTAAGAGGAGCTCCCTTCCCATGACAAACCTGGCAAAAGCCATCAGCCTCACCACGCTTCACATGTTCGTGGCTGGCAACTCCAATCCAATACTTCATGCAGCTAGAATAGAAGAAGAAATCTATAATTGTAAGATGTTTTTCATCTCCAAAATATGACCTTTGATGTAACTCCTCAAATTGCGCCTAAAATGGGCAAAGTTAGCCTCATCTGTCTCAATCTCAGGGAATGTGGAGACGTTTGGAGTTAAAATCATTCCCGGAATACTCCAAAGCGGTGAGTTGCGAAGAGGCGGCTTTTTCAAGGCGTCCAACAAGATGCCACGCAATCTGCCCGATTTGGCCACCTCCACCAACGCCTTCTCATCAATTGTCTCACGTGTACCCACTACAATCAAAATGGAATCCGGCTTGAGTAGCGCCATCTCCTCTTTGCCAAGCAGTGTGCGACCCTTACCCTGACCTGGAAATGCCACAACCACAACATCAGACGAGGGGAGTAGGGAGTGTAGGTTGTTAAACGAAAATGTTTTATTACAGTATGGGTGAAAGTTTTTTTCCAGTCCTACGCCCCATGTCTTCATCTCGAAAAGTTTGGCCAGCCTAGTCACTTCGCTGCCGACGCGTCCGAGGCCAATCTGTAAAAGGGTCTTATTTCGCAAAGACCACATAGTCTCTTTGAGTGGCCAATTCCAAAATTCCTGTGGCTCATGGGGGACCGATGGCCAGTGAAAGAATTGCTTGCTAAAGGAGAGAATAGCGCCCATCACAAATTCGGCCACATTTTCAACATTCTGTTTGAAGCCGGTGGAAAGCATGACTGAACCGCGCTCTCGAATTTTTTCTATCGGTAGATTGTCTAGGTCGTAGCTTGGTGCATGGACCCAGCGCAGGTGAGGTGCTTGCTCAAAATCACTATCTGAGAGCTCTTTCCCATAAAAGATCTCCACCTCTTGCCAGTCGCTTTCCTCCTTAATGGAGGTGAGAATTTCATAGGAAGGGAACTCCCTTTGGAGTGAAGAGAGCGATTTTGGATCAGCAGAGCTGTGAAATAGGATCTTTGGCATTGACTTTGAACCTCTCCCCAGTTATAGTTGTCTTCCATTTATCGAAAAATAAAATTTGGAAGAAACTATGACAAAGTATGCAGTCATCCAATCAGGCGCCAAGCAGTACCGTGTGTGTGAGGGAGATGTAATTGATGTAGAGCTACTCGAAGGCGACGACAAAAATGTCGAATTTGACATGCTTTTCCTCAATGACGGGAAAGATATCAAAGTAGGCGAGCCTATTTTGGATGTAAAAGCGCAAGGCGAGGTGTTAGGACCAGTCAGAGGCCCTAAGGTTATTGCCTTCAAATATAAAAGACGTAAAAGTAGTACGCGCCGCAAGGTGGGGCATCGTCAGGATTACCTAAGAGTAAAGATTTTAGGGTTTGGTGGTGTGACTAAGGCGGCTGCACCTGTGAAGAAGGTAGCGGCTAAGAAGGCGGCTCCGAAAGCAGCAGCTAAGAAAGCGGCAGCTCCAAAGGCTGCGGCTAAGAAGGCACCTGCAAAGAAAGCGGCAGCTAAGAAGGCAGCTCCTAAAAAGGCTGCAGTGAAGAAGAAGACGGAGAAGTAGAATGTCACATAAGAAAGGTCAGGGTTCATCCAGGAACGGTAGAGATTCGAAGTCGAAGCGCCTTGGAATCAAGGTTGGTTCGGGCGAATTTGTGAAGGCGGGCAGCATTTTGGTGCGTCAGCGCGGCACAAAGTGGCATCCAGATAAGAATGTGGGTCGTGGTAATGACGACACGCTTTTCGCATTGACTGATGGCATTGTACAGTTCCGTAAGGCAAAAAACACCTACGTGATGATCCAGCCCGCTTAGGGCTAATTGAGGGGGAGAGATCATGTTCACCGATCGCATAAGACTTAAGCTGATCGCAGGCCGAGGTGGCAACGGAGTTGTCGCCTGGCGCCGTGAAAAATATCTTCCAAAAGGTGGTCCCTATGGCGGCAATGGCGGTCCTGGGGGCTCGATCACTATCGAGGCGTGTGAGCAGACAGCATCGCTCGACGCCTTCCGCTACCAGCGCATCATTAAGGGCGAAAATGGTGGCTCTGGTGGATCTAATAACAGACAGGGAAAGCGCGGTAAGGAGAGGGTCATTAAGGTCCCTCCTGGCACTTTGATCAAAGATGCCGATTCTGGCGCTGTTCTTTTCGATTTTACAAAAGCTGGCGAACGCTTCATGATCTGTGAGGGTGGCAAGGGTGGCCTTGGCAACACCTTCTTTAGGAGATCGACTAACCGCGCCCCTAACTTCTGTACTCCGGGTAAAGAGGGACAGGAGAGAGCTGTTGAGCTAGAACTCAAATCTATTGCAGATGTAGGGCTTGTGGGTTTTCCTAATGCTGGAAAATCAACCCTGATTGGACAGCTGACGCGCTCAAAGGCAAAAATTGGTGCCTATCCCTTCACGACGCTCAAGCCAAACTTAGGCGTTTTGGAGTATGACTATGATAAGCGTATCACCTTTGCTGATATCCCAGGAATTATTGAAGGTGCTCATGAAAACCGCGGCCTTGGTCTAGAGTTTTTGCGCCATATCGAGCGCACGCGCCTCCTTCTATTTGTGATCGATGGATCAAAGGAGGATCCAGAGGAGGATCTCAATATCCTTCTTGAGGAGTTGAAAAATCACGACCCCAAGCTTTTGGAAAAGCCTCGCATCATTGCTTGGAATAAGAGTGATTTGGGTGGCGATCATCCAGATGCAGTGTCAATCTCAGCGCTAACAGGCGAAGGACTTGAAACACTGACGGCTCTTTTGAAGCGCAAGCTGAGCACATATATTCCAGCAGAGAAGAGCGAAATGGTGGCACCTGCTGGCCAGTCTAGCTTGTAGGAAATAGCAAGCCCCCCCAAAGAGAAGAGAATATTGAGCATGATGCTAATGCCAATCATGCGGCTAAGCTTGAAGGTGAACTTCTCTGCAATAGCGGGAGGCAGAACCAGCATGCTGAGCACCAATATGATCCCCACTGTATGGACCAATAGTACAACACCAAGGGCGATCAAGCCCAAGAGTAGAAAATAGAGCCGTGGTACATTGAGGCCCTGCAGTTTCGCTTGATCCTCATCAAAGCAGAGAGCCAAAAAGTGCTTATATTTGACCCAGACGACTGCCAAAATAACGAGATCGAGTAGCCCTAAGATGATCAAGTCAGTTGAGCTGACCCAGAGCACATTGCCGAGAAGAAAATTCATGAGCTCCACGTTGAAACCGGGTGTCTGACTGGCGAAGATAACGCCACTGGCCATACCAACAGACCAGATCATCGCAATGATCGAATCCTCTCTCTCGCGGTAGTGAAGGTGGACGTAGCCGATGATCAGCGCTGAGATGAGACTGCCAATGATCGCTCCATAGATCGGCATCAACCACTCTAGGTGGTAGACGCGTCTCAGGAAGAGAGCGCATCCCAACCCTCCAAGTACGCTGTGAGCGATACTGCCGGTGAGCGAAACAATCCTCTTGGTCACCACAAATGAGCCAATGATGCCACTAGCAAATGAGGCGCCTACACAGGCTATTAAAGCCATCTGTAGGAGAGGGTTTTGGCAAAGTGCCTGCAAGAAATTCATACACCCACCCCATGGTAGAGACCGCTTTCAAAGTGGTGGCATAACTGACTTTTTTCCATCTCTTGAGAAGTGCCATTGATGCAGATCAAACGGTCACAATTCTCAACAGCAGAGGGTAGATCATGTGTCACCATCAAGATGGTCAAGTCAAGTGATTTGAGTAGCTCGAGTAAGCTGTGGGCCGAAAGAGTATCGACATTTGCTAAAGCCTCATCTAGAATCAAAATCTTAGGGTGGCTCACCAAAGCGCGTGCAACCAAGACTCGCTGCCTCTGGCCTCCAGAGAGAGCGGAAAAGGCAGTATTGACATACGCCTCCATTCCGACACGCTTGAGGGCCAAAAGTGCTTGCGCTCTATCCTCTTTGGAGTAGCCAAATAGCGCAGAGCTGAGGCGGCCCATCAAGACTACCTCTAGAACAGAGATGGGGAAGAGGGGATCAGCCGCAAAGTTTTGTGGGACATAGGCCACCTCTTTGGGCATCGAAATGAGGCCTGATTGGCGCTTCAGAAGACCAACAAGCAGTTTGCAAAGCGTCGTCTTACCACCGCCATTGGGGCCAAAAAGAGCAACAAACTCACCCTCTTGAACTGAGAAAGAGACATTGCGTAAGACGCGTCTATTTGAAAAACCAAATGAGAGATCTTTTACCTCAATCACAAATCATCTCCCCGATTTTTTCTAAGTTGGCAATGACATCTTCAGCATAGGGGTCCAGATAATGTACCTGGAGGTCTAGCCGCTTTGCCACCCGCAGACCGCCCCTTTTAGAGTACTGTCTTTGTAAGAAAATGGTACCAAGCTCTCGCTCTTGAACTGTTTTGATCAAAGAGGTGAGCTGTCTCACAGAGGGCTCTTTGCCCTCCATCTCAACAGATAGCTGCTCAATACCGTAGTCGCGACAAAAATATCCGAAAGCGGGGTGAGAAACCAAGATCGCCTCAGGAAACTCTCTTTTTGAAAGGGAGTCATCTAGCTCATCTAGCTGAGTGAGCAGAAGAGCAAGATTTTCCTCTAAATCACACTCTAAAATTGACTTTAGCTCACGATGAATCTGCACAGCTTGGCTTTTCAAGAGTTTTGGGGAAAGCCAGATATGTGGATCAGCACCACCATGACAGCGACAGCCAAGGAGGTCCAAATTTTCTCTTGGATCAACAATGTTTTTGACCAAAGAGAGAAGACGTGATTCAAAGCCCTCCCCAATGCGGAACCATATTGCAGCCTCTTGGATACGATCGATCTGCCGTGCTTTAGGCTCATAGGTGTGTGGGCTTGAACCAGATGGAACCAAAACCTCCACATCACAAGCATCCCCTGCGATCGATTCGACAAGAAATTTTTGTGGGGGAACACTAACTAAAACAAGAGGTTTAGCTAAAAGCGATCCAAAAAGAAATAATAGAATAAAAGGGAGTCGCATGGGTAATAAGGATAGGGAAAAAAGGATTTTCAATCAATCTTTGTCTGGTGTAGACTTGCTGGCCTTCGGAGGGGTGTCCGAGTGGCCGAAGGAGCACGCTTGGAAAGCGTGTAAACGGGTAACCGTTTCAAGGG